>NZ_JBIATQ010000002.1:0-680687 GCF_042891955.1 Streptomyces sp. NPDC001843 | reverse complement strand
CACCTGCCGAATACGAGACCAAGCACTACCGCGAAACCACGAAATCCCAGGTCACAGTCACGACCTAGAGTCTCGATCAAACCCGGAACGGTTCAGTGTGCCGCACCGGCGATGTACTCCTTGACCAAGGTTGTGTGGAGCGTGGCTGGGAGTTCCGCGAACACGTCGGCATGGTCGGCGACCAGCCGGAAGAACGGCGATCCCCACGGATCGAGTGTCACCACGTCCCAGAGGAACAGACCCGCGTACTCACTGTCGTGAAGCAGGTGAGACCCGAGTGTCACGGCTCCTCCGATGTCGTGTGCGACAACGTATGGCCTGTCCAGGCGCCAGTACGTGAGCAGCTGAGCGAATCGTGACATCTGGGAGGCAAGATCGATCGGTACTACCGGATCCTTCGGTGATCTGCCGTAGCCGGGCATGTCCCACAGGAACACCCGATATCTGCTGCTTAGGTGCCGTGCAGTCTCCGCCCATACCTGTGACGACCACGGCGTGCCATGGCAGAACACCACATCTCCCAGCGCAGCCCCCCGGTCGGGGACCAGTACGTATGTTGCGACGCTTGCCCCGTCGACGGTGATGTGGACAGGATCCGGCAGCCGCGATTCCCTCGTATTCATGCGATGAAGCTAGAACCTCAGGTCGACCTGAGGTCAAGCAGGGATAATGGCCCCATGAAGATCGGAGACGTCGCTCACCGTCTTGGCGTAGCGGTGCATGTGCTGAGGCACTGGGACGATGTAGGTGTCGTCGTGCCCGACCGCACACCGTCAGGCCAGCGCGACTACAGCGAGGAGCACCTTCACCGCTTGCGGGTCCTGCGAGCATGCCAGGGCGTCGGCATGAGCCTGCCGGAGATCCGGCAGGTTCTGCACCGAGGTGACCCCGAGAGAACGGGCGCGATCGAGCGGCAACTCCACCAGATCCGGACGCAGCGAGCACAACTCGAGGATGCCGAACGATTCCTCGTGCATGTGATCAACTGCGAGCACGACCTACTCACAAGGTGCGATGCGTGCACGAGATATGCCGCAAGCGTTTCCCTGCAGGAGGACGAGCACGTGACGCCGTCAACAACGCCCTGACCCGCAACACCTAGCAGCAGTGCTCAAAGACGCCTGCGGAAGTGGTCACGGCGCGAGACGGCGGCGAGCCATGCCCCGGTGCGCCGCTCGCGCCAGCCGCCCTCGAAGAGGATGTTGAGCTCAGCGTCGGTAACAGCCCTCGCTCTCCAATGAAATGACACAGCCAACCGGTCGGCGAGGTTGCTCGGCGGCACAGCGCAGTTCATGACCGGCTCCAACGGCAGTCACGCGGGGTCCCACACAGCATCCCTGTCGCCGTCACCCGTGGTGATCGCGGTGGGAGGGGTGCGCTCGTTCTGAGGGAGATCCGCATCGTGACTGTTCAGCAGCAGGTCTGGTTCATCACCGGCTGCTCGACCGGCTTCGGCCGGGCCCTGGCCCGGGAGGTCCTCGCCGCCGGCCAGAAGGCGGTCGTCACCGCCCGTGACATCGCTCAGGTCAAGGACCTCGTCGAGGGCAACGACCAGGCGCTCGCCCTGCCCCTCGACGTCACCGACGGCACCCAGGTCAGCAAGGCCGTTGAGGCTGCCGAGGAGCACTTCGGCGGCATCGACGTGCTGGTCAACAACGCCGGTATCGGCTACTTCGCCGCCGTGGAGGAGAACACTGATGAGGAGATTCGCCGGATCTTCGACATCAACGTGTTCGGCCTGTCCGACGTCATCCGCAACGTCCTGCCGGGCATGCGCGCGCGCCGCTCGGGAACGATCGTGAACTTCTCCTCCATCGGAGGACTGCGCGCCTTCCCGGCCGTCGGCTACTACGCCGCCACCAAGTTCGCCGTCGAGGGCCTGACCGACGCGCTGCGCCAGGAGGTCGCCCCGCTGGGCATCACCACGCTGCTCGTCGAGCCCGGCCCCTTCCGCACCGACTGGGCGGGCCGGTCCGCCAACGAGACGCTGCCCGAGCGGGAGATCGCCGACTACGCCGACACGGTCGGCGCGGCGCGTGCCGCGTTCCGCGCGGACACCGGCAAGGAGCCCGGCGACCCGCACGCCGCCGCCCGGGCGATCGTCACCGCCCTCGCCACCGACACCCACCCCCAGCGCCTGCTGCTGGGCGCCCCTGCGTACGGCACGGCGATCGAGCAGCTGGAGTCGATGCTCGCCGAGATCCGTGCCAACGAGGCGCTGACCCTGTCGGCCGATTTCGACGCTCCCGCCGCCTGATCCTGCGCCAGGCTCCGCCGGCCGGTGACGACGCCGTACTCCGGCCTGTCACCGACCGGCGGCGCCCGGGCAGCTGCGCCCGCCTGCTCCGTAATCCGCATGGAAGCCGAACCGATGAGCACGCGCCTCGTCGCGGGCCGGCCATTGAGTGCCCGAGGAGAACCCGGAGGGGTTCCTGCGCATGTTCCTCGAATTCGGCAACCGCGCACGCACAGCCTGAACACCGCTTCGCAGAAGGATTGAGCCACCATGGCTGACAGCCACGACAACCACCTGCGCGGCCGCGTCAGCGTCATCACCGGAGCGTCCTCCGGCATCGGCGCGGCCACGGCTCGGGCCCTGGCCGCGTGCGGCGCCCGCGTCGTCCTCGCCGCCCGCAACGCCGACAAGCTCGACACCCTGATCACCGAGATCCGCGACGCCGGCGGCACCGCGGCCGCCCGCATCACCGACGTCACTCGCCGGGACGACGTCGAGGGCCTGATGGACTTCGCCGCCGGCGAGTACGGCCCCGTCGACCACCTGGTCAACAACGCCGGCCTGATGCTCTTCTCCAAGTGGTCCGACCGCGCCATCGACGACTGGGACAAGATGATCGACACCAACCTCCGCGGCTACCTGCATGCCATCAGCGCCGTCCTGCCCGGCATGATCGCCCGCCAGTCCGGCCAGATCCTCAACCTCAGCTCGGTGGCAGGCATCCGCGTCGGGGAGGCCAGCGGCGTCTACAGCGCCACCAAGTTCTTCATCCGCGGCATCACCGACAGCCTCCGCCGGGAAGTCGGCATCACCCACGGCATCCAAGTCTCCATGATCAGCCCTGGCGTCATCTCCACCGGCTGGGCCGACAAAGTCTCCAACGCCGAGGGCAAACAGATCGCCCAGCAGCTCAACGAGGGTGCCATCGACCCCGACCGGGTGGCCGACGCCGTCGTCTACGCGCTGAACCAGCCCCCTGACGTCACCGTCAACGACATCGTCGTCCACCCCACCCGCCAGGCCTGGTAGTTCCACCTTCAGCCTCAGAGCAATCCCGCGCCGACCCTCGCGGCGGTCGGCCACCTGCAGCACTGAACGACCACCTCCGCACGGAAACGGAGCCCTCTCATGAGCAGCACCGCCTCCCGCCGCCCGCTCGCCCTGGTGACCGGGGCCTCCGCGGGCATCGGCCACGAACTCGCGAAGCTGTTCGCCATCAACGGCTTCGACCTGATCGCCACCGGACGCAGCGAGCACACCGACCATGCCGCGGCCGGCCTCGCCCGGCACGGCGTCGACGTCACCCCCGTACGCGCCGACCTCTCCCAGAGCGAGGGCGTCGAGTCGGTGTGGCAGGCGGTGCAGGAGACAGGACGGCCGCTCGACGCCGCGGTCCTCAACGCCGGCCGCAGCATCGGCGGCGCCTTCCTCGACACCGACCTCGACGACGAACTCTCCCTGATCCAGCTGAACGTGGCCTCCGTCGTCCACCTGGCCAAGCACGTCGCCCGGCACATGGCAGGCAACGGCCGCGGCCGCATCCTGATCACGTCCTCGCTGTCGGCGACCCTGCCCACCCCCTACGAGACCGTGTACGGGCCCTCGCGCGCCTTCACCCGCATGTTCGCCCTCGGTTTGCGTGAGGAACTCAAGGAGCACGGCGTCACCGTCACCTGCCTCATGCCCGGCGCCACCGACAGCAACTTCCACACCCGCGCGGGCATGAACAACACCGCCTTCGGCCCCGGCATGAAGAAGAACAACCGCAAGGAAGTCGCTCGCCAGGGATTCATCGCCATGATGAACGGTCGCGCAGAGATCGTCGGCGGCGACGCCGCCACCAAGCGCACCGCCCTCGAACACCGCTTCCTGCCCGAGACCTACAAGGCCGCCCGTCACGCCACCAAGGCCAAACCCCGCTCTCGCTGAGCACACGCCCGCCACTCTGCGGCCTGGGACCGTCTCGCCTCCCGGGCCGCGGACCTTTCACGGCGACAGTGCCGGCTCTGGATGTGCAGGTGACGGACGCCTGTGACAGGGGTCTTGGGCTTTCCGCCGTAGGCGTTCGCAGGGGGACCGGCCGGCGAGGGCGCCGCAGGAGCGATGGCTCGGCGGCTGGCCAGTGTGGAAGAGGAAGCTGTCATCCGCCGCGCGGCCAGGGTGCATCGGTGCTGAGTTCCTTCTGTCTGTGCCGGACGTCTACGTGCCAGGCATCGGTGCCGCCATGGTGCGGTAGCGCCGGACGGAGGTTCCAGGGACTTCACCCAAAGGAAGGCTGGGCCGTGCCCTGCTGCGGGAGCGCGGGCCGGTCCGGCTTCACGGTTGGGCAGGGCGGGGGGAGGCCACCGGCGGCTCGGGAGGCTCGAGCAGGTGGCGTCGCCCGCCCGGATTCGTGCAGCCGTGTCGGCCGGAGCGCAGCTGTGTGCAGGCCTTCGCCTCCGAGGGGTCGGAGGCGGGCACCATGGCGGTGTACACATCGGTGTCGTAGTGCACCCGTTCCCGCATGTGTCTGCCGTGTGCCGGGACGGCCTCTGCCATGTCACCTGGTGCGCCCCAGCTGATGCGGCCCCAGGCGGCCCGGCATGCGTCGCTGTACCGCAACTCGACGTACACCCCGTCCACCCGGACCAGGGCGGAGGTCCAGGCGTCGCCTGCGCACCCGGTGTCCTTGGGGTCGAGTCCGGCGCAGCCGTCCGAGTAGCACTGCGTGTCCAGACCGGCCTCAGCGCCGGTCGTCGATGTCGCCGGGGTGGCGGACACCCCGTTCGGGCCGGCCGCGTCATGACCGTTTGCGGCGGAGAAGGCCGCCACTCCGGCGGCCACGGCGGCCGAGAGGACGAGGACACCGGACAGCCGCGCACCCGCGGTCATCCGGCGCGCGGGCCGAGTGGCCGGCTCCACCGGCTCGGCCGCCGGTTCTTCGCCGGGATCCGCCTCCGGGGCGGGAGTGCGCGGCCGGTTCCACGCCTGCTCCGCCAGTTCCCACAGGGATGTCAGGGTTGCGACATCGCGGCCCACCAGCCGTCCCAACGCCTCCACTGCCTCGCGGGGCGGCAGCTTCTTGCCGTTAAGGTAGCGCTCCCAGGCCGATTTACTGAACGGCGTCTGCTCGGCCAGCGCCGCGAGGCTCAGCCCGCTGGTGTCCTTCATCTTCCGCAGCCGGTCCACCAAGGCCCATACTTCGGGCTCCAGTTCCTCCGGTAACGCCCGCCACTCCCCCATTGCCGGTCCCCACCCCATCCACCAAGGACGACACGCCCCACCGACGGTACGGTCACGGCTGCCGTCGCAAAAGTGCACTGCTTGCCATTTCCCACCGCGGGGTAGAGGCGGGACATGGGGGTTACCGGGGGGTTGTGTCCGCTGCGCGTGATACTCGTCCTTGCCGTCGCGACGGTCCTGGCGTCCGTACCGGCCAGCGCCGCCGACCGGTCGGCAGTGTCGTACGTCAGCGGCCACGGCGCCCTCGGCGACGACTGGCGGGACGAAGGCGTGCTCGACGCCCGAGAGCATCCGCGCAGTGACCTCGTCGGCCTGTGGCAGTCCGTACTGTGGGCGGACGGTTATCTCGCCCGGGCCTTCGTCACCTGCCGCTACGACACCCGTACCCGGGAGGCCACCCGCGTCTGGCAGAGCAACCACGGTCTGGTCGCCGACGGGGTCACGGGAGCCCAGACCCTGGGCTTCGCGGGCGGCAGACTGGTGTCCAGGCCGCCCTGAACGGTGTACGTCGGCGAGCGGTACGCCCTGCCGCTGCGCCGCACGGGCGCGGGTGTCTACGAGGTGTACGACGAAGGCCGCTTCGCTCCGCTGCGCACCGACTCGGCCACTCTGCACGTCTGCAGGGACGCTCACTGATCCACGACCCAGGAGGTGCGGGCGCTGACCCCGAGTTGGCGGTCGAGCAGGTCCACGCTCCCCTTTGCCCTGCCGGGTGTGGCGCCCAGCATGCCGGTGCGTGCGTCCCCGACGGGTGCGGTCACCGCGCGGCCGTCGGCGGAGACGGTGAGACCTGACGTTCCGGCGCCGGGGACGACGTCCGCCCACACTGCACGGCAGAGCGGGCTGTACCACAGCGTGAGCGTCCGGTGGTCGGCGCGGAGCGCGTGCACGGACACGCTGCCCCGGTCGCAGCCGATCCGGTACGGGTCCCGGCCCCGGCAGCCGTCGCCGAGACAGGGCGCCCCCGCTGGTGTCCCGGTCGCGGTCTGCAGCGGCCAGGGCCATTCGGGCGCACCGGGCGGCGCCCCGTGGGGAGCCGGGACACGAGACGCTGGGCGACTCCCGCCGTCCCAAGGGCTCAGCAGGGCCAGCAACGAGGCCAGCAGCAGTGCCGTCCCCAGCAGACCGCCGAGCGCCGTCGTCCGAGATCCGGGGCGAGGGGCCGCACCGGTCGCCGCCGGTGCGGCCGTCTTCGCGGCCCGGGCCGGGAGCCCTGTCCGCCCCGGTGCCGGTTGCCGGGCGACGGCGGTCGCGGCCACCTCCCACAGTGCCAGCAGCCGGCTGTGCTCCTGGGCAGCGAGAGGTCCAAGGGCGTCGACGGCTTCCCACGGCGGCATCGCCCGGCCGGACAGATAGCGGTGCCACGAGGTCGCGCTGTAGCCCGTCTTCCGAGCGAGCTGAGCGAATGTCCAGCCGTGGCGGCCCTTCAGTCGCCGCAACTCGTCCAGCAGCCGCCGGTGCGCGTCCGGAAGGTCTTCGGGCACGGGCTTTCGCAGCGTCACGCGCGACGCCGGGCGATGCCGGGCACACGGAACCGGTCCCGCCGTGCGCACGCGCCGGGGAGCACGGTCAGCAGCCCGCCTTGCCGTCGATATAGACCGTGCTCACGGTGTCCGGCTGGAGCGTCCGGTCCTCATGGGGTGCCAGGCAGATGCCGTACACGCGGCCGCCGCCCGCGGCGGTCATGTGCAGGATCGCCCGCTCCTCATTGAGGCCGCTGTAGACCGCGTAGGCACCGGAGGCGTCCGGTCCCAGGTCCTGAGGGAACGACGTGACACCGCGGTACGAACCCGTCGGCTGCCCCCGCGCCCAGTCGTCCGCCGTCTTGTAGAAGCAGACGTCCAGTTCCGCGCAGCCGTTGTCGGCTCGCGCCGCGGCCGACGGAGTACCCGCAGCCAGGGCGACGGTGGCGAGTGCGCCGGCCATGACGGTTGTCATCAACCTCTTCGCGCGTCCCATGGCCATCAGGGCAACACGCAGGGCACGAGAGGGAAAAGGAGTTTTTCGGTCCGCCGTCCCCGCCGTCTCGCGGAGTCGTCTTTCCGCCCGGTGTCTGCCCAGGTCGCCCGGGTGGGCCGGCCCAGGATCGTGGCACTTGCCGACGGACTGCGGCGCCACCGCACCACCGGCCCCCCGGCTCGGTGACGGGTCAGCCCGACGCCTCGAGTACGCGGTCACCGACCAGCAGCGGGCTTGCGGCATCTCCGCCGACGGCATCGTCGGTCCCGACACCTGGCGTTGCCTGCGGGGCGGTGACCACAACTGACCTTCGGCGCCCGCTGACGGGCGCGTGCAGCTCAGCCGTCCGCCCCACGGGGGAGGTGGACGGCTGTTCGCGTCGGGCTTCCAGCCCCGGGACAATCACGGCGTCCAAGCCCAGGCGATCCGACGGCCCGGTCCGCCTGGTGCGCAGTGGTCGACGAGGCGCAGTAGCCGGTCGGCATGTCGTAAGGGGGCAGTAGCCTCGGGCGCTATGGGCATTCGGATCGATGTCGTGGTGGGTCACCCGATCAACGATGGGACGGAGAGGATGCTGGCCGACGACTGACGCTGGGGAAGAGGACCAGGCTGCGGCGGAGGAGCCGGAGCCGGCCCAGCCAGCGGAATTCGGCGCGTTCACGCTTTTCCGTCGTCGCGTGGGAGGGCGAACGGCGGTTGCTCGCAACGGCGTGGTGGTCGCCGAGCTACCGGACCCCGACGAGCTCGCTGGCTCCAGGAAAAGGCCCGAAGTATCCAAGCCGTCCAGGTGCTTGGACGTCCGGCCGCGGTGAGCGTGGCCCGGGTGCGGTCGACGACGCGCGTCTCACCGTGCAGCTCCAACTCCACGGGCCGGCCAGGATCCCCGGCCGATCGCGCGACGGTCAGGACCACCCGGCCGAGCTTGACACTGTGGCGCAGGTTGCGTCCGGTGGTTGACCAAGGCGACCGGTCGGTGAGAGACAGTTCGGGTACCGAAGTTCCCTGCAGCGAGCCGGCGTTGGAGGCCACCGCCCGTACCGTGACGTTCCGCCGGTCGGGATGGCCTCCGCGTCACGCGCACCTTCAAGATCCGGCTGAGGGTGAGAGGTCGGCTCCTGCCGTGGTGTCGTGGACGCCGAAGACCTCGCCTGACCGGTGGTGGGCACTGTCCTAGGCACCCGTGGTGAACTGCGTGATTTCACGGATGCGGAGCCTCGCACCGCGCGACGTACTGTGCGCATGACCTGGGCGCAGCACGCGCCCGGCATGCCTGCTCGGAGACCCTGGCGGGTTGCCTTCGACCTCACGGAGATTCACATGCGTATACGTGCCCTGTCGGTAGCCCTTCCCGGCGCCATCGCTCTGTCCGCGCTCTGCCTTCCGGCAGCCGCTCAGGCGGCGGAGCGTCCAGGCGCGGCCGCGAGGCTCGGCTCCTTCGCCGCCCACGGCGTCCAACCCCGCACCTCGCTGGGCAACATCAGTTTCTCCAAGGCGGTCATCAACGGCGGCAAGGACATCGTTCTGGGCACCACCACCAAGAAGTCCGTCACCGTGACGTACACGGCCACCAGTTCCAGCGGAGTGGCCCTCACGGAAGCCTTCCTCTGGCAGGGCACGGACAGCTCGAACACAGACACCATCACCGGATCCCTGGGCACTGACGACGACCCCACCTGCGCCGAGTCGACGACCCGGACCGGCGTCTACGCCTGCACGGCCGTCTTCCACATCAACGCCGCGTCCGACCTGAAGAACAACGGCGTCGCAGGGACCTGGAAGCTGTTTCTCGGCGGGTACGACCTCTATGCCAACGCAAGCTACGACGACGACGTCGCAACCACCCGGATCAAGAAGGCATCCCAGTTGACCGCCGACGCCACCCCGGAGCCGGTGAAGAAGGGCAAGGCCATCACGGTGACAGGCAGCCTGAAGCGTGCCAACTGGAACAACGGCATCTACACCGGCTACGCGGGACAGGAGGCGCTGCTCCAGTACCGCAAGAAGGGAAGCAACACCTACGCGACCCTCAAGAAGGTCACGAGCGGCTCCGGGGGCGCGCTCAAGACCACCACCACCGCCACCGCCGACGGGTACTACCGCTTCTCCTTCGTCACCAATACGACCACCGCTGCCTCGACGGCGGCCGGCGACTACGTCGACGTCAGGTAGCCGCGGACGCCTGTGCTCCAAGCGGAGTTCTGCGCCGGCGGCGCCGCGCGGCATCGGCGACGCAGCAGTCGCAAGGTGTCGCGCAGTTCCTCGGAGTGCCCGGACTGATCGTCTCTCTATCGCGTTCCCGGATGCTTCGCGGAGATGTCGCGGGTGGCTTCGAGGAGAGGGAGTGGGTGGATGCGGCCGGGAGTCGGGGTGGAGGTGTGTCCCTGGGATTGGACCGACATCACGACGACCGTCTGGTAGGCGCTGGGGTTGGTATCCACGTCGGACCATGTGGTGCCGGGGCAGAGGGCGTCGATCGTCAGGGTCTTGGTGTACGGGTGCCGACCGACGGCGTATCCGGTGGCCGGCCTGCCGTCCACTGTTCCGTTGCCGGCGGCGGGCTTCTGACGGCCGGCGATGACGCCGTGTTTGAGCAGGAGGGCCGTGGGCGGAACCTCGCCGATCGGCAGGCTGAGCATCTGAGCCCGGTCGGCGGAGGTGATGCTGTAGGTCGCCCGCAGAGCAGAGCCCTGGCGGCGCAAGGACTTGACGGTCACTTGCAGGTGCTCGTCGGGACCGCTGATGACCACGGGGCGTTCGATGGTGCCGCCGCAGGGCAGGGAACGGTCCTGGTTCTTCTGTGGTGGGGTGGTGGTGGTCGGGGCGGGGTGGGTCGGAGCGGCGGATGCCGTGCCGGAATGCGTTCCGCATGCGGCGAGGGCGAGCAGCAGGACGGGAACGGCGGGCAGCAGTGCGCGGCGCATGAGTGTCTCCACGGGGTGTGAGCGAGGTGGGGAGCCGTCATTCGGCCAGGGGGGCACGAGCGACGATCACTGGATCGGGGGCCGGTGTGTCGGAGATGACGGGGTTCTGGGTGGTGAGGACGACGACGACTTCGTAGCCGCCTTTCCACATCGAGCTCCAGGACGTTCCCGTGCATGGCCGGCCCGGCATCGGAGGGAGTTGGGCGCGGTAGGGACGGGCGGGGTCGACGCTCAGCTGGTGCGGGGTGTTCTCGTCTGCCGGTGCACGGGTGGCCGATGATCGCGGCAGATCCTGGCCGGCGACGATGCGGCCTTGTTTGAGAACGAGGGTCCGTGGCCCGCCGGTTCGCCCGGAAATCTGCAGGACGGAGGGGGCGGTCGCGGTCACCGTGTAGGTGATCTGGGGTGCTCCACCCGGGGCTTTGCGCACCCCGGCGATGTGCGCGGTCACGGCTCCCCGACCGGATGGGGCCGGGACTGTCCCTCCGCAGGTGTAGTGGCGGGCCGGCGGCGTGTCGGCCGGGGTGCCGCTCGGAGCCGCACCGCTCGTCGCCCGGGGCTGCCTGCTGACCGAGTCCGCCGGTGTGTTGACCTGCGGAGGAGGCGTGGAGTGCACCGTGCCCAGCACCACCGAGGCGGCCACGGCCAGACCGGCACCGGCCACGGCGGCGTACTGGACGCGCCTACGCCTGCGCACCCGTGACTGGACGTGGTCGATGTCGATGTCCAGTGGCGGTGTACTGTGCGCGGCGGCGAGCAACTGCTCGCGCAGCTCCTCCGGCTTCATGTCTCCAGCCTTTCCTGCGCGACGTGGTCGGTGGGTGGCTGCAACTGGGTGCCCAGCCGTGCCAGCGCGTCGCTCAGATGGCGCTTGACCGTGCCCTCACCGCAGCCGAGCCGCTCCGCTATGCCCGCCGTGGACATGTCCTCGTAGTAGCGGAGCACTACGCATGCCCGTTGCCTCGGCGACAGACGGCGCAAGGCCTCCATGAGGTCGATCCGGTGCGTGACGTTCGCGCTGTGGTCCGCGACCGGTGACGGCGACACCAGCCGCGGAAGGGCGCGGATCCAGCGGGTGCGGCGCCGGTGCAGGTCCAGATAGCGGTTGAGCATCGTGCGACGTACGTATGCCTCCGCCTGTTCCAGTTCCCACGCGCGACGGGGTCGGGAGAAGACCCGTACCAGTGCTTCCTGGACCAGGTCGGCGGCCTCGGCACGGTCACCGCACAGCAGGAAGCCGTACTGGTTCAGCTCCGCGCCGCGCTCTTGCGCGAGCTCGGACAGCAGGCTTGACCATTCGGCCACGTCTCCTCCGTTCCCCTCACCCTGTACAACGAACAACTCGCCGGTTCGGTTGGGGGTCCTCGTACATGGAGCAGGGCCCCACTGGCTCCGGGTCGGAGCTCCGTGGGGCCCTGCGCGGTGCGATTGGCTACTGGTGCGGGTTGAGCTTCAGGCCGAAGCCGTTGAGGATGTCAGTGGCCTCGGTCCAGTACATGACCCCGGTGCCGTTGTTGGCGGAGACGATGCCGCGTGCCTGGCGGTGGGAGCTGTCGTTGATCGTGAAGACCAGGCCACCGGAGTCGCCCTGGGTGCAGGTGTAGCTGCCGTTGCCCTGTACACCCCGCACGTTGTGGGTGGAGCCGTCCTCCCACTTGATGCTGTACCTGACGTCGCTGTTGGTGACCGATATGCCGCAGGGGACACCGCGACCGTTGTAGTAGGAGCGGGCGCCGTCCTGACAGACCGACTGCCCGTTGTATTGATCGTGTTACGGGCCATCAGCTCGTCCCCAGTTCGGCAAATCGTTCGATCTTCGAGTGGTCGTCCCCTATCGTCAGCTTGTCCTGTCCGGTCGCCCGTCGGGGGAACGCTCGAGTGAACAGACCTTCCAAGTTGCTCATTTCATTGGCTGCCACCTGTGTGGCCGTCGGGCTGATCACGACAACGGGCTTGGTCGACACGGCCGGCGCTTCGCCCGCCGTTCCTGCCGCACCGCACTGGACGGCCGCGGCGGCGATGCGGTTCTGGACCGATCAACGTATGGCGGAGGCCAAGCCCTTTCCGGGTGCGTCGGGGAAATCCTCGTCACAGCGTGCGCTGCCCGCCCGGGCAACGGGGGCCGGACCGACGAGCTCGCACTTCGGCGGGTTGGCGATGATCGGACGGATGTACCTGCGAAGCGGCGGCGGGTCCTACTTCTGCACCGCGAGTGTGATCAACAGCCGGCACCACAACATCGTGCTGACCGCAGGCCATTGCATGGACGCCAGGGCCGGTGGCGGCTCGATGGCGTTCGTGCCGCAGTGGACCGCGGCGAGCCCGCGACCGCACGGGATCTTCCCGGTCGCCACCGACTCCCGAGGGCGCGGCCGGGTCTGGATCGATCAACGCTACTACGAACGCGGGCATGCGAAGGGTGCCCCGTGGGATGTGGCGTTCGTCCAGGTAGGGGCCCGCAGCGACGGCAGGCAGGTGCAGGACGTCGTAGGGGGTAACACCCTTGTCACCGGGCGCGGTTACGTGTTTCCCCGAGTCCGGCTCGTCGGCTACCCGAACACGGATCGCCAACCTTTGACCTGCACCAACTCCACGACGCGGTTCACACCCACGGACGGCACACCCGGGTCGTACCTCCGGATCGCCTGCGACGACTACCGGTCGGGTACCAGCGGAGGCCCGTTCCTGGCGAACTTCGACTCGCGCACCGGGACGGGAGATGTCGTGGGCAGCATAGGCGGCTGGAAGACCGGCGGGCCCACCGCAGACATCTCGTACAGCCCATACTTCGGCTCCGATGTCCGACGCCTGTACGACGCGGCCGTGGCCGGCACCCCGCCCGCCCGGCCCGGCGCGCTGCCCACGGTCCGCGGTGAAGCTGAACGGTAGGCTCAGGTTTCCCGACCGCACAGCTTGGCCCGCCTGGACGCTGGCACGGGCCGTCGGCGAAGCTCGCCTTCCGGCCCCGGTGTTGACGACGTCCGCCAAGCTGCTGCCGCACGATCTCCCGGCCTACCGCTGGATGTGCGAGCACCTCGACGACATCACCCCCGCCGCGACCCTCAACGGCCCCGACGGACTGCGCCAGTGGCATCGCCGCCGCCACCGCAGCCATGCCGGCCACCGCCGCCGGTCGATTCGACGAGGCAGAGGCCGGCTACGCCGCGGCCGACGGCCTGTTGCAGTGCGTCAGGGGCGCACTGCGTGGGCCTTCTCGGTGTGGCCGGTCACGGCAGGATCTCGACGTACCCGTCGGTTCCGTGCACGCGGATCCGCTGCTTGTCCCGGATCAGCCGGGTAGCCTGTTCCACGCCTACGACGGCCGGCAGGCCGTACTCCCGGGCGATCACCGCGCCATGGGTCATCAGGCCGCCCACCTCCGTCACCAGGCCCGAGATCCCGACGAACAGCGGCGACCAGCTGGGGTCCGTATAGGCCGTGACCAGGATGTCGCCCGTCTCGAGATCGGCTTGCGCCATGTCGTGGATGACGCGGGCCCTGCCCTCGATCGTCCCCGCGGAGACCGGTAGGCCGATCAGGGCGCCGGCCGGCACGTCGTCGCGTCGGTACGCCCCGGTGACGGTCTCGCCGTCCGAGGTGAGGACCCGGGGCGGTGTGAGCGCGTGGTACGACCGGAACGCTTCCTTGCGCTGCCGGATGAGCCCGTCGTCCACCTGGTGGGAGCGTACGACGTCACGGAACTCCTCGAACGTGAGGTAGAAGACGTCCTCCTTGTCACGAAGCACGTCGGCCTGCGCGAGGCGCTCGGCCTCCGCCACCAGAGCCTGCTTGTAGACGAAGTAGCGGCTGATGATGCCGTACTTCGGGTACTCCCGGTACCCGATGAAGGTTCGGACCCGGTCGATCATCCGCTTGGTCTCGTCGGCCTTCAGGTCCCCGTCCGGCAGGGCCCGCAGGCGCGACAGCACGTCCTGTTCCTTCTTCTGCGCCTTCTGCCGTCCTTGCTCGAAGCGCCGCCGGGCGGCGCCCGGTTCGAAGTTCCTGACGTTGTCGAGGATCGCCGGCACGAGCGTGGTGGGGCTCTCGCGCCAACGAGGCCTGGTGATGTCGATCTCGCCGGCACAGCGCATGCCGTACCGGTCGAGGTATCCCTCGAGGGCATCGCGCGCTTCGGTCCCGCCCGCGAGTTTCGCCAGCTCGTCCAGAAAGCCTTCGTCCTCGACGTTCTGCAGGAACGCCACAACCTCCGGGTGGGGGCGGATCACGTCCGCGACGTCGAGCAGTGCCAGCCCCATCTCCGACGTGACATTGCCGGGCGCGGACAGTGTGAGCGTGTCAGCCGCGTTCTTCTCGCCCAGCCACTCCTGCAACTTGTCGTTGAGCCACCACGTGGCCTCCATCCCGGCCATGATCGCCTGGATGCTCAGCGGATCACTGAGGACGCGCTTGTGCTCCTCGAAGGCCTCCAGCAGGAAGTCGAACAGAGCCGGTCCGGTCTTCGTCCGGATGTCGCGTCGCAGGTCGGCGATGGACGCCTGGCTGCGCTCGATCAGCTCGGTGACGATGGCCGGATCCGTCTCGATCGGGGCGGACGCACCGCCGGCCGGCGGCCTGCCGATGCCCACGTCCGGAAGCGTCGGGACGAAATCGTCGTGGTCGAGGACGGTCTCCAGCGCGTCCCTCATCAGCGGATCGCCCCTTCCCATGACGTCCAGGAGGCCGGCGCGGCTCGCAGGCGAGGCGAGGCGCCGAGTGACGTCGACGAACAGGCGCCCGCCGGCCGCGTGCATGGGCACCATGGCCGTCAGCTGCCACATGGACAGCCCGAGGGGTTTCATGGGGTCGGTCATCATCTGTTGATGGCCGACGGAGACATAGACGTGATTCTCCTGATCGCCGGTCTCCGGAATGGGGAAGAGCGTCGTGATCGGCCGACTCTGCACGATCTGGAAGCCCTCGTCGTCCAGGCACCATTCGATGTCCTGAGGGCAGCCGAAGTGCGCTTCGATCCGCCGCCCGAGCCGCACGAGCTCCACGGCCTGCGTATCCGTCAGCGCCGGCTTCTCCTGCCACTGCGGGTCGATGGCCGTTTCCCGCGTGCCGCCGGTCGGCAGGGCGTGAACAGCACGCTGTTTGGCGGCTATCGTCTTGGCGACGACTTCGCCGTCTCGCACCTTGAAGACGTCCGGGTTCACCAGGCCGGAGACCAGGGCCTCGCCGAGGCCGAAGCCGGCGTCGACGGTGGCGACCTTCCGGTTGCCCGTGACGGGGTCGGCCGTGAACAGGATGCCGGCCGCATGCGGGAAGACCATCTGCTGCACGACGACAGCCATGTGGACCGTACGGTGGTCGATGCCGTTTCGCTGGCGGTAGGTGACGGCCCGTTCGGTGAACAGCGAGGCCCAGCACCGGCTCACATGCCGGAGGATCGCCGTCGGTCCCACGACGTTCAGGTACGTGTCCTGCTGGCCGGCGAAGGACGCCGTCGGCAGGTCCTCTGCCGTCGCACTGGATCGGACGGCGTAGGCGGCATGCTCGCCGAGCCGGGCGAGCGCGCGGGTGATCGCCGTCGCGACGTCGCGCGGGACGGCGATCCCTTCGATGGTCCGGCGAATCTGCGCACTGAGCGTCCGGATCGCCTCCCGGTCGTCCGGGTTCAGGCGCGACAGCTGATCGAGCCGGTCCTCGATCGACGGCGCTTCCGCCACGATCCGCCGGAACACGTCCGTCGTCACGCAAAAGCCACGCGGCACACGGATCCCTTCGAGCCGTGACAACAGGCCCAGGTGCCCGCCCTTGCCGCCGACGACCGCGAGCCGAGGGTCCCCCTCCAGAAGGTCCAACACGTACTGCTCGGTCATCGCGGTACCTCCGAGACAGCCGTGCCCCGTCGCACTGAACCGGCCGGTCGCATCACCGGCGCCTCCAGCTCTGCCGCACCGCTGGCCACACACGCCCTCATCCCTGACTGCCTTCCCTCCGCCGAGTCCGGCCTCCCCCGCGTCTCCGCTTCGAGCGCCCGTGACCGCACAGCCGTTACAACCGCTGATTCGACGTCACCGCGTCCCGTACGCCGACAACGACACACGTGTGTCGTGCCTTCGCCTTCGCAGGTTGTGGCCTTGGTCGATGATTCTGCGGTGCGACCGGGGTCTTGCCGCAAGCCCCCCAGTGCGCTATACCTTAGGAGTGGCGAGGAGAGGGATCTCCTTGCCTTTGTCTTTTGCCGTCCGTGGGACTGACGCTCAGCGGCTTGACCGGACAGGCGGCGCAACCGGTCAGCACGGCCGGTGGTAGGGCACTCCGCCCAGGTGTCGGCGCCACTCTTCGGGTGAGGGACGGTCCAGCGGACCTGCACGCTCCGGTGACCAGTCTCCCGAAGTCGGTCGGCAGGGTGTGGCAGTCCCGTCGAACATTCCTGTGAGGACCTGTCCGCCGTCCGGAGTCAACCTCGGTCCGAGGACCGCCGTCGTGAACGTCATGTCCCAGAGGATGACGCGCTCGTCGCTCCCTACCGCGCTGGCGAGGAGCCGTCCGTCCGGGCCGAAGGCCACGGCGCGTACCGTCTTCGCGCGCGTCCACACCGCGGAGAGCAGGTGTGGCCTGCTGAGTTCGGCGATGTCCCGGAGGATGAGGACGCCCTCGGAACCAGCGCTGACCAGTACGGAGCCGCCGGGGTGCACGGCGACCGCGTACAGGGCGTTCTTGTGCCGGGTGAGGATCGCCGTTCGGCGGGGGTAGCGTGGTTCGCGTACGCCCCTAAGACGCACCGTGCGGTCTCGGCCCGCGGTTGCCAGCACGCTGCCGTCGGGGCTCACGTTGACGGCGTACGTCTCGGCCTTGTGCGCAGTCAAGGTGGACATGAGCGTGCTGAGGAGGGCGTCGCGGCTGCGTCTGTCCGGCCGTAGCCGGTAGGCGGCCAGGGCCTCCTGGGCCGCCAGGGCCGGTGACCTGTGGGCCGGCTCGGTGGCTTCCGCACTCGCGTTGTGGGCGACCGCGTCGTCGCGCTCGACCGTGAGCTCCCGGCCGACCTGTACGGCGAGAAGAGAAGTGGTCACGGACACCGCGGGCAGCACTGCGGAGGCGGCGATCAGCCAGGGCCGTCGGCGCCGGCGGCTGGCCTGGCTGATCGCCGTGATGTCGGCGCCTTTCGCTGCCAGAGTCGCGTTGAGGAACGCCTTCTCGCACGCCGTGAGACCTGCGTCCCGTGCCTGCGTCAGAGGGCGAGCCGCTTCCAGGCGCGCGCCTCTCAGGAGTGCTCCCGGAGCCTCCTCCAGGTGCGTCCAGGTCGCGGCAGCTTCCGTCAGCTGCCGCCGGGTGCGCAAAACCTCGCGGCTTTCGCCGAGCCGTCCACGAGGCGTGGCCATCCGTGGATGAGTGCTTCGTGCGTGAGTCAGGAGTAGGCGTGGTTGGCTTGGTCGGTTCAGGCCGCGCAGTCCGCGGTCCCGCGGTCGGTGGTTTCCGTGCCGAGCACCGGTATGGGCAATGGTCGTTGCTGAGCCCCCGCCCGGGTCATGTCGTGCCGCGGATGTCCAGGCGCGGCGTCAGTACGGCGGGAGGAGGTAGCTCGCCGGTCAGGAGTTGGTCGACTTGGTGGACAGCCAGTTCGCCCAGCCGCCGCTTGTCGAGGTGGAGCGTGGTCAGCGGCGGGTCGACGAGATCGGTGATGCTCAGCCCGTCGTAGCCGAGCAGCGCGCAGTCGTCGGGTACTCGGACGCCGAGTCGGCGAGCGGCCCGCAACGCACCCATCGCGACAAGGTCGTTGAAGGCGAAGACGGCGGTGATGTCGGGGAACGTGGTCTGCAGTTCCTCGAACGCGGCGGCGCCGCCGGCCGGTGACTGCTCGCCCATGACCACCCAGCGCTCATCGACCGGCAGCGCGTGTTGGGCGGCGGCTTCCAGGAAGGTGCGGCGCCTTACGACCGGGTCACAGACACACTCGCAGTCGATCATGCCGATCCGGCGATGCCCCTTCTCGATGAGGTGGTGCATCCCGGCCCGTACGCCGGCCGCGGTGTCGACGTGGACCAGCGCGTGAGTCGACGAGTCCAGCCCGCGGTCGACTATGACCAGCGGCACGCTCTCGAGGTACGGCTCGAGCTGCTTGTCGGGATGGCTGAGGTAGCCGACGAGCGCGTCGACCTGCCGGCCGAGCGAGCGGACCAGCGCCAGCTCTCGCGACCGGTCGTTTTCGGTGCTGGCGACGAGCACCTGCCATTCCCGCTCGTCCGCGGCCGATATCACCCCTGCGACGAACTCGGGGAAGAAAGGGTTGACCACGTCCGGGACGATGAGCCCCACTGTCACGACATCCGGGCGGACCAGCCCCCGGCCGAACCGGCTCGGCCGGTACCGCAGCCGCCTGGCCACTTCGAGCACACGGCGCTGAGTCTCCGGGTCGATCTCCCCTTTGCCGTTGATCGCACGGGAGACGGTCTGATGGGACACGCCTGCGGCCTGGGCGACATCGCGGAGTGTGACGCGCTTGACGGACCTCGTGGCGAGGGGGTTCCGTCCCCGCAGGTCTTCCGTTTCACGCTGTCCGGCCACTGTGCCCACTCACTCCCGTTGTCGTACTGCTCCACGCCCAAGTCAATCAGGTTCAGTGGTCCGCCGCGCCCCTCCCGTCGGCGCCTCCTCCCCGACGGCCAACGCCCGCAGCAGGCAGGCCGTCGACGGATCGCAGGCACCGGGGGCTTCGGCATTGACGTCAGCCGACGGAGTGCGCCACCATTCGTTAGCGGTCACGTTAACGGTAACGGAGAGGAGATGCGTCATGGCTTCCACGAGGAGCTCTCTGCCTGAGCCCCACCCCTTGCTCCAGGGCGTGTTAGGCGACTGGCAGGCAAAAGCCGGGGTCTTCTCGGCACTGCCGAACGCACCAGTGGTGCCGGATGATCCACAACGGCGGTCTTGGTGGCGTCAAGTGGGGCGGCGCTGGAACGAGCTGAGCGGCGGCCGGTCTTCTTTCAGCCGGCCCCTCCGCCGTGGCCAGTGCGTTCCCGCTCCCAGCGGAAGGCCTCGGGCCTGATCCGGCCCGAGGGACCGCCCTGCGGCCAGGATCCACCGTCGCAGTCGTTCCTGCGCGCCGAACCCTTGGCGTTCCCTTGCATCTTCTCGGAGACCAAGTGACTGACACGGCTCTGAAGCCGCCGGAGACCGAGCGGCTCTTCACCCGTCCCGCCGCGGCCGCGTCCTGCGTCGGCTTCGTCCTCATCGGCATGCTCCAGGCGCTCTACGGCCCGGCGGTTCCAGGCCTTCGCGCCGAGTACGGCCTCGACCCGTCGAGCGCCGGTCTCGGCCTGAGCCTTCATTTCACGGGCGGAGTCGCCGGCGTCCTCGTCTTCAACGCCGTCCACTCCCGAACAACCAACAGGGCACTGCTTGCGACGAGTTACGGGCTCATGGCGGCGGGCAGTGCCGGCTTCGCGCTCGCCCCGAACTGGCCGACCGCCCTCGCGGCCGCTTTTGCCGGCGGCCTGGGGTTCGGCGGCATCGACTACAGCCTCAACCAGCTCTTCGCGGTCGGCTTCGGGAGCAGGTCCACCGCCATGCTGAACGTCCTCAACGCGCACTTCGGCATCGGCGCGGTGCTCGGCCCGGCGCTGATCGCGTGGCTGGGGCCGGACAACTACCCGTACACGTTCGCAGTGTGCGCCGCGATGGCCGGACTGTTGATGCTCTGCACGGGAGGCGTCCGCACGCGGGGAACCGCCACCGAGGGCCCGCGCACGTCCATGGCCAGAGGCGTCCTCTCCCGTGTCCTCGTCGGCTTTCTCGCCCTCTACATACTGAACGTCGCCGTCGAGGCGGGCGTGGGCGGCTGGGAGCCCACCCATCTCGAGACCGTCGGCTACAGTGCGGCGGCGGCCGCGTCCGCGACCTCCGTGTACTGGCTGATGATGACAGCGGGCCGCTTCCTCGTCGTGCCGGTCACGTTGAAGTACGCCCCCGAGCGCATCCTCGCCGTGTGCGCCGCGGGCATGACCCTTTGCCTGCTGCTCGCGCTCGACAAGGCCCTGGCGCCCGTCGCTTACGCCGGTGTGGGCTTGTTCATCGCGCCGGTCTTCCCGACTGGTCTGCCCTGGCTCAACAAGGTGCTCCCGGAGGCCAGGCGGGCCGGCGCCTGGGTGATCGCAGCCTCCATGGTCGGCGGGGTCGCAGCACCGCCCATGCTGGGCGTCGGGATCGAAGTATCCGGGATCCGTACCGTTCCCTGGCTGCTTACCGCTCTGTCGGCTGCCTCTCTGGTGGCGACGGCCTGGCTGATCGGTATGACGAGGACGTCGAGCGGCGCGAAGTCCGCCTGACACAGGGATGGCGCTGTTCTCGCCAGTCGGTACGGCGTGCGGACCGCCGTACCGACGGTGGCGCGGACCGGTTCAGCCCCTGGGGGGCATGGGAGGTTCAGCCCGTGGGAGCGACGGCGTGGCCCGTCTGCGGGGAGATCATGCCGGCGCACAGGCCGCGGCTGGCCAGGGTCTGGGCGATGCGCGGGATCGCGGCGAGCGTGTTGGCCGGCCACTCGTGCATGAGGATGACCTGGCCGTTGGTCAGCCGGGACACGGTCTGGACGATGGCGTCGGTGCTCGCACCGTTCCAGTCCTGCGAGTCGGCGTCCCAAATGACCTGTGTAACACCGTACTTGGCAGCCACCGCCCTGACGGCGGCGTTGGTCTCGCCGTACGGCGGACGGAACAGCCTGGGCGTGCCGCCACCGGCCGCCGCGATCGCCTGCTGGGTGCGGGAGATCTCGGAGTCGATCTGCGCCTGGCTCAGACCCGTCAGATGCGGATGGGTGTAGCTGTGGTTGCCGATCCACATTCCGGCGGCCGCCTCGGCCCGGACCTGAGCGGGGTAAGCGGCCGCGTACTGGCCCTCGTTGAACATGGTCGCCCGGAGCCCGTTCTGCTTGAGGGCGTTGAGCAGGGCCGGGGTATGCGCGTTGGACGGGCCGTCGTCGAAGGTGAGTCCGACGTAGCCGGAGCAGGTGGCCGCATGGGACGGGGCGGCGCCGACGGTGAGCGCGCCGGCGACGGCCAGCGCCACGGCCGCTACGGCGGCCGCCGACGGACGCGCCGTGAGCGGTCGTACGACCTTCACGACGTCACCGTGATGTTGGAGCTGCCGCTGCTCTGGTACCCCTCGGTGGCGAGGATCATGTAGTACTTGAAGTTGCCCAGGGGCATGCCGGCGCGCGCCCAGGCGTCGAAGTGGTTGCCGGTGGTGATGGTGCCGCCGGTCCGCTTGGACTGCCGTACGCTCCAGTACTGGTTGAAGGTCCTGTTGCCCTCGACGGACGGAGCGTTGTACCGGGTCGTCTGGTAGATGTCGTAGGTGCCGCCGTCGCTGGTGACGGTGCCTTTGTGTGCGCCCGTGGGCCGGTAGTTCCCCCAGCTGTCGACGATGTAGTACTCGACGAGCGGGTTCGACGTCCAGCCGTAGAGGGACAGGTAGCCGTTGCCGGACGGATTGAAGCTGCCCGAGTAGGTCACGTTCCGTCGTCCGCCCGTGCTCCAGCCCTTGCCGGCGACGAAGTTGCCGGTGTTCCGCCAGCTGGTGCTGTAGTTGCCGCCGGAGCCCAGGGTCATCGAGACCGTACCCTGCGAGTCGGTCCAGAACGAGTAGTAGTAGCCGTTGTTGGTGCCGGTCTGGTTCGTGGTGATGACCGTGGCGGCGCGGGCGGTACCGGGCAGGGCCAGCCCGGCCGCTGTGCCCAGCAGCAGGGCGCCTGCGCTCCTACGACTCAGCGCGTGATCGAATGCGTTCACTTCGTGTCGCCTCCTCGAGGCCTGTGGGGGTGTGGGGTGGCGGGCAAGAGTGTTGGCCCAGCCATTCCACCTGTCAACAGTTTCGGCAACCAATTCGAAACATTCGTGCACGAAGACTCAGCGGATTGATCTCGATTTCGGCTGATGAAAGCACCTGGACGAGTGAATTGGCCAAAGTGGGATCCAGTAGGCCCAACCAATAGATCGAAGCTCGCCGACCTAGCTTCGAAACTTTCGAATCGCCGTTGGCGGCGGCCTCTCTCGACGTCGGGGACGTGGAGGTACGTGGGAAATGGTGTCGGACCGGCTTACCACTGACGGTGCGAGGGGCGGTCCAGGGTGCCGGGCCGCCCTGCCGATTCTTGGCGGATGGAACCATCCCAGCCCATCTGACGTGCAGGTATGTGAGTGCCTGGGATACGGGATCACGGGCCGACGACGGGGGAACGGTGTCGATTCGGGACGATGTCGAGGAGTTCGCGGCGTTGCTGCGCCGGCTGAAGGACCGGACGGGTCGGAGCTACGGCTCTCTGGCTCGCCGCCTCAATATGAACACCTCCACGCTGCACCGGTATTGCGCGGGCGAGGCGGTGCCGCAGGACTTCGCACCCGTGGAACGGCTCGCCGCCTTCTGCGCGGCGACACCTGAGGAACGGCTCGAGTTGCACCGGCTGTGGCTGTCGGCGGTGGCGGCCCGGCAGCGAGTGCGTACCACCGGTGCGGCGGAAGTGGGAGTTCCGGCGCCGGCTGCGGACGGGGCACTCGGCGAGGCGAGCAGTTCCGCGGAGCGACCCGGGGACGATCCCAACCCGGACAGGCCCGCCCCCTCCCCCGCTCCCCGCCCCCGGCACCGCCGCCGACGAGTCCTGACGGCCACCGTCGTCGCCTGCGCGCTGCTGGCCGCTCTGGGCAGCAGCATGTCCGCCCTGCCGGACGACCGCTCCGCCGAGGCGGACACCCCCGGCTCGGCGAGCCCACGGACGACCGCCCACGGCGCACCCCACCTCCCGGCGAAACCCTCCGCCCCCTCGCCTTCCCGGAGCTCCGCGTCACACGGCCCCCGGCACAAGGACCCCGCCCCCTCCGCCACCGGCAGTGGCCCCGCCTCCGCCGCGAAGCCCACTGGTCTGCCCCTCACCTGGAGCGCCGACTCCCAGGTCTGGGAGCTGGGCTGCATCCATGACTACGTCATCGACAAGCCGCCCGCCCAGGTGCCTCCTCCGCCGGTGCAGCAGGACGCCGGGGTGTGGGCGGCGGCGCAGGGCGCGGTGCACGGGCGGCAGACGATGGTGCAGATATCGGTGCAGGGGCGGTCGTCCACGGCTGTGGTTCTGGAGGCGCTCCGCGTCCGCGTCGTCAGCCGCGGCAACCCGGCCCGGGGCACCGCCTACTCCACGGGCCAGGGCTGCGGAGGCGACCTCGCGCCCCGCCGCTTCACCGTGAACCTCGACGTCGACCGCCCCATCGCCCGCCCGAAGGACGGCGCCGACAGCTCCGACAGCGAACACAAGATCCCGGCCGTGCACTTCCCGTACCGAGTCTCCGCCGAGGACCCCGAGGTGCTGCTGGTCGACGCGACGACCCAGGCCTACGACGCCCGCTGGTATCTCGAACTCGACTGGTCCTCGCAGGGCCGCACCGGCACGGTCCGCATCGACGACCACGGTCGCCCGTTCCACACGACCAGCATCGAAGGCATGCGCCACTACTGGTACGGCACGAACGACGCGGGCGGGCGCGCCTGGGTCCCTTACAACGGCTAGGGGCTCGACGAGGACGTCATCGGGTCCCATGAGGCGTCCTCGGGCAGTGGCCACCGCCGGGCCGTCAGTGCTTTCCCACTCACTGACGATCAACGGTGGCCGCAGCCTTGGGTCAGCCAGTCATGTCGACGGTGTTGGCCGTGCCGGCGGCCTTCCGCTGCGGAAGCGCGCCTGCCGGCGGCGCCTGCCGCACGGCCCGGTTGGCCGTGGTGAGCACGGCCAGGATGAACAGCCATGCTCCGCAGAGCCAGACCAGCGGCTTGGCGCCCAGCGTGGTGATCAGCGCGCCGCCTGCGAGCGTGCCGATCGACAGGGCTCCCGTGGTCAGTGTCGAGACCGCGCTCGTGGTCCGGCCCCGCAACTCATCGGGGGTGACGGCCAGCTGGTGACTGGTCATGGCCACCGTATACACGGGAGCCACCAGCGACTCGGCGGCCGCGACCGCTGCCAGCAGCAGCGGGTTGGGCGCGAGCGCGTACAGGGGGAACATCAAGGCCTCCAGCCACATCATCACCACGGCGATCCGGCCGAGCGGGAAGCGGCGTGTGGCCCTCTCCGAGACAAGCGCCCCTGCCAGGGCACCGACCGCCGCGCCGCTGAAGATGACGCCGATCCACAGCGGCGAGGCACCCACCTGCCGGGCGAGGGTGATGATCAACAGGTACCCGGCGCCGTAGCGCACCTTGTCGGCGGCCGAGACGAGAGTGAGGAACCGGATGACCGGCTGGCGCCAGAGCCAGCCGAGCCCCTCTCGGATCTCGCTGGTGAGCCGGGACGTCGTCCGCACTTCCTGCCGGTCCAGTTGGAACCGGGCACGCATCAGGAGCAGCGACGCGGCGGACACCGCGAAGGAAACCGCGTTGACGGCGAACGGCACGGTCCTGCCGAGGGCGTAGAGCGCACCGGCGAGTGAGGCGCCGAAGATGCTCACTGTGCTGGACGCGGCCTGCGAGTAGGCGAGCGCGGCGGACAGTTGTCGCGGACCGACCACGTTGGGCAGCGCCGCCGTGTTCGCCACCTGGAAGAGAGTGGCCAGGATCCCGGCCAGAACGGCTGTCGCATACAGCTGGGGCATTGTGAGCTGGTTCAGCCACAGCGCAACGACGACGCCGGCGATGAGCACGGCCCGGCCCAACTCACACCAGATCATGGTGGCCTTGCGGTCCCACCGGTCGACCAGGGCACCGGCGATCAGCCCGAAGGCCAGGAAGGAGAGGGTGCCGAGGCCGAGTACGACCCCGGCCTGGGTGGCCGACCCGGTGAGGGCCAGCACGATCAGCGGCAAGGCCATGAAATGGGCCTGGTCACCGATGGCGGAGACCAGCTGGCCGCTCAGCAGCAGCGAGAAGTCCCGGTTCCGGAACAGGCCGGGACCGCGAAGGATATTCACGAAGTTACGCTCCGTAACAGCTCAAGGACACAAGGGTGACGTCGAAGCTGGTGTCCGAGCTAAGAAACACGGGACGTAATGAACATGCGTGAACCGTACTCAGATCCCGGGCTGGACCGCAATCGAATATCGCCAGCGCTTCACGAGAACATAATTGACCGAGCGTTCCAATCTCACCTAGAGTCCGAGCAGTGACCAGAGCGGCCATACCGCCACCAACAGACGCCAGACGTCGGCGAGTTATGGACTGGTCAGTCCAGTTGCATTGTGCCGCCTCCTCATTCCTCGACACCCGCACCAAGTAACCGACTGCCGACCAAGGGACTCATCACCATGACCGCGCGCTTCACCGGCAAGACCGCCCTTGTCACCGGCGCGGGCTCCGGCATCGGCCGGGCCGTCGCTCTCGCTTTCGCCGCCGAGGGAGCCTCCGTGGTCGCGGCCGGACGTACGGAGGTTTCACTCGACGAGACGGTCGCTCTGATCGAGAAGGAGGGCGGCACGGCAGCCGCGGTCACCGCGGACGTGACCCGCTCCGAGGACGTCAGGGCTCTGGTCCACCGCACCGTCGAACTCTTCGGCGGCCTCGATGTCGCCGTCAACAACGCGGGGGTCTTCCGGGGCGGCGCTCCCGTAGCCGATCTCCCCGAGGAGGACTGGCGCACCCTGCTCGACATCAATGTCACCGGTGTACTCCTCTGCCTCCAGGCGGAAGTCGGCCGGATGCGTGAACAGCCCACCGGCGGCGCCATCATCAACGTCGCCTCCAACCTCGGCGCGCACCGCCGTGTCCCGGGCGTGGCCGGCTACATCGCCACCAAGGCGGCAGTCTCGGCCCTGACCCGGGCGGCCGCTCTGGACCACATCGCCGACGGGATCCGTATCAACGCAGTCAGCCCCGGTCCCTCCGACACCACCATGTCGCTGCGGCCGGGGGAGACGGACGCCGACCGCGCCGCCCGGACGCAGCGCGCCTTGCCGCTGGGGCGGGTCTCCTCCACCGCCGAGGTCGCGGCAGCCGTGCTGTATCTGGCCTCGCCTGATGCCGCTTCCATGGTCGGCAGCGACCTGGTCATCGATGGCGGCGCCGCCGCCTGACCGCGGTCCCGGTCACTGGGCGGATCCAGGCACATCGTTCCATGACTCCGCCTCGGTGGCTACCGAGGCCTGGCGAGTGAGGGGGGCGCGTGGTCAGCTCGTCACTCAGGAGCGGAGCTTGGCCGCCGGAGTCGCGGATGTCGGGGAAGTGCGGATGCGGCGGCCCGCCATAGGCTCGGGTATCCATGCGCCTACGAAGCGGACGCCACCGGAGAGGTGTAGCCGCCGCCTCCTTAGTTGCCGTGCGGACCCGAGTCTGGTTGGGTACCAGCGCCACAGGCGCGTTGGGCGTGCCGGTCGGGTCGGGAGTGGAGCGAGCAACGTGCACACGAGGGTACGACAGGACGGCTCGTGGCCCCTGCCCGACGGGCTGGGGCAGGCGATCCGGGGCACTGCCGCGGAGATAGCCACACTGGTGCGCAGTGCGAACGACACGGCGCTTGCCGTGCCGGGGTCGCAGTGGACCGTCGGAGAGGCCGCCGCTCACCTGGCCCTGGCCAACGAGCTGATGGCAGACCTGGCCGCCGGTCGGGAACGCCCCTACGGCGACGGAACGCCGCAGAGCCTCGCCAGGGCCAACGAGGAGTCCCTCGCCGTGTTCGCAGAGCGCCGGGCGGAGCCTCTGGCAAGGATGATCACGGAACAGGCCGAGGCGTTCCTGGACGCTCTGTCACTCCCTCCGGCGGACGGCCCGGCACCGACCACGCCCCTGGGCCCGATGAACCGTTCCGTTCTGGCGTCGTACCTGCTCACGCACATGCTCGGCCATGGATACGACCTGGCCCGTGCCGTGAGGCGTCCGCACATGGTCGACCCGGCGCGGGTGGGCTTGTGCATGCCGTTCATGCTGTCGGTCATGCCGCGTGTCGCGAACACCGCGAACACGGCCGGGCTCACGGCCCGTTACCGGATCCAGCTGCGCGGGGGCGAGAGGTTCGATGTGTTTCTGTCCGGCGGCGCCGTGCAGGTGACACCGGGGGCGCCGTCGCGGCGCACGGACTGCACCATCCTGCTCGACCCCGTAGCCTTCCTGCTCATCGCGCTCGGCCGGCTCAATCCCTGGCGTGCCATCGCCCGGGGGCAGGTTCTCGCCTGGGGCCCCCGGCCGTGGCTGGCACCCCGGTTCCCGTCCCTGTTCACAGCGCCCTGAGCTGTCTACCGGCCGGCATCCACGCCCCTGCCCCCACGCGTTCACTGCCGGTGCCGCACGAAGCGGATGTAGGCGTACCCCTCCCCCGCGCGTGGCGCCCGTGTCCATGACCGGGTGGTTAAGGTGGGGAGCTTGCCCCGGGTCAGCGCGAAACGGGGCAGCGAGAGTCCGAGTTCGGCGTGCAGGGCTTCCAACGCACGTCGTTCGCAGTCCAGTTCGTCGCCCTCCCGGCGGAACAACACTGCGGGGTCCAGGGCCTCGGGTATCGCACCAGAACGCTGGATCTCCGTACCGCGCACGGTGAACGCGTATACCTCCTCGCCGTGTTCGGCCACCGACAGGTGGAAGGCGGTCGGGCGGCCGCCCGGGGAAGAGCCCCTCGGTTCGCGCCACACCACCACCGCGCGGCCGCACGAGGAGGCGGCCGGAGCCGGGGACTGGAACAGTTTGTTCATGTAGTGGTGGGAGTAGACGTCGAAGGCGAAGGCCCAGGCTTCGGCAGTGCGACCGATGGCGACCACAGCCCGGTCTTCCCACGGTTCCACGCCCTCGCGTTCGTGGGGTCTGGGTGCCCGCCAGAACGCCATGCGCACATCCGCCGGCGCGCTCAGGTCGGCACCTTCCTCACCGATCAGGGCGGGCAGGCGGGCTGGGTCGACGCCCTCGACCCAGACACCGCGGTACCCGTCGAGCGGCTGCCCGTTCACCGCGGGCCCCGTCAGCCAGGCGAGGCCCGGCGGGTCGAGATCGGGCACCGGCTCAGGAGCGGGGCCCGTCTCCCCTGACCGCGGGGTCGCGAGGATCTCCCGCCCACGCTCCGGGGTGATCAGCGACCCCAGGACCGGATCGGCGAGCAGGCCGACCGGGGCGATGAGCAAAGGTCCGGGTGCCACCCACTGCGGGAGCGCGTCCCGCAACAGCCGCCAGGCGGCGTCGGTCGCCCCCCAGCGGGCCGCCTCCCGGGCCTCGGTGACGGCCCGGCCCCATGGCCCGTCAGGCTCGTAGCGGTGCGTGCCGTCCCGCATCGCGCTGAGCACGGTCTCGGCGGTCTTGCGGGCCGCTCCACGGGCGGCCATCATCCGGAGCCAGTGGTCGTCTCCGCCCAGCCGCCATTGGCCACTTGCCGGCTCCATCGCCTCCACAGGCAGAATCTCCGGCAGGTAGCGCGGGTCGGCCACCAGATCGCCGTACCCCCGGGAGCTGTGCGGAGCCAGCAGATGCCGGAGCTGGTCGAGCAGGACGGCGCTCCGTGGCCGTCCGAAGGACCGCGCCTCCTCGAGCAGGGGCAGGGCCTCCTCGTACCGTCCGCGCAGTGCCAGCAGGCGGGCCTCCTCCACATGGGCGTCCTGGGCGCGCGTGGTCGCGTTCACGAAGTCGGGGCTCTGCGCCCGGTCACCGTGGAAGCCTCGGTACATCGCCTCCATGTAGGCGCGGAACGACGGGTAGCGGTCCGGTAGCTCACCGCTCCAGCCCTTGTAGACGTAGAGCGCCCACTCGCCGTCCTGGTCGCGGTCGCCCGGGTCGAGCAGGGCGTAAGACATGTCGGAGTCCGTCTCCAGCCGTAGCGCCCGTTGCCACATCCCGGCCAGCAGAACGTCCTCCTCGCGCGGGTGGTCGCCCAGATTCTCCTCGTACAGCGGGGTCATGCCGTGCGGATCCCGGAACCAGTCGATGTCCGCGGCACCGCCGAGCTGATAGACCCCGGCCGTCTGCTCCACGTGCCACCCGTCGCTCACGGCCAGGAACTCCCGGTACGAGGGCGGCAGTCGCCGCCCCAGCCGCTCCTCGGCCGCGGCGATCGCCGCCTCGTCCGCCCCGGGTCTGCCCAGGGGAACGACGCTCTGTCCGTCGTCGTCCGCGCGCGGAACCCACTCCTCCTGCCAACGTGCCAGGAACGCATGCCAGTTGAAAGACTCTGCACTCATGACCGGATGGTGTCACCCGGCACTGACAACGACGCCCCTCACCTCTTCGCCCACTCGCAGGCGGCCCGCGCGACGGCCCCGAGCTCTCCGAGAATGTGAGTGCGCGGGGCCGTCCGGTCCGTTCAGTTCTTGCCGGTGAGCCTCCAGATCTGGTTCTTCTTGGAGCTCAGTGCGCTCGCGGGGTCGCAGGTCCACTGGTGGATCTTCGCCCCCGCGGTGGTGGAGACGTTGCTGACGTCGACGCACTTGCCGCTGTGGACGGCGACCAGCTGGTAGTCCTGGCTGCTGCCGAGCGCGGTGACTGGGTTGAGGGTGAACTGCTGGTTCGTGGCGCCGTTGCAGGTGTACTGGATGACTGCGGCACCGTCCGCGGCGGACGCGCCGGAGACGTCGAGGCACTTGCCGCTGAGCTCGTTCACCACCGTGTACGTGTTGGTCCTGCCGCTCACCGGCTTGAGGTCGAGCATCTGCTGGTAGCCGCCCTCGCAGTAGTACTGCTGGTACTGCGTGCCGTTGGCGGTGCTGAGGTTGGTGTCGTCCAGGCACTGGCCGCTGTTCTCACTGACCGCGACGGTGGAGACGGTCGTGTTGGACGGCGGGAGGAGAGTGATGGTGTAGCCGTCCTTCGCGCTCGTCCACGGGAGGGAGACCGAGGCGGCGTTGTTGCTGACCGTCAGGGTGGTGTCCGAGATGGTCGTCGGGCCGGTGACGGCGGCGCCGCTGTTGTACGGGACGCGCTGGACGACGGCGCGGACCTGGCTGTTCTCCACCACCGACGTGGTGTTCAGGCCGGTCAGGTTGACGGTGACCGTGCCGGTGTTGCCGCTGCTGCCGAGCAGCACCTTGGCGTTCTTGGCGGTGTTGTCCTTGGTCGCCAGGCCGTCGGTACCGGTGCCGGGCGTGAGTTTGACGATGTTGCCGGTCTGCGAGCCGTAGTAGCGGTACATGAACCACTCCCCCAGCGGCAGGTACTGGCCGGCGCTGTTCTTGGTGAGCAGGTTCGCCTCGTAGTCGTGCAGGTTGGTGCCGGACGCCCAGTTGCCGCGCAGTCCGTCGGCGCCGGCCCGCTCCAGCCGGCCGATGAACCAGGCGCCGCCGCCCGGGGACTGCATGGACAGCGTCGCGTACTCGTTGATCTGGTACGCCCGGGTGTTGGTCAGGCCCGCGGCGGCGAGGGTGGAGTCGGCCCGGCCGACGTCGATCGCCGGGTCGCCGGGCTCGTCGTGCCAGCTGTAGATGTCCGGGGCGACGTTGTTGGCCTTGACGTAGTTCAGGTAGGTGGTCCACCAGGTGTTGGAGGAGTTCGGCTGACCGGCGATGCTGGGGCCGACGATGAGCTGGGAGGGGAAGGCGGCGCGCACCTTGGCGTAGAAACGCGACCACATCTGCAGGTACTGCGTCTGCGAGGGCTTCCAGAAGCCGCTGCCGTCGGGCTCGTTCCACAGGTCCCATTCGACGGTCATGTTGTTGGCCTTGACATCGCTGATGAGCTGGGTGACGAAGTTGTCGAACTGCGTCCAGTCACCGTTGTCCCCCGGCCAGCCCTGGCTCGTGGTGCCGTCCGCACCCCACAGGTCGTGGGGCAGCAGGACGAAGGTGCCGCCGAGGGTGGTGGTGCGCTTGTACTGGGCCAGGGTGGAGGCCCATCGGGTCTGGTAGTCGGCGAGGCTGGTGGCGTAGCCGCCGCTGTTGAGCTGTGCGCCTCCGGCCCGCATGAAGTGCCACTTGATGTCCTTGAAGAAGTGGTCCTGCGGGAGTGAGCCGTCCGGCGTCAGCCCGTAGATCATGCCCGAGGCGTGGTACGCCGGGGCGCCTCCGGCGGTGGCGAAGTCGACGGTGACACCGGTGTCGGCGGCCTGCGACGGGGTGGCGGGCAGCAGCGTGGTGGCCAGTGCTGCCGCGAGCGCTGCGAGACACGACGCTGCTCGGCGTCCCGTGCGGTTTCGCGTTCTGAGGAGTGTCCGGGACGGGCTCATGTGCGGCTCCTTGATGACTGGCGGTGGACGTGTGCTTCGGCGAGGAGGAGGTAGCTGCTGGCGGTCCAGGTGTAGGCGCGGTCGCGCAGGCCGGTGCCGGTGAGGGCGTCGAAGTTCTCGGCGAAGCCGTTGGTCTCGCACAGGGCGCGGAAACGGGCGCTGATGTCGTCCGCGAGACGCTGGTGGCCGGCGCGGCGCAGGCCGTCCTCGATGAGAATCGTGGCGGGGGCCCAGATGGGACCGCGCCAGTAGCCGTCGGAGAGGTAGAGCGGTGAGTTGGGGTGTTCGGTTGCCAGGCCGTGCGGGGTCAGGTGGGCTTCGATGCGGTCGGCCAGTACGGCGCTGATGTCCTCGGGCAGGTACTCGCCCAGCGCGATGGGCATCAGGTCGAGGAGGCCGGCACTGCTCCAGGTGTCCGAGCCGTCGGCCGAGCGGGCGACGAACCGGTCGCCGGTCCACAGCGTTTCCAGCATCGCCGCCTGCGTGGCTTCGGCCGTTCGCGTCCACCGGCGGGTGTCGTCCGGCTTCCCCAACTCGTTCGCCACGTCGGCGAGTACACGCAGTTGCAGGGTGAGGAAGGCGGCCAGGTCGGCGGTGACGGCGACGCGTTCGGGGTCGAAGGTGGTGGCGTTGTCCCAGCCGCTGTCGTTGCCGTGCTGGTAGTGGGGCAGGGCGGCGCCGGGTGTACGCCGTGCGGTGAGCCAGAAGTCCGTCCAGCGCGCCAGCCGGTCGTAGGCGTCGGCCAGTTGGGTCCGGCCGAGGGGTTCGGGGAGCCGCTCGCGAAGGTGCCACAGGGCCCAGCCGTGGATGGGGGGTTTGACGAAGTTGTACAGGACCTCGGAGTGCGTGACCGAGTCGGGCAGGGCTCCCGCCTCGTCCTGGTGGTCGAAGGGCAGTGAGAACTGGTCCCAGGCGAGGCCGGGGGATCCGCAGGCCAGGGCGAGGGCGTTGAAGCAGTGATCCCAGCTCCAGACCTTGTCCATCCAGTGTTTGGACATCAGCACCGCGTGACGGGTGACCAGGCCGGCCGGGCGTACGGTGGCGGACCACACCACATAGGCGGCGAGTTCGGCCGCCGGTGTGCCGGCCGAACGCCACGGGGCGACGGCGTCGACGAACCCGGCGAACGAGCGCCGCGCGGCCTCCATGACCTCGCCGAAGGACGTCGAAGGGCGGTAGGGCCGTCGCGCACTGTCGAGTTCCTCTACCGCGATCTCCCACGATCCGTCGGCTTCGGCGGTGACCGTGAGGCCGCGGTCACCGGCGCCCAGGGCCTGGACGCCGGACACCTCGGCGACCGTGCCGGACAGCACGGTGATCCGGTAGCGGCGGCCGGTCTCGTAGGAGGTGAACGTGTGGGTGCCGTCCACCGGGTCACGGTAGAAGTAGGTTCCGCTGAAGGGGGTGAGGGTCTGCGCCGCCGCGGTGACACGGAGGCCCAGCCCTTGGCCCCGCGCGCGTACGGTGTCCGGTGACTCGTAGGCGAGGTCGATGCGGCCGTCCGCGCCGGTCCAGCGAAGCAGGCTGGGTGTCGCCCGCACGACGGTTTCCGCCCGCTCGCCCGTCACCGCGTCGAGGGGGACGAGGCGCAGGACGGCGTGCATGCCGTTCTGGTGCGAGACCAGGTGGAGGTCCTCGGCGCGCGTCTTCTCCGCCAGCACGGGAGAGATGCCGAACCAGGATCCGTACGTGCTGAACGGGATGTCGTGGACGGAGAAGGCCGGGCCGGGCGGGGCAGCGGTCATGAAGGCGGCACTCATTTCTTGGGCGGAGTGTTCGGCGGTCTGCCGGTCGGGGTCACCGGTGCTCGCGCGACGGCTCGTCAACGGCGCCGCCGCGTCCGGGCGCTCCGGTGTCAGTCCTTGACGGCTCCGGCGGACACGCCGGCGGCGACGTAGCGCTGGGCGAGTACGAGGATGACCGCGGCCGGCAGCGAGGCCACTACGGCGGTGGCCATGATGGCGTTCCACTCCTGGTTGTTGTTGCCGATGTAGTGGTAGATGCCGAGGGTGATCGGTTCATGCGCACCGCCGTTGACCAGGGTGCTGGCGAAGACGAAGTCGGACCACGACCACAGGAACGCGAACAGGGACACTGTGACGACGGCGTTGCGGCTCATGGGCAGCACGATCGACCGGAAGGTACGCCAGGTTCCGGCGCCGTCCATCGTGGCGGCCTGGAGCAGTTCGCCGGGGATGCCCGACATGAAGGCGGTGAAGATCAGCACCGCGAAGGGAACGGCCAGGGTGGAGTCGGCGACGATCAGGCCGGGCACGGACTGGAGCAGGCCGAGGCTGAGGTAGATGGCGTAGAAGCCCATCGCCATGATGATGCCGGGGATCATCTGGGCGGCCAGCAGGGCGAAGCTGAGGATGCCACCGCCGCGCGGACGGAGCTTGGCCAGGGCGTAGCCGGCGGGCGCGGCCAGGGCGACGGTCAGGACGACCGTGCCCAGGGCGACGACGAGGCTGGTGCCGAGGTAGGGCAGTTGCTCGTCGAGGACGGTGCGGTAGCCGGTCAGGGTGCCGTGCATCGGCAGCAGGTCCGGTGGGCTCTTGCGCATGTCCTGGTCGCGGGTGAAGGACACGTTGATCATCCAGTAGACCGGGAACAGCATGACCGCGGTCAGCAGGACGCCTGCGGTCGTTTTCCCCCACGCACGGCGACGACGGTTCAGGACCCATGGCGAACTCGTCATGACAGCGCCTGCCTCCGCTGGGCCCGGACGTGGATCAGGCCGAAGACCAGGGCCGCGACCACGAGCAGGTTCCCGACGGCCGCGCCGGGGCCGAAGGCGGGGAGCAGGTTGCCGAAGCCGAGCCGGTACGACCAGGTGGCGAAGGTGGTCGACGAGTCCGCCGGACCGCCCTTGGTCATGATCCAGATGATGTCGAAGACCTTGAGCGTGTAGACCAGGCCGAGGAGCAGCGTGATGGCGGACACCGGGCGCAGCAGCGGGAAGGTGATGCGCCAGAAGCGGTGCCAGGCGTTCGCTCCGTCGAGAGCGGCCGCCTCGTACAGGCTCGCGGGGATGGACTGCAGGCCGCTGTAGAGCACGACCAGGTTGAACGGGACGCCGATCCAGATGTTCGCGATGATCACCGAGGCCAGTGACCACGACGGTGACGTCAGCCAGTTCACCGGGTCGATGCCCAGGATGTGCAGGGCGGCGTTGACGATCCCGGAGTCGCTGTTGAGCATCCACGACCAGGTGGACGCCGAGACGATCAGCGGCAGCAGCCACGGCACCAGGAACAGGGCTCGCAGCGTGGCCGACAGCCGGAAGTGCTGGTTGAAGAAGACCGCGAGTGCCAGGCCGATGGCGTACTGGAAGAGCAGGCACACGGCCGTGAACACCACGGTGTGCAGCAGCGCCGGCGCGAAGGTCGGGTCGTCGAAGACGGTCCGGTAGTTCTTCAGGCCCGTGAAGGGCGCGTTGCCCTGGACGAAGGAGCGGACGGTGTAGTTGCGCAGGCTGAGATCGATGTTCCGGTAGAGCGGATAGGCGTAGAAGAGGACGAGGTAGAGGGTCACCGGGGCGAGGAATCCCCAGGCGGCCCACTGCGGCGAGGTCGGACGGCGCCGTGCTCGCGCGTGTGCCGGGGAAGGGGCGGCGGTGACCGCCCCGTCCCGGGCAGGCGCGGACCGGCGGTCCGGCAGTTGTGTCGTGTGGTTCATCTGCGGACCGGACACTTCCTGGCTACTTGGCGGCCGACTGGGCCTTGGTGAACGCGTCCTTGGGTGACTCGGCCCCGCTGAGGGCGGACTGGACGGCCTTCCACATCTGCTCGGAGATCTTCGGGTACTTGGTGCCCAGGTCGTCACTGGTGCGTCCCTTGGCCGACTTGACCGCGTCCACCCAGGGCTTCAGCTTGGGGTTCGCCGCGACCTGCTTGTCCTGGACCTCGCTGGTGGGGGCCACGTAGGACAGGGTGGTGTCGGTGTCGTACAGGTTCTGGGTGCTGGTCAGGCAGGTCGCCAGCTTCTGGGAGGTGGCGTAGCGGCCCGTGTCGCCCTGGACGGGGATGGTGACGAACTCGCCACCGGTGGGGGCCGCGGCGGTCCCGCCCGAGGCGCCGGGGACGGGCAGGACGCCGTAGTCGAATCCGGCCTTCTCGGCGTTGGCGAGCTGCCAGGTGCCGTTCTCCGCGAAGGCGTAGTCGCCGCTGGCGAACTCCTGCCAGCTGGTCGTCTGGGTGTTGTTGAGCACCGAGTTGGGGGCGTAGCCCTTCTTCAGCCAGTTCTTCCACAGCGACAGCGCCGAAACACCCTCGGGCGAGTCGAGCTCGGTCAGCTTCGCGCCCGCTCCCCAGAACCACGGCAGGAACTGGAAGCTGCCCTCCTCCGTGCCGATCGCGGAGAAGGTGATGCCCTTCTTGCCCGCCTTCTTCACCTTCGCCAACGCCGCCGTCAGCGACTTCCAGTCCTTGATCGAGGCGACGTCCACACCGGCCGTCTTGAGGACCTTCTTGTTGTAGTAGAGGGCGAGGGTGTTGGCACCGATGGGCGTTCCGTACGTCTTCCCGCCCGACTGTCCGGCCGCGAGGAGGTTGGGGTCCACGTTCGAGGTGTCCAGCTTGTTGTCCCCGGTCGTGGTGAGCACTCCCGCCTCGGCCAGGGTCGACACCACGGGGTTGTCGACGATGAGGACGTCCGCGGAGTTGTCCTGCTGCGCGGCCAGGAGTGCCTTGTTGGCCAGGTCGCTGGTGTCGAAGGCGGTCCGCTTGATCTTCACCCCGGCCTTGGTGCCGCACTCGTCCAGCAGCTTCGCCCAGGCCGAGGTCTTGTCGAACTGCGGGTACGGGTCCCAGATCGTGTACGTGCCGCTGCCGGCGCCCTTGCTGTCGGTGCTGCCCGATCCGGACGAGCAGGCGGTGCCGACGACGGCGACGACGGTCGAGACGGCCACGGCGGCGAGGAGCCGTCTGGAGGAGCTGTGCATGGCAGGTCCTTCGTTCTTGGCACGGAGGTGCCGTGGGAGGGGTGACGTGGGGGAAGCGGGCACACCGAACGGCGGCGGGGGCTGGGTGCCCGTGCAGGGAGGAAGAGGGAGAAGGGGGATCTGGACGTTGATGTGCGGTCAGGAGGGCGGTGCCTGGACGGCAGGGTTGCCGCCGGCGGGCCCGGTGCTGGCCCGCAACGAGATCGGTGGCGTGAGGAGATGGTGCCGGGGGGAGGCGCCGGGACGGCCGAGCCGTTCGACGAGCAGGTCGACGGCTCGGCGGCCCATCTCCTCCGCCGGCACGTCGGCCGCGGTGAGCTGCGGGGTCACCGTCTCCGCCCATCTGCCGGCCACGACTCCGGTGACGGAGAAGTCGCGCGGCACATGGCGGTCCGCCTGGGCGAGCCCGCGGTAGATGCCGCCCAGGGCGGCCTCGTTCAGGGTGACCAGGGCCGTGGTGGCCGGGTCGTCGTGCAGAATCCGCTCCACACAGAGCTGGCCGGACGCGGCGTCGTCCCCGCAGCAGTACGTCCGCACCGTCAGCCCGCGCTCGGCCGCGGCCTTGGTGAAGCCCTCGAGTCCCCGGTGCGCGGACTCGTACCCCGCCTGCAGGAGCTGCTCGGGCCGGTTGACGAAGGCGACCCTGGTGTGACCGAGGTCCGCGAGGTGGTGAACGCAGGCCGCCACCAGCGCGGTGTGATCCAGGCCGACCCACCAGCCGCCCTCCGGGTGGGCCGTGCGGCCGATGGCGACGGAGGGGAAATCCAGCTCGGCCAGGTGGTCGACCCGGTCGTCCTCCAGCCTGATCTCCATCAGGATCGCGCCGTCGACCCGCCGCTCCCCCAGCAGCCGCTGGAACGAACGGTCACTGTCCACGCCGCTCGGCGACAGCAGGACGTCGTAGTCGTGCGCCGCTGCGGCCTCCACGACACTGCCGATGAAATCCAGTTGCATTCCGGTGTAGTGGTTCCCGGCCGGCGGGAAGACCAGACCGATGGTGCTGGTCCGCCCGTTGGCCAGGGCCCGGGCGCTCGCGTTGGGCCGGTAACCCAGCTCGTCGATGACCCGCTGGATCTTCCGGCGGGTGTCCTCGGACACGGGCCGCTTGCCGCTGAGCGCGTACGACACGGTGCTCCGCGAGACACCAGCTCGCTTGGCGATCTCACCGATGTTCACGAGCACTCCTTGGTGTGAGTGGTCGAAGCGGTTCGACTTTGGCATGCAGTTGATGAGGTGCCCACCATCGAACCGGTTCGCGTGCAGTGAAATTAGGAGCTACCAGGGCGGGTGTCAACGGCTCGCACCGAATTTTTCGTGTGGCCGGGAAACGTCACGGGGTGCTGGCGAGGGGCCCGGCCCGCCCGGGTTCGCCCTGCCCACCGACAGGCCAGGTGCGGGCATCGGCACGACGGCGAGCTTTGAACGCGCCCGGAACTGTGGCTTCCACCACGGCGCATCCGGTCTTGTCCTGGTGAGATCGCCGGATGCTCGGTTTACTCCTCCGTCTTCTGCCGTTCTGGGTCCGTGAGCCCCTGCTCATCGCGGTCGGGTCCGTTCTCGGCGTACGCATCCTGTATCTCGCCGTCCGCGATCACGACCGGGTCGCGGCCGGTCTCGGCGCAGTGTTCCTCGTGTTCACCGCGATACGCGTCCACACGGTGGTGCGGGCCCTGCGCGCACGCCGGAACCCGAGTCCGGCGGCCTCCGCAGAGGGGGCGGCTGTCGATGCCGTCACCCTGTCCGCGGGGGCCGCAGCCGGGCCGCGACCCGGCCCGCACACCACGGAGAAGGAACCCAACGCGTGGGGCCAGGCCGTCGCTGCCGTGGCCGTGTTCGGGGCCCTCGCGGGGGTGCTGTGGGTCGCCCCGCACGTGATGTCGTCCGACGACAGCACCGCTCAGCCCGCCTCGTGTTCGGACGGGGAACACGAGGAGCTGCCGAAGGTCTACGAGAAAGCCCCCCAGCCCGTGACCGGCGAGGAGCTGTGCAAGGCGCTCAACCGGCCGGACCTGGCCGAGCTCCTCGGCACGCCCGAAGAGACCGCGACCGACGCTTCCGGCACCAGCAACACCGCTCCCCTGACTGATGGGAAGGTCGCCCAGCCGGAGGCCGAGGTCAGCTTCGAGACGTACACCGTGCATGTCTCGGCCACGTACAACGGGCTGTCGACCGACCGGTACGGGAAACTGATGAGGACCGGCGACGAAAGGAACGTCAAGACACTCACGGTTCTCGGCCGGCCGGCGGTCTTCTCCTCCGACCACACCATGAAGTTCGAGATCGATCTCGGGAGTGGCGGATCCGGCGGACCTGTCGAACAAGGTCCCCTGGCCAGGACGCTGTCCGTGGCCCTCGACCGTCATGACCGGGGCGGCTACTACGACATCACCGTGTGGAGCACGTCCGGAGCCCTCCCCGACGACAGCGTTCTCCTCGACATCGCCGAGAAGGTTCTTCCGACGATCCCCGGACGGGCTGTGCGTTGAGACGCCGAGAACTTCTCGGCGCGAAGAGAGCTCCGGTCACCGCGGGCACGGACGCCAGTGCCGAGCAGGCAACGGTCATGCGGCGCCGTGCGGTGGTCCCGGCCAGACAGCCGAGGCGTCGTCACGTTCCGGTGAGGGAATGCGCACCGGGCGGACCGGCACCGCCCGGGTACGGTCCTCGCTCAGCACCGTCCAGGGCACGGGATGGCCGGAGTAGCAGGTGCCGGTCAGCACGAAGACGCCGTCGGCGTACACCTCCACGTACTCGCCCACGGTGAGGATGCGCAGAGCGTGGGCCGGCTCGGTCAACCGGGTTTCCGTGATGCGCGTTCCGCCGGGACCCGCGACCCAGATGTCCACGCCGTCGTAACCGACAGTGAGGGCCGGGCGGCCACCGTCCGGCCGTTCCGCGCGCAGAGCGACCTCCACGGGGCCCGAGACGGTGAGGTCGCCGACCGCGTGCAGCGCAGCCTGGCCGCCCGGCTCTCCGAGCCAGCGGTCCAGTCCAGGCCACCATTCCAGGCGCGGTGCCCCGTGTGCGGGCGTGACCAGGAGCTTCGGCTGGGCGAGCATGCCGCGGCAGGGGGCGCCGTCGTCGGTCAGGCCGACGCGGCGGGGTGCCGTGTGCAGGACGACACGGGAACCGTCGGGTGCGCCGATGACCCGAGGGGCATAGGAGCCTGTAGGGCCCAGGGGGCCTCGGCGGGTCCAGGGGCCGCGCAGCCGTGGCGCGGTCCATGCCTCGAAGCCGCGGGTGGCGCCGATGGAACCCAGCAGCAGCCAACTGCCGTCGGCCAGCCGTTCGAGCACCGGGCACTCCAGTTCGTCGACGTCTCCGGGCGCGATGAGCGGGGGGTGGACCGTCCAGTGCTCCAGATCGTCGGAGGTCGCCCAGGCGACGCAGCCGCCGGCATCCACCGGGAGTGAGGCGTCGCTGGCGCAGACCACCATCACCCAGCCGTCCGACTCGTCGTCGGGTACGACGAACGGATCGCGCCAGCCCATGCGTTCACCGGTGCGGTACCAGCGCGAGTCGGCTTCGGCCACCGGGCCGGTGCCGTGGCGCCGCCAGCCGGTGCCGTCGGTGCGGGCGGAGTACGCGAGGCCGACGGACTGCAGGGGCCAGCCGCCCGGGGTGAGGCCGCGGACGCCGGTGTAGAACATCGCCATGCCGCCGCCGTACCGGATGGGATGCATGGTCCACACGGCCTGCTGGTCGAAGCGGCCGGGCAGGCCGTTGCCGAAGGCGGCGCCCTGCGGCTGCCAGCCGACCAGGTCGGAGGAGGTGGCGCGGCCGTACGACGTCTCCATCCGCAGGTGGTCGAACTCGTCCGTCCACGGGCCCTGCAGATGCAGCACCACGTATGTGTCGTCGTCGTCGCGGAGCAGAGCGAAGTCGTTCACGCAGAGGCCGGGCGGGGCGTATCGCATGCGCACTTCCTGTCGGCTGGGCAGCGCTCAAACGCGTGCGCTGTTCAAAGGTACTGAACGTCTCGGTTGAGAATCGGCCCAAGTAAATCTGAACGCAAACGCTTGCGCAACGACGTGGCCGGGTCTACGGTCACGTCACCCACAGACAGCACCGAGGTGAGAACAACGGGAGGTAGTGCGCCTTGACGGTCAGCATCACCGACGTCGCCCGCGCCGCCGGCGTCTCCGCGTCCACCGTGTCCCGCGCGCTGCGCGGCAGGCCGGGCGTGTCGGACGAGGTACGGGCCCAGATCACGGCCGTCGCCGCCTCGCTCGGCTACACCGCCTCCCGGTCGGCCTCCAGCCTGGCCAGCGGCCGTACCTTCACCATCGGCGTGATCGCGCCCTACATCGGCCGCTGGTTCTTCGGTACGGTGCTGGACGCCGCCGAGAAGGAACTCAGCGCCGCCGGCTACGACGTCCTGCTCTACAACCTCGGGACGCCGGAGACACGCAAGCGTTTCTTCACCAAGCTGCCCGTGCGCAAGCGGGTGGACGCGGTGCTGTCCCTGCTCATCCCCGACGAGGACGAGGCCGCGGTGCTGCGCTCGCTGGGGGTGCCCCTGGCGACGACCGTGGGCGGCCCCCGGGACGGCTTCACCGTTGTCGGCATCGACGACCACGCCGGTGCCACCAGCGCCGTACGGCACCTGGTCAACCTCGGTCACCGCCGGATCGGCATGATCTCAGGAGCCAGTGAGCCGCTGCACTGGACAACCCCCGTCGAGCGCCGTCAGGCGTTCCTGGACGTCCTGACCGACGCCGGTATCGCTCACGACCCGGCGCTGGAGGCGGACGGGGGCTACACGGTCGACGGCGGCGAGCGGGCCATGACCGAGCTGCTGAGTGTGTCCCGGCCGCCGACAGCCGTGTTCGCCCAGTCCGACGAGATGGCTATGGGCGCGCTGCGCGCACTGCGCCGACACCGGCTGAAGGTTCCGGACGACGTGTCCGTCGTCGGTTTCGACGACCACGAACTGGCCGAGGTGATCGGGCTGACGACCGTCGCCCAGCCCGTCTCGGGCCAGGGAACGCAGGCCGCCCGGCTGCTGCTCCGGCAACTCGAAGACCCCGGCACCGCACCGGACGGCCACGTGCAGATGCCCATCCGGCTGGTGCTCCGCGACACCACCGCCCCGCCCCGCCCCCGCGGTCCCCAGTGATCCGCGGCGCTCCCCCACACCCGTTCCGTCACCACCACCCTCATCTGACACTGACGCACGTACGGAGGCAGCCCCCTATGAACGCCGGACGCAGAAGGTTCCGTCACGCGGCCTGTACGGGCCTGGCCCTCGCCCTGCCCCTGGCGGCACTGGCCGCCTGCGGCGGGAGCGGAGGTGCCGAGGCCTCCGCCGAGGCCGGCAGCGGAAAGGGCACCATCCGGGTCTGGGCGCACCAGGGGCAGAAGAGCGAGGACGCCGCGCTGCAGAACGCGGTGAAGTCCTTCAACTCGGCGCAGAAGGACATCAAGGTCCAGCTGAGGCTCATACCGGCCAACGACTACACCAAGACCATCACCGCCACGGATGCCTCCCAGCTGCCGGACGTGCTGGAGTTCGACGGCCCGACCATGGCGAACTTCGTCTACAACAAGAAGCTGGCCCCGCTGGACTCCTACGTCTCCCAGGGCACCCTTGCCAACGCCACCGATGCCAACAAGGCCCAGGGGGCGATCGGCGGCAAGCACTACGGCCTGGGCATGTACGACTCCGGGCTGGGCGTCTACGGCAACAAGAAGCTGCTGGACGCCGCCGGAGTGAAGTACCCCACGGGTCTGTCCGACGACTGGACCGCCGCACAGTTCACCGCCGCCCTCAAAGCGCTCAAGGCCAAGGACGCCGACGGCAAGGTCCTCGACATCCAGGAGGGCAACGGCCTGGCCACCGAGTGGGGCACGTACGGCTTCGCGCCGGTCGTCTGGTCCGCCGGCGGCGCCCTCCTCAAGGACGGCAAGGCGTCCGGTGCCCTCGACGGACCGGCGGCGGTCTCGGCGCTGAAGACCTTCCAGTCCTGGAAGCCCTACGTCGACGCCAACACCGACGGCAACGCCTTCGCCAAGCGGAGGGTCGCGCTCAGCTGGGTCGGCCACTGGATGTACCCCGCCTACAGCGCCGCCCTCGGCAAGGACATGGTGGTCCTGCCCCTGCCCGACTTCGGCAACGGCCCCAAGACGGGGCAGGGTTCCTGGGCCTGGGGCATCGGCGCCGACACCAAGAACGCCAAGGCCGCCGGCGCCTTCCTCGACGCACTCCTCGACGACGCCAACGTGAAGGCCATGACCAGTGCCAACGGCGCACCGCCCGCCACCAGGAGCGCGCTCGCCAAGAGCCCCCTGTACAGGAAGGGCGGCCCGCTCCAGCTGTTCGCGGAGCAGCTCGCCAAACCCTGCGGTGATACGCGCATCACCAAGTCCTGCGTCGCCGTCACCCGGCCGCTGACCGCCGGATACCCCACCGTGACCGCCCAGTTCAGCGAGGCCCTCAACTCCGTCTACGGCGGCGCCGACCCGAAGGACGCCCTGTCCAAGGCCGCCCGTGCCATCGACCGGGACTTCTCCGACAACGCCGGCTACCAGATCCCGTAAGAGCGCATCGGTGGGGGGCGGGACCGCGCGCGCCGCGGGCTGCCCCCGCCGGGAACAGGACTTCCCGTGAAATCCGTCGGATCCGTACCCGCTCCCGTCACGGCCGGGCAGAACCGGCCCGCGCCGACTCCCGCCGCCTCGTCCGCCCGCTCCGCTTCGCGCCGTGACCGTGGCGGGGTCCACGGGCTGCTGATGGCCGCTCCCGCGGTCGCCGGGCTGATCGCCTTCGTCGGTGTCCCGTTCGTGTACGCAGTCGTCCTCTCGTTCTACAACGTGCGTCTCAACTCACCGTTGCAGCCCACGTTCTTCGGGCTCGAGCAGTACCGGCGCCTGTTCACCGACCCGGACCTGTCGGGTCCGTTCCTACGGTCGTTGCTGAACAACCTGACGTTCGCCGTGGTCGTCGTGCCGTTGCAGACCGGTCTCGCCCTGGCCCTCGCGATCCTGCTGAACCGAAAGCTGAAGGCCATCGGCTTGTTCCGATCGCTGTTCTTCCTGCCGGTGGTGTTCCCGATGGCGCTGGTCGCCGTCGTCTGGCGGCTGATCCTCGCGCGCAGTGACCAGGGCATGCTCAACTCCCTTCTGCACGCGGCGAGTCTGGGCAACTGGGGCGCTTTCGACTGGCTCGGTGACGCGGCCACGGCGATGGCCTCGGTGATCGTGCTGTCGGTATGGCAGGGCGTGGGCTTCCAGATGGTCATCCTGCTCGCCGGCCTGCAGCAGATCCCGGGTGAGCTGTACGAGGCCGCCCGACTGGACCGCGCCTCACGCTGGCAGCAGTTCCGTCACGTCACACTGCCGGGAATCCGCGGCACCCTGACCTTCGTCGCCCTGCTCACCTCCGTCCTCTCCTTCCGGGTCTTCGACCAGGTCTACGTCCTCATCCGGGGTGGCGGACTCGACGAGGACGCGACACGGACCGTGATGTACCAGGCGGTCACCACCGCCTTCGACCAGAACAACGTCGGTCAGGCCGCCGCCATCACCGTGGTGTTCTTCCTGATCGTCGTCGCCCTGACCCTGATCCAGCGCCGCGTCGTCCGGCCCGACAACGAGGACTGACCATGGCCACGACCCGCACCCCTGTGCGCCGCCTGCTCGACTACACCGTCCTGAGTCTGCTGGCGTTCGTCTTCTCGCTGCCCGTCCTCTACTTGTTCCTGGGCAGCCTGAAGCCATCCGACGAGGTCCTGAACGGCCTGTCCGGCTTCCTGCCGACGCACCTGTCCTTCCACAACTACGCGGCTGTGCTCGACAGCCTGAACTCCGACAGCACCGGGTACTTCTGGCGCTTCCTTGGTGTGTCGCTGCTGGTCGCGTTCGTCGTCGTGACCGGAGGCCTGTTCGTCAACTCCATGGCGGCCTACGGGCTTTCACGGCTGAAGTGGCGGGGCAGAAAGGCCGTCCTCGCCCTGGTCCTGCTGTTGATGCTGGTCCCGTTCGAGTCGGTGGCCGTACCGCTCTTCTACCTGTTCAACGACCAGCGCAACACGCTCTTCATCCAGGCGATCCCCTTCATCGCCAACGCCCTCTCCATCTACCAGTTCCAGACCTTCTTCCGGAAGATCCCGCCGAGCATCGAGGAGGCCGCCCGTCTCGACGGTGCGGGTCCCTGGCGCACCTTCTTCGCCGTCATCGTTCCGATGTCGAGGCCGGCGTTCGCCTCGGTGGCGATCCTCACCTTCCTCACCCAGTGGGGCTCCTTCCTCTGGCCGGTCCTGATGGTGTCCGACCCGTCGGTACGTCCGCTTCCGCTGGAGATGAGCGTCTTCCAGGGCCAACAGCCGCCCGACTGGGGTCAGATCCTCGCCTTCGGCGTCCTCCTGGTGCTGCCGGTCCTTGTCGTCTTCGCGTTCTTCCAGCGCTGGTTCGTCCAGGGCGTCGCCAGTTCCGCGGTCAAGGGCTGACACCGGTCGGCTGGTCGTCCGTCGCGAAGGTCACCTTCGCCGTGTCGACGGTGCCCCCGGTGCGCCCGGGCGCGCTCTGCCACTGCCAGTAGAGATTGGTGTGCGCGATCACCTGGTCCGGGGCCGGTGCGCCGTACTCGGTGAGGTCCTCCGTCGTGTGTGCGTCGCCGACCAACGTGACGTCGTACCCTCGGACGAAGGCGCCGTGGAGGGTCGAGCGGATGCACGCGTCGGTCTGGGCGCCCGTGACGACGAGCCTGCCCACCCCACGCTCGGCGAGCAGTTCCTCCAGCCGGGTGCCCTCGAACGAGTCCCCGTAAGCCTTGTGGACAACAGGCTCCGCGTCATGCCGGACCAGCTCCGACACGTACTGCCAGCTCTCACTGTCCCGCTGGAGACGGGCGTCGGAGTGCTGCACCCAGATCACGGGCACGTCCTCCGCGCGAGCCCTGCCGACCAAGGTGTTGATGTTCGCGATCACGCCGTCGCGGTTGTGCGCGCCTGCCATCACCCCGTTCTGGACGTCGATGACGAGCAGTGCGGTGTTCGGCCGATCGGGCAGGGTCGTCATGGGAACCTCCTGTTTCTCGTCGCGGATCCTGGGGCTCCCCCACAGTAGGCCGGGCCACCGACAAACGGGCCGGGCGCCGCCCTCGGGGAGACGGCGCCCGGCCTTTGGTACGTGCCATCAGGACAGTGCGGCGGACGCACGTTCGATAGCGCTCTCGGGAGTTCCGCTCGAGGACCCCTGCATCCAGAGCGGCACGGCCGGCTTTGCATGCCCCGATGACGTTCTTTGGCAGATTGCGGCACGGAAGTCCGGTTCCGTACACGTTCTCCTTCTCCAATGTCGGCGCGTGACTCGTCGCAGGGTCACACGCTTCGGCCAGCTCAAGGAGAACCACCGTGTTCCGACGCCCGCTCCGTCCTGTCGCGGCGGCTGCCGCCGCGCTCGCCGCCGTCGGCGGTCTGACCGCCGTGACCGCCGCTCCCGCCTCGGCAGCCTCCACGTCCCGCTCCCGGCACATCCTGCTGCTGTCGGTCGACGGCCTGCACCAGTCCGACCTCGCCCGGTACGTCGCCCAGCACCCGCGGTCCGCGCTCGCCCGACTGGCCGGCGGCGGCGTGCAGTACACCCACGCGAGAACCACCGTTCCCTCCGACTCCTTCCCCGGCATGGTCGGCCAGCTGACCGGCGGGGACCCGGGTGTCACGGGCGTGTACTACGACGACACCTACAGCAACGCCCTCCTCCCGGCCGACACCACCGACTGCGCGGGCGTCAAGCCGGGCGCCGAGGTCGACCTCACCGAGGACCTCGACAAGAACCAGAACTCCATCGACGCGGGCCAGGGCCTGTCCGGACTGCCCGACAGCATCCTGAACATGACCGGCGACGCTGCCGACCTCATCGATCCGGCGAAGCTGCCCGTCGACCCCAAGACCTGCCGGCCGCTCTACCCGCACGCGTACCTCAAGGTGAACACGGTCTTCGACGTCGCCCGCAAGGCCGGGCTGCGCACCGCGTGGTCCGACAAGCACGTCGCCTACGAAATCCTCGACGGGCCGTCCGGCAACGGCATCCAGGACATGTTCGCCCCGGAGATCAACAGCCAGGCCATCGGCTACCCGGCCGGCGAGGACTGGACGAAGGACAACGCGGCGACCGAGCAGTACGACGCGTACAAAGTGAAGGCCGTCCTCAACGAGATCGACGGCTACGACCACAGCGGCAGCCACAGGACCGGCGTCCCGGCGGTCTTCGGAATGAACTTCCAGTCCGTCTCCACCGCCCAGAAGCTGCCCTCCTCCGACGGACTGACGGGCGGTTACACCAGCCCCGGCGTGCCCGGGCCGCTGTTGGCGAAGAACCTCGGCTTCGTCGACCAGGAGGTCGGGGCCCTCCTCGACGAGATCCACAAGCGGGGCCTCGACGGCAGCACGACCGTCATCCTGTCCTCCAAGCACGGCCAGTCGCCCACCGACCCCAAGGCGCTGACCCGCATCGACGACGGGCCGCTGCTCGACGGCCTCGACGCCGCCTGGAAGGCCGCCCACCCGGGCGCCGGTGATCTGGTGGCCCACGCCGTGGACGACGACGCCATGCTGCTGTGGCTCAGCGACCGTTCCCAGGCGGCCGCCGACTTCGCCAAGGCCTACCTGCTCGCCCGGTCCGGCACCGGCAACGGCATCGACGGAGCCGCCAAGCCGTTCACGGCGAGCGGCCTGAAGACCGTGTACGCCGGTGCGGCCGCCGCCCGGTACTTCCACGTCCGGCCGGGCGACTCGCGCGTGCCCGACGTGTTCGGCGTCAGCCAGTACGGCGTCGTCTACACCGGCGGCAAGAGCAAGATCGCCGAGCATGGCGGGGCGCACGCCGACGACCTCGACGTGCCCCTCGTCGTCTCCGGTGCCGCCACCCCGCACGGCGTGCGCGTCGACGGCCCGGTGCGGACCACGCAGATCGCACCGACGATCCTGCGGCTGCTCGGCCTGAACCCGCGGGACCTCGACGCGGTGCGCATCGAGCACACCCGGTCGCTGCCGGTGCGCTGACGCACCCGTACGTCCACCCGTGCGGTCCGTGTGCCGGGCGGGTCCTGTCATTATTCGCTGTAGGCGATGGCCTGTATGGCGTAGAGCTCGCTGTACAGGCCGTTCGCCGCCAGGAGTTGCTCGTGGCTGCCCATTTCGGCGATCCGGCCGCCGTCCAGGACCACGATCAGGTCCGCCATCCGTACGGTCGAGAACCTGTGGGAGATCAGCAGCGTGATCCGGCCGTCCGCCCGGCCCAGCCGGGCGTCGGAGGCGATCCGCTCGAACAGGGTGTGCTCGGTGTGGGGATCCAGCGCGGCGGCCGGCTCGTCCAGGACCGTGAGCAGCGGCCGGGTCCGCATCATCGCGCGGGCCAGGGCGAGTCGTTGCCACTGTCCGCCGGACAGTTCCACCCCGCCTTGCCACGCCGAGCCGAGAGGGGTGTCCAGCCCTCCCGGTAACCGCTCGACGAAGTCCGCACCAGCAGCGGCCAGTGCGCTCGGGACCGCCTCGGAGCCCTCGGCGCGGACCAGGTCGCCCACGCCGACGCTCTCCCTGACGGGGAGCTCGAACCGTGCGGAGTCCTGGAACGCCGCGGTGAGTCGCGTACGGTAAGTGTCGATGTCGAGTGCGGTCAGGTCGGTGCCGTCCACCAGGATCCGTCCGGACGTCGGTGTGTACATCCCGCACAGGAGTTTGACCAGCGTGGTCTTGCCGGCGCCGTTCTCACCGACCAGGGCGACGACACTGCCCGAGGGCAGATGCAGGGACAGCTCGCGGAGTGCGGGCCGGAGGTTGCCGGCGTAGGTGAAGGTGACGCCGTCGAGTTCGATGCCCTGGACCAGCCGATCGGGTGTCTCGGCGGGCAGGAGGTCCGAACAGGCGGTCGCCCGGCTCTCCAGCCAGTGATAGTGGCCGGCGGTGGCGTGCACCCGCATCGCGGACGCGGTCAGGTTGGTGAAGGCCATGGCGGCGCTGACGGTGGCGGTGGCCAGGCCCAGGGTCAGGGCCAGGTCGCCCGCAGTGGCCGCCCCGCGGGCGACCTGGCGCAGAACCAGCACCACCGCACCGGCATAGCCTGCGGCGAACGTCAGCCACCCGGCGGTGGAGGCCGCCACCGACCGGAACAGCGCCGCTTCCAGCACGCGCTGCTGCGTGCGTGAGGCGCGCTCGTGCCGCTCCACCAGCTCCTGCTGGAGGCCGTGGATACGCACTTCCATGCCTGCGTCGGGAGCGACCGCGAGGTCGAACAGATGGTGGGCGGTGCGGCGGTCGGCTGCGGTGCGGAGTTCGGCGCCGGCACGCAGTGCCTCGGCGCGCTTGGCCAGCCACGCCGCCGGGAGGGCGAGCACGGGGACCAGCGGCAGGAGGGGATGGAGTCGGCCCAACAGGGTGGCGGTGACCAGCAGTTGCGCTGCGACCAGCGGTCCCATGACTGCCAGCGTCATGCCGTCGGCCAGGTCGTCGCAGTTGTGCTTGAGCAGTTGGAGCCGGTCGCGGAACTCGGGCGACTCGAAGTGTTCCAGGCCGGGCGTGGTGGCGGACAGTGCCAACAGCCGCCGCTGGACGACCATGTGGGAACGCTCGCGCATCCGGATGGTGGCCCAGCGGTATCCGACGGGCGCCAGCGCGGTCAGCAGCAGAGCGAGGCCGGACAGGACACATCCGAGCACGATGCCGCCCGAGTCGCCCGCGACGGCGCCATCGACCAGGGGGCGCAGCCCGAAGGCCAGGACCAGGGGTCCGATGAATGCGGTGGCACTGACGATGATGAACAGCAGGCACACCATGGGGCCGACATCGCGGCCGATGCCGGCCAGCAGGCCCCAGGTACGCAGCCATGTCTTCATGCCTGGACGTCCTTCTCCTCGTGGCCGGCACCTGATGCGTACGGGACCGGTTGGCGGGCGGGCTCGTGTCGTGGGCCGTCGGCGAATCGAGAGGCCTGGAGCCGGAACATCTCGGCGTATCGGCCGTTGGAGGCCATCAGCTCGTCATGGGTGCCCTGTTCCACGATCCGGCCGCGGTCGATCACGGCGATGGAGTGAGCACGGCGGACGGTGGAGAAACGATGAGAGATGACCACGGTGGTCAGCCCCCGGGTGAGGTCCATGAACTCCTCGTGGAGCCGGGCTTCGGAGCGCGCGTCGAGATGTGCGGCGGGCTCGTCCATGATCAGGACGTCGGCCCCGTTGTCGACGGCGAAGAGGGCGCGTGCCAGTGCAAGCCGCTGCCACTGGCCACCGGACAGGTCGACTCCGTCGGAGTACCCGGCAGACAGGGGCGTGTCCCACCCCTGCGGCAACCGCGCGATCTCCTCGGCGATGCCGGCCCGGACCGCAGCGGCCTCGACGGCCGCCGGGGCGGGATCCGCGTCGGGTCGGCCGAAAGAGACATTGGTACGGGCCGACAGGGCGAAGTGCGTCGCGTTCTGGAAGACGGCGGCGATACGACGGCGCCACGCGGCGGTGTCCAGAGCGGCGAGGTCCGCTCCACCGATGGTGATCCGTCCGGCCGTCGGTTCATGCAGTCGGCACAGGAGTTTGACCAAGGTGGTTTTCCCGGCTCCGTTGGCACCGACGATCGCGAGCGACCGCCCGACCGGGATCTCAAGGTCCAGTCCGATCAGGGCCTTGGCGCCCACGCCGGGGTAGGAGAACGACACGTTCTCGAAGCGGATGTCGCCGGGCGGCGGGCTGCCGACGGATACGCCGGACGGCGTGGACGAGACCGCGGTCGGCACGCTCCCGGCCCCCGACACGACGGCGACCGCCTCGTCGAAGCGCCGCAGGGTGGCCATGGCCAGCTCCGTCTGCAGCCCTGTCCACGACGCCTGCTGCATCGCGCCGAGCCCGACCATCAGGGCCTGCGCCCACACAACCGCGTGTGCCGGGGGCACGGCGCCGCCACGTGCCTCGACGGCGATCCACACCAGCCCACCGATCACCACCATCGCCAGCGCCACGTTCGCGACCACGGGGCGCAGCGGCAGTGGGGTGATGACCCGGATCATCGACCGTCGCCAGGTGACGGTGAAGCGTTCGGTCAGGAAGCCGGCGAGGCCGAAGATCCTGATCTCCTTGGCGGCTGCGGGATCGGCTCCCAGTTCGTAGTAGTACTCCAGCCGCCGGGACGTCTCGCTGTCGCCGTAGTGATGGGCGGCCTCCGCACGGGAGGCCACCTTCTCCTCCCGCGCCGCCCACAGCGCCACGACCAGCAGCGCCGAACCCAGCACCAGGTGGAACCCGGCGACGATCACGCATGCCCCGAGCAGCGTGGCTCGTGCGGTCACCAGTCCGCCGACGGTCGAGGCCAGCCGGCCCGGCCTTCCCCAGGAGCCACGGAAGGTCTCTCGGCCCACGGAGATCAGGTCCCCACAGCGGGGGTCCTCGAGATGCCCGATACCGTCCGGCGCCATGACCGCCCGCATGAGGTCCCGCTGGAGCACCGCGTCGACGCGCTCCCCGAGGGCAGTCGTCGCGGCGTTCCGCAGCGCCGCCACCATCCACTGCAGCGTCAGGAGGCCGCTGGTTGCCGCCGACCACCACAGCGCCGCCAGCCCGGCCTGCGAGTCGAGCCCGTGAGTGGCCACCCCGGGAGCCTCGCCCACCACGGCGCCGACTGCTACGACCGTCATCAGCGGCCCCAGCGCCGACACCACCAGCGAAGCTGCCGCAGTCAGCACCAGTCCGGGACCGGCCCGCCACGCCACCCGCACGAACCGCCGATGACCGCCGGCGGCCACGGCATGGTCGGGGCAACCCGACGGCGCGGTCGAAGACACGGAATCGACTGCCACGAGTGGACCCCCAGTCGGTTGACGACATGTGGACCGAGCCGGGACATCTTCCTGTCGCCCCGGCTCGGCCGCAAGGAAAAGCTCGGCATACTCGTCGGCGACGGTTCAGCCCGCGTCACTCGGAAACCGGGCGGCCCGTTGCCGTCATAGGTCAGCGTCGTGACGACCGCGGCGGCCTCTCAGGAACGGCTCGGGGCCGATCCGGGCTCGGGCTCGGGCTCGGGCTCGGGCTCGGGGAGAGATGATGCCGCGCGCCGGGGAAGCAGCAGCGGGGTCGCCAGCAGCAGGACGCCGGCCAAGCCGATGGCCGTGCGGGGGCCGAGCAGGCCGCCCAGCGCTCCCCAGACGGCCGTGAGCAGCGCGGTCGTGGCCTTGGTGGTCACCGTCCAGGCGGACAGGGTGCGGGCGACCCGGTCGGTGGCGGTGCGCTCGAGGCGGTAGGTGGTGTAGACGGGGTTGAAGACCCCGCAGCTGAAGATGAGCCCGAGTTCGACGCCCATCACCAGCAGCAGTCCGCCGGTGCCCGGGCCGAGGAAGGCCAGGCCGACGGGCCAGATCGCCCGTAGCGTCCCGGTCACGACCAGGACCCGCTGCTGTCCGAACCGGGTGACGAGTGGTCGGGCCAGCCGCGAACCGAGCAGCCCGCCGATCGAGGGCGCGGCGAAAGCGAGACCGTACTGCCATGGCGCGAACCCGAGTCGGCCGAGCATCAGGACGGCCATCAGCGGCTGGGCGGCCATCACCAGGGCGTTGAACAAAGCGGTGTTGAAGAAGAGAGGACGCAGCGTGGCGTCGGCGAGGATGTACCGCCAGCCTGCGAGCAGGTCCCCGGCCCGCAGGCGCGGGGTGTCGCGGTGCTCGGGCCGCGGCTCGTGCCCGCCCGTCGCGCGGATGCCGAGAGCCGAGAGCAGATAGCTGACCGCGTCGGCCACCACTGTCGCCACCGGGCCGAGGAGCCCGATCGCCACGCCGCCGAGCGGCGGTCCGACGATCGTGGTGATCCAGGTCGTGGACTCGAACCGGGCATTGGCGACGAGCAGGTCCTCGGCGGGCAGCAGTGTCTTCAGGTACGCGCCGGAGGCGGCACGGAAGGTGATGTCGGCCGCGGCGACGACGACCGAGACCAGCAGGAGCTGCAGGAAGGTGAGCACGCCGAGCGCGAACGCGGTGGGGATCGTCAGCAGCGCCGCGAAGCGCACCAGGTCCGTCGCGATCAGTACGGGCCGCTTGCGGCGGAACTCCACCCATGGGCCGAGCGGCACCGCCACGGCCGCGCCCACCGCGGTCCCCACGGCGGAGAGCGCGGCGACCTCGGCCGGTCCGGCGTGCAGCACCCGGACGGCGATCAGCGGGAAGGCGCCGAAGGCGAGCCACGTACCGAGCGCGCTGGTCCCGTACGCTGCCCAGAGCCACCCGAACGGCCGCCCCAGCCGATGCCCGCTCCTCATGCCCGACGCCCCCGCCTCTCGTCCCTCGCCGCACAACCGATGCGCGATCCGAGCCAATCAAAGCGAGCCCACTGCCGGGGTATCAAACAACCACAGGGCCGCCAGCCACAACCAGCGGTTGTGACCATAGGCTGTGGACATGGACCTCGACGCCGTCCGGACCTTCGTCGCCGCCGCCGACGCGGGGCAGTTCCAGGAGGCCGCCGCCGAACTGGCGGTCACCCAGCAGGCCGTTTCCAAGCGCATCGCCGCGCTGGAGCGCAACCTCGGTGTGCGGTTGTTCGTCCGCACCGCGCGCGGTGCCGAACTCACTATCGACGGGCAGGCGTTCCTGCCCCACGCGCGCGAGTTGCTGCGCGTCGCCGAGCGCGCGGTCGCCTCCGTGCACACCGGCCGCCGTCCGCTGCGCGTCGACATCATCGCCTCGCGCGGCGCGGCGTCGGGCCTGATGCGCGGCTTCCACCGCGCACACCCCGAGGTCGACCTCGACGTGGTGATGCTCTTCGACATCGAGACGGCCGTCGCCGCCGTCCGGTCGGGGGAGATCGACGCCTCCTTCCGCGCCGTCGCCGCGCCCGGACGGCCCCTCCCCGAGGACATCTCCTCCGTCCGCGTGCTCGACGAGCCGCTCCAGCTCCTCACCGGCCCCGCCCACGCGCTGGCGGGCGCCCGGTCCGTGCCTCTCGCTCAGCTCGTCGGTCACCGGATCTGGATGCCGGGCATCGTCCCCGGTACCGAGTGGGCCGCCTACTACGACGACCTCGTCGCCGAGTTCGGCCTCACCATCGAGGCGACCGGCCCCAACTTCGGCTCCGACGCGCTCCTCGACACGGTCGCCGACACCCCGGCCCTGGCCACCTTCATGGGCGAACACACCCGGCTCGTCTGGCCCGCCGACCACGGCCTGCGCCGTATCCCGGTGACCGACCCGACGCCCGTCTACCCGCACTCGCTCCTCTGGCACCGCGACAACCCTCACCCGGCGCTGGCCACCCTCCGCGCCCACCTCGCCGCCGCAGCGGCCGGCCACGACGCCGTCGGCACCTGGGCACCGGGCTGGGTGATTCCGCGCTGAACGCTGCCGCGTCTTCGATCATCGCGGACAGCTTGGAGTAACCGTTCAGTACTGACGAGCGCCCGGCCCGCGGCCACTGTGAGTGCGGGATCGTCCGGAGTTGCCGGGCGGCCGGATCCGGTTCGTGGTCGAGGGGGGCGGGGGTGTGGTCACTCGGCCTATGGCCGCGTAACGTCTGGGCCGCTGGGCTGACTCCATGGTGTCCACGCCGATCGCGGGAGCAGCCATGAGTTCGATCGCCATCGCCGACTACGCACTGATATCGGACCGCCATTCCGCCGCACTGATCAGCCGTGACGGATCGGTCGACTGGTTGTGTTTTCCTCGCTTCGACAGCGCCTCGGTGTTCGCACGGCTGCTGGACGAGGAAGCAGGCCACTGGTCGATCCGTCCCTCCGTCCCCTACGAGGTCTCGCGCCGCTACCTGGAGCGGACGATGGTGCTGGAGACGACTTTCCGGACCGCCTCGGGGACGGTCGTGCTGACCGACGCCCTGCTGACGGGGCCCGACAACCGTGGTCATCGGCTCGGGGCCCAAGTGCCCCGGCTGCTGGTGCGTCGGCTCTACGGCGCTGAGGGGGAGGTACCGGTGGAGACGGACTACCGTCCTCGTCCGGAATACGGACTGATCGCTCCGATACTGTCCCCGACACAGGGCGGAGTGACCTCCCGGGGAGGCGCGGAGTGGCTGGTGCTGACCACGCCGACGGCCATGAGCTTCACGGACGCCTGCGCCCACGCCGCGTTCACCGTCCGCGCCGGCGAGTCGTCGTACTTCGGGATGCACCGGTCCACGCTGGAGGAGACCCCGGCGCACGTGTGGCCCCAGGAGGAGCTGGCGGTCCGGCTGGATTCGACGATCGCCGCGTGGCGGTCCTGGTCCGACCTGCATCAGGCGTACGACGGGCCCTGGCGCGAGTTGGTGCACCACAGCGGCCGGGTGCTGCAGGCACTGTCCTTCCAGCCCAGCGGCGCCATCGTCGCTGCCGCCACCACCTCGTTGCCCGAGGGGGTGGGCGGCGAGCGGAACTGGGACTACCGCTACACCTGGGTACGCGACGCGAGCCTGACCATGGAAGCCCTGTGGGTCGCCGCCTGCCCCGACGAGGCGCACGACTTCTTCGCCTTCCTCGCGACCGCCGCGCCGTCACTGAGCCAGGACAGGTCCCTGCAGATCATGTTCGGAGTGGGTGGCGAGCACGACCTGTCCGAGCGCACCCTGCCGCATCTGAGAGGCTGGCGGGACAGCCGCCCGGTCCGGGTCGGCAACGGCGCCTGGAGCCAGCAGCAGATCGACGTCTACGGCGAACTGCTGGACGCCGCCCACCGGCTGGCGGACCAGTTGGAGCGGATCGACGACGACACCCGGCGCTTCCTCATCGCCTGCGCCGACACGGCTGCCGAACGCTGGATGGAGAAGGACCAGGGCATCTGGGAGGTGCGGGGCGAACCCCGCCACTTCCTGTACTCGAAGGTGATGTGCTGGACCGCACTCGATCGTGCCCTTGGGCTTGCGGATCGTCTCGCCGCGCCGCGGGAGAAGGTCTTGGCCTGGCGGCGGACCCGCGAGAAGATCCGCGACACCGTACTGGACGAGGGCTGGAGCGACGAAGCGGGCGCGTTCACGCAGTACTTCGGCTCCACGTCTCTCGACGCCTCGAACCTGATGATGCCGATCGTCGGTTTCCTCCCGTCGGACGATCCCCGGGTGCTCGCCACCATCGACGCCATCGCGGAGAAACTGACCGACGACGCGGGCCTGGTCTACCGGTACCGCACCGAGGGTGGTGTCGACGGGCTCGCCGGTGAGGAGGGCACCTTCCTGCTGTGCACCTTCTGGCTGGCCCAGGCCATGGCCCTGGCCGGGCAGGCGGATCGGGCGAGCGGTGTCTTCGAGCGAGCGGCCGCCTACATCAACGACGTCGGTCTGCTCGCCGAGGAGGTCGACCCGGTCACCGGTGAGCTCCTGGGCAACTTCCCCCAGGCGTTCAGCCACATCGGCCTGGTCAACGCCGCCTGGGCGATCAGCCAGGCACGCCAACCCCTGGCGGCATGAGAAGGTCGCGCCGCGGGGGCCCGATCGTGGATCAGGCGCCCCTGGCGAGGTGGTCCGCCCCGTCACCCGTCACGTCCCCCCGCCACCGCGGAGCGGACGTAGTCCTCGACAGCGGCACGCATCCGCGCCCGCGCACGGTGCAGCAGAACCCGCTGGTTGGCGGCGGAGATGTCCAGCGCCGAACACGTCTCGCCCGCCGAGCAGCCGTGCACGTCCCGTAGCTCGATCACCTTCCGCTGTCTGCGCGGCAGGCCCGCCAGCGCACCGCCCATCCGGTGGCGCAGTTCGGCGGACAACACCTCGTCCTCGGGAGTGAGGGGCCACCGCTCGGGGAAGACCCGCCAAGGTCCGGACCGCCCGTGGGGCGAGGCCCTTGGACCGGCCTCGTATTCGTCGAGCAGAGTCGCCGGTACCGCTCTGCGCTCCCGGAGGGCGCAGGACCTCGCCTTGTTCACCAGGATGCCGAGCACCCACGTACGCAGCGTGGAGCGCTCCCTGAACCCGTCCAGCCCGACGAGTACGGCCAGCCATGTGTCCTGTACGACGTCCTCCGCCGACTGCGTAGTCCGCACGTACACACGGGCCAGCCTCAGCATCCCCGGTGACCATGAAGTGATGATCGATACGAAGGCGATCTCGTCGCCTTCCCGGAGTCTGCGGAGGGCCGGCGCATCGGCCCGGTCGGCAACCACGACAGCTCGCCTCCCGCTGATGGAGTCGTTCCGCTGGCCCACATCGACACTTCGACGCTAGACCTGTCGGTCCCGACTGTCATACGGGCACACGAGGACGCCGTGCGCTCGGCGCCGACATCGCCGATCACCGATGGTCACGACGTCGTGCCACGAAGACGAACTCCTTTCCCGGTCGGTCAGGCGCATCGCGAATGCTCTCCACCTCGTAGCCGTGCGTGACCAAGTCCCGCTCGACCTCTTCCCGCTCCCGGAAACGCAGCGTCGAATCCGACGTCAGCACCTGTCCGTCCGCGCCGAACACGAAGGTCCAGCGGAAGGTCACCAGGGGCAGGCTCCTCCGGACCAGCCGGACCCAGCTCTCGACGGAGCCGACGCCCGGGACCTCCGTCACTCGGTGGGAGATCTCGGGTGTCCACTCTTCCCAGGCCCGTCGGGCCGGATCCCGGGTCACGAAGACGAGATGTCCACCGGGCCGCAGTGCCTCGTAGGCTCCCCGCAGCGTCTTCTGCCACGTCAGAGGATCAGCGATGGCCTGGGCGACATTCGCTGTCATCGTCGCGAGGTCGACCCGCAGCGGCGGTAGGTCCGCGGTGTCACCGCGGATCCAACGCACTCGCTCGCTGCCTGGTTTGGCCCTTGCGACGTCGATGGACGCCGGGGCGGGATCGACCCCTACGGCATCGATCCCGCGGTCGGCCAGGAGAAGTGCGAACACCCCTGTGCCGCAGCCGATGTCCAGCACTTGGCGCGCCCCGAACTCCTCCGCCATCCGAAGGTAGGCATCGAGATCGCTGCGGTCAGGGTCGAGCGGATCGTAGATCGCGGCGAGCCGGGAGTGCCCGAAGCATTCGTCAGCCATGCCGGAGAACGTACGAGGGGCCGGCCCCTGGTGGCTACTCGGTTTCGCCGGCGGCAGCGGCCTCCTTGCCGTGCGCCTCAGCCGGCCCGCGCCGGAGTGACTCCGGCCTCCTCCTTGTTCCGGGCCCGTCGCAGCAGCACCACGAGGGCCGTGCACTGCACAGCCATGGCGAGCGCCAGCGCCAGGCAGACGCCGGGCAGGCCCAGCCCGGACAGGGCGTGTGCCAGGGGTAGTTGGACGACTGCGCCGAGCAGGGTGATCCGGAACAGGGCGGCCGCTCCCCCGCTGCCCTCGAAGACGCCGCCGAGCGCGATGAAGCAGGCCATCAGCAACAGGTAGGGGCCGATGCAGCGCAGGAACAGCACGCCCTGGTGGGCGACGTGCGGTCCGGCGCCGAAGGCGGCCATGATCCATGGAGCGGTGGCGGCGAACAGGGCTGTGGCCGCGACTCCCAGCGTCACGGATACCCGTACCACCTGCCGGCCGATGTCCCGCCGCGCGTCATCACCGGCGCCGAGGGTGTACGCGGTGTGGATCGCGGCGGCCTGCCGCACCGCGTAGAAAGCCATGGTGGCGACGTACATCACCTTGTAGGCGATGGCGTAGGCGGCCACCGCCGTCACTCCGAGCCGGGCGACGATCGCCACCAGCACCAGCGCCCCACCCTGCCGCACGGTGAAGTCGGCGGACATGGGCAGCCCGGTGGTCAGGGTGCGGTGCAGGGCGGCCGGCAGCGGGCCTGCGGGGAGGGTCCGGGCGGCCGTCCGCAGCAGCGCGTTGCGGTGCAGGGTTCGCAGGCCCACCGCGAGAGCCGCGCAGCGGCACAGCACGGTGGAGGCGGCGGCACCCCGCACGCCGTGGAGGTGGATGAGGACGGGGTCACACACCAGGATCAGCCCGTTGGCCAGCAGCGCGAGTCGCAGGGGGGTGCGAGTGTCGCCGGCGCCCTTGAGGATGCCGTCGACGAGCTGCTGGGCGAAGAAGACGGCCGTACCGGGCAGGGAGATCGCGAAGTAGGCGATGGCCAGCCGCAGGGGCGCCGGGTCGGCGCTGCCGAGGACCAGCCGGGCCAGGGGACCACACAAGAGGATGCCGCCCACCGCGACGACCGGAGCGAACAGCCCGCACAGAGCCCAGCCACCGTGTACGGCGGCCCGTACGGCGGCCGGGTCGCGGGCGCCCCGGGCGTGCGCCACCAGCACGGTCGTACCGGAGGCGAAGACCAGGGCGACACCGAGCAGCACGTTCTCGGTGTTGGTGGCGACGGCCACCGCTGCGACGGCGGCTCCGCCGAGCCGGGAGACCCAAACGGTGTTGACGATCCCGGAGGCGACCGAGGCGAGGAGCGACAGGTAGACGGGGTGGGCGAGCGATATGAGCTGTCTGCGGTGCGGGTTCAAGCTCGGCCTCCTTGCCAAAGGGTGCCTCTAATCGAGGTAGCTCGAAAAGAGGTAGCATGGGTTCGGGTCGTCCGCAAGGAGGAGAGCGGGTGCTGGAGTTGTCGATCCTCGGCTTCCTCGCCGAGGCACCGCTGCACAAATACGAACTGAAGGAGCGCATCACAGCGCTGAGTGGACATGTCCGCCCTGTCAGCGACGGCGCGCTCTACCCGGCCATCAACCGGCTTTTGGCGGCCGGGTTGCTCGACGAGCACATTGAGGAGGGCGCGAGCGCCGCCCCACGCCGGGTACTGTCCCTGACCGGCAAGGGCCGCGCGGAGCTGCTGGCACGGCTGCGCACACCCAAGGCTGCCGAGATCACCGACCATGTCCGCTTCAACACGGTGCTGGCGTTCCTGCGGCACCTGGACGACCCCTTCGAGCAGGCCGCCGTACTGCGCCGCCGACTGGACTTCCTTCAGACCCCGTCGAGCTTCTTCCACCGGGCGGGCCGGCCGGTGCGTGCGGAGGAGGCCGGGGACCTGTTCCGGGAAGGCATGCTGCGCGTCGCCCGGGCCGCCGGGACGGCAGAGCGGGAGTGGCTGCGCGAGGCCATCGACACGCTCAGCCGAACCGCGCCCTGACATACGCCGCCGGCGCGCGGACCATCAGGCGGCCCTGATTCGTGCCGCCGTCGGTGCGTCGGACGCAAGCTCGGTGAACCGCCTGGCAGCGATGTCCTCACGGGTGCCGACGGCCGGATCCGGCGATGCCGTCGTCGGGTGCGTCCGGCAGGGCGATGCGGGCGGTGATGCGTTTGCCCACCGATTCCCGCACCACGTCGAAAACCTGGGTGACGGCCATCACGATCTCCAGGCCGTGCTGCCCCACCCGACCAGGGTCCGCCGCCCGCGCCACGGGCAGTGCCGGATCGCCGTCCCACACCGTCACCTCGACCAGGTCCCCGACGACAGCCAGCTCCATCAGCACCGGGCCCGGTGCGTACTTGCGGGCGTTGGTGACCAGCTCGCTCACCACCAGCCGGGTCAGATCCGTGGCACGGGCCGACACCGGCAGCCCGTGCTCCGCCTGCACCCGGGCCAGGAACTGGGCCGCCACCTCACGCGCCTCGGCGATGCAGCTGCCGTCGCCCTGCAGAGCTACCGCGGTCCGGACCGGCTCAGCCTCCGGCGTGGCGCGTCCTCACCCACAGGCACTGATTCCACAAAGGCCGCCCTCACCCTTCGCCCCCGGCAGCTACCCGCCGGCTCGTACCCCACACCTGCCCGGCCCGCCCGACCCGCCCCGCACAGACCCTCAGACCCCGTAGTATGCGGGTCAGCCTGCCGGGAGAACCGGTCCGTAAATATCTCCGACAGTGCCGAGGGGAAGCGTGGCGGACTCCGACAAAGCGTATGAGCCCTACCGTCTGTCGGTCGTGTCCACCATCACCGACGGCATTCGCGTGCTGACCGTGGCCGGCGAGATCGACCACGACACCGCCCAGCCTCTGCGCCAGGCCCTGGACCTCTCAAGCCTGGGTTCCCCGCCGCGTGTGGTGATCGACATGCGGCAGGTCACCTTCATGGACTCCGCCGGCATCAACCTGCTCGTCACCGCCCGCCGGGCCATGACCGGGCAGCACGGCTGGCTGCGCCTGGCAGGCGCACCCGAATCCGTCATGCGCACCCTGCGCATCGTGGAACTCGACACGATCATCGACTGCCACCCCACCCTCCGCGACGCACTACAGCCGTGACCGCCCCGCCAGGTCATGGAGCGGGGCGGTCACGGAGCGCCGGGAAGCCGCAGCCCGGTCAGCCTGCGTGCAGGGGGAGGCCGATCGCCGTGCCGTCGGAACCCGTGGCCAGCAGGTCGTAGGTTTCGGTCAGGTGCAGCAGACGTGCCGGCTGGTGCTGGAGGCCGGTGACGAGGAGCCGGCCCCCCTCGGCAAGGAGGCGTCGGCGCAGCTGCAGCAGCAGGTTCAGGCCGCTGGAGTCCATGAAAGGCACTCCGGAGACGTCCACCTGCAACGTCCTCCCGCCGAGCGGGGTCGCGAGAGTGGCCCGTACGAGTTCGGGACAGGAGCCGAGATCTATCTCCCCGGCTACGGTGATCACGGTGCGGTCGGCGTACTGCTGGGTGAGCACGGTGAAGTCGGTCATGGTTCGCCCCTCGATTCCGGGGTCGAGCCCATAACGCCCCGTGGCCTGAGGCATCAAGCGCGCGGCGAGGGCCACGCATGGTCGAGCAAGCCACCCGTACCGCGTCCCGGTCACAGAAGTGACCTCAGGGGCGGCGCGGGGCCTCTCACCAAACCAGGCTGGTCAGCCCTCAGCGTCCCACAGGACAGCCGGTTTGCACCAACACTGGATCGTGCTCCTGCGGCCGGGGCGCCCCGAGCGGCCTGCACGTGGTTGTCACCGGCCGGTGAGCGTGTCAGGCGACGGGCGGAGGCGGCTCACCGCCGTCGCGGAGAGTGAAGATCTGGTCGAGACCGACCATGGCGAGGACGCGCAGGAGCGTGGGAGGAACAGCGGTCAGCACGATGTCGCCATCGGCGGCCTGCGCGTGCTGGCGTGCTGCGAGCAGGGCGGTGATGCCGGTCGAGTCGCAGAACTGCAGGCCGGACAGATCCAGGGTCAGGACCTGGCTGGGCCCCAGGGCCAGGGACTCGACCTGACGCCGTAGCGCGGCGGCCTGCTCGTAGTCGAGTTCGCCGGCCACCCGCAGGACGGGGCCGTCGGCGGCGTCGTGGTGGGTGATGTGCAGCGGGGTCATCGTGGGTGATTCGTTGCCGGGCGGTTGTCGGACTGGGGTGCGGGGACGCCGAGGGCGAGCAGCGCGGTGTCGTCGTTGAGTCCGTCGCCGAAGCCTTCCAGCAGTTCGGTCAGTGCGGTGATCACCGCTTGGGGGGCGGCGGGCGCCTGGGCGGCGGCGAAGGCGAGAAGAGCCTCTTCTCCGTAAAGGCTGTCCCGGGTCGGGCCGGTGCGGGCTTCGGTGAGGCCGTCGCTGTAGAGCAGCAGGGTGTCGCCGGGGGCCAGGGTGGTTGTGGCCGTGGCGAACGGGGCCTTGGGCAGGGCGCCGACGAGCAGGCCCCCTGGGGTGGGCAGGAAATGGGCCTGGCCGTCGGCCCGGAGGACGAGCGCCGGGGGGTGGCCGCCGGAGCCGAGGCGGACCGTCATGCCGCCGTCCGTGCCGGGGTCGAGGATGCCGAAGATGCAGGTGCAGTAACGCGGGTTGCCACCGGCCGTGTACCGCTCGTGCAGGACGGCGTTCAGCGTGGTCAGCGCGACGTCGGGCTCGGGGTCGTGGTGGGCGGCGGCACGCAGGGTGTAGCGGGTCAGGGAGGTCAGGGCGGCGGCCTGGGGGCCCTTGCCGCACACATCGCCGAGGAAGAAGGCCCAGCGGCCACCGTTGATGGGGAACAGGTCGTAGAAGTCGCCGCCGAGTTGGTCGGGAGAGGCCGTGTGGTAGTAGACGGCCGTTTCCAGCCCGGGCAGCGTCGGCAGGGTGTCGGGCAGAAGGGACTTCTGCAGTACGGCGAGCGCGTCGGCCAGTCGTTCCCGGTCGGCCTCGGCCTGCCGACGGGCCTGCTCCGCCTCCGCGCGTGCCCGTTCGGCCTCGGCGCGGGCCCGTTCGGCGTCCTGACGGCGGCGCAGCAGCTCCTCCTCGTACGCGCGCCGGTCGGCGGCGTCGAAGACGGTGGTGCGGATGAGCAGGGGGTCGCCTTCGCTGCCGTGCTTGACCACGGAGGAGACCAGCACCGGCAGTCGGCCGCCCTGGGCCTTCTTCATCTCCAGGGCGATGCCGCGGAGTTCGCCCTGCATACGCAGCAGTGGCGCGAAGTGCGTCTCGTGGTACAGCTTTCCGCCGACGGTCAGCAGATCAACGAAGCGCTTGCGCCCCACCACGGCCGAGCGTTCCAGGCCCAGCCAGTTCAACAGCGTGGTGTTGATCTTGGCGATGGTGCCGTCCATGAGTGTGGACAGGTAGCCACAGGGCGCCGACTCGTACAGTTCTTCGACACTGTCCTCCAAAAGAGTGGCGAACGCCGCGTCCATGGCGTCGTCGTCGCCTGTCTCGGACGGCTCGGGCACGCCGTCCGTGCGACACATCACGACCGGCTCTGCAGGAAGTCCAAGATCGCCTCGGCGGTGGCTTCTGGAGCGCTCAACTGGGGGCAGTGCCCAGTGGCGGCGAGGGTGACCAGGCGGGAGGAGGGGATCGCGGCGTGCACGTAGGCGCCGACCTCACGCGGCGCGATGGCGTCCTGAGAGCACTCCAGTACCAGGGTCGGCACGCTCACGCCCTTCAGATCGTTCCGGCTGTCGGACAGGAAGGTGGTGCGGGCGAAGACGCGGGCGATGTCGGGGTCGGTGGCGCAGAAGCTGTTGGTCAGCTCCTGCCCCAGCTCCGGCCGTTCCGGGTTGCCCATGATCACCGGTGCCATCGCGGAGGACCAGCCGAGGTAGTTCGACTCCAGGGAGGCCAGCAGCTCGTCGATGTCCTCCGCGGTGAAGCCGCCGCGGTAGCCGTCGTCGTCCATGTAGCACGGCGAGGGGGCCACCATCACCAGGGACCCGATCCGCTCCGGCGCGGCCTGCGCGGCCAGCACCCCGATCATGGCGCTGACCGAGTGCCCCACGAACACCACCCGCTCGAGGTCCAGCGCCGCACAGACCTCGGTCACGTCCTGGGCATAGCCGTCGAGCGAGGAGTACCGCTCCTGACTCCAGGCCGAGAGGTCGGACCCGCCGGAGCCGACGTAGTCGAACAGCACCACCCGGTACCGCTCGGCCAGCGTCGGCACGATCAGGCGCCACATGTTCTGATCACACCCGAACCCGTGCGCCAGAACCAACACAGGCGCGTCGGCGGGACCGGTGACCGTCACATTGTTCCTCCGGCGAACATCCATGCGGGACATCCTCTCACCTGCCCCGAGGAGCTCGAGAGGGTGGTCAGTCGACGGCCGGGGCGGCGGCGTACTCCTCGTCGGTGACGGGGGTCAGCCAGTGCACGACGTCGTGGTCGGCGTCGCTCTCGTTGATGGCCAGGTGAACCATGAGCCGGTTCGGTGCGGCGCCGTGCCAGTGCTCCTCGTCGGCCTCGAACAGGACGCGGTCACCTGGACGGATGACCTCGACCGGTCCGCCCCGACGCTGGCACAGGCCGATCCCCTCGGTGACGAAGACGGTCTGGCTCAGCGGGTGGCGGTGCCAGTGGGTGCGCGCGCCGGGCATGAAGTGCACCAGGTTGGCGGTGACTCGGGACGGCTCGGGCGCGGCCGCGACGGCGTCGATGTAGACGTCGCCGGTGAACCAGTCGGCAGGGCCCTTGACGGTGTCGATCGAGCTCCGGGTGATCTGCAAGGTCGTTCGCTCCTCTGTGGTCAGGGCTTCAGGAGTGCCTTGATGGCGCGGCGCTCGTCCATCGCCTTGTAGCCCTCGGCGACCTGCTCCAGGGGCAGGGTGAGGTCGAAGACCTTGCCGGGGTCGATGCGACCGGTCAGGACGCGGTCGATCAGGTCGGGCAGGTAGCGGCGCACGGGAGCGGGGCCGCCGCGCAGGCCGACGTGGGAGAAGAACAGCTCCTGGCCGTCGACCTGCACCTCGTGGGGGACGCCGACGAAGCCGACGCTGCCGCCCGGCCGCGCCGCGTGCAGGGCCTGCTGCATGGCCTGGGCGGTACCGACGCATTCCAGCACCGCGTCCGCACCGATCCCGTCGGTGAGGTCCTTGATCCGCGCGACGCCCTCCTCGCCACGTTCGGTGACGATGTGGGTGGCACCGAACTCCTGGGCGAGCTTCTGCCGGCTCTCGTGGCGGCTCATGACGATGATCCGCTCCGCGCCCATCTCCTTCGCCGCGATCACCGCGCACAGCCCGACCGCTCCGTCGCCGACCACGACGGCGGTGGAACCGGGCTTGACCTCGGCGGCATCGGCGGCCCACCAGCCGGTGCCCATCACGTCGGAGACGGCCAGCAGGCCGGGCCAGAACTCCTCGCCCGGCACCTCGTCGGTGGCGACCAGCGTGCCCTGGGCGTTGGGTATGCGGACGTACTCGGCCTGGCAGGTGCTCATGAACTCGCGGTCGAGGCAGTTGGACTGGAAGCCGCCCAGGCAGTTGGCGCAGGTGTTGTCCGAGGTGGCGAACGAGCCGACGACGAACTGACCGGGCTTGACCGCGGTGACCTCGGCTCCGACCTCCTCCACGAAGCCGACGTACTCGTGCCCCATCGGGTGAGCCTCGTCGGTCGAGTCCAGGCCACGCCAGGGCCACAGGTCGGAGCCGCACACACAGGTGACTGCCGTGCGAATGATCGCATCGGTCGGCCTGAGGATCCTCGGGTCGTCGAGAGTCTCGAAACGCACATCGCCGGGGGCGTGGATCACTGCTCCGCGCATGAGGGAAGTCCTTACGTGCTGGGGGCGGGCCGCTCGTGCCCGTGTGCGATTGCATGCCGGGCGTGCAAGGGCGACGCCGCTGTCCTTGCCTCCCGGGCGGGCACGGCCGGCGTGTGGCGACCTCGCGCCGCGGCCGGAAAGTGCCACTCCTCTTCAGGTAACCGGATTTCCGCCCGGGCAACGAGTTACCGGTGAAAGGTGTACTGCCAGTACATCCCTCCCGCGGCGAACAGGCCGTACGGTCGGGGTGTGGACAACCGTGACGAGGTCCGCGAGTTCCTCACCTCGCGGCGGGCGAAGATCACTCCGGAGCGGGCCGGGCTGCCCGCCGGTTCCCGGCGCCGCGTGCCCGGGCTGCGCAGGAGCGAGGTCGCCGCCTTGGCCGACATGAGCGTCGAGTACTACGCGAAGCTGGAGCGGGGCAATCTCGCCGGCGTCTCCCCGTCCGTCCTCGAAGCCGTCGCCCGTGCCCTGCAGCTGGACGATGCCGAACGTGCCCATCTGCTTCATCTGGCCCAGGCCGCCAACGGATCCGATGTCCTCACCCGCCCCCGGCGCCGTACCACCCGGCAGTGGACACCGCATCGCAGTCTGCAGTGGACCCTTGACGCGATCACCGCAGGGCCCGCCTTCGTCCGCAACGGGCGGCTGGACCTGCTCGCCGCCAACCAGCTCGCCCGCGCCTTCTACGCCGACGTCTACGCCGGCCCCCACAACCACGCGAATCTCGCCCGTTTCAACTTCCTCGACCCCGTCTCCCGCCGGTTCTACCCCGACTGGGAGCTCTTCGCCGACATGGCGGTGGCCATCCTGCGCACCGAGGCCGGCCGCAACCCCCACGACAAGGACCTGCACGACCTCGTCGGCGAACTGTCCACCCGGAGCGAGGAGTTCCGCACCCGCTGGGGTGCCCACAACGTCCGCCACCACGGAACCGGCGTCAAGCGGTTCCGCCACCCGGCCGTCGGCGACCTCACCCTCGCCTTCGAGGGCCTGGGGATGGCCGCCGAACCCGGTCTCACCCTGACCGTGTACACCGCCGAACCCGGTTCGCCCTCCGAAGAGGGACTCCGCCTGCTGGCCTCCTGGGCGGCCACCGAAGAGGCCGGTACGCCGACGCGGCATTCCACCGGCTGAAGGACTTCAGGAGACGACATGCCAGGAGCAGTCAGGTGCCCTGCTGGGGGCGGCCCGTCGGGGACGCCGTCTTGAGCCGGATCCTGGTGACCGGTTCCGCCGACGGTCTCGGACGTGCCGCGGCGGAGTCACTGCTGTCCGCGGGACACGAGGTCGTGGTGCACGCCCGGAACCAGCAGCGCGCCGCGGGCCTCGACCCGCTCGTCGACCGCGGAGCGGACATCGTCGTGGGCGACCTGGCTCAGCGTGACGCCGTACGACGCCTAGCCGCCGAGCTGAGTGACGCGGGGCCGCTCGACGCGGTCGTCCACAACGCCGGCGTGTGGAGCGGGCCTGCGGTGATGCCGGTCAACGTCATCGCGCCGTACCTGCTCACAGCACTGCTGAGGGGGCCGCGCCGGCTGGTGTACCTGAGCAGCAGTTCGCACTTCGGCGGGCGTCCCTCGCTCGACGGGGTCGACTGGCGGGGCCGGAGCGCGGGGTCGTACTCCGACAGCAAGCTGTTCGTGACGACGCTCGCGGCCGCGGTGGCGCGGCTGCGTCCCGGGGTGCTGAGCAACGCGGTGGATCCGGGCTGGGTGCCGACCAGGATGGGCGGCCCCGACGCACCGGACGATCTCGAGCTTGGCCATGAGACCCAGGAGTGGCTGGCCACCGGCCACGACCGTCAGGCCCTGACGACCGGCGGGTACTGGTACCACCGCCGGCTGCTGCAGCCGCACCGTGCCGTCCACGACGAGGCGTTCCAGGACCGCCTTCTGCGGGCGCTGGCCGAGGAGATGGGGGCCGCGCTCGACTGATCACGGGTGGGCGGGCAGTGCATCAGTCCGGCGTCGGCCACCGGCGAGCGGTGATTCCGGTGAGGATGAGGTCGATGCCGGCGACGAACTCCACTCGGTCGTCGTGCTCGCGCAGTTGGGCGGCGACGTTCCGGGTGAACGGGTAACTGTCGGGGTCGAGCTCCGCCCATGCGGTCGCCACGGCGTCGAGGAACTCGGCCCGGTCGGTGCCCGGCTGGTACGCGCGGGCGTTGGCGGCGTTCTGGCCCGCCACGCCGAGGATGTAGTTCATCAGCGCGGACGCCGCGGTGAACTGGGCGGACGGGGGCACCTGGAGCGCCTGTACCTGGCGTCCGATGTGTTCGAAGACCCGCAGGATCGGCGACTGCGACGGTGAGGCGGCGAGCTGCGTGCCGATCCATGGGTGGGCGTCGATCGCGTCGAACAAGCCGAGCGCGAGTACGCGGATCGCTTCCTGCGGCGTCGTGTCGGTGTGGTCGGCGACGACGGCGCTGACGACAGCCTCGGTGGCGGCGGCGAGGAGTTCGGTCTTGCCCGTGACATGCCAGTAGATCGCCCCTGGACCGGTCGCGAGGCGCTCGGCCAGGGCGCGGAACGTGAGACCGGCCTCCCCCACCGTGTCCAGAAGGTCGACGGCGGCGCTGACGATGCGCTCGCGGGAGAGCGGTTCCTGTCGTCGTTCCGGACGACGTGTCCTGGATGCCATGCCGCCATCCTAGCCGCCCTGGAACGCCGTTCCAGCTTGACAAGATGTGGAACGCCGTTCCAGTCTGGCTCTCTGGAACGGCGTTCCAGTCAGTTCGCCGGGTGTCGGCCCGGCGGCCCGCGATCAGGAAGGAAGCACCATGACCACTCCGGTCACGATGATCGGCGCGGGCCTCGGAGGGCTGACCCTCGCCCGCGTCCTCCACGTCCACGGCATCTCGGCGACGATCTACGAGGCGGAGACGTCGCCGACGGCTCGCGCCCAGGGCGGCCTGCTCGACATCCACGACTACAACGGGCAGCTCGCACTCAAGGCGGCCGGACTGTTCGAGGAGTTCCTCGGCCTCGTTCACAAGGGCGCCGAGGCCTCACGGGTACTCGACAAGGACGGAAGGGTCCTGCTGGACGAGCCCGACGACGGCACCGGCGGGCGTCCGGAGGTGCTGCGCGGGGCCCTCAGGCAGCTCCTGCTCGACTCGCTGCCCGCCGACACGGTCCAGTGGGGGCGCAAGGTCACCGCGGTCAGGTCCCTCGGGGGCGGTCGGCACGAGGTGACGTTCGCGGGCGGGGCGACCGTGACGGCCGGCCTGCTGGTCGGCGCGGACGGAGCATGGTCGCGGATCCGTCCGCTGCTGTCGGACGCCAGGCCCGAGTATGCCGGCGCGTCCATGATCGAGACCTATCTTTTCGACGGCGACACCCGCCACCCGGCCAGCGCCCGGACCGTCGGCGACGGCGCGCTCTTCGCACTCGCCCCCGGCAAGGGGATCTCCGCCCACCGCGAGCCCGGCGGCGTCCTGCACAGTTACGTGACGCTCGACAAGCCGAAGGAGTGGCTGGACGCCATCGACTTCACCGACGCCGACGCCGCCAGGGCCCGCGTCGCCGCGGAGTTCCACGACTGGGCCCCGGAACTGACCGCCCTCATCACGGACGGGGAGACCGCCCCGGTCCCGCGCGCCGTCCACACCCTGCCGGTGGGACACCGCTGGGACCGCGTGCCCGGCGTGACGCTGCTCGGCGACGCCGCCCACCTGATGCCCCCGGCCGGCGAGGGGGCCAATCTCGCCATGTACGACGGCGCCGAACTCGGCAACGCCCTCGCCGCGCACCCGGACGACACCGAGGCCGCACTCGCGCAGTACGAGGAAGCTCTTTTCCCGCGCAGTGCCGCGGCCGCCGCCGAGGCCACCCACATCCACAAGCTGTGCCTCGACGGCAACGCCCCGCACAGCCTCGTCGACTTCTTCACAGGTCACGGGCAGGCCGGGTGAGCCACACGGGCCGCTCAGCGGCGACTCAGCCTTCCGCGGCCGTACGCCCGTCCTGATCGGTGGTGCCGGGGGCGAGCAGCACGCAGCATTCCCCGGGCTCGGGAGCCAGGACGGCCTCGACTCCCTTGACCTGGAGGCCGTCGAGGTAGCCGCAGAGGAAGGCCCGGTTCATGCCGCACACCAGGTCGGGGGCCTTCGCCGCCAGCGGGTGGAACGGGCAGTTGCGCAGCCGGAGCCGGGTGGGGGCCTCCCGGACGGGCTCGTAGCCGTACTGGTCCAGAAGCCGCTCGCAGGCGGTCAGCCCGCGCTCGGGCCCCAGGCGGCCGGGGCGGATCTCCTGCCGGGCCGCCTCACCCATCCGCCGACCGCGCTGTTCGGCGGTCCGCACCGCTGCCTGCGCGGCGTTCTCGTCGGCTCCCTCGGTCAGGACGGCGTCCAGAAGAAGGTCTGCCAGCAGTTCGTGGCGCCGGTCGGGGATGCTCACGGTGATCTGGGCGTCGGTGGGTTCGTAAACCTTCGGCTGCCTGCCCACCTTGCGGATGCCGCCCGGCGTTCCGTAGCGGGCACGCAGCAGGCCGGCGTCGACGAGTTTCTCGAGGTGGAAGGCGGCGAGTTTGCGGGATATGCCGACGCTGGCGGCGGCCTCGTCGCGGGTGACGGCACGCCGGGCACGCCGGATGAAGAGGAACATGCGCCGCCGCGATTCCTCGCTCAGCGCGCTGACGGAGTCGATGGCGGTGCTGGCCGCGTCGGCATGCGGGGTCGGGTCGGAAGCCACCAGAACACAGTAACTCCCACCTGCGTGGGCACAAGCGTTCCAGCGGACGCGCTGCCCAGGCCGTCTTGACGTCGCACCCGAATAAGACCAAGCTTTGTTGGTGAAACAAGCGGGAGGTTGCGATGGCCAATGAGTCACGACTGCAGGCGAAGCGCCCGGTCAGCGCCTCGCTCGCCGGCCCCTACGGGCACCCGTTCCACCCGATCCTCGTGACCGTGCCGATCGGCGCCTGGGTGACCAGCCTGGTGTTCGACATCGCTTCCCATGTCGTGCACCGTCCGGGATTCCTGACCCAGAGCTCGGAGTGGTTGATCGCGGTAGGCGTGATCGGAGCCCTGCTGGCGGCCACGGTCGGGTTCCTCGACCTGTTCGCGATTCCCAGCGGCACACTGGCCTTCCGCACCGCTCTGGTGCACATGACGCTGAACCTGTTGGTGACCGCCGCCTACGCGGTCAACTTCCTGTGGCGCTACAGCAACTACACCGCCGGCGGGAGCGTCGGCCTCGGCCGGCTCGTCCTGTCCGCGGTCAGTGTGGCGGCCCTGGGCGTCTCCGGATTTCTCGGTGGCAAGCTCGCCTACCGCTACGGGGTACGGGTCGCCGACGAGAGCACCCAGGCCGAGGGCTACACGGCCGGCCGCAGCGAGCGGGACGCCCGCCCGGCCGTGTGACCCGTACCGGGCACCCTCCACGGCGGCCGGTGCCGTCCGGCTGCCTTCGACACCTTCGCACTCGGGAGTTCCGCATGGACATCGCCGCACTGATCGCCTGGGTGGTCACCGCCCTCGGCGGCTTCTACATGCTCGGTACCTGGATCCAACGCGGTGGAATCCGGCAGCAGCAGTCCGGTACCAGTCGCCTGCCGGCACCGGTTGTCTTCGGGCACTTCGCACTGGCCGCGATCGGGCTGGTGGTGTGGATCATCTATGTCGTGGCCGACGTGAGCGCACTGGCCTGGACCGCGTTCGGTCTGCTGCTGCCCGTCGCCCTGCTGGGATTCGTGATGCTGGCCCGCTGGATTCCGGTCCACCGCGGCCACGCCACCACCGGGACGGCACCTGCCGCCCCGACGACCGGGGGGACCGAAGGGGCCGTCCCCGCCGAGCGGCACTTCCCGGTGCCGGTGGTGGCGGCACACGGCCTGTTCGCCGTGGTCACCCTCGTCCTGGTGCTGCTCACCGCCCTGGGGATCGGTGGCAGCTGACATGATCGAGCGCCCGGACCGCACCATCGCCCGAACAGACGTCGCCGGCCAGGCGACGGCGCCCGCGCGGCCCGCCCTGCGGGTGGTCCACGAGCCCGGCGGTATCGACCTGGCCGCCGCGGAAGCGGCGGCCGGCCAGTTCCTCACCGCACTCGGCATCCCCACCTCCTCCGAGAGCCTGCGCGGGACACCGGGACGGATGGCGCGCGCGTACGCCGAGCTGTTCAGCCCGCGTGCCTTCGACCTCACCACCTTTCCCAACGACGAGGGGTACGACGAACTCGTCCTGGCCCGCCGGATACCGGTGCGAAGCGTCTGTGAGCACCATCTGCTGCCGTTCGTCGGCACCGCCCATGTCGGCTACCTGCCCGGGGCACGCATCCTGGGCCTGTCCAAGCTGGCCCGTGTGGTCCAACATTTCGCGTGCCGCCCTCAGGTCCAGGAACGTCTGACGAAGCAGGTCGCCGACTGGCTGCAGACCCACCTGGAACCCAAGGGCGTCGGTGTGGTGATCGAGGCGGAGCACTCCTGCATGACGCTGCGCGGGGTCCAGGCCACAGGTTCCAGCACCATGACCTCCACGCTGCTGGGCCTGCTGCGTTCCGACGCCCGCTCCCGCAGCGAATTCCTCGCCCTGACCGGCGTGACCTCCTGACCATGGCCACGCCGCGCACGGCCCGGCGTGGTGGCAGTTGCCCAGCGGCTATGCAACATCACGTTCCGGTGCCGACGACGCCCGTCGCCGCAACCGGTGAAACCGGCCGGACGTTTCCCGTACGTGGATGACGAACCGAGCACCACCTGCACCGTCCGCCTCCTGGGCGCCTACTGGCTGGACTCCCCCGACGGATACCGCCCGAGGCCCTGCTGCTGCTTCTCCCCACCACCGGGGCGGCGTGTCCGCGGGGCGCGCCTCGCCCGGACCGCCCTCACGGTGGCCGCCTACGCCCTCATCCTCACCGCACTCGCCCTCACCGCCACCGGCTGAGCACCCGGAGTCTCCAGCAACACCCGTAGCGGCCGGGTTACTTGATGGTCCGGGTGTCGCCGATAGGCCAGTCCTGGCGGGGTATCCGGGAAGCGACAGCGGTATGCCGGAACTCGCAGGAGGTACGTGCCGTGCACGCCTTAAGGCGCTGGTTCGATCGCAGTCTCACCGCCCACGCGGTCCTGGCCTTCCTTATGGTGCTGGGTATCACCGCGCTGATCCGCCTGGACGAGGATCCGGTGTCGTGGGTGCTGCACAGTGTGCTCTACACCGCCATCGCCGTCTCGTTCACGGCCGTGCAGCGCCGAAGGATCAGCCGCGCAGTCGGCACCGACCCGCGAGGAGTCGCCGAGCTCAACCGTAGGATCCGGCGCCGTGAGGTGCCGAGCGATCCCAAGGAGCAGGCGGCCATGCGCCGACTGGTCGCCGAGCAGCTGGGGCGGATGGAGCGTGGCGGCCGGTGGCTGCCGTACTGGCTGGGCTCCATGGGCCTGGTCGCGGCCGGCATGCTCGCTCTGGGGGTGGTCTCCGGCTCATTGACCTTTCCGCTGGTCTTCACGTTCTGTGTGGTCGGGCTCTGCTGCTGGGTCCTGTGGATGCGTCCCCGGTCCATGGAGCGCTGCCGCTTCATGCGCTCGGCTCTGCAGGGCCAGAGCGAGCGGGTGTAGAAGACGGCGGCACCGCCGGCAGCGGCGCTTCCGGTGACCGAATTCCTCTCATCCGCCGGTAGTACGGCCGATCCTTCGTGTGCATGATGCCCCTCGGCGCGGCCCCGGCGAAGATCACTCTGCAGATCTTCCCGCTCCCGTACGCAGAGAGGTTGTGCAGACAACCATGCCCTCAGCACGTCGGCCCCAAGGACGCCAGGCCCCGGCGAGGCGGGCATGGACCGTCGCCCTGGCCTGTGCCGCCGCCCTTGTCGTTCCTTCGGCTGCCCTGCTCCCCCAGGCGCAGGCAGCGACCCGCTCCACCGTCACCCCGGCCGCTTCGCACCGGCCGGCCCCGGACCGGACACGCCTGACCGACGCACTGAACGCCATCCACACCGCGGGCATGTACGGCGCCTACGCGGCCGTGCGGGACGGAGGCAGCCTGTGGCGCGGTGCCGCAGGTGTCGCCGACCGGGACACCGGCCGTCGCGTGACCCCGGACATGGAGCAGCGGATCGGCAGCATCTCCAAATCGATGACCGCTGTCGCCCTGCTCCAGCAGGTCGCCGCGGGACGCCTCGAGCTGGACGCACCCCTGTCCCGATACCTTCCCGGCCTGGTCCCCGGACCGCGCGGCGACCGGATCACCGTGCGCATGGTGCTCAACCACACCAGTGGTATCGGGGATTACGTCCTCTACGCCTTCCCCTCCTTGCAGACGCTGTCCACGAGCAGCCTCGACGAGAACCGCTTCAGGCACTTCACCCCCGAGCAACTCGTCCGGATGGGAGTTCAGGCACCCCCGACCGGTTCGCCCGGTGAGAAATGGTCGTACTCTAACACGAACTACATCATCGCGGGTCTGCTGCTCGGCAAACTCACCGGTGAGGATCCCGAGCGGTACATCACGCGCCACGTCATCCGCCGGGCCGGACTGCGGCACACATACTTCCCCACCGGCCCGCACATCACCGGTCCGCACCCCAAGCTGTACGAGTCCTTCTACGGACTGATCGACCCACCGCGCGACTACAGCGTCTACGACATGTCCTGGGCGGGAACCGCCGGCGCGGTCGTCTCCACCATGGCGGATCTCGACCGCTTCTACCGGGAGCTGTTCACGGGCCGGCTGATCCCCGCCGCCCAGCTCGCCCAAATGGAGAAGACGGTGCCGATGACCGACGCCGAGGGCAAGGTGGTGGGCCACTACGGCCTCGCTCTCATACGGTTCGACTGGGGTTGCGGTACGTTCTGGGGCCATGACGGGGCCGTGTTCGGAGCCGAGACATGGGCGATCTCGAGTCCGGACGGCCGACGGCAGATGGCCCTCGCCTACAACCTGTCGAAGTACGACAAGCTCGGACCGGACGGCAAGGTGCCCGCGGGCCCCATCGACGACGCCATCAACGCGTTCATAGGCGCATCGCTGTGCAGTCCGGCCACCGGTTCTCCGGCTCTTCGATCGGCCGGCGTGGACCACGCCCTGCCGCATACCTTCGAACAGGGGGTCCTGTCGGGCGCCGGGCGCTGACGCAGGCGGGACGCAGAGGAAGGGAGAAAGGGGTCACTGGCCCGCCTGAAATGGCCGACGGCCCTGCCGGACGCACCTTCATGACCGGCCGGGCCGCTCCGGCTCACCGCCGCAGGCATCGAATCACTGACCGCGCACGGCCCACCTTCTGGTGACCGCTGCCGTCAACAGCTCCGCGTCGTAGTAACCACCGACAGAGAGCTGAGCCGCGTTGGCGCGTGCGGCCAACATGGCCTTGGTGATGCGCATGGTGGTGGGGTCACGGCGGACGAGCGGTTTGACCAGCCGTGCGACGGCGTCCTCCAGATCGTCAAGGGGCACGACCTCGTGCAGGATGGACAGCCGTTCCGCCCTCATCGCGTCGAACTCTTCTGCCGTCAGCAGCAGACGGCGCACCCAGGCCTGTCCGACCTCTGCGGGAAGGCGGTCCAAAACTCCACCCCAGGCCGGCGGGACCCCGAGCCCGACCTCCGGCATGCGGAAGCGACAGTTTTCCGCCCCCACACGCAGATCGCAGAAGACCGCGAGACCCAGGCCTGCCCCGATGACATCGCCGTGCAACTGTGCGACGGTCACCACCCCCAACCTCGAGAGGGCCTCACACACGCGTTGAGCCTTGGTGGCGAGTGCGCGGAGCGCGGTCCCCGAGAGATCCTCGGCGAGCAGTTCGGGGAACTCGGAGCGATCTCCTCCCCGACAGAAGTGATCTCCTGCGCCGGACAGCACCATCACGCGAATCGTCCGGTCGTCCTCGAGCGCCGTCAGCACCCCAAGAAGGTCGGTGAGGACCTCTCCGGATATCGCGTTCCCGGCCTCCGGCCGGTTCAGCTCCACTCGGAGGAGTTTCCCTTCGTCGGTTACGCGAAGACTCTTGTACTCGTTCCACATGGCGATTCCGTTACCGTTCCTGATGTCCGTCGGTAGGTCAGGCGAGGGCCAGTTGCAGTGACGTCAGGCGCCGAAAGGCCACCCGCGCCGCCCACTGCGGGGGAGCACTGAGGCGAAAGCGGTCGGGGCGCCTGAGCAGTGAGGTGAGCAGCACCTCGGCTTCGAGGCGGGCCAGAGCGCTGCCGAGGCAGTAGTGGATGCCCGTGCCGAAGCTCAGATGACGGTGCTCCTGGGCCCTGGCCCGTCGGCGCACGTCGAAGACCTGGGGATCGGCGTACCGGGCCGGATCGTGGTGCGCGGCACCGACCATGAGCATCAGCATCCCGCCCGCTGGTACCGGCATCCCACCGACTTCCGTGTCCTCGGACGCGACGCGGCTGATCATGTGAATCGGTGCGTCGTAGCGCAGTGTCTCTTCGATCGCGTCCGGTATCAATTCAGGATTCCCGCGCAACAATTCCATTTGCTGCGGATGCTCGAGGAGGAGGCGGACCGCACCGGACAAGACGTAGGAGGTGGTCTCCAGCGCAGCGAGAATCATGAAGATCGCCAGCGACAGGACAGCTTCGTCAGCGACGCTTCGGGTGGGTTCGAGCCTGTCCCAGGTTTTGAGCCAGGATGAGACCGGATCATCGCCAGGAGCATTGCGACGCTCTTCGATCAGATCCGTGAAGTAATGGCGCAGTCGCCTCGTCGCGGTGTTGGAGAGAGCCAGCTGAGTCGGTGTCGGAAAGAGCTCCTGTGTGTGCGCTTGGTCGTGGGTGAGGGAACGCAGGAGCCCGTAATCGGCTGAGGGAATTCCCATCCATTCACCTATGGTGATGACGGGCAGTTCTTCACTGACAAGATCGACGAAATCGGCTGGGTCGTGACGCAGTCGATCGGTGAACCGATCGAGCAATCGCTCCACCGTAGTCTCTATCGACGGACGCAGCGCAACCAGTGAGTCCTGGTGGAATACATTGCCCAGCGATCTCCGTCTGCGCGTGTGGTCGGGAGGATTGAGCATAGGCAGCGAATCACTCATCTGCAACGACGCGGGAGAACTCCACCGAGCCGCATCGGCTTGACCGGTACGCCAACCGCGGTCCGGGACCTTCCAGAACTTGTCCCGCAACACCTGGTGACACAGGTGGTAGGAAGTGACCAGGTATCCGCCCCACGGCACTGGAATCACTTCCCCCATGCTCATGAGCCGCTCGTAAGTGGGCAACGGATCAGCTTGGCCCTTGCCTGTACGTAACCGAGCGAAGAGCGAGACCACCTCCCTCCGATCGACGGCCGCAGTTGCCACGGTGGACACCAAGGCGACTCCCTCTCGCAATAGCACACATTATCGGCCAGTCGTACATACCCTCGCATTCGAACGGCCATGCCGAGACGAAAGCCCGACGCCTGTTAGGCCGATCACGCCTTCTGTCGGTTTACGACGCCCGACTTTTCGGTTTGAGGTGTTTTACACCCGCCGGTTTGCCGCGGAAGCATCTCCTCCGGTTGATTTCTCCCCGTCCACTCCCTATTCCTCTGAGTAGTTTGTAAGGAGACGTACAGGCAGTTCGCCCCGGGCTGGTGGCGTCTCAGCACTCCTGGGTGATAGATGCCTACGCACCCCGAGCGGCCGTCGAAGAGCGGCAGTGCGCGCGGCCCCGCACGCGGACCACAAGGGGTGACCGCGGCGGGGCCGGGTGCGGAGGTGATGCGGGACGGCCGGGTGACGTCATGGAAATCCGTCACCGGCGGCCTGGAATGGGCGACGCTCAGGTCAGGTGCGCTGCTTCACACGCGGAACAGATCCAGGAACTGCTTCCAGATCCCCTTCTTCGCCGGAGTCCGGTCAGTCGCGGCAGGTGCCTCGGATGCTCGGACGCTGTGGGGCGCAGGCTGCCGGGTGGCGGGCGGAAGTGCCGCCGCCATTCGGGTCGCCGGGGTCGGGCTGAACCGGACAGGCAGGTCGGCCAGGGCCCGGTGGAACGGTCCCGGGCGCCACTGCAGTTCGTGAACGGGCACGGCGAGGGAGACGTCGGGCAGCGCGTTGAGGAGCTGCTCGATGGCAGTGCTCGCGACGACCTGGGCCGCGCCCCTTGCCGGGCAGGCGTGCGGACCGGCCCCCCAGGAAAGGTGAGCTCCCCGGCTGTCTCCCTGGCCGGCCGTGGTGAGGGCGAGGTCGCGGTTGGCGCCGGCGAAGCTGATGACGACGGGGGTGTTCGCCTCGGCCACCACGCCTCCGAGGTCGACATCGCGCAACGGGTAGTGGGTCGCGTAGTTGGCGATCGGCGGGTCGTTGAGCAGCACGTGGTCGAGTGCCTCGTCGATCTGCATGCTGCGCCCGTCGCCGCCCTTTTCCGATAGGAGCCGGAGCAGCGCGTTGGCGATGAGGTTGCGTTCGGGTTCCACGCCTGCCCCCATCAGCATCGCCAACTGGTCCTTGAGTTCCTCGTCGTTGAGCCCGGCGGGATGCTGGATGAGCCACGAGGTCATGTCGTCCCCGGGCTCACGGCGCTTGAGACTGATCAGCTCCATCAGCGCTGCGGTGAGGTCCTCGTTGGCGCGCATGGCGTCCTTGCCGTCAAAGATGGCGGACAGCGCACTGGTGACGGTGTCACCGATGCCGGCCGGGCAGCCGAAGAGCTTGTTGAACAGCAGGAGCGGGAGCAGTTTCGCGTAGTCATGGATCAGGTCCGCGTGGCCCCGCTCACTGAACTTGTCGATGAGGTAGGCGGCGATCGGTTCGACGTCGCGGCGGATCCGCGTGACGTTGAGGCGGTCGAGGCTCTCGGTGACCGCCTTGCGCAGCCGCAGGTGTACGGCGCCGTCGGTGAACAGGCAGTTGGGCCGGTAGCCCATCATGGCCAGGACGGGGCTGTCGAGTGGGACGCGTCCTTCGTTGAGCGCGGCCCAGCGGCGTGCGTCGCGCGCGAAGAGAGAGGTGTTCTGCAGCACCCGCAGGGCCATCTCGTGCCCGACGATCAGCGTGGCGTCGACACCTGGAGCGAGTTCGACCGGACCGGCCGGGCCGTGCTCCCTGATCTGGTCGTAGACCTTCTGCGGGTCGGCGGCGAAGGTGCCGTCGTACATCGGGCATCTGGCTGGGTGGGAGGCGCCCGTGCTGTAAACGTCCATGTCAGAGTCCTTTGCAGGCCCGAACGGCTCGGTCCGGGCCGAAGATGACGGGTCAGGCTGCGCGGTCGAGCAGATGGCGGACCAGGGTGATCAGAGCCTGCGCGGAGGATTGCTGGTCGCGGGCGTCGCAGTGGATGACAGGTGTGTCGGGGAGCAGGTCGAGGGCCTCGCGGATCTCCTCGGCGTCGAAGCGCTTGCCCTGCTCGAAGGTGTTGACGGCGATCGCGTAGTCGAGGCCGTACTTCTCGATCAGGTCGATCACGGGGAACGACTCCTCCAGACGTGCGGGATCGACCAGGAGAAGGGTGCCGAGTGCCCCGCGGGCCATGTCCTCCCACAGCTGCACGAAGCGTTGCTGACCGGGTGTGCCGAACAGGTACAGCACCAGTTCGTTGCTCAGGGTCAGGCGGCCGAAGTCGAGGGCCACCGTGGTGGTCACCTTGTCCGGTGCCCCCTGCAGGTCGTCGACGTGCAGGGACGCCTTCGTCATCTTCTCCTCGGTGCGCAGTGGCGTGATCTCCGACAAGGACCCGATGAAAGTCGTCTTGCCCACGGCGAAATGCCCTACGACCAGGATCTTCGCAGCGGTACGCACTTCGTCCGAGACGTAGATGGAGCCGTTCGCCCTGGGCTCAGCCGATGTTGAGGTTTTCCAGTCCATGCAGGACCTCCAGGAGGATCGCTCTGTCGACGTGCTGGGCGCGAGCCGGTGCGGCCCGCTGCAGGAGATGGCCCTGTTCGAATAAATCGGTCAGCAGCAGGCGGGTCACACCGACCGGCAGCCCCAGGTGGCCGGCGACCTCGGCGACGGAGAGGTAACCGCCCGCGCACAGGTCCCAGATGGCCCGCACCTCGGGGCCGGCTCCCAGCGGCAGGCTTCGGCCGGGCGCCAGTTGGACCAGTGTGTGGAGCGCCAGCCGGTCCTCAGCGGGAAGACTGCGGCCGCCGGTGATGACATAGGAGCGGACGAAGTCGCTGGTGACCGGAGCGTCCTCGCCGGGCCTGGTCATGCGTCAGCACCGGAGTTGAGGCGGGGCGTGGCACTCAGCCCGCTCTTCATGGCGCTCGCGGTCTTCTGCATGCGCATCGACATCGCTTCCATGTCGACGTCCAGCGCTGCCGAGACGGCCAGGTAGGAGCCGCTGCCCCCGGCGATGAGGAAGATCCATCCACCGTCGAACTCGATCAGTGTCTGCTTCCAGACACCCTTGCCGGCGCCGACGAAAGGCGCGACGCTCCGGCACAGGGACTGGATGGAGCTCATGGCGGCGGCGTTCCGTTCGGCATCGTCACGCAGGATGTCCCTGGAGCGCTGCATCAGCAGTCCGTCGGCCGAGACCAGGATGGCGTGGCGGGCCCCGCGCACCTCGAGCACGTCATCCATCACCCACGACAGGTCGGGATTCACTGGTTTCCTTCCTCGATGTCCGATGCCCGCCCGAGCTGTGTTCCGCGTGCGAAAGCCCCGATGCGCGTCGCCGTTTCCTCGCTGTGCTCCACCGGATCGGGTGCCTGCCTGGTGGCCGGCTGCTCGGCCACGGCCCGGCGCCTGCGCCGGGGCAGACCGCCGGTCGTGCGCCCGACGACGAGCGACGGTCCCCGCATGGGGGCCGGTGCGGGAGTCACGGGTGCTTCGTCGAAGCTGTCGTGCGCGGCCGACTGAGGCTCCGGGGCATCTGCTGTCAGGAGGTTCTCGGGCACGCGCAGGACGGCCCGCACGCCGCCGTAGGGAGAGACCTTGTCGACCGAGACGAAGAACCCGTAGCGGGCGGCGAGCATGCCGCACACGGCGAAGCCGAACTTGGGCGGCTCGCCCAGGCTCGTGATGTCCACGGGTCCCTCTGCGGACAGCAGGGTCATGGCCCGCGCCTCGGTCTCGGGGTCCAGTCCCAGACCGGCGTCGTCCACGATCAGGCACACGCCCGTGGGAACGGACTGGATGTTGATCTCGACGGGGGTGCCCGGGGCGCTGTACTTGGTCGCGTTGTCCAGCAACTCGGCCAGCACCATGGCCACGGGCTCCACCGCTTTGCTGGTGATGGAGACGTTGGCCTGCGAGTGGACGGTGACGCGTCCGAAGTCACGGATGCGTCCCTGGGCGCTGCGGGCGACGTCGTACACGGTGGCGTTGTGCTCGCGCCGACCCAGCCAGCCGCCGCACAGAACCGAGATGCCCTTGGTCCGGCGGGCGAACTGGTTGCCCATGTGGTCGACCTTCATCAGGTCGGCGAGCACCTCGTTGTCGTCGCCGTACTTCTGCTGCAGGCCGTCGAGTGTGGCCAGCAGTTCCTCGGCGAGGGTGGAGAGCGTTCCCGCCGCCGACTTCACGGTGGCCTTGGTCGCCGACTCGGCGTCCCGTCGTACCTCCTCGAGCTCGTTCGCGTGCCGGGCGCTCTGACTGGCGTGAGCCGCCTGCATCTGACCGTTCTGAGCCTGCGCCAACGTGAGGTTGGACTGCAGACTGCTGTTGTGCGCACGGAGTTTGATGTTCGTTCTTCGCGCCCGCACCACTGCGAAGACTGCAGCGATGAGCACGACAAGCAAGATCCACAGGAGTGGATCGTCGATCAATGACGTCATGAGACTCTCTTCAAGTCGCCTCGCGTCGGGAGCCTGACCGTTGACGGGACCCCGGGGTGTCTCCGACCCCATGGGGTCGCGGACCGCCGGCGGACCAACAGTTACTCCTTCGCGATGGGGCCCTAGAGACTGTTCCGCGTACGCGTGTATGACGCGCCGTCAGCCCACTAAAAGTGGAATGATCGTATCAGCAGCCACACAGTCAACGGGCGTAGAGCAGAGGCTATTTGACGACCTTCACAAAGGTCTCTCACCCCGGCATGATCGACGACGTGCGCCGTTATGCGCGTGGCCGGTCGGCGGACACCAAGTCGGCCAGGTAGGCGCTCACGATGCGCTTGGCCTGAACCAGCAGACGCGGGTCGCCGTGCGGGTCGGTACGGAAGGCGAGCTGAAGAACGGCGTCGGCCGCGTGGACGCCCGCACGGGTGGCGACCGCCAGGTCCGGGGTGTCGGGCAGCGCCTCCTGGGCCAGCAGAACACGGTGGATCCCGTCGGCGACGACGTCGTTGTTGGCGTCGTCGGCGCGCAGCAGCTCGGGGGTGAGCCGGTGGCCGGCCACGGCCTGCGCCGGGCCGCTTGGACGGAGTGCGCCGAAATGGGTCCACACCTGCGTTCTGTCCAGCGCGTGGAACAGGTCTATGGGCAACGCGGCTTGCTCTCGCCCCTGCCTGTACGTTTGTCCCGTCGGATGGGAGTGGAATGCGACCCGGACAGTCTGAAGAGGAGACCGGCGCCGCGGAGCTTGCGGCACGGCTACGGCACGTCTACTGGATCGGCGGCGGGAGCGGTGCGGGCAAAACGACGATCGCCCGTCGGCTCGCCGACCGCCACGGGTGGCGACTCTACTCGACCGACGACGTGATGCAGGACCATGCCGGGCGGACCACGCCCGAGCAGGCGCCCTTCCTGCACAAGTTCATGGCCATGGACATGGACGAGCGATGGGTGAACCGGCCTGCGCACGTCATGCTGGAGACCTTCCACTGGTTTCGGGGCGAGGGCTTCGGCCTGATCATCGAGGACCTTCTTCGCCTGCCGCGGCAACCATGCGTCATCGTCGAGGGCTTCCGGCTGCTGCCACACCTCGTGGAGCCTCTGCTCGCTGCTCCTGAGCAGGCCGTCTGGCTCCTTCCCACACCTGACTTCCGCCAGACGGCCATCCGCAGTCGAAGCGTGCCCGGGGAAGGATTCGTGTGGAGGACCAGCGATCCGGCAAGGGCCGGCCGCAACATCGCCGAACGGGATCACATGTTCACAAGGCGCCTTCGCGAGGAAACCTCGCGTCTTCGACTGCACGCCGTACAGGTCGAGACCACGATGACGGAAGACGATCTCGCGGTGCAGGTGACCAGGGCCTTTCGACTCTGACGCCGGCAGGGGCTTCGTATCCGTCTCAGTGATGTCTCAGTGGTAGAGGACGACGAGAGAGGCGAGCAGAAGCGTGGCCGAAGCTGTGATCCCCGTGATCCGGTAACGACTCCAGGCGGTCAGCGCGAGGGAGCATGACCATGCTCCGCCTGCGAGGGTGACGGTCCACCAGTCGGCAGCCGCCTGCGCGGCGACGAGAGGGAACGGTGCCAGCAGGAGCGTCGGCGGGACGACTGCGAGCCGTGGCCTGATGTCCAGTCGCTTGTAGACGATGATCAGGACGATCAAGGCGGTCGCGAAGGTCAGGGGGATGGGTGCGAAGTGCCACCAGGCCCAGCAGCGGCCGCCCGTCTCGTCGCATGCCTGGTCCCTGTGACGCTTGGCCCAGGAGAAGAAGTACACGGCACCGCAGGCCAGAACCGCACCGGTGGCAGCCGCTGCGGACACTCGCGGTATGACGGGACGTGGCTCTGTGCGGGAGGTGTCCATGCGCACAGCCTTCCCTGATCGACGGCCGCGGGCCTGAGTACGCATACTCAAGCCCCCCCGCCGACCTCCGTCGCTCCGGGCGTCCTCCGAGACGGCGATGCGGTCATCCGCTTCTCGAACCAGTGGTGGGCGTACGGTTCGTCGTTGAAGGCGGGGACCTCCCGGAAGCCGAAGGAACGGTAGAGGCCGATCGCGGCGCCGAGCGCCTTGTTGGTGTCCAGGCGCAGCTTTTCGCAGCCGTGCTCGACGGCCCGCGCCTGGAGTTCGGTCAGGAACCGGCGGCCGAGGCCGAGTCCTCTGGCCCGGGGCGCGACCCACATGCGCTTGATCTCTGCCGGAGCCCCCGGCGGCAGCTTCAGCCCCCCACAGCCGACGGGTTCGCCGTGCAGTCGCGCGAGCAGGAACAGACCGTGCGGCGGCCGGAGTTCGCCCGCGTCGGGTAGCAGGCTGCGCGCCGGATCGAAGCCGGTGTCGAAGCGCTCCTGCAGCTCGGCGAAGTAGGAGAACAGGCAGCTCCGGGCGTCGGGGTGGTCGGGGTCGACGACCTCCAGAGTGACCGTCGCCGCGGTCAGCAAGCGGTCGACCTCGGCCATGGCCGAGACCAGTCGGGCGCGCTGTTCGCTGTTGAGCGGCCTGAGCAGTGAACCGGCCAGCTCGTCGCTGCGGCCGTCGAGCAGGGTACGCTCCGCTCGGCCTTCGGCGGTGAGCCGCACGGTACGCACCCGCTTGTCCTCGCGCCGAGGCTCGACCGTCACCAGGCCGCCCCTTTCCAGGGAGCGCAGCAGTCGACTGACGTACCCGGAATCGAGCCCGAGACGCTCACGCAGGCGCCGCACGTCCTGGCCCTGCTCGCCGATCTCCCAGAGCAGCCGGGCCTCGCCCACCGGACGGTCGCGGCCCAGGTAGTGGTCGTTGAGCACACCCACGCGTTCGGTGACGGTGCGGTTGAAGCGCCGCACCTGTTCGATCTGTCCAGCATCCATTCTCTGACTATAGTCAGAGAATGGGAGTCGGGTTCAACCCGGCTACTTGAGCCGCGGCTTACGACCCGCCGTCGAAGAAGCCGGACTTCAGATCCCCGATGATGGCGTCGAGTGGATGCCCACTGACGATGAACGGTCCGTTCCAGGGTGCGCTGAGCGCGAGGAGCAGGGCCAGGCTCAGCCCGACCACGCTCGCGATGCCCGCGATGAGCAGTGATGCCCGCAGGCTGCTGCGGAACACCAGCGCTCCGGCGTTGACGATCAGGGCCAGTCCGCTGACCACGAGCGTGACGATGTAGAGCAGCGGGACGTCGCGTGAGGCGGCCGCGATGCGGGCGCGACGGCTGCTGGTGACAGCGTCCAGGGAAGCCAGCAGCTCCGTACCGGTCGGACCGCCCAGCTCGGGCCGCGCCGCCTCATTGCGCACGCTCCGTTCCAGCCGCGCGATCGCGCTGCCGGTGGCAGGGTCGTCACCGGACGCCGCAGCCGCGCCCTTCCACTCCTTGGCACGCGCGGCCTGCAAGTAGTCCAGCAGTGCCGCATGAATCGGCTCCGCATTGACCCGCGGACTCGTCGCCGCCCACGCAAGGCGCGAGGAAGCGGCCGCCTCATCGCTCACCAACCCCTCCGCCGCGCGCAGATAGCCGGCCTCGCTGGCCAGGGTGAGCGCGGCGAAGATCGCGAATGCGGCGCCGAGTGTCGGCATCAAGGGCGTGACGATCTGCGGCACCCGGTCGTGTTCCCCGACCGGTACGAGCGCCCGGACTGCGATCCGCGCCAGAACCGCGACGAGCAGGGCGAGCGAGAGCCCGCCCACAACCAGCGCCACCGCCGGCAGCGACGTCAACCAGTTCACCAGATCACCCACAGCGCGTTGCCACGAGCACCACAAGGCGGCGGCACATCGGCCCCGCTACCTGGATGTCCTCGTCGATCCATTCCACGGAGCGCTCATGGTCCAGGTCGGGGACCGCTGAAGCGCGCGACGCCCGGAGCGGAGCCTCACTCGTTGCCCCGGACGAACGGGCGTCGTGCGGCCGGTTGGCCGAGGGGCTCCCTCGGTCCACCGGTCGAGCGGTGGCGTCCGAGCGCCCCGCTCAGCTGGGAAGGAGGGAGTCGTCCTGCGGGCGCGCGCCGGGCAGCCGGTGGCGCGCGGCGATAAGAGCGGCGTCGATGTCGCGGGTGCCCGTGGCCACACAGAGGCTGTACGCGATGTCGTCCATCCGCCGCCGTACCTCCGGGCTGCCCTCTTCGGCGTGCAGCATGCGCAGCACGTCGTACTGCTCGATCAGGTTCCGGAGGACGGCAGGGTGTGCCATGAGCATCAGGAGTCTTCCCCTTCTCCCGGGATCACGTGGGTTACGCCGACCCGTCTACCCGGGGTCCGGGCCGCCATACTCGTGCGTCGCGCGGCAGACGCGGAGCCAGCGCGAGCATGCCCGGGACCGTCAGAAGGGCAAGCGCGGCGATGACGTACCAGGGAGCCGCACTCGACACCTCGAACAAGGCGGAGAACAGCAGTGGGGCGACGACTGTCGCGATCGCGAAGGAGTACTGGAAGACGGCGATGTAACGCCCCCGTACGTCCGTCGGCGCGGCATCCGCGGACAGCGCGTTCGACACGGGGGAATGGACGAGCTGAGCCGCCGAGTAGCAGAGCACGGCCACGGTGAGGCAAGGGACCCACAGAGCCCTCGGCACCCAGAGCGGGCCCGCCGTCAGGCACGCCCACAAGGCCCACAGAACACCGGCCAGGCACAACGAGATGTGCCGTGGCAGCGGCCGGATCAGGCGGACTACCGAGGTCTGGAGCACGGCCTGGACGACCGTGTTCATCGCCAGCAGTGGACCGACCGCCCAGGTCATGGACGGGAGCCGGCGGTCGACGAACGGCGGGAGGGCGATGCTCAGCATGACGTTGCACAGTGCGAAGGCCGTGTTCAGCGCCACGAGCGCCAGGTAGGGGCGGTCGGCCCACAGCACCCGGTAACCGCGACTGCCCCGCTCCGTGCCCGTCTGCTCCTCGGGGCGTGGGCCGACGGGCAGAGCGGCGCTGCGCGGCACCGCCCGTCCGAGCAGCAGGGCGGCCGCTGCCAGCAGGCAGGCACAGGCACCGATCGCCCCCCGGTACACCAGGCCCGACTTCGCCGACATGGCCACGCCCGCGACGACGGCCCCGAGGCCGTAGCCCGCCGCGCGCAAAGAGCCGATGACGCCGAACCACCGCTCGCGGGAGCGGCCGCCCGGATCACGGTCGGACATGTTGCTGACGAGGGTGAAGGCGGAGGACCAGAAGGCCCGCTGCCCAAGTGATGTGACGGTCGCGGCCAGGAGTACCGCAGCGCCGTCACGGACCACCAGGTACCCCAGGAAGCCGACGGCCTGGAGCAGTTGCGCCACCAGTACGATCGGCTGGGGCCCGAGCCGGTCGACCAGGCTGCCGATCCACAGCGGCAGGGGCAGGGACAGCACTCCGGCCAGGGTCAGGAGCGTGCCCACCCGCACCAGCGACGCACCGGAGCTCGCCGACAGGTAGACCATGGACAACGGGATGAAGAGCCCGTTCACCACGGAGTCGACCATCAGCACCAGGAACACCGCGCGTCCGGCCGTGTTCCGTCGTGCTGCCGCCTGGCGTGTGCCCGGTAAACCGGCTCGCCTCGCCGGCCGCCGCGCTGTCCGCCTGCCGGGCCGAGCCAATACGCCCACCTTCCACCGGATTGACCGCTCGCTCAGCGGGTGTCCGTCTCACCACCGGTCACGGCGATGACTTCCCCGGTGATGTAACTCGAATCCGCGTCCGAGGCGAGGAAGACATAGGTCGGGGCGATCTCCTCCGGCTGTGCGGGGCGGCCGATGGGCGTCTCGCTGCCCACCTGTGCGAGGTCCTCGGGGGGCATGTGCGGGTCGGCCGCGTTGAGAGGCGTCCAGGTCGGGCCGGGGGCGACGATGTTGGCACGCACTCCCCGGCTCGCCAGGTGCGGGGCGATGGACTTGGTGAAGGTGATCAGAGCCGCCTTGGCAGCCGCGTAGTCGATCATGGTGGTGCTGCCCTTGAGCGCTTCCTCCGTCGCCGTGGCGATGATCGCGTCGCCCTCGCCGAGGTGCGGCAGCGCAGCCATGACCAGGTGGAAGTAGGCGTAGACGTTGGTCTTGAACGTCCGGTCCCAGTCCTCTGCCGTCAACTGCTCGAGCTGCAGCTTGCTGTTGAGATAGGCGGCGTTGCTGACCAGGATGTTCAGCCGGCCCAGCTCCTGCCGGGTCCGCTCCACGACGTCGCGGCAGAACTCCGCGTCGCGCAGGTCCCCTGGCAGCAACAGGCATGTGCGGCCCTGCTCCTCGACCAGCTTCCGGGTCTTCTCCGCGTCGGGTTGTTCGGAAGGCAGATGGACGATGGCCACGTCGGCGCCCTCACGCGCGTACAGCAGCGCCACGGCGCGGCCGATGCCGGAGTCCCCTCCGGTGATCAGAGCCGCCTTGCCCGTGAGCTTGCCCGCGGCCTTGTAGCGCTCGGCCCGGTAGCGGGGCCTGCTTTCCATGTCCGCTTCGAGTCCCGGCGGATCCTGCTTCTGCCGGGAGAAGTCCGGTCCGGGTTCAGAGGAGATCGGCGGGGACGAACCGTTCTCCTCGTCGGCCTGGTGGTGCATCGCGCCTCCTTGCGCGGAGTCTTCGGAAACGACCATGTCCGGCGCCGGGTGCCCGTGTCCAAGATCCGGAAACGAACCCGGTCGGCGGCACGGCATCCCGGGGGGCGCGGTGCGGGCCTCGCCGCTCCGGGGGAAATGGCTTTGCCGGGCTTCCCGGCTCTGCCCGACACTGAGGCATGCTCGGATTCGCCAGTACCGACAGCGAAGCCCTTGTATCCTGCTTGGGTGACCCGCAGCGCGCGGTCGCGGCCTACCACGCGCTGCTGCGGCGTGGTCAGGGCGCGACGGATGCCGTCCGCGCTGGCCTGCGGCATAGCGATCCGGCGGTCCGCGAGGGCTGCTGCCGCCTCCTCGACCACATGGTCGACACCGATTCCATGGACGAGCTCATCGCCATGGCCGACGACCCCGATGCCCGGGTCAGGATCTCCGCCTTCCACGCCCTGGCCTGCGACCGGTGCAAGGGAGACACCTGCGCACCCGGAGCGGACCGGGTCCTCGAACCCGCATTCCGGCATCTGGCCTCCGACCCCGATCCGCACGTCCGGGCCATGGCCGCCGAGCTCGTCGGCAAGTTCGCCCACACCGATGCTCGCGCCGTCACCGCCCTGAAGGCATCACACGCTCAGGACCCGAGCCCCGCCGTGCGGAAGAAGTCGGGCTGGTACACACCGGGCGGAGCCATCTACGAGCGCACGGCCCCACGCGGTCGCCCGTGACGGGAAGTGGCCGGCCGGGGCTCGGCGGTGCCCAGTCGGCGTGCCGCAGGATGGCGCGGGTGGTGAGGTGGGAGGGGCCCGGCCGCAGGGCCGTGTTGCGCAGGGCCACGGCCAGGGGGTGGGTCAGTTGCCGGCCCATCCGGCCGGCCTGGCGCGCGGCCCGGGCCACGGACTGGCTGCGCGGGCGGGGCTCGGCGTCGTAACGGACCAGTGCCTTTTCGACCGTGGATTCGACCGTGGGCTCTGTGGCGAGCGCTGCGGTCAGTGCGGCCGCGTCCTCCAGGGTCTGGCAGGCGCCCTGGCCGAGGTTCGGAGTCATGGCGTGGTGCCGGACGGCAGGCCCGCCGCCCACTTCGAGAGCGTCCATCACCCCGGACTGCGGGAGGTCCTCGTGCCGCGGGGAACGCGGGCCGGCAGGTCGCGTGCACGACTTCCTGGCCGCGCAAGGCCTCGTGGACGCCGACGCCCGTACCGGCACGCTGCTGACGTGCGTGGACGGACTGTTCTTCGATCGCCTGGTCGGCGGCGGAAGCGTGTCCAAGGGGACCCGCGGCGGCACTCCGATGACCTTGGCATCCCCTCCGGCTTTCGCCCCGGTCGTGGCCGGCGACGGCTACGCCTCCGGAGTCGGCTCGGGTCGCAGGTACCGGGCCCAGATGCGGGCCTTCCGGAACGGGCCGCCACCGCCGCTGTCGTACTGCGGCTCGTCGAAGCTGACCCAGTACGCCAGCTCACCGGCCCTCCCCTGCGGGCTGCTGACGGGCTCCGGCGCGCCCATGGCATCGATACCGCCCAGGGGCTCCGCCTGCCACGCCCCGTCCCACGCCGGGTCACGGAGCACCCGGACCCTGCTGCCCGGCGCCAACGCTCCTGCCGGCCACACGTCGTCCAGGGGGGCGACCGAGGAGGGCAGGAGCCGGGCTGGTCCGGATGGCGTCCACGAGCGCGGCCACGAGGTTCGCCCGCTCGGCCATGGTGTCGACCAGCACGAACTCGTGGTCGGCGTGGGCGCCGCCCCCGACTGCTCCGAGTCCGTCGAGCGTCGGCACCCCGAGCGCGGCCGTGAAGTTGCCGTCGCTGCCGCCGCCGACCGCGGTGCCCTCGATGCCGGGGAACAGCCGCTGGGCCAGCGCCATGAGCTCGGCCGAGGCCGACTCGGGCATCGGTGGCCGGCGGACGGACCCCTGGACGGAGATCAGGGCCCCGTCGAGCTGTGGCGTGAGGGAGGCGAAGGCGGATTCGACGCGCTCCTTCTCCTCGGCCGACTCGACCCGGACGTCGACGGACACGGTTGCCTGCGCGGGTACGACGTTGGCCTGGGTACCGGCGGAGGCGACGGCCGGGGTGACGGTCGTACCGATCTCGGGCCGGCCGAGCGCCGCGATGCCGAGCACCTGGTGCGCCGCCTCGATCAGTGCGTTCACCCCGGCCGCGGGCTCCAGACCCGCGTGTGCGGCCCGGCCGGTGATGGAGACCTCGAATGTGCCGCAGCCCTTGCGGCCGGTCTTCAGCCTCCCCCCGTCCGCCGCGCCCTCGAACACGAGTACGGCACCGCAGGCGAGGGCCCGTTCCTCGAGGAGGGCCCGGGAGTGCCCTGAGCCGACCTCCTCGTCGGCGGTCACCAGGATCTCCACGCCGGAGAGGTCGTCGAGCAGCGCCAGGCCGTGCACGGCCTGCACCAGCCCGCCCAGCATGTCGAAGACGCCGGGGCCGGTCACCCGGCCGTCCGCCACCGTGAACGGCCGGCGCTCGAGTGTGCCGAGCGGGAAGACCGTGTCGTGGTGGCCGAGGACGAGCACCTTGGGCTCACCTCCGCCCGACCAGTGCACATGCGGCCCTGCCTCGCTCTCGACGAGGGTGGCGCGCCCGCCGAGACGGTGCTCGATGACAGCGGCGACCGCGGCGGCGGACGCCCGCAACGCGTCGAGAACACCCGAGGGAGACTCGATCTCGACAAGGGTCCTCAGGTCCTCGAGCATCGCGTCGACACTCACGGAGGCGGTCTTCTGCATGGTCATGCCCGCAAGCTAGCCCATTGGGATGGGCCACCGGCGCCACCGGGTGAAAGGCCGGGCCGCGTGCCGCGCCGACCGCGGTCGCCCGGCCACGGCCGATAGTGTCGGCTCTCGTGTTGCTGAGCTACGCCTTCGTGAACTTGAAGCCCGGAGTGGGAAAGACCACCAGCGCGGTCTGGTTGGCTCATGCCCTTCACGAGACGGGCATCCCACCGCTGCTGGTGGACAGTGACCCCGCATCCTCCGCGCTGCGCTGGAGTGAACTGGCGGGCGGCTTTCCGTTTCCCGTGGTCGCCCTTCCCGTGGGTGACGTGCACCGACGGGTGAACGACTTCCTCGGCAACCGGCAGGCGGTGGTGTTCGACGCCCCGCAACTGGAGGACCACGCGCACATCGCCCGCAGCATCATGAGGTACGCGGGCGAGTGGATCGTGCCGGTGACTCCGGCCCCCATCGAACTGGATCGCATGGCGCCCATCGGCGGAGAGATGGGCGACATGCAGTCCCTGCGCGCCGAGCCGGCCCGAGCCGCCGTCCTGCTGAACCGCACGAACCGCCCGGACGCCACGCGCACCGGCCCCGATGCCGACGCCCGGGAAGCTCTCACCGAGCGCGGCTTCGACGTGCTGTCCACCCACATTCCGCGGCTCGACCTGTACGCCCAGTCGTTCGGCAGCCCGGTCGAGGTCAAGGGCTCGGCGTACATGGACCTCGCGGACGAGCTCATCAAGCGTCAGGACACCCCGTGAACCACCGCAAGAACACCTACCGGGCGGCGCTGCAGCGCGAGCCGCACGCCGCGGCGCCCCACCAGCCCAAGGTGACCCGGCTGCACACCCGATACGTCCGGGTGACCATCGAACTCGATCCCGTCCTGCAGAGCGACCTGACCCGCTGGATGCCCCTTCCGGTATCCGGACTCCTGCAGGCGGGTACCGCCGTACTGCGCCCCCTCACGACCGCCGTCAGCCGTCTAGTGTGACGGGCCGCTGTCCGGGGACGTCGCGCCTGGTGTGCGCGCGGTGCGGGCCACGGTGGATGGCCGTCCGCCTGGGGTGGTCGGTGTGGTGGGGAGAGGGATGCCGTACGCCTTCAGCCAGAAAGACGTCGTCGGCCGGCCGGATGCTCCAGCCGTCGTCGCGCCAGGTGAGGGAGACGATGTACAGGGGCGGTACCTCCGTCCTCCAGAAGGCGCGTGCCGGTGCGGACAGGGCGTGCACCAGCAGGGCTCGGACGACGGCCGGCTCGGCGACGGCCACGGCACTGCCCGTCTGGTGGGTCAGGCTGTTGAGCCAGTGCGCGGCCCGGTGGCACAGTTGACGTACGGATTCGCCGCCGTGAGGCGCGGCATCCGGGTCCGTGAGCCAGGCGCTGAGCCCGTGCGGGTCCGCGGCGGCGACGTCGGCCACCGTGCGACCACGCCAAGTCCCGTAGTCGATGTCACGCAGTGCCGGATCCACCGTGGTCCCGAGTCCGAGAGCCGACGCGGTCAGCGCGCAGCAGGGGGAGGGCGACCGCACGGCCGACGGGCGGGAAGGAGTCACCGCGCGGCCGGCGCCTGTCTCACGCAGGTCGTCGTCACGGGGAGCGCCGTGACCGAAGACCGCGTCCGCGGTCCCGTTCACGGTGTGCCCGCATACAAGTGTCAGGCGGATCGTCATGCGACTGCCCTCCTCTGGGGCCGGTGACGCCGGCGGGTGTGGCGCCGGGACATCGGTGCCGATCAGCCGTCCTGGTCACGTCCTGCCGGTAAGGGCGCGTGGTCTGCACCGACCGCGTGCTCCGCTGTGCTCCTGCCCACAAGGGTTCGCCGACGACGGGGCCGGCACCATCCCGCAGGGGGCCGGAAATGTTCCCGCCGGGTGGCGGGGCGACCCCCGCCACCTGGTCGGTCCCGGGATCGGGGACTGCGGGGTGTCTGCCGGCGTGGTACGAATCGGAGAGTGATCCGATGGTCAGTGGGGCACGCGTGATCCGGGTACTGGTGGTCGACGACGAGGCCCTGATCCGGACGGGCTTCCAGCGCATCCTCGACGCCGCGAACGACATCGAGGTCGCGGCCGCGGTTTCTGGTGGCGAGGCGGTCCGGACGGCGCAGGAGACGCTTCCCGACGTCGTGCTGCTGGACATCCGTATGCCGGACGTCGACGGACTCACCGTCCTGGCCGGTCTGCTCCGGTTGCCGCAGCCCCCCGTGGTGGCCATGCTCACCACGTTCGACATGGACGAGTACGTCGTCACGGCCCTGCGCTCGGGTGCGTCGGGCTTCCTGCTGAAGGACACGGATCCGGAGGAGCTGCCGTTTCTCGTGCGCGCCCTGGCCGACGGCGGCTCCGTTCTGTCGTCCAAGGTCACGCGGACGGTCGTGGACGGTTATCTGCAGGCCGGCTGCCAGGAGCGCGCCGCCCGCAGCCTGGACCGGCTGACCGACCGCGAGCGCGCCGTACTCGTCCTCATCGCCGAGGGACTGTCCAACGCCGACATCGCCGCCCGGATGCACCTGGGCACCGGCACGGTCAAGGACCACGTCAGCGCCGTCCTCGGCAAGCTGGAGGTGAGCAGCCGGGTGCAGGCCGCGCTGCTCGCCGAACGCGCCGGGCTTCTCAAGTGGCCCCGGGACCTGGAGCCGGGATGATGTCCCGCCGCCTCGCCGACATGCTGCGTGATGCCGCCCTGATCGGGGCAGCACTGGTCGACGTATGGGTCAACGTCGACACCGGCTCGCCGGTGCGCCTGGCCTTCGCCCTGCTCGGCGCCTGCGTACTCGCACTGCGCCGGCGCCTGCCGCTGCTCACCTTCGTGCTCACCCTGCCGGCCGTCCTGCTCTCGGACGCGATCTTCGCCGCTCTGGCCGCCCTGTACACGCTCGCCACCCTCACTCGGCGCCGGAGTCTGCTGGCGTGCTGTGCCATGGCGCTCACCCTCAGCGACATGACGTCCACCTCGCCCTCACTGCGCCTGGACCTCTGGAACGCCTCGGCTCTGATCACCCTGGGCTACACCGCGGCCACGGCCGCGGCCCCCGTCTTCCTCGGCCAGCTCGTCCAGGCCCGGCGCGACCTGTCGCTGCGGCTCGTCGAGATCTCCCGGGCGCGTGATCACGAGCGGCGGCTGACCGAGCAGGCCGTCCTGGCCAAGGAACGCGCACAGCTTGCGCGCGAGATGCACGACGTGGTCTCCCATCAGGTCAGCCTGATCGCGGTACGGGCCGGAGCGCTGCAGGTGGGCGCGCGGGACGCCGACACCAAGGAGGCCGCCGCCACCATCCGGCGACTGAGCGTGCAGACGCTGGACGAACTGCGGCACATGGTCAACGTCCTGCGTGACTCGCACGGCCGCCCCACGGACCTGACCCCGCAACCGTCACTGACCGACCTGCGGCGGCTGGTCGATGCCAGCGGGATCGACACCCGTCTGAAGGCGGATCTGCCCGACGGCCTCGCGCCGGCCCTGCAGCGCGCCGTCTACCGCACCGTCCAGGAGGCGCTGACCAACGTCCGCAAACACGCTCCCGGCGCCACCGCGACCGTGCAGGCCTGCTGCGAAGGCGACACCGTCCGCGTCACGGTCAGCAACACCCCGCCGGCCCGGCCCCCCTTCCCTCTGCCGAGTGCGCACTACGGCCTGGTCGGCCTGCGGCAGCGTGCCGCGCTGCTCGGTGGCACCGTGACCTCCGGTCCCACCGCCGACGGCGGCTACGAGCTCCGCCTGGAACTACCCACCGAACAGGCCCCGTGACACGGCGGCTCCCGGCTGGCCGCGGTCAGGTCACGGTGGGAAAATCGTCAACAGGTGCGGAAAATCTGGATTTCTCAATACTTCTCTGTACGTGCTCCGTATATAAGTCATGACGTCAGATTCGAAGCTCACGCCACGCGCGGCCCGCAGCGATACCAGCAACGGCCGGCCGGAAGGTGAACCCGCCATCGGGGAAGCACCGGCCGACGCGGGACCTGCGACTTCCCGACAGGTGCCGGTGCCGTGCGAAGGGAACGGCGCGCACCCACCGGAGCAGGCTCTCGCGGAAGTGATGGCCGACCTGCTGAGCGTCGAGCAGGTGCCGGTGGACAGTCACTTCTTCGACGACCTGGGGGCCGACTCCCTGGTGATGGCGCATTTCTGTGCCCGGCTGCGCAAGAGGACGGATCTGCCTTCGGTGTCGATGAAGGACATCTATCAGCACCCCACGATCAGAGGTCTGGCGGCAGCGGTCCCGGGCGCCACGACGACGCGGCCCGAGCAACGTCAGGCTCCGGCCCGGGGGTCCCGGGCCGCGGATCCCTCGCCCGGTGGCAAGGCGGGCATGGCGGGCATGGTGTCGTACGTCCTGTGTGGGTTCCTGCAGACCGTTGCCTTCCTCTGCTACACCTACGGGGTGGCGACGGCCATGGCTCTCGGGTACGAGTGGATCTCCGCCGGGTCGGGCGTGCTCGACGCCTATGTGCGATCGGTGCTGTTCGGCGGCCTCGCCTTCCTGGGGCTGTGTGCCCTTCCCATCGTCGTGAAGTGGACGTTCATCGGGCGGTGGAAAGCCGAGGAGATCCCGATATGGTCCCTGAGGTACGTGCGCTTCTGGATCGTCAGGACGCTGATCCGCTCGGACCCGCTGGTGCTGTTCGTCGGCTCACCGCTGTATGTGCTGTACCTCCGGGCGCTGGGCGCCGGCATCGGGCGGGGCACCGTGATCCTCTCCCGCAACGTACCTGTCTGCACGGACCTGCTCACCATCGGTGAGGGCACCGTCATCCGGAAGGACTCGTTCTTCTCCTGCTATCGCGCCGAGGCGGGTGTGATCCAGCCGGGCCCGGTCAGCATGGGGAAGTCCGTGCTCGTCAGCGAGGCCACCGTGATCGACATCCGGACGGTGCTCGGCGACGGGGCTCAGCTCGGGCACGCCTCCTCGTTGCACAGCGGGCAGTCGGTCCCCGACGGAGAGCACTGGCACGGGTCCCCGGCGGACCGGGCCGCGGTGGACTTCCAGGTCGTGGGTGAAATGCCGGGCGCCGCCCTGCGCCGGGCGGTGCACAGCGTCATGCAGGTGGTGGGTGCGCTGTTCGTTTACGTGCCGCTGGCGGTCGGGGGCACGGTCATGCTGTTGATCGGGGTTCCGCAGGCCAGGATGGTCATGGAGCCGGGTCCCGCGGTCCTGGCCAGCGGGACGTTCTACCGTGATGTCGCGGTGGCGGCCGCCGTGCTGGTCTTCGGCGGTGTGGCGCTCGGTCTGTTGCTCGTCACCGTTGTGCCCCGACTGGTCGGCAGTGCCCTCGTACCGGGCCGTGACTACCCCTTGTACGGGTGGCGCTACTCCGCACAGCGCGCCATCGCTCGGCTCACCAACAGGAGGCTGCTCACCCGTCTGTTCGGGGACAGCTCCTGCATCGTCCACTATCTGCGTGCCATCGGCTACCAGTTCTTCCACCTCGAGCAGACGGGGTCCAACTTCGGTACCGAGGTGAGGCACGAGTCCCCGTTCCTGAGCTCCGTGGGCAGCGGGACGATGGTCGCCGACGGGCTGTCGATCATGAACGCCGACTTCTCCAGCACCGCGTTCCGGGTGTCCCGGGCATCGATCGGCGCGCACAGCTTCCTGGGGAATCGGATCGCCTATCCGGCGCGGGCGCGCACGGGCGACAACTGCCTTCTGGGCACGAAGGTCATGGTCCCCGTCGACGGCGAGGTCCGGGAAGGCGTGGGGCTGCTGGGCTCACCCAGCTTCGAGATTCCGCGGACGGTTCTGCGCGACAGCCGATTCGACCGGTTCAGGAGCGGCGAGGAGCTTCGCCGCGGCCTCGCGGCGAAGAACAGGCACAACGCGGCCACCATGGCCTGGTACCTGCTGGCGCGCTGGGTCTACCTGCTGGGTGCCGGCCTGATCGTCGCGGGAGCGGCGGACATGTACGCCTCGCTCGGAGTGCCGGCCCTGGCGCTGGCGGACGTTCTCGTCCTCCCCTTCACCGCGGTCTATTTCGTGCTGGTCGAGCGTGTCGTCACCGCCGTGCGTCGTCCGGGTCCCTTGTACTGCTCGATCTACGATCCCCGGTTCTGGCAGCGTGAGCGTTACTGGAAGGTGCCCTCGGAGTCGTATCTGCGGATTTTCAATGGCACTCCGTTCAAGAGCCTGATCTGGCGGCTCCTGGGCGTCCGCATCGGGAGCAGGGTCTTCGACGACGGCTGCTACGTGACCGAGCGGACGATGGCGACGATCGGTGACGCCTGCACGCTGAACGCCGGGAGCGTCATCCAGTGCCACTCGCAGGAGGACGGCACTTTCAAGTCCGACGGCGCCACGATCGGCAGCGACTGCACCCTCGGCGTCGGCGCGTTCGTCCATTACGGCGTGACGGTGGGCGACGGCGCGGTGCTCGCCCCGGACTGCTTCCTCATGAAGGGCGAGGTGGTCCCCCAGCACTCGCAGTGGGGCGGGAATCCGGCACGGGAGCTGAGCCGGGTCCACGACGCGGGGAGGTGTGGTCGATGACCGTCGAAGCCGGCGGCCGTACCTGCCGGCCCGGAAGGCCCGACGACGCGGGCTTCTGGCGCGCTGTCCTCACCGGCGGCGGCGTCACCACGGTTCCACGCTGGTCCGTCGCGCCGGTGGCGGGTGGCGCGGAGCACGAGGAGGCGGTTCCCGAGGGCGTGATGACCGCCGTGCGCCGGCTGGCACATGACATGGCCGTGCCGGTCAGCTCGGTCCTGCTCGCGGCACACGCCAAAGTACTGGCCGTGCTGTCCGGCGAGCACGAGGTCACGACGGGCTACGTCGCCGAGCCGGGCGGCCGGCCGCTGCCGTGCAGGCTGACGACGGACGTCCCGTCGTGGCAGGCACTGGTCCGGGAAGCCCGGCGCGGCGAGGCGGATCTGCTGGCGCACCAGCGCTTTCCGGTCGTGGAACTCGAACGGGAGCTGGGCCTGCCCGGACCGCTGAGCGAGGCCTCCTTCGATCCGTTCCCCGCCGACGGGGCGTTCGATCTCCCGCCCGGCACGGTGTTGCGGGTCGGCATCGGCCGGTACGCCGGCGGGGCCGTCCTGCGGTTGCGATACCGCCGCGACGCGCTGGACGCCGCGTACGCCGCGCGGGTCGCGGGATACCACCTGGCGGCGCTGCGCTTGATGACCGCCGATCCGGGCGCCACGCACCAGGCGCGGAGCCTGCTGTCCGGCTCGGAGATCCGCTTCCAGCTCGACGCGCTCGCCGGTCCACGGCGAGAGCTGCCGCGTCGCTGCGTGCATGAACTGTTCGAGGAGCGCGTCCGGGACGACGGGAACGCCGTCGCCCTGGTGCACGGGGCACGGCAGTGGACGTACGCGGAACTGAACGAGCGTGCCGACAAGGTGGCACGGGCGCTGCTCCTGCGCGGGGTGGGGCGCGAAGACGTCGTCGCGGTGGTGACGGAGCGCGACCCGGACTGGGCGGCCGCCGTTCTGGGGGTCTTCAAGGCCGGGGGCGTCTACCTGCCCGTCGAGCCGCACTTCCCCGCCGATCGCATGGCGCGCATGCTCCTCCGTGCCGGATGCCGGCTCGTGCTGACCGAGCGGGGAAGCACCACCAACCTCGCCCAGGCCGTGGACATGCTGCCCGAGGTGCGGACCGTGCTGGTCGAGGTGGCTTACGAGGAGACGCGCGCAACCGGGGATGTAGACGTCGACGTGTCCTTGGACCAACTCGCCTACGTCTTCTTCACCTCCGGCTCCACCGGTGAACCCAAAGGCGCGATGTGCGAACACGCGGGGATGCTCAACCACATCCATGCCAAGATCGACGACTTGGGCATCGGCGAGGGGCATGTCGTCGCCCAGACGGCGCCGCAGTGCTTCGACATCTCCCTGTGGCAACTGCTCGCGGCCCTGGTGGTCGGGGGGCGGACCCTGCTGGTTCCCCAAGAGGTGATCTGGGACGTCCCGCGCTACCTCGACACCGTCGTGGACGGCCGGGTCAACGTCCTGCAGGCCGTACCCTCGTACCTCGACGCCGTGCTGTCGTTCCTGGAGCGGTGCCCACGCGGTTTGCCGGATCTGCGGTGCGTATCGGTCACGGGTGAGGCGTTGAAGAAGGAGCTCGTGGAGCGCTGGTTCGCCGCGCAGCCGGGAATCAGGCTCGTCAACGCCTACGGACTCACCGAAACCTCGGACGACACCAACCACGAGGTCATGGACCGGGTGCCCGACACCGAGCGGATCCCGCTGGGCCGTCCCGTCAACAATGTGCGGGTGCGCGTCGTCGACGAGAGCCTGTCGCTGGTACCGCTCGGAGCGCCAGGGGAGATCGTCTTCGGCGGAGTCTGTGTAGGCCGCGGCTATGTGAACGACCCGGAACGCACCCGTCGGTCGTTCCCGGCCGATCCGTACCGCACCGGCGAAAGGCTCTACCGCAGCGGCGACCACGGCCGCTGGCTGCCCGGGGGCAAGCTGGACTTCCTCGGCCGCCGGGACAGCCAGGTCAAGATCCGCGGCTTCCGTATCGAGATCGAGGACGTGGAGAACGCCCTGCTGAAGGTGCCCGGCGTCCATGCCGGCGCGGTGGCTGTCGCCCAGGACGTCGGGGGCCGGCGCCTGGTGGCCTTCTGCTGCGGTGAGCCGCCGCTCGCGGATGACGCCATGCGCGAGCAGTTGGGCAGGTGGCTGCCCGCCTACATGGTCCCTTCGGGGTTCCACTGGCGCAGTGACCTGCCGCTGACCGTGAACGGCAAGGTCGACCGCAAGGCCCTGGCCTCGCTCGCCACGGGACTCGACGGCACCGGGCCCCGCGACGGCGGCGACACCACCGGCTCGGAGTCCGGCGAGCCACCCCGCACACCGGCAGAGCGACGCCTGGCCGCCGCCTGGGCCTCTGTGCTCGGCATCCCGCAGCACCGGGTCGGCCGTCACGACCACTTCTTCGACAGCGGCGGAACCTCTCTCACCGCGGTGCGGCTCGCCATCCGGCTCGACCGCCTGCTGACCCTGAAAGACCTCACCCGGAACCCGGTCCTCGCCGACCTGGCCCGGCTGCTCGACGCGCGAGCGGCGTCGTCCCCAACCGTTGAACCATCAACGGAGGCAATGCGAGATGTCCTTCTCACCCACCACCCGACCCCTCGAACCGGACCTGCGGCTCGGCCGGGTACCGGTCCTGACGACCGGCCCGACTGACGATCCGTCCCGCTGGACGGGCGAACACCGGGACGAGCTGCGGCGCCTCGTCACCGAGCACGGCGCCGTGCTGGTCCGCGGACTAGGTCTGCGCGACCTGGCCCGGACGACCTGGGTCTTCGGACGACTGGCCTCCGGCCTGATGGACGAAAAAGAGGCATTCGCCGCACGGCAGTCCTTCGGCAACGGCGTGTACTCGTCGTCGAAGTGGCCGCCCACCCAGCAGATGTGCATGCACCACGAGCTGAGCTACGCCCTGCGGTTCCCGGGCATGATGGAGTTCGCCTGCCTGACTTCGCCGGCCGGCGGCGGCGCGACAGCCCTCGCGGACTCGCCGACCGTGCTCGACGCCCTGCCGGACGCACTGGTCGAGCGGTTCGAGCGGGAAGGATGGCTGCTCACCCGGAACTACAACGACGACATCGGCGCCTCGTGGACCGACGCGTTCGGCACCGAGGACCCTGCGGCCGTCGAGGACTACTGCCGCGCCGCCGCGATCGAGTTCGCCTGGCAGCCCGACGGCGGGCTGCGCACCAGGCAGCGCCGCAGCGCCGTGATCCATCACCCGCTCACGGGCCGGCGCTGCTGGTTCAACCAGATAGCGTTTCTCAGCGAGTGGACCCTGGACCCCGAGATACGCGAGTACCTGGTGGATGTCTACGGCGCCGACGGTCTGCCGTTCAACACCCGTTACGGCAACGGCGACGCGATCTCCGAGGAGACCGTCGATCTCATCAACCGGGTGTACCAGGCCAACACCGTACGTGAACCGTGGCAGGACGGCGACCTGCTGCTGGTCGACAACCTGCGTACCGCGCACAGCAGGGAAGCCTACGAAGGACGGCGCGATGTGCTTGTCGCCCTGGCCGACCCGGTGCGACTGGCCGACTGCTCGCCGACCGTGGAGGTGACCCCTTCATGACCACCGTCTACTCCCCCACCACCCGGTCCACACCGGCCGGGACGCTGCGGGTGCCGCCCTTCGCCGTCGTCTCCGGCGCTCAGGTGCAGAGTGTGCTGCAGGGCCGGGAACAGCGCATCGTGGAGCTGATCGAGGAAGCCTACCGGCTGCACGCAGAAGGGGACACGGTGAACCCACCTTCCTACTTCCTGCGTTTCGACGATCGTCCGACCTCCCGGATCATCGCGCTGCCGGCGTCGCTCGGTGGTGAGACACGGGTGGACGGCCTCAAGTGGATCTCCAGCTTCCCCCAGAACACCACGGCGGGCATCCCCCGGGCGTCGGCGGTTCTCATCCTCAACGACCATGACACCGGCTACCCGTTCGCGTGCATGGAGAGTTCGATCATCAGCGCCTCCCGAACGGCCGCGTCGGCGTCGCTGGCGGCCGGATGGCTCTGCCGGAACCGGCCGCGCCCGGTGAGCCTCGGCTTCGTCGGAACGGGCCTGATCGCCCGTTACGTCCACACGTTCCTGGCCGGCACGGGCTGGTCCTTCGACAACATCGGCGTGTACGACCTGTCCCACGACAACGCCACGGCTTTCCGCTGCTGTCTGGAGCAGTCCGGAGCCGCGGGACGCATCACCGTGCACGACAGCGTGGAACAGGTGGTCCGCCTGAGCGACCTGGTCGTCTTCGCCACGGTCGCCGCCCGTCCCCACGTCCACGACCCGGCATGGTTCGCGCACCGCCCTGTCGTTCTCCATGTGTCGCTGCGCGACCTGGCACCCGCGGTCCTGCTCGCGTCCGCCAACATCGTCGACGACGTCGAACACTGCCTGCGGGCCGACACGTCACCGCACCTCACCGAACGGCTCACCGGCAACCGCCGGTTCCTCGACGGCACACTGGCAGACGTCATGAGTGGGCGTGTCACACCCCCGGCGGACCGCCCCGTGGTCTTCTCCCCCTTCGGGCTCGGGGTCCTGGACCTGGCCCTGGGCAAGTACGTCTACGACCGGCTCGCCGGCTCCGGTGAACTGCACGTCGTCGACGACTTCTTCCATGAGCTGAACCGCTACGGATGAGCGTCAGGCGGCGCCATCGGGCACCGAGCCGCTCTCACCAACGGAGGCCATCGTGCCAGTCATATCCGAGCCCGCCGGCTTCAACGAGAACGATCTCTACGTCGACCTGCAGTCGATCTTCGGGCTCCCGTTGTTCCTGAAGTGCGAAGGCTTCAATTTCGCCGGCTCGATCAAGCTGAAACCGGCGACGGAGATGGTCGAGGCCGCGGAACGGGAGGGGATCATCACGCCCGACTCGATCCTGGTGGAGTCCTCGTCGGGCAACATGGGCGTGGCTCTGAGCGTGATCGCGGCAAGCAAGGGCTACCGGTTCCTGTGTGTGACCGACTCGCGCTGCAACCTGTCGACGCGGCTGTTGATGGAGGCGCTCGGCGCCCACGTCCACGTCGTCACCGAGCCCAGCCCCGAGAGCGGTTTTCTCGGTGCCCGTCTCGAGCACATCCGCAGGCTGTGCCTGAGGGACAAGCGGTACGTGTGGCTGAGCCAGTACACCAACGCGCACAACTGGAAGGCCCACTACCACCGGACAGCACCGGCCATCGCGCGATGGTTCCCTCACCTCGACGTGCTGTTCGTCGGTGCGGGTACCACCGGAACGCTCATGGGATGTGCCCGTTGGTTCCGGCGCTGGCACCGCCCCGTGCGGATCGTCGCGGTCGACACGGTCGGCTCCGTGACGTTCGGCGGAGCGCCGGGGCGCCGTATGCTCCCCGGTCTGGGCATGAGCATCCGACCACCCTTGCTGGACACCTCGTACGTGGACGAGGCGATACAGGTCGAGGAGGCCGACACCATCCGGGCCTGCCACCAACTGGCCAGCCACGGCTTCCTGTTCGGGGGCTCCACGGGCACTGTGGTCAGCGGGGCGATCGACTGGCTGTCCCGGTACGACGCCCGGCCGCCCACCGCGGTGGCCATCGCACCGGACCTCGGCGAGCGCTACCTCGACACCATCTACCAGGCCAACTGGATACACGCTCTCTACGGCGACGACATCCTGCCCGCCGATGCGCGGCCTCACGCCGGTCCCCGTCAAGTCCCGTCGGCACCCTCGGCACCGTCGATGCGGTCGCCCGGCACACCGTAGGGTGCGTTGTCCGACGGTCACTCGCCGGGGCGGCCAACACGGCGAAAACCGAGGCGAGTTGACGCGCATACGACAGTACAGTTGACCAAGTGATCACTCATCCCAAGATTCAGCTGACCATCGACTGCGCTGATCCCGAGCGACTCGCGGCCTTCTGGGCCGCCGCGCTGAGGTACCAAGTCGAGCCACCGCCTGCACCGTTCGCCACCTGGCGGGCGTACTGGCTGGACCAGGGGGTGTCGGAGGAGGAGCTGGGCTCGGGCGACTGCAGCGACTCCGTCGTCGATCCGAACGGCGTCGGCCCGCGGATCTGGTTCCAGCAGGTACCCGAGCCGAAGGCCGTCAAGAACCGGCTCCACCTGGATCTGGGCGTGGGCGGAGGGCGCGGTGTCCCGTTCGCCACTCGCAAGGAGCGAGTGCTTGCCGAGGTGGAGCGACTCGAGACCGCGGGCGCGTCCCAGTTGCGCGTTCAGGACTCTGAGGACTCGAATTCGTTCAGTGTTCTGATGCAGGACCCAGAGGGCAACGAGTTCTGCGTTCACTGATCAGGTTGGCCCCCGCGTGGCCCGCCGTCCCGGGACCGGCGGGCCGACGCCCGGAAGGCGCCGTCGCGAGGTACCCGGAATCTACGCTTCTGCAAACCAAAACGGAAGCCCAAATTCCTCTTGACCCTTCGACCTGCGCAGAAGCACCCTGAACCCCACGCGCCACAAGGGAGCACAGCATGGGTCGGGCAACCACGACACACCGCATCGTCGAGTACTGGACGGACAAGGGCACCCACGTGATCTTTCCCGTCGAACGGAACGAAGAAGTGGACCGCATGAGCGACGAGCAGCTGATCTCCAGATTCGGGGATCCCGAGGACGGGGTGGTCACGCGCGTCGTCCGGTGAATCACTCGAGGTCGCGCTGATACCAGGTGCCTTGCTTGCCGCCGAGGTCTGCCGGGCCGGCCGGACCCACCGGCTTGAACCCGGCCTTGGTCAGCACCCTCCGGGACGCGGCGTTCTCGAGTGCGGTGGCCGCACGCAGTGTACGCAGCCCGTGCAGCTCCGCCGCCATCCTGCACAGCTCCCGCACGGTCGCGGTCGCCACGCCGCGGCCGGTGACGTGCTGCGCGACCCGGTAGCCGAGGTGGGCGGTGCCGTCCTCGGGGTCGTACAGGTTGAACCGGCCCAGTACCGGGCCGTCATCGGCGACGAGCACGTAGAAGGCGCAGATACCCGCCTCCTGCTCGGCCAGCAAGGCGCTGAACCGGTCGGTGAACCGGTCGAAGTAGTCGTCGCCGCGGTCGGGGACCGAGGCAGCGAAGTAGGCGCGGTTCGCCAGCTCGAAGGCCAGCACCTCCGGGGCATGACCGGCATCGAGTCGCTTCAGCTCAGGCACCGCGCGACTGTACCCAGGCGGGGCCTCCGGGTCACCCGGGTTTTCCGCTGACCGACCGAGCCCGACAGGGCCCGGGTGCGGCTCGGTCGGTCTGCGGCGGGTAGGTTCCCGTAGGAGACGACGCAGCGCGAGCGATCGGGGGGCTCATGACGAACCAGCCGCCGTACGGCCACCACCAGCAGCCACAGGGTTTCGGCCCCCCGCCACCGCAGTATGCCCAGCCACCGATGCCGCCCCAAGCCGCCCCCTCGGGCCCGGAGTTCATGGCCGTCGACCGCCACAACTCGATCGTGGTCGACGTGGAGGGCGTGGCCTTCGAGGACCACGACGTCACCGCCGAGTTCCCCTGGCAGGAGATCCGCAGCGTCCACTACAGGGCGAGCCCCTCGGGCAAGGCCCTGATGATGGCCGTCGTCCACCTCGACGGCAGGGTCTACGAGTGCGTCGTGCAGGCGAAGCCGCGCGAACTGCTGGGGCAGTGGTTCGCGCAACTGGCGGCGGTGCTGGGGTACTACCGTCCGGCGGGGTACTGAGAGCGGCGTCGCGCAGGGCCGGGGCGCGAGTGGGTCACAACCCGCCGTCCCAGTTCACTGCCGTGACGGTGCCTGTTCGCCAGTCACGGCGTAGGATCGCGTACCCGACCGAGTCGTGGCGGCCTCCGGCTCCGGGCCATGCGTCGCGATAGTGGGCCTCCTTGGCAATTCGGTGAACAGGTACTGCGTGAGCCAGGCAACGGTGTGCGAGCCCACGCCTCGGCCTCGGTGACGCGATGCGATCCTGAGGTCGAACAACGGCGTGTCGTCACCCAGGTCCATCAGCCTGAGCAAGCCGGCGGCATCACCGTCGACGGTGATCCAGAAGGTGCGCGTCTCCTCACTCTCGAACACACCGTCCGACACCCACTCGCGGACCTTGTGCCCGTTGACGTGACTCGATGTGTGAAACGGCCATACGTCCCGCACCAGGAAGTGCTCCAGCGCGTCGATCTCAGAGGCGACGAACGATCGGTAACTGATCTCCACGACCGCACTCCAGGAGCAGGCGGCACAGCTCAGAAGTGAATAACCGAGCACTTCGCCCCCGCTCCGGACAGGGACCGCCTCCCGTGCTTCGTCACCCACCCGAATGGACCAACCACACAGCGTGAGCCCCTTGTCCCCGCGGGCCCGTCCCCCATTCGGAGTTGCGTCCGCTCGGAGGACATGAGTCGGTGGATGTCGTGTCCCACCGGATCCCACCATCAGGAGGAGACATGGGCACCGAGCAGAAGGGCCGTTCGGCCGAGAAACTGGGCGTCGTCTTCACGGTCCGTGTGACCGAGGGCGGCGAGCAGGGGTTCCTGGACATGTACGAGGAACTCCGGAAATCCGTCTCCAGCACCCCCGGCCACATCGTCGAGAGGCTGGGCGAACCCGTGGACGACTCTCGTCTGTGGGTGATCACCAGCGAGTGGAAGACGGCCGAGCACTTCTTCGCCTGGCAGCAGAGCGAGGAGCACCGCGCGCTGGTGGCTCCGCTGCGCCAGTGGGTCGACTCGACGCAGTCGCTGCGGTACCGGGTCGTCAAGGAGACTCGCGGGGTGTCGTCATGACCCGGGCAACGGACGGGCCCGTCGCCGTGCTCGGTCTCGGCACGATGGGCAGCGGTCTGGCCGCCCGACTCCTCGACCAGGGCATCGCGGTCCGGGTCTGGAACCGCACCGCGGAGCGGACCGAGCCGCTCGCCGAGGCGGGCGCCTTCGTGGCGGCCCACCCCGCCGACGCCGTCGCGGGGACGACCGCCGCCATCTGCGCCGTCGCCGACGGCGAAGCCCTGGGCGCGGTGCTGCGGGGGCCGGACGGCGTGCTCGCCGACGGCCCCTACCCCGGGGTCCTGATCTGCGCCAGCACCGTCGCCCCCGAAGAGGTCGTCCAAGTGGCCGGGGACTGCCCGTCGGTCCTGGACGTCGGCATGCTCGGCAACCGGGACCACGCCCGCGACGGCGAACTCCGGCTGTTCGTCGGAGGCGAGGAGCAGGCGTTCGACGCCGGCCGTGCGCTGCTGCGCATCCTCGGCAAGGAAGTGGTCCATCTGGGCGCACTCGGCTCCGGCATGCGGGTGAAACTGCTCCTCAACCTGCTGATGGGCATAGAGGTGCAGGCCCTGGCGGAGGCCAGTGAGCTGGCGGCCGCCTGCGGACTCGACCGCCAGCTGGTCCTGAAGACGATCGCGGGCAGCGGCTTCGCCTCGCCGGTCATGGCGTTCAAGTCGCGGCGCCTGGCCTCCGGCCGGTTCGACGAGCCGGACTTCCGGCTGCGCCTGATGGCCAAAGACCTCATGCTCGCTTCCAAGCAGGCAGCGGCGGTCGGCCTGCACCTGCCGCTGGCGACCGCGGCGGCGGAGACCCACGTCCGCGCCACCGAGCTGGGACTGGGCGACGAGGACTGTGCCGCGGTCACCCGCGCACTCACACCGAAACCGGGAAGCCACACGTGATCATCGACATCCACGGGCACCTGTCCCCACCCGAAGCGGCCGAACGCTTCCCCATGCCCCCGAGCCTGACCGACGTCGACGGCATGCTCGCCGCTCGCGCCGAGGCCGGAATCGACCTGACCATCATCGGCAGCCCCGTAGGGGCCGGCGCGATGGCGCGGGTCCCGGGCGTCGACAACTACGCGCAACCACGCGACCGGCTGCGCGGCTTCCACGCCTGGATGTCGGGCCTCATCGCCAGGTTCCCGGACCAGTTGCGCGGATACGTGTACGCCAACCCGTTCGGCGACGACGACCACCTCGAAGGGGTGCGCGAGACCTTGACGGACCCCGCTTTCGTCGGGTTGATCACCACGTCCAGCGTCCGTGGCGAACTGCTCGGCTCCCCACGCGCCGACTCGTTCTTCGCGCTGGCCGCGGAGGCGGGCGTGCCGGTCCTGGTGCACGCCCCCGCCGAACCGGCCGGCACGGAGCGGGTCGACGAGTTCGGCTTCGTGGAGCAGATCGGCCGGTTCGGCGACGTCACCATGGGCCTGGCCATGATCGCCTTCGCGGGATGGCTGGACAAGTACCCCGGTCTGCGGCTGATCGGTGCGACCGGCGGTGGCGCGATGGCGCTGCTGCCGGAGCGCCTGCAGACGGCGGCGCGTCCCCGGCACTGGGCCGGGGGCGCGCCGCCCGCCGGCCGGGACGGGGCGGCATCCGCCCCGCCCGCGGACATGGTGCCGGCGTCCGACCCGGCCGCGGCGCTCCGGCGCATGTACGTCGACACAAGCCCGTTCAGCGCAGCGCACCTGAGCCTCAACGCGGAGGTGCTGGGGCCCGAACGGATGCTGTTCGGCACCGACTCCCCGCCGATGGCGGCGCCGCTCGGGGAGTTCATCCGCATGATCGAGAAACTGCCGGTCGACAAGGCCGCCCAGCAGCTCGTCCTCGGCGGCAACGCCGAGGCCCTCTTCGACCTCAGGAGACGTCCGTGACCACCACGCACGAGGCCGTCACCGCGGCCGAGCGGTGCACCCCGGAGTTCCGGCGGGACCCGCACTCGGTCTACGCCCGGCTGCGGGAGGCGGCGCCGGTCTGCCCCATGCGACCACCGCACGGCAACGAGACGTACCTGATCACACGGTACGAGGACGCGCGGGCCGCCCTGTCGGACCCACGGCTGAGCAAGGACATGTACGGGGCCATGGACGCGTACCGGAAGATCTTCGGTGACTCGTCCGTCGCGCTCGACGACAACATGCTGAACTCCGACCCGCCCAAGCACACCCGGCTGCGGAGGCTGGTCAACTCGGCGTTCACCCCACGGCGCGTCCAGGCCCTGCGCCCGCGGATCGAGGAGATCGTCGAGAACCTGCTCGACGAGTGCCCGACCCGGGAGCCCTTCGACCTGCTGCCCGCGTTCGCGTTCCCGCTGCCGATCACCGTGATCTGCGATCTGCTCGGCGTGCCGCCCGAGGAGCGGTCGCTGCTGCAGCGGCTGTCCACCACGGTGGCGCAGACCGGTTTCGGTGCGGAGGCCAAGCGGGCTCAGCAGAAGGCGGAGGAGGACCTGCACGCGTACTTCTCGCAGCTCGTCGCGGCCAAGCGCGACCGTCCGGGCGACGACCTGCTGAGCGCGCTCACCGCGGTCCGGGACAACGACGGGGGGCTCACCGAGAACGAACTGGTCTCCACCGCGTTCCTGCTGATGTTCGCAGGGCACAAGACGACCGCGTACCTCATCGGCAACGCCGTCCATCACCTGCTGTCCCATCCGGCGCAACTGCGCGCCGTGCGGGAGGACCCGGAGCTGCTCCGTCCGGCGGTCGAGGAGCTCGTGCGCTACGACGGCTCCGTGGAGAGCGCGACGTTCCGCTACGCCACCGAGGACGTGGAGTACGGCGGGACGCGGATCCCGAAGGGTGCCCTGGTACAGATCGCGCTCAGCTCGGCCAACCGCGATCCGCGGAAGTTCGACGCGCCGGACCAGCTCGATGTGATGCGGCCCGACAACGCGCAGGACGCCCATCTGGGGTTCGGGCACGGCAGCCACTACTGTCTGGGGGCGCCGCTGGCCCGGCTGGAGACACAGCTGGCCCTCACCGGCCTGTTCGGCCGGTTCCCGAGGATGGCTCCGGCCGATCCCGCCGGTGAGCCGCGGTGGCTGGAGGTGCCCTTCCCGGCCTTCCGCGGCCTCGCGGAGTTGCCGGTCGTGCTCGACCCCGCCGGGTGACCGACGCGTCGCCGGAGCAGGCCCGGGCCACAGACCCGGGCCTGCTCTCATTCGTCGCTTCGGGGCTTGTCGCCCGGCAGTAGCGTCTGGCGTGCCCACAGGCTCAGCAGTACCGTCCCGCCCACCAGCAGCGGCACCGGGTCCCGGGACGTCGGGGCCAACGTGTATCCCAGCGCGGTGACCGTGCACACCACCAGGGGGATGAAAGCCGCGGCGCCCTCCATTCCCAGTCGCAAGGTCGGCCGGCCGGCCACCAGGACGCTCGCCCCGCCAGGTACCCACGGGCCGGCCGCGACCACCAGCAGTCCGGCGGCGACGCAGAAGTCGACCAGCCGGTCGGACATCGGAGCGGGGCCGTGCGGGCCGGCCGCCCACAGCCGCAGGGTGTCGCCGAGCAGGGTGAGCGAGAGCCCGACGCCCCCTATCCAGAGGGTGGCCCGCTGGTCACCCCGTACGAGACGGCGCAGGGCGAACAGAAAGCTCAGGAACACGACTTCCGCGCCCCACAGAACCCCCACCAATCCCGTCCCCACCCGCCAGCCGTCACCGGCCTTCCACAGCAGTACCCATCCCGTCATGAACACGGACCCGGCTGTGACGACCCCGTCGAAGAGACGCCGCAGAAGGACGTGCCGGCCCGCACCCGCATCGGCCGCGACGACCAGACCGGCCATCCCCAGCCCGATCGCCAGCGTCACTCCCATGACCACCATCGAACCGAGCGCGTCGCGTCCCCACACCCGAGGGTGAGCCGAGAGGACGTTGACCGCTCCCCGGTACACACCCCCGGATGCCGCGGAACCCGCCAGCAGCAGCAGGCGTCTGCGGACCAGTCCGCCCACGCCTCGCGCGCGGAGCATCAGGGAGACCGTCAGCACCCAGCAGGCGACGGACGGTCCGGAGGCCACCATCCGTGCCGCCGCGCTCCCGGTCGCCCACCGTCCACCGACGGTCAGCGCCGTTCCCATGAGACATGCCGCCCCGATCACTCCCCAGGCTTTCGCCGTGGTCCAACGGCAGCGGTCCGCGCGGACTGCGAGTTCGTCCGGCGACTTCCCCAATCCCAACATCCGGTGCGCCTTTCAACCGGCCCCCCGTCCGGATCTTCTCGCCAGACCGTAGAAGATCCGCCACCGGCGCCGAGCCAAAAGGCCCGCTGATTCACTCGTACTGCGTAAGGCCCGGTTCGGCCTCCCCCACCCGGTCGCTCGGGAGGCTCGATAATCGGGACGTGGCACCGCTGCCGGCCGTCTGCACCGGGTACTTCATGGTCATCCTGGACGTCACGATCATCAACGTGGCCGTGCCGGCGGTGGGCCGGGACCTGTCGGCCTCGCTGACCGGCATCCAGTGGATCACCGACGGGTACACCCTGGTCTTCGCCGGGTTCCTGATGACCGGGGGCGCGCTGGGCGACCGGCTGGGAAACCGGCGCGTCTTCTGTTCGGGCGTGGTCGTGTTCACGGTGTCCTCGGCGGCGTGCGCGTTCGCGCCGAGTGCACCTTTCCTCGTCGCGGCCCGGCTGGTGGAGGGGCTCGGCGCGGCACTGATCGTCCCCGGCTCCCTCGCCCTGCTCCAGGAGGCCTATCCGGTGCCGGCGGCACGCTCGCGGGCCTTCGGGCTGTGGGGGTCGATGGCGGGCATCGCGGCCTCCGCCGGACCGCTGCTGGGCGGGCTGCTGGTGTCCACGGTGGGCTGGCGGTGGGTCTTCCTCATCAATCTGCCCGTCGGTGTGGGGTGCCTCCTGCTGACCTCGCGGTACGTCGCACCGTCGCCGCGGCATGCCGATCGGGCCCTGGACCGGCCCGCGCAGTGCGCCGTGGTGGCGGCGGTGGCATCGCTGACCGCGGCGCTGAACGAGGCGGGACGGCGCGGCTGGTCCGACCCCGCCGTCCTCTCCGGGCTGGGCCTGACGGTGCTGGCCGTCGCGGCGTTCGTGGTGCGCGAGCGGCTCGCCCGGTTCCCCGCCCTTCCGCTGCGTCTGCTGCGTACACGCGCGATGGGCGGCGGGGCCCTCATCGGCCTGCTGTTCAACTTCGGTTTCTACGGCATGGTGTTCACCGCCAGCCTGTACTTCCAGCGCGGGCGGGGCTTCAGCGCCCTGAAGACCGGACTGGCGTTGTTCCCGGCGGTGGCGGTGACCATGTTCGCCTCTGTCCTGTCCGGCCGGCTGACCCGCCGCACCGGTGATCGTCCGCTGGTGATCTCGGGCATGCTGTTGGGCGCCGTCGGGCTGGCCGGCTGGGCCGCGGCGGGGTCCGATCCCGCCTACGCGCTGCTGGTGGCCCCGATGATGGCCACCGGCTTCGGTACGTCCTTCGCGCTCACCGGCTCGACGGCCACCGTGATGGGGGCCGCTCCCCCGGAGTACGCGGGAGCGGCCTCCGCACTGTTCAACACCACCCGCCAGATCGGCAGTGCCACCGGTGTGGCACTCGGGGGCAGCCTGCTGGCCGTGAGCACCGACTACGGGTCCGGACAGCGCACCAGCATGGCCATCGGGTCCCTCGCCTATCTGACCGCCGCGGCCCTGGCGTGGCTGTGCGTGCCGGCCAGGGCGGACGCGGGCGGTCGCTGACCCGGCGGGCCGCTCGGCCGACCGCCGGGACTCATGGTCAAGAGTTGTACATGAACGCTTGTGGGGTTCTGCGGGCCGGCGGATTATTGGCCGAATCCCGCCCGCGCACCAAGAGCACGCAGGAGTTTCCGGTGGCCGCTGGTCAAATAATCTCCGAGCCGGCCGACACGCCGGCAGCTGCCCAGGTGGAGCGGAAGAAGCTGCGCAAGCACTTCGGCCGCTTCGACATCCTCTTCTTCCTCCTCTGCACCATCGTCGGGGTGGACACCATCGGCACCGTCGCCTCGTCCGGGGCCGAGGCCTTCACCTGGCTCATCGTGCTGGCCGTCGTCTTCTTCGTGCCCTCCGCGTTGCTGACCGCCGAGCTCGGGGCCGCGTTCCCCGACGAGGGCGGTCCCTACATCTGGACCAGCCGGGCCTTCGGACGGCTCGCCGGTGCCGTCAACAACTTCCTGTACTGGATCACGAACCCGGTGTGGCTCGGCGGCACGCTGTCCGTTTCCGCCGTCACCGCCTTCACCGTTTTCTTCAACGACGGGAAGGACCTGAGCACTCCGGCCTTCTACGCCTTCACCCTGGTGTTCGTCTGGCTGGGCGTGCTCGCCGCGATCCTCTCCTTCGACGTCGGCAAGTGGATTCCCACCGTGGGCGCCTGGAGCCGCTTCGTCCTGCTCGGCCTGTTCACCGTGACCGTCGTGGTGTACGGCATCCAGCACGGCCTGCACGGCTTCGGGCCCGGCGACTTTTCCCCGACGTACGCGGGATTCGTCGGTCTGGTTCCCGTCCTGATGTTCAACTACGTCGGATTCGAGCTGCCGAACACCGCGGGCGACGAGATGACCGACGCCCAGCGGGACGTGCCCTTCGCCATCTTCCGCAGCGCCGGTCTCGCCGTCGCGCTGTACGCGCTGCCGATCCTCGGCATCCTGCTCGTCCTGCCGGTCAAGGCCATTTCCGGCCTGGGCGGATTCGTCGACGCGATCCGTCAGGTGTTCACCGTGTACGGCGGCCACGTCGCCGCCGACGGCACCGCCACGCTCAGCGGCGCGGGCAGCGTGCTCGGGGATGTCGCCGCGATCATGTTCATCCTCACGGTGCTGTCGTCCGGGGTCACTTGGGTCATGGGTTCCGACCGCGCCCTCGCCGTCTCCGGCTACGACGGGGCCGCGCCCCGCTTCCTCGGCGTCATCTCCAGCAGGTTCGGCACTCCGGTGCGGGTCAACATCCTCAGCGGGGTGGTCTCCACCATCGTCCTGGTCCTGGCCCACGAACTGACCGGCGGCAGCGCGGCCAAGCTCTTCGGGGCGGTCCTCGGCCTGGCCGTCTCCACCACCCTCGTCAGCTACCTGGGCATCTTCCCGGCGCTCGCGGTACTGCGCCGCAAGGCCCCGGACGTCTCCCGCCCCTACAAGGCGCCCTTCCCCCGCACCATCAGCGTGGTGCTCACCCTGTTGATCCTGTTCGCCAGTGTGCAGCTGGTCGCCCCCGGACTCGGTGACCACTGGTTCGGTTCCGACTACGCGCCGGACGGCTGGAGTTACGGCGAGCGCTGGAAGTACCTGCTGACGGAGGCCGTTCCGCTGGTGGGGTTCATGCTTCTCGGCGTGCTCTTCTGGGCGCTCGGCAAGCCGACCCGTACTTCGTCCGGCGTCAAGTCCCGGCCGGTTGGGCGCGGCGTGAGCGTGCGCGGATCGAATATGCCTTAATATCCAGAACGCCCGGACGGTGCCGCCGAACCGTGAACTGACAGGCGCCTGGCAACCAAGAATCGCGGCTCGCCGGGGCGGAACTTCTGAAGACCGGCCAGTTGTGTGTGGCCGTATCGAAATCGGGTGGTGCCGACTGCGCCACTGCTCAGTGGCGGTGGCAACCGCCCGTGGCGCTTCTGGTTGGAGCCGCTGTCCGGCGGCCTCGGTCGCCGGGCCTCTACCTTCAGGGAGGCCTCCATGTCGAAGTCTTCATCAGCTGCCTGCGTCGAGCCCGACGTCCCCGGCCCTCGGCGGCTGGGCGGGTCCGAGGCGGTGGTGATCGTGATCATCATCTGTCTGAGCTCCGTTCTGGCAACGGTCGCCGGGATGAGCGTTCCCGACGTGCTGCGGCTGCTGGCCGGAGCCGGCGGGGTCGCCGCCCTCGTGGTCGGCCTGGTCACCGGAGCACCGCTGCGGAGCGTGCGCCGGATGCTTGGTGTACTGCTCACTCCGCCTGTCTGAGGCGCTCGTTCGGGACGCGCAGGAGCGCGCCCCGGGCAGTCAGCGGCGGGCCGTGGCGCGCTTGGGCGGTGCTATGCGCACGCGCTTCTCCTCGGGGGCGTTCTCGATGTCGTCGAGTTGCGCGAGGATGGTGCTGCGCAGGTCGTCGTAGTCCTCGAAGCGGTAGTCGGTGAACAGCGTGTAGCCCGTCCACATCAGGTTGGCGCACACCCGCGCCGGGACCCGGCCGGTCCGGGCGCCCATACCGACCAGCGCCACCGATCCGATGCTGCCCGGCTCCGCCTCGTTCTGCCAGTGGATCGCCTGGAACGCGGCGGCGCAGGCCAGGGCCACGTTCACGGTCTCACTCACGTTCTGTGAGGACGTTTCCATCGTCGGCGTCGAGATCAGGAACCTGGGGTTCACCGCCCCGGACGGAACGCACACGGCGCTGCCCACCGGCAGGTTTCCCGCGAACCGGTCGCGGATCGCGCGCTGTACGCGCAGTTGGATGCCCGCTCCGAGGTACCGCTTGACGGCCGCGTCGACCCCGCCGTCCATCCGGCCCCGGGAGTTGGTCGGGCTGACCCACGCGTCGACGGTCTCGTCGAGTATCGAGCCCTTGCGGATCTCGATCCCGGGAGTGTCGGCGAACGCCGCCCGCCACGCCTCGACCACCTTCGTGTTGACGTCGGTCAACACCACCTTGAGCGGCGGCTGCACGCGGTTCACGGTCATCGTCCACACTCCCATCGGAAACGGTCCTTCCAGCGATCACGACGCTACAGGGCCCCACTGACAACGCAGTTGGGGAAGCTGCGTTGTCGTACCCCGCTGCTAGCCTCCCGGCCATGATCGACGACGACGCCCCCGCACAGCCCGACCCGAACGATCCGCTGGCCCTCGCCGAACTGTTCAAGGGCGGCGGTGAACCATGGCTTCCGCTGCTGAAGCCGGTCATCGAGGCCCAGCCGAACGCGGCCTCGTTCATCGGCCCGGGCCGCGGCCCGGACGTCGTTCCCGTCCGCGAACTGACCTTCCAGGCGCTCAAGCCCAATCCGCCGCACAAGTGGAAGGTCGTCGTCTTCGGCCAGAACCCCTACCCGCGGCCGGAGAGCGCCACCGGCATCGCCATGTTCGACAACACCTTCCACGACTGGAAGGACAGTCAGTTCGGCAGGGTGGTCAGCATCCGCTGCATCATCAAGGCGGCGGCGATGTGGAAGTACGGCATCCCCAGGAAAACGCCGATAGCCGACGTCCGCGCGTTGTTGAAGAAGCAGGACACCGTCCAGCCGCCGGAGTGGTTCCAGGCGATGCTGACGCAGGGCGTGCTGCTGCTGAACGCGGCTCTCACGGCCAGCAGTGACGGTCCGAGGGGAGCCGACCCGCACACCGCTTTCTGGCGTCCGGTCGCGGAGCGGATCGTCGAGGAGATCCTCAAGGCCAAGCAGGACGCCGACGACGAGGACCGTGGCGTCGTCTTCGCATGGTGGGGCGCTCACGCCCGCAGCCTGAAGAAGGTCGTCCTCCAGCTGCAGAAGAAGTACCCCGAGGTCGAGGTCAGGCACATCGACCACTGCAATCCCGCGGCGCAGGGCGACATCTTCTGCGACGGCGACCACTTCGCCATGGTGAACGACGCTTTGGCGTCGGTGGGCGCGGAGGCGGTGGACTGGCTGCCGAGCAGTGGGTGGGACAAGCGCGCGGCGGGGGCCGACGGGAGGGACGGCAGCGTCGCCGAACGCATGGGCGCGTTCATCACGTCCACCATGGAACTGCACCAGCTCTACCTGGAACGGCTTTCCAGCGTCAAGGACGAGGGACTTGTCCTCGATGCGATCACCGGCGTGTTCGACACTCCGCTCATGGACTTCCGCGACGCCGTCGGCCCCGTCGCCAAGCTGCTGTCCGGTCTCGACCGGCAGGTTCAGCGGTCTCACGAGTTCGGCAAGCGACGGGTGGACGAGGGTGCCGCGAGGCTGTCCGCGGACGCGGTCGCCGCGCTCTACCTCTACACCTGCGAATCCGCGTTCTACCGGGAGATCAACGCCGTCCTGCGCGACCCGGACCGGTCGAGGATCGTCCCGTACCTCCCGTATCTGCGGCTGCTGTTCTCCGCGGTGTCGGGGCTCGCGGTCCGTACGGAGCCGTTGTGGCGTGGAGTGCCGCTGGACCTGCGGGCGCAGTACCCGGTCGGGCGGACCGTGACCTGGTGGGGTGTGTCCTCGTGCACGTCCGAGCTCGGCGTGGCACGGGCGTTCCTCGGCGGTCGGGGCAAGCGGACGCTCTTCGAGGTGGAACCCGTACGGGCCGTCGGCATCCGCGAGTTCTCCGCGTTCACGGGCGAGGAGGAGTTCATTCTCCTGCCGGGCACACAGCTGAAGGTGACGGACGTGAAGGCCGAGCGCGGTGGCCTGTGCACGGTGAAACTGACCGAACTGACCGAGCAGAGCCTCGTGTCCTGACCGGCCGAGCCTCTGATACTCCTCAAGTCGCTTGGCAACCGCGGAACATGACGATCACGATGATCCGCATGACAGGAATCGTGGGACTGAACAAGGAACACAACTTCGTACTGCTCGTCCGGGACTCGGACGTGGTCGCGGCGGCCCTGCGCCAGGCGCTGGCCGAGGCCTCGCCGGAGGACCGCCCGGGCCTAAAGCGTGCCGCCGCACTCGTCGAGTCCACCGCCGCCGCCACCGAAGGCCGGCTGCGTGCCCGCTGGGTCCGCTCCCGGCTGGCCGCCGCCGGCTTCACGGGCGACATCGCCTCGGTCGCGGCGATCCGTGCGCTGCGCAAGGCGGAGCGCACGCTGAGCCTGCGTGCGGCGCTGCAGCTGCAGAAAGATGCGGTGGCCCATCCGGAGTGAAGCGCGCCGCCGTCAGCCCAGCAGGTGTCGTTCCATCCAGTCCGCGGCGGTCCGGCGGAACAGGCGGCGGTTGTCCGCCCGGCGGAAGTCGTGGCCCTCCTCGCGCAGCATCAGCAGTTCCGCGTCCAGTCCGTGTTCCCTGGCCGCCCGTACGAACTGCTCCGACTCCCCCGGTGGCACGTTGGTGTCGTGCTCGCCGTGCACGGCCAGGACCGGGACACGCAGGGCGTCGATGCGGCTCATCGGCGACAGGGCCCGCAGCAGGTCCCGATCGCGTTCCGGGTGCCCGTACTTGTGGGCGGCCGACTCGGCGATCCACGGTTCGGTGCCCGCGAAGAAGGTGTTCAGGTCGGACATCCCGCAGACCGCGACACCGGTGCGGAACAGCTCCGGATGCCACACCAGGGAGGCCATCACCAGGTAACCGCCGTACGAGCGGCCCATCACCGCGAGGCGCCGGGGATCGGCCAGGCCCTCCACGACCACGTGGGCCGCGCACGCGGCGACGTCCTCGATCGCGGCGAAGCGGCCTTCGCCCAGGTCGGCGTCGACGAAGGAGCGACCGTAGCCGGAGGAGCCGCGGATGTCGGGGGCGAAGACGTCCAGTCCCCGGCCGAGCAGCTCGTGGTACAGCGGGTCGAGGACCGGGCGCTCCTGTTCCTCCGGTCCGCCGTGCAGATGCAGCACGCAGGGCGCGGGCTCGCCCGGGTGCCTGCCCGGTGCCCTGTAGTACCAGCCACCGAGGGTGAGGCCGTCCCCGGCGACGGGGCGGACAGGGACCGGCCGAACGGGCGGGCGGGTGCCGGGGACCGCGTCCTCGTCGCGCGAGGACCAGGCGGTCCGCAGCGCGACTCCCTGGGGCAGCCACCACACGCCGGGACGCCGCCGGGATCCCGACAGTGCCACGACGGGGCCGTCGGGGTCGGCGGTGGGTGCCAGGCGGGTGACCACCTCGTGGGGCAGTGTCACGGCGCGGGACGGCCCGGCCGCCGGGGCCGGGGTCAGGGCCGTGACCTCTAGTTCGCTGACGCCGCGCACGTTCCAGGAGAGCAGGGCGCTGCGTCCGTCGCGGTCGAGGGCCAGCAGTTCCAGGTCACAGTCGTCGCGGGCGGCGGCCACGGTGTGCCCCAGCAGCTCTCCCCGCGCATCGAGCCGGAGGGCGAGCAGGGCGGCGTACTCACGGTCGGTGTCACTGCGCAGCCACACGGTGCGGCCGTCCGGGGCGAAGCCGCCGATCCAGGGGTCGCCGTCGGCGACCCGGACCGTGCAGGTGACCGCACGATCACGGGTGCGCACCACCAGCGCCTCCCGGCGGCCTCGCGGCCCCCTGCGCAGCAGGGCGAACCCGCCGTCCCGGCTCAGGTCGCACACACGCAGCGTGGGGGCTCCGCGTTCGCTCGCCAGCAGCGTCGGCGCGTTCCCGCCCTCGGGGTCGACCAGGTACGCCGCGAGCGTCCTCGGTTCCCGCAGCGCCGCCGTCGTGGTGAGCGGGGTTTCGCCCAGCAGGACCGCACGGCCGTCGCGGCCCCTCCGGTCGCCCGGGCGGGACTGTTCGGACGGCGCGGACGCCACGGGTTCGGTGACGGTCACCGCGAGGGCCGAGCCGTCGTGCCGCCAGCAGCCGAGGTACGCGGATGTGCCCGGTTCCCCGCCGGCGAGCAGTCGCCGCCCGGTGCCGTCGGGGCGTACGCACAGTACCCGGTCGAGCTCCCCGCCTCCTGGGGCGGTGGTGTAGGCGATCCAGCGGCCGTCCGGGGACCAGGACACCTCGATCACCGGGTCGAGGTCGGCGTCCAGCAGGTGCACCTCCCCGCCGTCGACGGGGCCCGTCCACAACTGCGGGACGCCGGTCCGGTCGCAGATGAAGGCGATGTACCGGCCGAGGGGGTCCACCGAGGGGTACCAGCAGCCGTGGGCCGTCAGGGGCTGCGGTACGTCGTGCGGTGCGGAGGCCTCCGAGAGGAGCACCGGCTCCGGCGCGGGGTGCACCGCCGTCGCCCGGGCGGCACCGCGCGGTTCCTGGCCCGGCCCCGCCCGGCCGGGCAGCGGCGCGGGGGCTTGCCCGTCCCCGGTCGTGTCCCCCGCCTCGAGGACCGTGGCGCCGGGCAGGGCCGCCGGACTGCTGTCGCCTGAGCCCGTCCCGGTCAGCGGATCCCGTGCGTCTGCAGCCATATCTCCAGCAGCGCTACCTGCCACAGTGTGTTCGCTCCTCGCCTGGTGCGATGCTCGTTGGGTGCCGCCAGCAGGTCGGCGACGTACTCCTGGCGGAAGACACCACGGGTTCTGGCCTCGGGTGCGGTGAGGGCGTCGCGGACCCGCTGCAGCACCGGGCCGGCCATGTGCTTGATCGCGGGGACCGGGAAGTAGCCCTTGGGCCGGTCGACGACCTCGCGCGGCAGGACCTTGCGCCCGGCGGCCTTCAGGACGCCCTTGCCGCCGTCCGCGAGCTTCAGCTCGGGCGGGCAGCAGGCGGCCAGCTCGACCAGTTCGTGGTCGAGGAACGGCACTCTCGCCTCCAGACCCCAGTCCATCGTCATGTTGTCGACCCGTTTGACGGGGTCGTCGACCATCATCACGTGGGTGTCCAGCCGCAGTTCGGCGTCCAGCGCCGTCTCGGCGCCCTCGGCCGCCATGTGCTCGCGTACGAACTCGGCGGAGGCGTCGTGGTCGCACAGGAGACCGGGCCGGAGGATGTGTGACAGGTCGGCGTGCGACCGGTCGAAGTAGGTGTCGATGTACGCCTCGGCGGCGCGCTGCCGCGGTACACGCGCCATGGCCGGGTACCAGTGGTAGCCCGCGAACACCTCGTCGGCACCCTGGCCGCTCTGAACGACCTTGACCTCCTTGGCGACCTGCTCGGACAGCAGGTGGAAGGCCACCGTGTCGTGGCTCATCATGGGCTCGCTCATGGCCGCCACCGCCTCGTCCAGGGCGCCGGAGACCCGGTCCGACGGGACCATGAGCTGGTGGTGCCGGGTGTCGAAGTGGCGTGCCACGAGGTCGGAGTAGTGGAACTCGTCCCCCTCCTCACCGCCCTCGGACTCGAACCCGACGCTGAAGGTCGCCAGGTCGTCCTGCCCCTCGTCGGCCAGCAGGGCAACGATGAGGCTGGAGTCCAGGCCGCCCGAGAGCAGCACGCCCACCGGCACGTCGGCGACCATCCGGCGGCGGACCGCGGTGCGCAGCGCGTCGAGCACCGCGTCCGTCCAGTCCTCGGCGCTCATCCGGGCGTGTTCGGGGCGACGGATGTACGCGGGCTGCCAGTAACGGTGGTCCCGGTGGGTGCCGTCCGCCTCGACGACCCGCACGGTGGCCGGCGGGAGCTTGCGCACCCCGCTCAGAACGGTGCGGGGTGCCGCCACGGTCGCGTGCCAGCTGAGGTATTGGTGCAGGGCGACCGGGTCGAGCGAGGTGTCGACGTCGCCACCGGCCAGGAGTGCGGGGAGCGAGGAGGCGAACCGGAGCCGGTCCCGGGTCGGAGCCAGGTAAAGGGGTTTGATGCCGAGCCGGTCGCGGGCCAGTACCGTCCGCCCGGTGTCCTGCTCGACGATCACGAACGCGAACATGCCGTAGAAACGCTCGACGCAGGCGGTTCCCCACTGCTGGTACGCCTTGAGCACCACCTCGGTGTCGGAGTCCGAGAAGAAGTGGTGACCGAGCGTGCGCAGTTCCTCGCGCAGCTCGCGGTAGTTGTAGACACAGCCGTTGAATACACCCGCGATCCTGGCCCGGGGGTCGGCCATGGGCTGGGCGCCGCTCTCGGACAGGTCGATGATCTTCAGTCGGCGGTGGCCGAGGGCCACCGGTCCCTGGGACCACAGTCCGCGGCCGTCGGGGCCGCGGGGCGCCAGCCGGTCGGTCATGCGTTCCACCGCCGCCATGTCCGGCCGTCGGCCCGAGAACCGGATCTCGCCGCTGAGCCCGCACATCAGGGGGCCTCCCTTCGCTGCCCCCCGGGCCGTCCTGGTCGCGCGACGCAGCTGCGGGGCCGGTGCGGGGGCCGGGGCGTGTCGGCCCCGGCGGGGCATGGATGGTGGGGGGCCGAGGGATGGTGTGTGCTGAGCATGGCGGTTCGATTCTCCTTGGTGACGGTCACGTCGAAAGGCGCCGAAGCGCGGGGCCGGTGGGGCGCGGACCCTGGGCGCGGCGGAGGCCTGCGCGTCGGACGATCAGGCGCTCACGCTCGGGGCCGGGGGCCCGCCGACGTACGGGTCCGTGCGGCCGGTGTTCCCGGCCGTGGTGGCGCACGGAGGGTGGATGACGGCACGCCGTGCCGCTTGTTCCCCGCGGGTCTCGGCCACCAGCAGGTCGATGGCGGCGAGGAGGTCGGCGCGCTGCGCGGCCTGCCGCAGCCGGTGGGCCGCGCTGCCACCGCGGAGTGCTTCGTCGAGCAGTCCCCGTACGGTGTCCCAGTCGCCGGACGCCTCCAGAGCCGGCCGCAGTCTGCCCAGCATGCCGCGCAGCACCACGGGGGCCGGTGCCGCGCACCGGGCCACCGGGTCGACCAGGTGCCCTTCCAGACCGGATCGTGCGGCACGCCAGGTGGCGGCCCGCAGCCAGTCGTGCCAGTCGTGGCGGCCGCCGTAGCCGGGGTGGTCCCGGCGCTCCAGGCTCTCGCACGCATCGCGCACCAGGGCGCGGAAGAGACCGGCGACCAGCACCACGGTCTCCACCCGCGGGCAGGCGTCGCAGATGCGCAGTTCAAGCGTCCGCTGGTGCGCCGAAGGCCGTATGTCGTGGTAGACCATGCCGGCGTCGCTGATGACTCCCGAGCGGATCAGCTCGGCGAGGGCCGCGTCGTACTCCGCGGCGTCCGTGTAGCAGCCGGCCGGTCCCGCGGTCGGCCAGCGCTGCCACAGCATGGTTCGCCAGCTGGCGTACCCGGTGTCCGCTCCCAGCCAGAACGGGGAGCTGGCCGAGAGGGCCAGCAGCGGCGGCAGCCATGGGGAGACCAGGCACATGGCGCGTACGGCGGTGTCCCGGTCGGGCACGTCGACATGGATCTGCGCACTGCAGATGAGCTGTTCGTCGGCGACCAGACGGTAGTCGTCGGCCATGCGCCGGTAGCGGGGATCGGCGGTGACGTCCAGGGAACGGACGTGGGCCAGCGGCACTGTCCCGGCGGCCACCACCGCCAGGCCGAGCGTGGTGGCCGCCGCGTCGAGCCGGCGCCGCGCCGCGGCCAGATCCTCGTACAGGCCGTCGAGTGTGCCGTGCACCTCGCTGTTGCTCTCCACGACGGTCTGCTTGAGCTCACTGGTGAAGCCGGGTCTGTCCATGCGGGCGAGCAGTTCGCCGGCCCGTGGGACGAGCTGCCCGCTCTCCACGTCCAGCACGTGGAACTCTTCTTCTGCCCCGATACGTGGTGTCACGGCTTCTCCCCTGTATGTGGTCATCGGCCTGGTCAGTGGCCGCCACCGGGTTGACCCGACGGCCGGTGTCCGCCGGTCGGCGTGGTCCGAGTGCCCCGGATCGGCCGTGGACAAGCCCGTTGATCGACACTATGTGCCGGGGTCCTCACAGATGAGCGCGCAGGGGCGGCTACGACGCGTCGCAGTCAGGGGGATGGTCGTCCGAGGCCGGCCGCGGTGGGCGGCCGAAATCGACCTGCACCTTTTCGAAGCCCTTGAACACCTCGGTGGCGGCGTAGGTCTGGTAGGCGCGGCGGTCGCCGGGGCTGAGCCGTACCCGGTCGGTGAAGGGGGTCAGCAGGCTGCGCGGCCACAGCCGCATGGCCCGTACCGCGCTCACCTCGGCTGTCAGCAGGAAGACGAGCGCTCCCAGGTAGAGCCAGGCGAGCAGGCCGAGGACGATGCCGAACATGCCGTAGGTGGCCGTGGCCCCGCGGAGGAGGTGGTTCACGTAGTAGGAGCCGCCCCATTGCAGCACCTGCCAGGCGCAGGCGCCCCCGAGCGCGGCGCCGTACACCTGGCGCAGTGGGAGTCGGCGGTGGGTCAGCACCTGGTGACTCACCAGGAGCAGGAACGCGTTCAGGGCGATCGCGGCGACGACCGCGGCGGCTCTGGCCCCCGTCGCCAGGCTGGTGCCGAAGACGGTCGCCGTCGACACCACGGTGGAGAGCAGAGTCGCCACGCACAGGCCCACCGCGAGTACGGTCAGGAACAGCAGCCCCTTCAGCCGGGAACGGAGGGGGTCCGACCGGGCGTGCCGGGGCACGGCCCATATCTTGTTGAGGGCGTGCTGCGCGGCCTGGGCCACTCCGAGGGTTCCGTAGAGGGTGCCCGCCACCCCCAGTCCCAGTGCCACGCCGCTGCCCTGCAGGGAGTGCACGCTCTGGCCGATCTGGTCGCCGATGACCGGGAACTCCCGGAGGGCGGAGTCGAGGAAGCGTTCCTGCATGGCCTGGCTGCCGCTGAGCAGAGCGCCGAGGACGGCGACGAGGATGAGCAGCAGCGGGAAGAGGGACACGAAGGCGTAGTAGGCGAGCAGGGCGGCGAGATAGGTCCCCTGGTCGTCGTAGAACTTGTAGACCACCGCAAGCGGAAGCCCCGCCCAGCGGTGGCACCGCTGGTACGCGTCGGCTCGTGCCAGGACTCCCATCTCGGTTCTTCTTCCGCCGACCGGTTCGGACCGGCCCGATGGACATCCGCACCAGAACCAGTACCCCGTCCTGGGCAGGAACCCACGGCCACGCTACGTGGCAATGGTGGCCAGTCCGGTGATGCCGATCAGGTAGACGACGATGGCGGTGATGCTGTCGACCCCCATGCGCGCGTACTGGCGGCGGGGGCGGAAGACGAGCCCCGTCATGTAGACGACGGTGAGGATGATGCCGAGGGCGGTGAGGTAGATGTCGGTGTCGTGCGCGGCCGGCAGGACCGGCTTGCCGGAGATGACGGCCGCGGGGAGGAACAGCACGGGCAGGAAGGCGTTGCCGCCGAAGATGTCGCTGACGGCGAGCTGGTAGTCACCGAGTTTGGTGGAGGTCAGGCCGGTGCTGATCTCGGGAAGAGAGGTCGCCGTGGCCAGGACGGTCGCGCCGAACAGGACGCCGCTGAGACCCTGCCGGCCGAAGAACTCCTCGCCGGTGCGTTCGATGACGACGCCCGCGACGAGTGTCGCCAGGGCGGCGACGGCGAAGACGAGCGCGGCACGCCGGGTGCCGACGCCCTGGTCGGTGGCGGCCTTCTCCTTCTTCCCGCGGGAATGTCCGCGCGGCTCGGGCTGGTTGTCCGGGGCGTCACCGCCCTCGCGCCAGGGCAGACCGCGGCCGGCCCGGTTGAGCAGCAGCAGTCCGATCAGCCACAGCACGGCGATCGCCAGGGATGCGGGGGCCACCCGGGCGGCGTGCAGATCCGGGGAGAGCTGGGTCCCCATGACCACCACGGCCAGGACGACCACCACGAGCGCGCCCTCCAGGACGAGTTGGAGGCTGGCCGCCAGACGGGTCAGCGGAGCCCGGGGCCGGACTCCGGCGGCGTCGAGAATGGCCAGGACGACGGTCTGGACGGCGATCCCGCCGAGGATGTTGCCGACGGCGACGTCGAGTTGGCCGGCCAGGGCGGCCGAGACCGTGATGGCGATCTCGGGCAGGTTGGTGGCGACCGCGAGGAGGACGAGCCCGCCCAGCGCGCTGCCCAGGTGGAGACGTTCGGCCAGCACGTCGGTGGTGTCGGACAACTTGATGCCTGCGTACCAGATGACGGCCGCACTGGCCACGAACAACAGCAGCAGCACCGGAGAGCTCAAAGATCCCATGGCGCGGCGAGTACCCGGTGGCGGCGTTGCATGGCATGCGCATCCCCCCTGGACGTCTCAGGGGTGACGCTCGGCCGGTCTCCCGGTCGGGCGTCACCCCTCGGCGAGGCGCGAGTCGGCTGTGCGACCCGGCTTACGACTACGCTCCGGATGCGGTGGCGGCGGGTTCGACCTCCTGGGTGCCCGTCGCGGTGGCACCGGCGAAGTCCGTGTCCCCGCCGTAGGTGGCGGTGATGGTGTACGGGCTGCCCGCCGCGTCCGTGTAGACGTGCGTGGCGGTGGCCACACCGCCCGCCACCGTCGCCGGAACCGTCCCCGACCCGTCACCGAAGTCGACGGTCACCGTCCCCGTCGGCGTCCCCGCACCCGGAGCGGTCGCGGACACCGTCGCCGTCACCGTCACCGAGTCGCCCTCCACCGACGGATCGGGAGAGGACGTCACCGTCGCCGTGGTCGTGGCCTGGCCCACCGTCTGCGTGTCCGTACCCGTGGCAACGGCGAAGTCCGTGTCCCCGCCGTAGGTCGCGGTGATCGTGTAGGGGCTGCCCGCCACGGCCGTGTAGGCGTGGGTGGCGGTGGCCACACCGCCCGCCACCGTCGCCGGAACCGTCCCCGACCCGTCACCGAAGTCGACGGTCACCGTCCCCGTCGGCGTCCCCGCACCCGGAGCGGTCGCGGACACCGTCGCGGACACCGTCACCGGCTCGCCCACCACCGACGGATCCGGCGAGGACGCCACCGTCGCCGTGGTCGTGGCCTGGCCCACCGTCTGCGTGTCCGTACCCGTGGCAACCGCGAAGTCCGTGTCCCCGCCGTAGGTCGCGGTGATGGTGTACGGGCTGCCCGCGGTGGCGGTGTACGTGTGCGTGACGGTGGCCACGCCGCCCACCAGGGTTCCCGTCGCGTCCGGTGACCCGTCACCGAAGTCGAAGGTCACCGTCCCCGTCGGCGTCCCCGCGCCCGGAGCGGTCGCGGACACGGTCGCCGTAACCGTCACCTGCTGGCCCACCACCGACGGATCCGGCGTGGAGGCCACCGCGGTGGTGGTGTCCGCCGCGTCGACCGTGTGGGGGTCGGTGTCCGAGGAGCCGGCGAAGCTGGTGTCTCCGCCGTAGACGGCCGTGATGGTGAACGGGCTGCCCGTCGTCGTGGTGTAGGTGTGGGTGGCCGTGGCCGTGCCGCCCACGACGACTCCCGGGACCGGCGCGCTGCCGTCGCCGAAGTCGAAGGTGACGGTCCCGGTCGGCGTCCCCGCGCCCGGAGCGGTCGCGGACACCGTCGCCGTGGCCGTCACCTGCTGGCCCACCACCGACGGGTCGGAGGAAGACGTCACCTGGGTCGTCGTGGCCGACTGGTTCACCGTGTGGGTGTCGGTGCCGACCGACGGGCCGAAGTTTCCGTTGCCGGTGTAGATGGCGGTGATGGTGTGTGCGCCGACCGTCAGGGCGGTGGTGGTGACGGTGGCGGTGCCGCCGGTGACGGGCGCGGTGAGGACCGGGCCGCCGCTGATGACGAAGAACACCGTCCCGCCGGGCGTACCGGCCGCGGGTGCGTTGGGCGTCACCGTGGCGGTGATCGTCACCTGCTGGCCGAAGACCGACGGGTCGGGGGTCGAGGTGACCGTGGTGGTCGTCTGGGCCGCGATCACGATCTGGGTGTCGGTACCCGTGGAGGCGCTGAAGTCGGCGTTCCCGCTGTAGGTGGCGGTGACCGTGTACGGGCTGCCCGCGGTGCCGGTGTAGGTGTGGGTGACCGTCGCCGTGCCGCCGACCAGCGTCACCGTGTCGGCCGGTGATCCGTCCCCGTAGGTGACGATCACGTTGCCGGTCGGTGTTCCGTTGCCGGGTGCCGTGGCGGCCACCGTCACGGTGATGTTGACCGGTTGGCCGACCACCGAGGGGTCGGGACTGGTGGCGACGGTGGTGGTGGTTCCCGTCGCTGCCACGGTCTGGGTGTCGGTGCCGGTCGAGGCGGTGAAGTCGCTGTCGCCGCTGTAGGTGGCGGTGACGGTGTACGGACTGCCGGACGTGGAGGTGTAGGTGTGGGTGGCGGTGGCCGTACCACCCGTGACCGCCGCGGTCTGGGTGGAGCTGCCGTCACCGAAGTCGAAGGTGACCGTGCCCGTCGGGGTCCCGGCTCCCGGAGCAGTCGGGGCGACCGTGGCGGTGAACGTCACCGGCTGCCCCACCACCGACGGATCCGGGCTCGACGTGACGGTGGTCGTGGTGCCGGCCGCGGTCACCGTCTGGGTGTCCGTGCCCGTCGAAGCGGCGAAGTCGCTGTTGCCGCTGTACGTCGCCGACACCGGGTACGGGCTGCCTGCGGTGCTGGTGTAGGCGTGGGTGGCCGTGGCCGTGCCGCCGACGACCGGAACCGTCACCGTCGGGCTGCCGTCACCGAAGTCGAAGGTGACCGTGCCCGTCGGGGACCCGGCTCCCGGAGCAGTCGGGGCGACCGTGGCGGTGAACGTCACGAGCCGGCCCACCACCGACGGATCCGGGCTCGACGTGACGGTGGTCGTGGTGCCGGCCGCGGTCACCGTCTGGGTGTCCGTGCCGGCGGCGGGCAGGAAGGAGGCGTCACCGCTGTAGACGGCGACGACGGTGTACGGGCCGGCCACTGTGGTGGTGTAGGCGTGGGTGGCCGTGGCGGTGCCGCCGGCGACCGGCACCGTCACCGGTGCGCTGCCGTCGCCGAAGTCGAAGGTGACGGTCCCCGTCGGGGTCCCGGCTCCCGGAGGGGTGGGGGCGACCGTGGCGGTGAACGTCACCGGCTGCCCCACCACCGACGGATCCGGGCTCGACGTGACGGTGACCTGCGTGCCGGCGACGGTGACCGTCTGGATGTCGGTGCCCGTCGAGGCGGCGAAGTCACTGTCCCCGCCGTAGGAGGCGGTGATCGTGTACGGGCTGCCTGATGTGGAGGCGTAGGTGTGCGTGACCGTCGCCGTGCCGCCCGTCAGGGTCACCGTCTGGGCCGGGCTGCCGTCGCCGAAGTCGATCGTGACGTTCCCCGTCGGCGTGCCGGTCGCCGGTCCGACCGGTGCCACGGTCGCGGTGATGGTCACCGGCTGGCCGGCCGTCGACGGGTCCGGCGCGGATGTGACCGTGGTGGTCGTGGCCGCGGGATTGACGGTCTGGGTGTCGGTGCCCGTGGAACCGGCGAAGTTGCCGCTCCCGGCGTAGGCGGCGGTGATGGTGAACGGACTGCCGGCCGTGGAGGTGTAGGTGTGGGTGACCGTCGCCGTGCCGCCCACGAGCGTGCCGCTCTGGGTCGGTGATCCGTCGCCGAAGTCGAAGGTGACCGTGCCCGTCGGTGTGCCCGCGCCGGGCGTCACGGGCGCCACCGTCGCGGTGATGGTCACCGGCTGCCCCACTGTGGACGGATCCGGTGCGGAGGTCACCGTCGTCGTGGTGGCCGCGGGGTTGACGGTCTGGGTGTCCGTGCCCGTGGACGGGGCGAAGTTCCCGCTGCCGCTGTAGGTGGCCGTCACCGTGAACGGGCTGCCCGCGGTGGTGGTGTAGGCGTGTGTGGTCGTGGCGGTGCCACCGACCAGCGGCACCGTCACCGGCGCCGAACCGTCCCCGAAGGTGAACGTGACCGTTCCCGTCGGCGTCCCCGCACCCGGGGCCGTCGGCGCCACCGTCGCGGTGAGGGTCACCGGCTGCCCGACCACCGAGGGATCCGGGCTGGAGGTCACCGTCGTGGTCGTCGCCGCCGGCAGTACGGTCTGGGTGTCGGTGCCGGTGGACGGGTTGAACCCGGCGCTCCCGCTGTAGGTGGCGGTGACCGGGTACGGGCTCCCTGCGGTGCTGGTGTAGATGTGGTTGGCCGTGGCCACACCTGCGACGAGGGGGACCGTCGCCGACGACGCGTCGCCGAAGGTGAAGGTGACCGTGCCCGTGGGTGTGCCCGTCCCCGGGGGCACCGGCGCCACGGTGGCCGTGAAGGTCACCTGCTGCCCCACCGCGGACGGGTCCGGCGAGGAGGTCACTGTCGTCGTGGTGGCCGCCTTGCCCTGCACCGTCTGCGTGTCCGTCCCGGACGACGGGAGGTAGTTGGCGTTCCCGCCGTAGAGCGCGGTGATCGTGTGGAAGCCGGGGCTCAGCGTGCTCGTGGTGACCGTCGCTGTTCCCCCCACCAGCGGCGCGGTCAGCGTCGGCCCTCCGCTGATGTAGAAGGTGACGGTCCCGGTCGGTGTGCCCGTGCCCGGCGCGACCGGCTGCACCGTCGCCGTGATCGTCACCGGCTGGCCGGAGGCCGACGGGTCCGGTGTGGACATCACCGTCGTCGTGGTGGCCGCCTGGATGACGGCCTGGATCGTGGAACCCGTCGAGGAGGTGAAGTTGGTGTCACCGTTGTAGGTGGCGGTGACCGTGTGGTTTCCGACGGTCAGGTTGGTGACCGTCGCCGTCGCGGTACCGCCCACGACGGGCGCCGTCACGGTCGGCCCGCCGCTGACGGCGAAGGTGACCGTCCCCGTCGGAGTCCCCGCGCCGAGCGGGATGACGGTCGCGGTCAGCGTCACCGGCTGACCGACGACCGATGGATCCGGCGATGTGCTGACCAAGGTTACGGTTGCAGGCATGAACGCGGCCCTCCGAAGAGATCGAGGCTGTCGGGGCCGTCTCTCGTCCTCTCACCGCCTGGGGCCGCTACCGACGGTGACGGATGCAGGGCACCACAGACCGCCGTCCCCCGACAGGGAGATGGGCGGCTCCGATCGGTCCCACCAGTACGCGCCCGGGTGGTCTCGGCGCGCCAGGACCATGACACCGAATCCCCCGAACTGCCGAGCGTGCGAGCCGCGCGGACCGCGTGGGGACGGCCTACGACACCGGCGCGCAACTACCGCCACGCGCCGGGTGGTTGCGCCGCGGTCCGCGCGCGGAAGGTGCGGTGGGCGGTCGGCCGCCGTACGCTCTTACGTTCACGGACGCCGATCCGGGTACCTGAGTGGTGCCCAAGGGACACTTGGGAACAGGGCCCGACGAGTACACCGGGAGGCGAAGGCCGTGATCGCCGTCAACCCGACGGACAGTGCGTCGCTGCTCGCTGCCTTCGGTGCGCTGGGTGTCCTGGTGGTGCTGTTCGCCGAGTCGGGCCTGCTGGTCGTCGGCTTCTTCCTGCCGGGCGACACGCTGCTCCTGCCAGCCGGGGTGCTGTGCGCTGCGAACGGTGACCAGTCGCCACGGCTGCAGCTGTGGCAGGTGCTGGCGTGCGCGGCCGTCGGCGCCGTGGCGGGCGGCCAGGTGGGCTATCTGCTCGGCCGGCACGGTGGGCGGCCTCTGCTGGCCCGTACCTCGAGGCGGCGGGTGAAGGAGGGGGCGGCACGGGCGGAGCGGCTCCTGGCCCGCTACGGATACGGCAAGGCGCTCGTGATCGGCCGCTTCGTCCCGATGGTGCGCACCGTGCTGCACCCGGCGGCGGGCGCGCTCGGTGTGCCCGCGCGGACGTTCACCCTCTGGCAGACCGTCGGCGGCCTGCTCTGGTCCCAGACCTTCGTACTGGCCGGATACCTCCTGGGTTCGTCGGTGTCGCACGTCGACGACTACCTGTTGCTGTTCGTCGCCGTGATCGCAGCCCTCTCGCTGCTGCCGCTGCTGGCGGAGGCCCGCCGGTCCCGGCGGGACCGCTCCCGTTCGACGGGGTGACCGGACGGTCGGTGCACATGCGGGTTCCGGGGTACTCCGTCGAAGAGGAACCAGCGCCGGGCGACGACGGGCCTGCTGCCGTCGGGTTAGGACAGTCGTGGCTGCCTTCGAGGACGCGGTCGATCTTCACTTCGTCGGCAATGCGACGGTCCTGCTGCGCTACGGCGAGCTGACCCTGCTGACCGACCCCAACTTCCTTCACCGCGGCGAGCGCGCACACCTGGGATACGGGCTGGTCAGTCGCCGGCTGACCGAGCCGGCTGTCGACGTGCGGGAGCTGCCCCGGATCGACGGCGTCGTCCTGTCGCACCTGCACGGTGACCACTGGGACCGCCGGGCCCGACGGCACCTGGACCGCTCGGTGCCGATCATCACGACTCCTCATGCCGCACGGCATCTGCGCACCTGGCAAGGGTTTCGCCGGGCAGGCGGGCTGCGCACCTGGGAGAGCTGCACCCTTCGGCAGGGCGGCTCACAGGTCCGCGTGACCTCCCTGCCCGGACGGCATGCCCTGCAGCCCGTGCTACGCCGCCTGCTTCCGCCCGTGATGGGCAGCATGCTGGAGTTCGGCCCCCTGGACGGGCCGGCCCGCCTGCGGTTGTACGTCTCCGGTGACACGCTCGTGTTTGACGGTCTGGAGGAGATCGGACGGCGTTTCCCGACCGCCGATCTGGCCGTGCTCCACCTCGGGGGCACCACACTTCCCGGTGGTTTCGTCGTCACCATGGACGGTGCGCAGGGAGCCGAACTCGCGCGGCGCCTCGACTACCGGCGCATCCTGCCCGTGCACTACGACGACTACGGCCGCTTCCGCTCCCCCCTCGGCGACTTCCTGGCAGAAGCACGGGAACTCGGGCTCGGCGAGCGGCTCGTACACTGCCCTCGGGGACAGCACACCCGGGTGCTGCGCGGTGAGCGACCCGCTGTGCGCTGAGGCCCGGACCGGGGGCCGCCGCGAGAGTGGCCGACGGGCACCCGGCTCCGCCTCAGAGGACCAGCCACAGGGTGGCCATCGCGGTGAAGCCGGCGCAGACAGCCAGCGTCAGGCCCACACAACGCCGTCGCAGCGTTCGATAGCGGTTCTCGTACTCGGCGCGCAGGGACAGGCAGCGGGCCGCGATGCGTTCAAGGTCCTTCCGAGCGCGTTGAAGGCTGTCGGCGACATAACGCTGCTCGATCTCCGCGCGTTGTGACGTCGTCAACCATTCCATGGGCCCGACGAACTCCTGCGCCCGCTGCTCCGCCTCCGCGATCCTGGCCTGCCACAGCAGGTATCCCTCCACCTCGTTGCCGAGGTCGCTGTCGGCTCCGAGCCTCGGCGGTTCGTTCACGTGCGCCCTCGGCCGGTCACTGCCGCACTCCGTGGGCCTCGGCCTCGGCCAGCGCGATGTCGGGGTGGTGCAGGTCGAACGCCGGGGACTCGCTGCGGATCCGCGGCAGGGTGAGGAAGTTGTGCCGCGGCGGCGGGCAGGACGTCGCCCACTCGAGCGAGCGGCCGTAGCCCCACGGGTCGTCCACGCCGACCCGTTCGCCGTACTTGGCCGTCTTCCACACGTTGTAGAGGAACGGCAGGATCGACAGGCCGAGGATGAACGAGCCGATCGTCGACACCGTGTTCAGCGCGGTGAAGCCGTCCGCGGCCAGGTAGTCCGCGTAACGGCGCGGCATGCCCTCCGCACCCAGCCAGTGCTGGACCAGGAACGTGGTGTGGAAGCCGACGAACAGCGTCCAGAAGGTGATCTTGCCGAGGCGCTCGTCCAGCATCTTGCCGGTGAACTTCGGCCACCAGAAGTGGAAGCCGGAGAACATCGCGAACACGACGGTGCCGAAGACGACGTAGTGGAAGTGCGCCACCACGAAGTACGAGTCCGAGACATGGAAGTCCAGCGGCGGCGAGGCCAGGATGATTCCGGTCAGCCCGCCGAAGAGAAACGTCACGAGAAAGCCGGCCGCCCAGAGCATCGGCGTCTCGAAGGACAGCGAGCCCTTCCACATGGTGCCGATCCAGTTGAAGAACTTCACACCGGTCGGGACCGCGATCAGGAAGGTCATGAAGGAGAAGAACGGCAGGAGAACGGCGCCGGTGACGAACATGTGGTGCGCCCACACCGTCGCGGACAGCCCGGCGATCGAGATCGTGGCGGCGACCAGGCCCGCGTAGCCGAAGATCGGCTTGCGGGAGAACACCGGGATGACCTCGGTGATGATGCCGAAGAACGGCAGCGCGATGATGTACACCTCGGGGTGGCCGAAGAACCAGAAGAGGTGTTGCCAGAGCAGGGGGCCGCCGTTCGCGGCGTCGTACACATGGGCGCCGAACTTGCGGTCGGCCTCCAGGGCGAACAGCGCGGCGGCCAGGACCGGGAAGGCCAGCAGGACCAGGACACCGGTCAGCAGCACGTTCCAGGTGAAGATCGGCATGCGGAACATGGTCATGCCCGGGGCACGCATGCAGATGATCGTGGTGATGAAGTTGACCGCGCCGAGGATGGTGCCGAATCCGGAGAAGGCCAGACCCATGATCCACATGTCGGCGCCGATGCCCGGAGTGCGGATGACGTCGGAGAGCGGGGTGTAGGCGAACCAACCGAAGTCGGCGGCACCTTGCGGGGTGAGGAAGCCACCGACGGCGATGAGGGAGCCGAACAGGTAGAACCAGTAGGCGAGCATGTTCAGCCGGGGGAAGGCCACGTCCGGAGCGCCGATCTGCAGCGGCATGATCCAGTTCGTGAAGCCGGCGAACAACGGCGTCGCGAACATCAGCAGCATGACCGTGCCGTGCATCGTGAACGCCTGGTTGTACTGCTCCTTCGAGATGATCTGCAGGCCCGGGCGCGCCAGTTCGGCGCGCATCACCAGTGCCATCACGCCGGCGATCAGGAAGAACCCGAACGACGTCGACAGGTACAGCGTGCCGATCGTCTTGTGGTCGGTGGTCGTCAGCCACTTGACCACGACGCTGCCGGGCCGCCTGCGCCTGACCGGCAACTCACTGTCATAGGTGGCGGTCGGGTCTTTTGCGTCGTCGAGAATGCTCACAGGTCTTCCGTCTCCCGATGCTCGCGGTTCGCCCACGGCGGTCACCGGTCATCCTGGCGGTACGGAGCCGCGGTTCACGCCCTGAGCGGTCGGGACTGGGCCGATCGCGTGACGGCGGCACACGACTGGAGTAACCGGATCCCCACGCCAAGATCTCCCCGGGGCGCACAACCCCGCAGACGTGCGCGCGGCCTGTGCTCCCTACGCGCCTACCCGATCAGGCTAATGAGGTCTTGCTGATGCGGCCAGTCGGGTGAGTTAGTGAAGGAGTCCTACCGGTGGGCTGCCCATCCTCTCCGGGAGAGCGGCTCCGTGGCGCGTACTTCCGCGCCTGGCAACGACACGGTGGGCTTTCCCGGGAGCATGCGGTCGCCGGCACAGCGTGCGGAGGTTCTCCGCAAGGCGAGGTGATTGTCATGCCGACCGCCCCCGATATCGATGCCCCCGGCGTGCGGCCCCTTGCCGCGCCGTCCGGTATTTCACCCGATCAGGGGCCCACCAGTGGTGGAACACGGGTGACCATCACCGGGACCCGTCTCAGTGGGGCCACGAACGTGAGATTCGGTTCCCGCAGCGCCCCGGTCTTCACCGTGGTGAACGACTCGACCATCATCGCGGTGAGCCCCGCGGGGAGCGGGGCGGTCCCCGTCACGGTCAGCACGGCGGGAGGCACCGCCGTGCTCGGGGAGTTCGTCTACGAGCCGCCGCCGGGCCTGCAGGCGGTGCGCCCCGGCGGCGGCCCGCTGTCGGGGGCCAACACGGTCGTTCTGAAGGGGGAGAACCTGCTCACGGCGAGCTCGGTGCGGTTCGGTGCCGGCGTCGCCGTCCCGACGGTGGTGTCCGATCAGCAGCTGAGCGTGGTCGTCCCGCCCGCGGCGGCTCCGGGGACCGTGCCGGTGACGGTGATCACCGCAGGCGGGGTGAGCAACCCGGTGCCGTACGTCTACAGCGCGCTGCCGACGATTTCCGGGATCTTCCCGGCCTCCGGAACCACGGCCGGTGGAAGCATGGTGGTGATCACCGGTTCCGGCCTGTCCCAGGTCACCGGTATCACCGTCGGCGGTGTCCCGGCCACGTCGTTCCGCGCCAACTCCGACACCCTGATCATCGCGGTGGTCCCGGCGGGGGTGCCGGGGCCGGCGGACGTCACCGTGACCACGCCGGGGGGCAGCACCACCGCGGTCGGGGCGTACGCCTACGACATCCCCACGACCACGACGGTGAGCGCCGCTGCGGATCCGTCGGTGACCGGTCAACAGGTGACGGTCACCGCCACGGTCGGGTGGGACACCGCGGAGGCCGGCAACCCGACGGGGACGGTGACGTTCGACTTCGGCGACGGAACCGCCCCCGTCTCCGCCCCGGTCAGCAACGGCACCGCCACCACCACCCACGCCTACACGGCCACGTCCGGCAGCCCCTACACGATCAAGGCCACGTACAACGGGGACACCTCGTTCCTCCCGTCCTCCGGGAGCACGACGCACACGGTTCACCGTGCCGTCACGGCTACCAGCCTGACCTCGACGCCGGATCCCTCGGCCGTCGGCCAGGAGGTCACCCTCATCGCCCGCGTCGTGGTCGCACTCCCCGGAGCCGGCAATCCCACCGGCACCGTCACCTTCACCTTCGGTGACGGAAGTCCCCCGGCCACCGCGCCCCTGGTCAACCACGTCGCCACCCTCACCCACACCTTCAACGACACGGCCGGCAGCCCGTACCGGCTCACCGCCACCTACGACGGCGACGGCGACTTCGCCCCCTCCACCTCCCCCGCGGACACCCAGACGGTCTCCGTCACCGCGGCACCGACGACGACCACCCTCACCTCCTCCCCCAACCCCTCGGTGACCGGACAGCGCGTCACCTTCACCGCCGCCGTCGCACCGGTACCACCTGCGACCGGCACTCCCACCGGTACCGTCACCTTCTCGTTCCGCGAGAACGACTCGACGACCGTCCCCCTCGGCCCCGACGGCACCGCGACCACCACCCGCGTCTACCCCACGACAACCGGCAGCCCCTACGCCCCCATCGCCGTCTACAACGGCGACTCCCACTTCAGCTCCTCCAGCGACGTCACCCTGCAGACGGTCGGACCCGCCGCGACGACCACAACCGTGCGCACCGGCACCAACCCCTCGGTCACCGGCCAACCCGTCACCGTCACCGCAGCCATCGCCCCGCTGCCTCCGGGAATTGGCACTCCCACCGGCACCGTCACCTTCGACTTCGGCGACGGCACTCCCACCGTCACCGCCCCCGTCACCGCGGGAACCGCCAGCACCAGCCACGCCTGGACCGCGACGACGGGCAGTCCCTACGCCATCACCGCCACGTACAACGGTGACGTCAACTTCGCCGCCTCCAGCGGAACCGCCGGCCAGACAGTCACCCGGGCCGCCACCACCATGAGCGTCAGCACCAGCCCCAATCCTTCGGTGGCCGGTCAGCCGATCACCGTTTCCGCCGCCGTCCTGCCCGTCACAGGACCTGACAGCCCCGTCGGCAACGTCACCTTCTCCTTCGGCGACGGCAGTCCCGAGGTCACGGTCCCCGTCATCGCCGGGGTGGCCACCACGGCCCACACCTATCGGAACACCTCCGGCAGCCCGTACACCATCACCGGCACTTACAGCGGGGACGCGAATTTCACCGGGTCCAGCGGCACCACCGGTCAGACCGTCGGCAGCAGCACCACCGTCACCACGGTCACCACCGCGCCGCGGCCTTCCACGGTCGGCCAGCCGGTGACCGTCACCGTCACCGTAGGAGCGCTTCCCCCGGGCTCGGGGGCGCCGTCCGGGACCGTGACCGTCGACTTCGGAGACGGCACCGCGCCGGCGGACGCTGCGTTGACCGGGGCGACGGCGGTACTCATCCACACCTATACCGGGACGACCGGCAGCCCGTACGTCATCACCGCGGCCTACGCCGGCGACAGCGACTTCGCCTCGTCCAGCGGCACCGGCACCCAGACGGTGAACAGAGCCTCCACCGCCGTGACGGTCGCCGGGGCGCCCGACCCGTCGCTGGTCGGCGCACCGGTGACCTTCACCGCGACCGTCGGGCCCACCGCGGGGACCGGCACCCCGTCGGGAAGCGTTCAGTTCGATTTCGGCGACGGCACACCGCCCGCCACGGTGGCTCTCGTCGGGGGCGTGGCCACGGCCCAGCACACCTACACCTCGGCCTCCGGCGGACCGTACACCGTCACCGCCTCGTACGCGGGCGACACGGACTTCACGGGGTCGAGCGGCAGCACCACGCAGACCGTCAACCCGGCGCTCACCACGACAGCGGTGAGCACCTCGCCGGACCCGTCGATGGCCGGCAGGCAGATGACCGCCACCGCGACCGTGGCCCCCGTCCCGCCCGGAGCGGGCAGCCCGACGGGGACGGTGACGTTCGACTTCGGCGACGGCACCTCCCCCGTCTCCGCCCCGGTCACCAACGGCACCGCCACCACCACCCACACCTACATGTCCACCTCCGGCAGCCCCTACGCCGTCATCGCCACCTATAACGGCGACGGCGACTTCACCGGCTCGAGCGGCAGCACGACCCAAACCGTCGACAAAGTGGGCTCCACCACGACGGTGAGCGCTGCACCGGACCCGTCGGTGACCGGTCAACAGGTGACGGTCACCGCGACCGTGGCGGCGAACGCCCAGCAAGCCGGCACCCCGACGGGGACGGTGACGTTCGACTTCGGCGACGGCACCTCCCCCGTCTCCGCCCCGGTGACCAACGGCACCGCCACCGCCACCCACCCCTACACCGACACGACCGGCAGTCCTTACGCCATCACCGCCACCTACAACGGGGACACGGTATTCCGCACTTCCTCGAGCAGCACGACGCACACGGTGCAACGGACCGCCACGGTCACGACCCTTACCTCGACGCCGGACCCCTCGCCGGTCGGCCAGCCGGTCACCCTCATCGCCCGCGTCGTGGTCGCTCCGCCGGGAACCGGCAACCCCTCCGGCACCGTCACGTTCACCTTCGGCGACGGGAGCCCCCCGGCCACCGCAACGCTGGTCAACCACGTCGCCACCGTCAATCACACCTACAACAACACGGCAGGCAGCCCTTACACCGTCACCGCCGGCTACAACGGCGACTCCCAGTACGCCCCTTCCAGTTCCCCGGCGGACACCCAGACGGTCTCGGTGAACGCGGCAGCGACCTCGACCAGACTCACCTCCTCCCCCAACCCCTCGGTCACCGGGCAGCGCGTCACCTTTACCGCCACCGTCACCCCGACTCCCCCGGCCACCGGCACCCCCACGGGCACCGTCACCTTCTCCTTCCGCGACAACGACGCGACAACCGTCGCCCTCAACCCCGACGGCACCGCCAGCACCACCCGTGTCTACCCGTCGACAACCGGCAGCCCATACGCCCCCCTGGCCATCTACAGCGGAGACTCCCACTTCAGTTCCTCCAGCGACGTCACGGTCCAGACCGTCAACCGCGCCGCCACCACCACGACCGTCACCACCAACGCCAGCCCCTCCGTCACCGGCCAGCCCGTCAGCATCACAGCCACCGTCACCCCCCTTCCGCCCGGTGCCGGCGCTCCCACCGGCACCGTGACGTTCACCTTCGGCGACGGCACTCCCTCCGTCACCGCCCCCGTCAGCGGCGGAACCGCAACCACCATCCACACCTGGACAGGGGTGGCAGGCAGCCCCTACACCGTCACGGCCACCTACAGCAGCGACGCCGACTTCGCCACCTCCAGCGGGTCCACCAGCCAGACGGTGAACCGAGCCGCCACGAGCACCACGGTCACCACCTCGCCGCGCCCGTCGGTGACCGGCCAGTCCGTGACCCTGACCGCGACCGTCACCACGAACCCGCCCGGCACGGGTACTCCGACCGGTACCGTCACCTTCGCCTTCGGTGACGGCAGCCAATCCGTGACCGTCCCCGTCAGTGCCGGAACCGCCACCACCACCCACACCTGGACCGCGGCGGCGGGCAGCCCCTACACCGTGACCGCCGCCTACAACGGCGACAGCGCCAGGAGCCCGTCGTCCGGGACCACCGCGCACACCGTGAGCCCGGCTGTCACCAGTACGTCGGTGGCCCTCTCCCCCAACCCCTCACGGACCGGCCAGACCGTGACCGCGACCGCGACGGTCGCCGCTGTCGCACCCGGAGCCGGGACGCCGTCGGGCACCGTCACCTTCACCTTCGGCGACGGCTCCAGCGTCACCTCGGCGGTGAGCGCGGGCACCGCCACCGCCACCCATGCCTACACCTCCCGGGCCGGCAGCCCGTTCACCGTGAAGGCGGCCTACAACGGGAGCGCCGACTTCTCCGCCTCGAGCGGGACGGCCACCCAGACAGTCAACCAGGCCGCGACGAGCACCGGCGTCACCGCCTCTCCCAATCCGGCGGTGACCGGGCAGCCGGTGACCTTCACCGCCACCGTCGCCGCCGTCTCCCCCGGTACCGGCAGCCCCACCGGTACGGTCACGTTCAGCTTCGGCGACGGTACCCCGGCGGTCACCGCACCCGTCGTCTCGGGCACCGCCACCACCACCCATGCCTACACCGGCACCACCGGCAGCCCCTTCACGGTCACCGCCGCCTACAACGGCGACACCGGTTACGCCCCGTCGAGCGCCGGCCGAACCGAGACCGTCAACGCGGCAACGACCACCACTTCGATCTCCGTCTCACCCAGCCCGGCCACCCACACCCAGCCCGTCACCGTCACCGTCACGGTGGCGCCCGTCTCCCCCGGGGCGGGCACGCCCACCGGAAGCGTCACCGTGGCGCTCAGCGGCGAGAAGACCCAGACCGTACCGCTGGTCTCCGGCACAGCGTCCGTCGGGTACCCGCGCCTGAACAAGGGAGTGCACACGGTCGACGTCAGCTACAGCGGCGACACCAACTACAAGGCCTCCGCGGCCAGTACCACCGAAACCGTCACCTGAAATGCGCTCGCGCCGGTCACCTCCTCGAAGAGACCCTGTGCGTCATGGAGTTCTTCTGTTATCACCGCGATCGGCCCGGCTCCTCCGCGTTGCGCGACGAGTTGCTGGAAGAGCACTGGTCCTACATGGACCGGTACGCGAAGGAGTTGATCGCCCGGGGGCCGACCCTCACCGACGACGGGGAAACAGCCACCGGCAGCGTGCACATCGTCGACCTGCCCGATCCCGCCGCCGCGCGCGCGTTCGCCTTCGACGAGCCGAACCACCAGGCCGGCGTCTACCGGGACGTGCTGCTGCGACGCTGGCGCAACGTGCTCGGGCGCACCATGTGGGACTTCCCCGGCGGTCGGACCGGCGGCAACCGGTACTTGGTGATCGGCCTCGGCGACGGCCAGGCCGCCGACCTCGCGGTGCCGGCCGGCCGGGACGAACTGATCGCCTACGGGCCTCTGCTGTCGGACGACGGCACCGCCTGGCTCGGCACGGCGGCACTGCTGCGGGCACCGGACCGGCAGACGGCTCGCGCCGTCCTGAACCCGGACCGGTACGCCGACATCGAGGTGCACAACTGGCAGTTCGGCGGGCGGTCATGAGCCGCGGACAGCGTGGAACCCGACTCCCGGTCAGTGCGGTGCGCGCAGCCCCGCGACGAGGAACCCGACCATACGACGAGCGTCGTAGCGGGGATCATGGTCGGCGCCGACGCAGAGGTTTCCGACGCCGCGCATGAGCGCGTACGCATCCACGTCGGAGCGGATCTCACCGGCGGCGGCCGCGGCGTCCAGCAACTGGGCGCACACGGGCACGAGGCGGTCGAGGAAGTAGGCGTGCAGCGCGTCGAAGCCGGCGTTGTCGGGCTGCAGCACGGCGGCGAGCCCGTGCTTGGTGACCAGGAAGTCGACGAAGAGGTCGATCCATCGTCCTAGTGCGGCGTGCGGGCTCGCGCTCGTCGCCAGCAGGGACGGCCCGGCCTCGGCGCAGGCCTCGACCTGATGCCGGTAGACGGCGATGATGAGGTCCGCGCGGGTCGGGAAGTGACGGTAGATCGTACCCATCCCGACACCGGCCTTGGCCGCGATGTCGCGCACCGGCGCCTCCACGCCCGACGTGACGAAGACCGCGGCGGCGGCGTCGAGCAGAGTCTCCTCGTTCCGCCGGGCGTCCGCCCGCTTGGTCCGGGCAGCGCGCCCGGCGCCCTCATGGCTGTCGTTCACCGCCACGCTCCTTCCTCGACCGAGGCCGCACCGCTCGGGACATTCTTCCACGACTTGCTAAGCGGAGCGCCGTTCCGTATCGTTCCGGAACGACGCTCCGCTTACCGAGGAAGGCTTTTCCATGAGCGAATCAGCCATCGCGAGCACAGCAGTTGCCGTTGAGACGCCCGTTCCCGTCGTCTCGGTGAAGCCGGTGGTGCTGCCGGCCCCGGACCGTGGCGAGGATCTGCGGGTGCGGGTGACAGCGCCCGCCACCGGGCGGGAGTTGCCCGTCATCCTCTTCTCGCACGGCTTCGGCTGGTCGATGGACGGTTACGACCCGCTTGTCGACTACTGGGCGGCACACGGCTTCGCGGTGATACAGCCCACCCACCTGGACTCGAGGACCCTGAGTCTTCCTCCGGAGGATCCCCGTACACCGCTGATCTGGCGTTCACGAGTCGAGGACCTGAAGCGGGTCCTCGACGGGCTCGATGCCGTCGAAGCCTCCGTTCCCGGCCTCAGCGGGCGCCTCGACCGAAACCGCATCGCCGCGGCCGGGCACTCCTGGGGCGGCCAGACGGTGAGCATGCTGCTGGGTGCGCGTGTCCTCGGTGCCGGCGGCGCGGCGGGAGAGGACATGTCCGACTCACGGATCAAAGCGGGTGTGCTGCTGTCCACGCCCGGCCGGGGCGGGGCCGATCTGACTCCGTTCGCGGCCGAGCACTTCCCCTTCATGAACCCGGACTTCGCGGGCATGGCCACGCCGACCCTGGTGGTCGCGGGGGACCACGACCAGTCCCATCTGTCCGTTCGGGGGCCGGACTGGTTCACCGACCCCTACTTCCTGAGCCCGGGCCCCAAGAGCCTGCTCACCCTGTTCGGGGCGGAACACTCGCTCGGCGGAATCCCCGGGTACACCGTCACGGAAACGACGGACGAGAATCCCGAACGGGTCGCCCTGATCCAGCGGCTCACCTCCGCTTACCTTCGCAGTGCGCTCCACCCCGAGGACCCCGGCTGGCCGGCGGCGCGCACGGCTCTGGCGCAGAGCACCGATCCGCTGGGGCGAGTCGCATCCAAGTGAGCATGCCGCGCGCACCCCGGCTCGGTTTTGGGATCATGCAAGCCTGACGCTCGCCGCGTTCCGCCGATTCCTCGAGGTTTTCCGGCTCGGGGAACTCGGCGGCGCCCGCGTCGATCGAGGGAAATTCGAAACCGATATTCAACCTCTTTCCGGCCATGCACCGGGCCATGTTGCCGCTTTTCCTGCGCAGGCAGGGACTCGAATCGACTGGCTTGCCTTTCTCCCGGCGGAGTCGTCCGCGTTGTGGCTCAGTCGAGCTTCCAGCAATCCCTCACAGGGGGCAGTCCGCTGGGCGCTTCCGAACTTCCTGTCACCGCTTCACACCATGCGCGAACTGCCGGGGGAAAAACTTCCCGATCCCGCCGCTCTCTGAATATGTCAGCGCGCCTCACCCGCGTGCGCGATCGTGTACAGGGACATGATCCGCATTCGGTGGGAAAGGCGCAGAACAGGACAGGAGTGGTCTTTGGCAGGGAGGACCGGGATGGATTGGCGTACGTTCGCGCAGCAGATGGCCTCGATGGCGCGGCTTCTGCTGGCAGAGGAGTCGGTCGGTGCCACGCTGGCGCGGATCACCTCCTCGGCCGTCGAGCTGGTCGAGGGCTGTGACGCGGCCGGAATCCTTCTCCTGCACGGCAGGCAAGTGGAGACGCTCGCCCCGACGGAGAAGCTGGTCATCGACAGCGACCAGCTCCAGGCGCGGCTCGGTGAGGGGCCTTGCTTCGATGCCGCCGCCACCTCGAAGGGGGAGCGGGTGTACCGCATCGCCGACCTCACCGATGTGGCACCGCGCTGGCCCGCTTACTCCGTGCAGGCCCGGGAGCTGGGAGTGGGCAGCATGATGGGCTTCCTGCTGTTCACCGAGGACGAGGACCTTGGCGCGCTCAACGTGTACTCCCGTAAGCCGGGGGCATTCACCGAGGCCAGTGAGACCGCGGGCTGGCTGCTGGCCTCCCATGCCTCGGTCGCCTTCTCCAGCGCCCGCACCCATGCGCAGATGGAGCGGGCCGTCGCCACCCGCCATGTCATCGGCGAGGCGATGGGCATCCTGATGGGCAGCCACCGCCTCACCGAGGACCAGGCGTTCGACGTGCTGCGCCGGTACTCGCAGGAGAACAACGTCAAACTCCGGGACGTCGCCCGGCGTGTCTGCGAGAAGGGTGCCCTTCAGTGATCCGGCCCGAGGAGCCGGGCCGGCTTCCCCCGGCGCCGGCCCGTCGGTGCGGACGGCGACGCGAGACGCCAGGGGGTGTCCGCAAAGTCCCGTCGTCCACCCGGAGGGCGGGCCCTGCGGCGTCCGGTTCACACCCCAAAGGGCCCGCCTGGTTGGCGTAGGCGCCACCGACGTTCCGGGCGCGCTCCGCACCGGGTCCGTTTGCCGACCGGAGCACCGGGCAACCGGGCAGCTGACGAACCGCTCGACAGAGGGAGCCCGTATGCCCTCGCGCCGCGACAAGCCGCACGGCCACGCCCTGCTGTCCGACGCCCTGCGCAACAAGGGAGTCGCCTTCACCCAGGCTGAACGGGAGGAGCACGGCCTGGTGGGGATGCTCCCGCCCGGGGAGCTCACGCTCGAGCAGCAGGCCCGCAAGGCCTGGGAGCAGCTGCGGTCCCAGCCCGGGGACCTGGCGCGCAACGTGTACCTGGAGCAGCTCCACGACCGCAACGAGGTGCTGTACTACCGGCTCCTCACCGACCATCTCACCGAGCTGTTGCCCATCGTGTACGACCCGACGGTGGGCGAGGCGATCAAGCACTACAGCCACGAGTTCCGCCGGCCCCGCGGCGTGTACCTGTCCGTGGACCGGCCTCAGGACGTACGGCCCGCGTTCGAAGCGCTGGGCCTCGGCCCCGACGACGTCGACCTGGTGGTGGCCACCGACGCCGGGCAGATCCTGGGGATCGGGGACTGGGGCGTCGGTGGTATGCAGATCTCCGTCGGCAAACTCGCGGTCTACACGGCCGCCGCAGGCATCCACCCGGGCCGGTCCGTCCCGGTCGTGCTCGACGTCGGCACCGACAACCAGACCCTCCTCAACGACCCGCTGTACATGGGCAACCGGCACAGCCGGGCGCGCGGCAAGGACTACGACGCGTTCGTCGCCGCGTACGTGGACACCGTACGGGAGCTGTTCCCGAACGCGCTGCTGCACTGGGAGGACTTCGGTCCCGGCAACGGACGGCGTCTGCTGGAGACCTACGGCGAGCAGGTCTGCACGTTCAACGACGACATGCAGGGCACCGGGGCCATCGCCCTGGCCTGTCTGCTGAACGCGGTGCGGGTCAGCGGCACGCCGATGCGCGAGCAGCGGGTGGTGGTGTTCGGCGCGGGCACCGCGGGGGTGGGCATCGCCGACCAGCTGCGGGACGCGATGGTCCGCGACGGGCTGGAGCGGGAGGAGGCCACGGCCCGCATCTGGTGCGTGGACAGGCAGGGTCTGCTCCTGCGTTCCACGGACGGACTGCGGGACTACCAGCGGTCGTACGCCCGCCCGGACGACGAATGGCCCGACCGGGACGGCGAGCCCGTGGAGTTGCGGGAGGTCGTGGACCGGGTGCGTCCGACGGTGCTGGTCGGGACCTCGACCGTGCGAGACGCGTTCACGGAGGACGTCGTGCGGTCCATGGCCGACCATGTGGAGCGGCCGGTGGTGCTGCCGCTGTCCAACCCGACCGAGAAGATGGAGGCACAGCCCGAGGACGTCCTGAGGTGGACCGGCGGCAAGGCCCTCGTCGCGGCCGGCGTCCCGCTGCCGCCGGTGGAGCTCGACGGAACCACGTACGTCATCGGCCAGGCCAACAACGCCCTGGTCTACCCGGGTCTCGGACTGGGCGCCACAGTGGCCCGGGCCTCCCGGGTCACCGACGGCATGCTGCAGGCGGCCGCCGAGGCGGTGGCGGAGCTGGCCGACCTCTCCGGGCCCGGCGCCCCGCTGCTGCCGCAGGTGGAGAACCTGCGCGCCTCGTCGGCGACGGTGGCGGCGGCGGTCGCCCGCCGGGCCGCCGAGGACGGGGTGGCCCGCGCCCGCCTCGACGACGTCATCCAGCAGGTGCAGGACGCCATGTGGGAGCCGGTGTACACGTGAGGGCGCCGGCGGCCGGCGCGGCCCGGCTCAGCTCGCCGTTCGGCGAATGCGGCCCTCGTACCTCTTCTCCAGCTCCAGGTTGCCCTCGAACCCGCCGGGCACGTTCGCCGACACGTACACCGGCGGGCGTTCCCCTGCGGCGAGGAGCAGCGAGGTCGCCTCGGCGACCGCCTGCTGGACCAGCATCACGCCGGTCAGGGTGGACAGGGCGCAGACGGCGCCGCCGTCGGGGAGGTGGAGGAGGGCGTCGCCGCGGGGGGCCGCGTTGTCGAGGACGACGTCGGCGAGGTCGGCGAGCTTCCTGCCGCTGGGGTGACCGGCGGGGACCGCGCGGGTGTGGGTCAAAGAGGTGATGGCCAGCACGCGGTGGCCGTGTTCCTTGGCGTGCAGGGCCATCTCGACGATCACGTTGTTGACGCCGGAGTTGGAGATCACCACGAACAGGTCCTGGGGCCGCGGGGCGGCCAGGTCGTAGATCCGGGCGGCCACCCCGGCCTCCCGCTCCAGCAGCGGGTCGTCGAGGGTGCTCGGCGCGGCACCTCCGTACAGGACGAGGTCGGCGATGCTCAGCCGGTTGGTGGGCACGAACCCGCCCGCGCGCCCCGCCAGTTCGAGGACGACGGCCTGCGAGTGACCGGTGCCGAAGGCCTGGACGACGCCGTCGGCACGCACACAGTCGGCGATGAGCCGGGCGGCTCGGGTCACATCGTCGCGGGCGGATTCGGTGATGCGCTGCAGGACGGCCAGACTCTCGGTTGCGAACCGCTGGGCGCTCACAGGATCGACGGACACTCGAGACTCCCCACTGATGGACACTGATGGATTGAACCACCCTGTATGCGACACTCGATGAATCAATAAATCACAGCCGGTCCTGGTATTCAATCCGTGTCGACAACGGTGGCTGATACCTTCTCCCCATGCCTCCGACGGATGTCACCGCACTGATCCGCACCGAACTCCCCCGCCTGGCCGGCTCGCTGCGGAAGGTCGGCGAGCTGATCCTGGAGGATCCGGCCGCCGTCACCCACTGCTCGGCCGCCGAACTGGGCCGGCGCACCGGTACCTCCCAGGCGACGGTGACCCGTTTCTGCCGCGCCATCGGCCTCGACTCCTACCAGCACCTGCTGATAGAGCTGGCCCAGGAGCGCGGCCGCGGCGAGGCCTCCGACTGGGGCAGCGCCGAGATCGGGCCCGACATCTCCCCCGACGACGGGCTGGAACGGGTCGTACAGGTCGTCGGCAGCGCGGATCTGCGCGCGGTCCAGCAGACCATCGACCGCGTCGACCTGGACGCGATCGAACGCGCCGCCCAGGCCACCGCCCGGGCCCGCCGCATCGATGTCTACGGCGTCGGCGGCAGCGGGGCCGTGGCCCAGGAGACCGAGACCCGCCTGTTCCGCATCGGTTGCGCGGTGCGCGGCTGGACCGAGGTGCACGGCGCCGTCACCTCGGCCGCCCTGCTCACCCCGGCCGACGTCGCCATCGGCATCTCCCACTCCGGGGCGACCCGCGAGACGCTCGAACCGTTCGAACTCGCCAAGGAGCGAGGCGCCAACACGGTCGCGATCACCGCCGACCCGCGCTCCCCGCTCGCCCGCGCCGCCGACGTACGGCTCGTCTCCTCGTCCTCGGAGACCAGTTTCCGCACCGGCAGCATCGGCGCCCGCCACTCGGTCCTGGTCCTCATCGACTGTCTCTACGTCCGGGTGGCCCAGCTCTCCTACCAGCGGGCGAGCGCCTCCCTGGCCCTGACGGACCACATCGCCGGACAGCACGCGGTCAAGTCACGCCGCGCACGGTGACCATGGCCGGGACTGCATGAATGAACCACCAAACTACAAACATAATGGTTGTTTGAACCATCTCCTCGGTGCCAGGATGGAGCTCCCCCTGAGCACGTAGGAGACCCATGCGTGTCACCTCTGTCGAGTCGACCGAGCTCTTCGTCGGTCCCGTCGAGCAGCCGCGCCAGGTGGTGGCCGTCGGGGTCGAGCACCAACCCGGCCGCACGGTGCGGATCACCGTCGAGGGCCCGGGTGTCCACGGCACCTGCGAGGCCGCCACGGGTGACGACGGAGCGCTGCGCGCCGAGACACCGGTCAGGTCCGACCTCCGCCCCGGCGACAGCACACGGGTGCGGGTCACGGCCGAGGACGCGGACGACCCGGCGGCTGGCGCGGCCGGGCGCACCGCGTCCTTCACCGCCGCCGAACCCGGCTGGACCATGTTCATGGTCAGCCACTTCCACTACGACCCCGTCTGGTGGAACACCCAGGCCGCCTACACCGAGACCTGGGACCGTGCCGACGACCCGGCCACCACGGGCCTGCCCGCCCGCACCTTCGACTCACGCGGCCAGTCCGGGATGAGCCTGGTGCGGGCCCACTGCGACCTGGCACGGCGCGACCCCGCGTACACCTTCGTCCTCGCGGAGGTCGACTACCTCAAGCCGTACTGGGACGCCTTCCCCGAGGAACGCGCCTTCCTGCGCCAGCTCGTCCGCACCGGCCGCGTCGAGATCATGGGCGGCACCTACAACGAGCCCAACACCAACCTCACCGGCGCCGAGGCGACCGTACGCAACGCCCTCTACGGCGACGGCTTCCAGCGCGGGATCATCGGCGCGTCCCCGCAGACCGCCTGGCAGCTGGACGCGTTCGGACACGACCCGCAGTTCCCCGGACTGATGGCGGACGCGGGAATCAGTTCCAGCTCGTGGGCGCGCGGCCCGTTCCACCAGTGGGGGCCCACGCTGTCGGTGTTCGGCGAGGAGCCGCGGGATCCGGGACGGATGCAGTTCCCGGCGGAGTTCAACTGGATCGCCCCCTCGGGGCGCGGGCTGCTGACGGCCTACATGGTCAACCACTACGGCGCGGGCTGGGCGATCGACAACGCGCCCACCCTGCCCGAGGCCGAGGCCGCCGCGTACAGGCTGTTCCAAGGGCTCAAGCAGGTCGCGCTCACCCGCAACGTGCTGCTTCCCGTCGGTGGTGACTACGCGCCGCCGTGCCGCTGGGTGATGGACATCCACCGCGACTGGAACGCCCGCTACGTCTGGCCCCGCTTCGTCAGCGGCATCCCGCGACACTTCTTCGCCGCCGTTCGGGCGCAACTTGAGGCGGAGGGCCGCAGGGCCTCTCCGCAGACCCGGGACATGAACCCCGTCTACACCGGCAAGGACGTCTCCTACATCGACACCAAGCAGGCCCAGCGGTGCGGCGAGACGCTGCTCGCCGACGCCGAGGCCTGGGCGACGCTGGCCTCGCTGGTCGCCGGGCACCCGTATCCGGACGCGGCCCTCGACAAGGCCTGGCGGCAACTCGTCTACGGCGCCCACCACGACGCCATCACCGGATCCGAGTCCGACCAGGTCTACATCGACCTGCTGACGGGCTGGCGCGAGCTGTACGACCTTGCCGAGGCGGTGCACGCCGACGCGACCCAGGCCCTGGCCGACCGGGTCGCCGGGGACGGCTCACCCGACCTCGTCGTCTTCAACTCCGCGACCTGGGAACGCCGGGACGTGCTCACGGTGGAGGACCCGGGTCTCGTCCCGCTGGACGACACCGGCGAGCCCCTGCCCGCCGTACGCGAGGACGGCCGGCTCCATGTCGTCGTACCGCAGGTGCCCGGCATGGGTTTCGAGGCCCTGCGGCTCGCCGAGGGCACCGTGACCGGCTGGGTGCCCGGCGAGGGCACCACGATCCGCAACGAGTTCTACGAGGTGACGGTCGACCCCGCGCGCGGCGGCGGCGTCAGCGGTCTGCGCGCCCTCGCCGAGGGCGGCCGCGAACTGCTGCGGGCCGGCGACATCGGCAACGAACTCGTCGTACAGGAGGAATATCCGCGGCACCCGCGTTTCGGCGAAGGGCCCTGGCATCTCACGCCGACCGGCATCACCGCGGCCCGCAGCCGCGATGTGACGGCCTCGGCGACCGTGGAGCACTCCCCCGCCGGTTCCCGCGTCACGGTCACCGCCGATCTCGAGGTCTTCCGCTACACCCAGCGGCTGACCCTGTGGAAGGGCGTCGACCGCCTGGACGTCGCCACGAGCATCGACGGCTACGACGGCGCCGACCGGCTGATCCGGGTGCGCTGGCCCTCGAACGTGCGGGGCGGGCTGCCCGTGCACGAGGTCGCGGACGCGGTGGTCGGGCGCGGGTTCGGTTTCGTGGAGGTGGACAGCGAGCGCTTCCCGTGGACCCTGGACAACCCGGCGAACACCTGGTTCGGGCTGGGGTCCACCGCACGGGTCGCGGTCCGGGACGGCGCCGGGGCGTTGCTCGGACACCGGTCGATCGGGGTCGCCGAGCTGGTCTTCCCCGGCTGGGACCAGGCCGGAGAACTCGGCGCCCCGCTCGCGGCCGCCCTCGTCCGCGCGGGCGTCACCGCGACCTCCACCGTCGCCGACGGCCCCCGTTACGGCGACCTCGAGGTCGACTCCAACCTTCCCGACATCCGCATCGCCATCGGCGGCCCGGACCGCAACACCGTGGTCCTCGAGGCGCTCGGCTGGGATCCGGCCGCCTCGCGCGAGCTGCGCCGGCAACTCGCCGAGGACGGGGTCGCGGCCGTGTGGGTCGCGCCCCGCGCCTCGCTGCGGGAGGAGTGGGTGCCCGGCGCCGACCTGCGCGACCTGGAGCGGCTGCCGCTGCTCGTGGTGGCCGGCGCCCGCCCCGAGGACGACGCCAAGGCGGTCGACGCGCTGATCGCCGACCTCGACGGCACGGCGACACTGCGGGCCACCGCCGCGGGTGGGGGCGAGGCGCTGCCACCGGGCGACGCCTGGGACGGGCGCGGCTTCGCGATCCTCAACCGGGGCACGCCCGGCTGCGTGGTCACCGCCTCCGGTGACCTCTACATGTCGCTGATGCGTTCCTGCACGGGCTGGCCGTCCGGCATCTGGGTTGATCCGCCGCGCCGCACCGCCCCCGACGGGTCCGCGTTCCAGCTCCAGCGCTGGTTCCACACCTTCGAGTACGCCGTCGTGGCCGGTGAGGGCGACTGGCGCGAGCAGCGGGTGCCGCGGGCGGGGCACGCCTTCAACCATCCGCTCACGGCACGGCTCAGACGGTCACCGGAGGGGACCGAACTGCCGCGCAGGGCGACCCTGCTGGGGCTGGAGCCGGCGGGCGAGGTGCTGCTCGACGCGCTGAAGCCGGCCGGCTCGCCGCTCGCCCGGGGCAGCGTGGCCACGGTGGATCCGGGGCGCGGGCTCGTCGTGCGGATGCACGAGGTGAACGGGCGACCGGTGCGGGCGCGGGTGCGTGGGCCGCGATCGTGGGCGCAGGGCGCCCGGGCGGACGTCCTGGAGGCGCCCGGGGAACCGCTCGCACCGGACGAACAGGGGGAGTTGAGGGTCGGCCTGACCGGGTTCGAGGTGGCCACGGTGCTCGCGACACCGGCCGTCGCCCCGGAGCGGTCCCGCGAGCCGGGCATCGCCGCCCACGAGCCCGCGCAGCCCGTCCCCACCCGCTACTGGCTCCACAACTGCGGCCCGGCACCCCGCGGCAACATGCCGGTCGCGGTGTACCTCGCACCGACCGCGCTCACCGCCTCCGGCCCCGTCACCGCCACCGTCCGGGTCGCCTCGGAGCTGACCGACGCGCCCGTGTCCGGCTCCGTGAGCCTGCAGGTGCCACCCGGCTGGTCCGCCGAGCCCGCCGAACTGCCGTACTCCCTGGGCCCCGGTGGCTTCACGCTCGCCGAGGTCACGGTGACCCCTCCGCCGGACGCCGTGGCCGGGCGGCACTGGCTCACCGCGCGGCTGTCGTACGGCGGGCAGAGCTTCGAGGACGTCGTCGCCCTCGACGTGCCGGGCGAGGTCCCGCGGGGCGGGCCGGACGGGCGTACGGGCCCGACTCTCCTGGCGCGGCTGGGCGTCGAGCGGATCGCGGTACGCCGGGGCGAGCGCGTCCGCGTCCCGGTGATCCTGCGGAACACCACCCGCGGGCCGGTTCACGGCACCCTGTGGGCGGTGTCCTCCTGGGGCACCTGGCCGGGGGTGGGTCCGGGCTGCCAGGGCTTCGCCGTGGCCGCCGGGGAGCGACTGGAGTGCGGGGTCGAGGTGGACGGGGCGGCGGTGCCGCCGGGGTCGTACTGGCTGATGGCGAAGGTCGCCTGGCACGGGTGCGTGGCCTACACGGCGACCGTGGTGCTGGAGGTGACGCCGTGAGCGGACCCGCACATCGGCCCGGGGAGCACGTCCGTCCGCCGGGAGGTGCCGCGGCGCTGGTGTGCGGCGAGACCGTCGGCGAGGACCGTGTGGACGCCCTGCTGGCGGCCGCACCGCCCCGTGACCGCGAGGGCCGGCCCGAGTCCCTTGCGCGGGCCGAGCGGCAGCGGCGCCGGTGGGCCACCCAGGTGGTGGTCGTGGACGAACTCGCCCGCCGCGCCTGCGCGGAGCGCGGGACGGCGCCGCCCCAGGAGGTGCCGCAGTCCCTGCTGCCGGCCGTAGCGGCGGGCGACGTCGCCGACCTCGGCAGCATCGTCGCCGTGGCGCTCGCCCGTTCCCCGGCCGCACGGGCCCTGCTCGCCTCGCTGGAGGGCGAACAGGAGGTACCCGAATGGGCGGTACGGGAGTACTACGGGAACAACCGGGACCGCTTCCTCACGAGCGACGCGCTGCGGCGCGGTGTCGAGCCCTTCGACGAAGCGACGCCGGAGGACTTCCTGCCGTACGAGCGCGTCCGCGAGGGCATCGTGCGCGAGCTGCGCCGGGCGGCGGGCCGACGGGCCTTCTTCGACTGGCTCGACCGGAGCCGCTCCGCGGTGGTGTACGCCGAGGGGTACGAACACCCCGGCGACCCGGCGCATCCGGACCACGAACACCGGCACTGAACCGCCCCCGCACGGGCGGGCAATGCGTTCCGGAACCCAAAAGCAACACGGCAACCCATTGACCTCCGATGAATTCTGGTCCACCTTTTCATCAATCAGCCTCCAAGTTGGTGATTTGAACCAGCCATCTCGCTCCGCCGCAGGAGGGCACCCATGCACGCAAGCAGACTTCCCGGATCCCTGGCATGTCTCGTGGTCCTGTCGATGACCGCCGCCGGCTGCGGCCTGTCCGGCGGCTCCGGAAGCGGGGACGCCACCGCCGGCGCCTGCAAGGTCGACAAGGCCAACGTCGGGTCCGGCAAGCTCTCCGGCGACGTCAAAGGCCAGATCACCTTCCAGACCACCAACCTGAAGAAAGACTTCGGCGGCTTCTTCAACGGGGTGATCAAGGCGTTCCAGGCGGCCCACCCCGGTACCTCGGTCAAGTGGATCGACGACCCCGGCGACAACACCTTCACCCAGCGCACGGTCGCCGACGCGCAGGCCTGTACGTTGCCGGACGTCATCAACCTCAACGCCCCGACCGCGACCGCCCTCACCAAGGCCGGCTACCTGCTCGACCTGAGCGTGAAGGACCCGGACGTCGCGAAGCCGTTCGTCCCGTCGTTCTGGAAGTCCGCCACCTTCAAGGACGCCTCCGGTGATTCGATCCACACCACGCTCCCCTGGTACACCGGCGGTGTCCTGCTGACGTACAACAAGGACCTGCTGAAGAAGGCCGGCATCGACCCGGCGAAGCCGCCGACGACGTTGTTCGGACTGTTCGCCGACTACGAGAAGATCGCCAAGGCGGGCAAGGGCAAGTTCTACGCGACGATGGCCAACCCGATCTGGCGCATCCCGGCCGACTTCGACCAGATGAACATCAAGGTCCTCTCGGCGGACGGCAAGTCGGCCGTGTTCGCCGACGATCCGCGCACCACCCAGTGGGTCGCCTGGATGGCGAAGCTGTACAAGGAAGGCGCGATGCCGAAGGACTCGCTGTCCTCCAGCAACGACCCGTCCACGCTGTACAGCCAGGGCAAGGTCGCCTACGGCTCGACGAACCCGAGCTTCGTGCGGTTCGTGAAGCAGAACAGCCCGTCGATCTATGCCAGGACGGGCGTCGGTCAGCAGCCCTACGACGCGCTCGGCCGCGCCTCCGCCGGCGCCCCGCAGTACATATCGGTCGCCGCGACCAGCAAGCACGCGCCGGTGGCGCTGGCGTTCGCCGAGTTCCTCACCAACGCCGAGAACCAGACGGCCTGGTGCAAGGACCCGAACGTGGTGATCTTCCCGACCACCTCGGCCTCGCTGGAAGACCCGTTCTTCCAGAACGTCAGCGGTGACGATCCCTTCTCGCAGGCCCGCAAGCTCGTCGCCGACCAGCTCAAGACGGCCGACACCAACCAGACCAACCTCTCCCCGGCCGTGCAGAACGCCATCGTGAGCCAGGTGCAGCTGGCCATGCAGGGCAAGAAGAGCCCGGAGCAGGCCGTGAAGGACGCCCAGGCGAAGGCCGACGAGCTGCTGAAGCAGGGCAGCTGACCGTGGCGACGCAGGCCGTGAAGCCGGCGTCCGTGCCCGGTGCGGAGTCCGCCTCCGTGCCGGGCACGGCCCCGTCCCGCCTCCGCCGGCTGGCCCGGGCCATCCGGCCCGGGCCCGCTCCGGGCGCCAACGGCGCGGCGCTGTACCGCCGCTGGTGGCTGCCCTGGCTGTGGACCGCCCCCGCGCTCGTCTGTGCGGCGGTCTTCGGCGTGTTCCCGTTCCTCAACACCGTCCTGCTGTCGTTCACCGACGCCAAGCCGCTCGGCGGCGCCGCGAGTTTCGTCGGGCTGTCCAACTACACCCGGATGCTGGACGACGGCGACTTCTGGCTGGCGACCCGCAACAGCCTGCTGTACGCGCTGATCGTGGTGCCGCTGATGGTGTTCCTGCCGCTGATGCTGGCCGTCCTGGTGGAGAAGAGGCTGCCCGGCATCGGGTTCTTCCGGTCGGCCTTCTACACGCCGGTGCTCGCTTCCAGCGTGGTCGTGGGGCTGAGCTGGCAGTGGCTGCTGGCCGACGACGGGCTGGTCAACACCTGGCTGCAGAAGGCCCATCTGATCAAGCAGGCCATCCCCTTCCTGTCCGACCCGTGGCTGATCCTGCTGTGCGCGATGGGCCTGACACTGTGGAAGGGGCTCGGCTGGTACATGGTCTTCTATCTGGCCGCCCTGGGGAACGTGCCCCAGGAACTGCACGAGGCGGCGGCCATGGACGGCGCCGGTGCGATCCGGCGCTTCTGGCACATCACCGTGCCGGGCGTGCGGCAGGCCATGATGCTGGTCGGCACGCTCACCGGCATCGGCTCGCTGCGGGTGTTCACCGAGATCTTCATGCTCGGCAGCTACACCGGCGGCCCGGGCGGCGCCGACCGCACCCTGCCCTTCTACATCCGCGACGTCGGCCTGGACCCGATGACCGGCAACGCCGGTTACGGGTCGGCGGTCAGTGTGGCCCTGTTCCTGCTGACGCTGGGGCTGACCCTGCTGGCGCAGCGCCTGACGAAGGAGGACGAGTCATGACGACCGTTGTCGAGAGGCGCCGGCGCCTGCTGCCCCGCTGGCGGGACTACGGCCGCCCCCGCGACCTCGTCGTCCGCTACCTGCTGCTGCTGTTCGTCCTCGCCATCACGGTCGGACCGCTGGTCTGGCAGTTCCTGGCGTCGCTGAAGAGCACCAGCGAGGACGTCTTCGGGGCGAACGCCTCACTGCTGCCCCACCATCCGACACTGCGGGCCTACCGGGCGATCTTCGAGCAGGTTCCGGTGGCCACGTACATCAGGAACAGCCTGATCGTGGTCGTCCTGTCGATCGCCAGCCAGCTGGTGTTCTCCGCCACCGCCGGCTACATGCTCTCCAAACCCGGCTGGAAGGGCCGCAGGGCGGTCTGGGTCCTGTTGGCCGCCTCCATGATGTTCCCCTTCGAGTCGATCATGGTGTCGCTGTTCCTGAGCATCCGCGACCTGGGGCTGGTCGACAGCGTGGTGGGCGTGTGGCTGCCCGGGTTCGTCGGTGCCATCAACGTGCTGCTGATGCGCGGTGCGTTCCTCGCGGTGCCGCGCGAGATCGAGGACTCGGCGATGCTCGACGGCGCGAGCGAGTGGCAGCGCTTCCGTCACCTGTACCTGCCGTCCGCGTGGGGCGCGATCATGGTGGTCGTCATCAACACCTTCATCAGCGCCTGGGACGACTTCCTCTGGCCGCTGATCGTGCTGCGCTCGGACAGCCACTTCACCCTGACGCTGGGACTCGCGCGTCTGCAGTCGTCGTCGTTCGGCTACGACCAGCGACTGGTGATGGCGGGTGCGGTGATCTCCGTCGTGCCGGTGCTGGTGCTGTTCGTCATCACACAGCGGTGGTTCTACAAGGGGGTGTCGGCGGGGGCCGTGAAGTTCTGAACGAGGTTCTGATCCACCACGACGGGTGTGGCGGTGAGCGCCTCCCGTGCCGAGCCCGCGATCCGGATCTCCAGCGTCCCGGGCAGCACCCGTGTCTCCAGGTCGGCGCCGACCTGGGCGAGTTGCTCGGCGCCGAGGCGGAAGACGAGCGTGCGGCACTCTCCCGGCGCAAGGTCGGCGCCCTGGAAGGCCCGCAGTTCCAGGGTGCGCGGCCACACGGGCGTCACCAGTCGGCGGATGTAGAGCTGGGCGACGGTACGGCCGCGCCGCTCCCCCGTGTTGGTGATGTCCGCCTCGACCGTGTGCCGCGTCAGGCGCGGCGGACCGTAGGCGAACGTCGTGTACGCCAGCCCGTGTCCGAAGGAGTAGAGCGGCCCGGCGCTCTCGTCGACGTAGCCGCCGTACTCGATGTCCTTGTGGTTGTAGTGGACGGGGAGTTGGGCGGCCGAGCGCGGGACGGAGACGGGTAGCCGGCCGACCGGATCGGCGAGACCGAACAGCACCTCGGCGATCGCGTCGCCACCCCAGGGACCCGGATACCAGGCGGTGAGCAGTGCCGCCGTGCGCTCCGCCGCCTCGGGGACGGCGTGCGGGCGGCCCTGCAGCAGGACGGCCACCGTGGGCGTGCCGGTCGCGGTGACGGCGTCGAGCAGGGCGTGCTGCGCCGCGCCGAGACGCAGTCCGGCGAGATCGGCGCCTTCGCCGCACGTCATCTCCGAGACGGCGCCGCGCGCGGCCCCGTTGGCGGCGAACTCGGTGCCGGGGGTGCGGGCACTGCTGCCGCCCAGCACCAGCACGGCCAGGTCGGAACCGGCGGCCGCGGCGACGGCCTCCGGGACACCGGAGAGGTCGCCGCCGGCGAGGGCGCAGCCCCGGGCGTGTCGGATGTCCGTGCCGGGCGGGGCCAGTCGGCGCAGGCCGTCCAGGACGCTGCTGCCCGTGCCGGGGCGTTGCGGGGCGGTGTAGTCGCCGAGTTGGTGGGCGGTGGTGGCGGCGTGCGGGCCGAGGACGGCGACGCGGGAGACGCTCCGCCCTATGGGCAGGGCTCGCCCGTCGTTGTGGAGGAGCGTGACGGCGGCGCGGGCGAGAGCGGTGCTGACCTCTCTCCCCCGTTCCGGCGGGATCGACCGCCGGGCGCTGTACGGTCGTTCGAACAGGCCCAGCCGGAACTTCAGGCGCAGGACACGCGCCACGGCGGCGTCGACGGCGGCCTCGGTGACCAGGCCCCGCTCGACCGCCTCCTGAAGATGCGTGAACCCCTCGTCCCACAGGCTGAGGTCGACTCCGGCGTCGAGCGCCATGGCGCCCGCGCGGACCTTGTCGCCGGTGACGCGGGCCAGCCGGTCCACGGCGAGGCCGTCCGCCATGACGAGGCCTTCGAAGCCCCAGCGGTTTCTGAGCAGTCCGGTGAGGAGGGCGCTGTTGCCGGCGCAGGGCAGTCCGTCGACCTCGTTGTACGCGGCCATGACGGCGGCGGCCCCGGCGCGGACGCCGGCGCGTGCGGCGGGGAGGTGGATCTCGTGCAGCTCGCGCGGGCCGAGCTCGGACTCGGCCGAGTTGCGTCCGCCGACGGTGGCGCCCTGGCCGGCGAAGTGCTTGAGAACGACGGGGGCCTTGTCGTCGGCGAAGCGGTCGCCGGGTGTGCCCTGCATGCCCCGGACGAGTGCCTCCGTCAGCCGGGCCGCCAGATGGGGGTCCTCGCCGAAGCACTCCTCGGTGCGGCCCCAGCGCGGGTCGCGGGCGATGTCCAGCGCGGAGACGAGAGCCAGGTGGCCGCCGCGGGCGCGTAGTTCGGCGGCGGCGTGGGCCGCGGCGCGCTCGTACAACTCCGGGTCCCAGGTGGCGCCGACGGCCAGGTTGACCGGGAGGACCGTGCCGTCGAGCGCCATGTGGCCGTGCGGGACCTCCTCGACGAACAGCGCGGGTATGCCGAGGCGGCTGCGCTCGAGGACGTGCCGCTGCACCATGTCGGCGAGGTCCGCGCCGTGCTCCGCCCCCGCGCCGCCGCTGTGGTCGACGCCGGACCAGGCGTCGGCGCGCAGCAGGCCGTAGAGGGCGCCGAGGCCGGCGAAGCGCTCGGTCTCGGCGTAGAGGGCGTCGGTGAGTTCGAAGTCGCCGCCGGGGGTTCGGCGATAGGCGTGCCAGCCGTACATCCGCTGGTTGAGCTGGCCGACCTTCTCGCACAGGGTCATGCGGGCGAGCAGGTCGCGGACGCGGGCGTCCTCGGGTGCCGCCGGGTCCCGGTACAGGGGGCGGCCGTCGTGGCCCGGGGAGCGGTCGCGGGTGTGGTGCTGGTCGGCGGCCGGCGCGGCCGTGTCTTCCGGGGTCGGCATACGGCCGGTCCTTCCGTGGCTCGTCAGATGCTCAGTCGTGCCAGCCCGACGGCGCCCCGCGCGCCGTCGGCCACCCAGTCGAGGCTCAGGCCGAGGAGGCGCAGGCGGGCGGTGAGGGGTGCGGTCAGCGGGCCGTCCGGGCCGAGCAGGCCGCCGGTGGCGACGATCCGTTCGCGCGGGCGGGGGGCGAGGGCCAGGAGGGTGGCGGCGAGATGGGCGGCGGCCTCTTCGAGAAGCTCCTCGGCGACCGCGTCCCCGTCCCGGGCGGCCTCGGTCACCAGCGGCGCGAACCGGGCGAGGTGAACGGGCGGCGGGGCCATGACCGCGGGGAGCAGGTGCCTGCGGTAGGCCTCGCGACCGGCGCGGCTCCACGCGCCCGCCCCGGGCCGCGGCAGCACGTCCCCCGGCAGCCCCAGCGCCCGTCCCACCGACGCGGCCAGCACCGTCTCGCCACCCCTGCCGTCCGCCATCCTCAGCGCCGCGCGCACCGCGGCCCGCCCGAGCCAGAACCCGCTGCCGTCGTCGCCGAGCAGCCAGCCGTCGCCGCCCGCGGTCGCGGTGCACAGGCGCCGCGAGATCCGGGCCGCGACCGCTCCGGTGCCGGCCACGAGCGCGAGGCCGTCGGCGGGACTGCCCGGCGCGGCGGCGAAGGCGGCCTCGATGTCGCTGTAGACCTCGACCGACGCGGCCGTGATGCCCAGGCGTTCCAGTGCCGTCGTGAGGGCGGACCGCGCTCTGAGGCGGCCCGGCTCGTCCGCGGCGCCCCGGGAGGCGCCCGCGAATCCGCCGGCCACGGCCACCACGCGGCCGCGCCGTGGTTCCGGGACGGCCCGGCCGACCGCCTCGGCGAGGTGTTCGGAGAGCTGGGGCACCGGCACGGTCAGGGCGTTGCCCGGTCCCGCGGTGCCCTCGCCGAGCGGACGGCCGTCGTCCGCGGCCGCGAGGACGGCGCGCGTGCGGGTGCCGCCGGCGTCGAGGCCGACCACGAGATCCTGGTTCAAATCACTATTCATTGGCGACCATGGTGGTTGATACATTCGCGACAGACAAGGCCCGGCAGGTGCCTCGTGCCCGCGCGTCGCCGCGCACGCCCCGAGGAGGACCCATCAGTACTCCCCCCGCACTCCCGCCGCTCCGGTTCGGTGTCAACTACACGCCGAGGCGCGGCTGGTTCCACTCCTGGTACGACTTCGACGCCGGGCACGCACGCGAGGACCTGGCGCAGATCGCCGGACTGGGCCTCGACCACGTCCGGGTGTTCCACCTCTGGCCGCTCCTGCAGCCCAACCGCACGCTCGTCCGCACGGCCGCCGTGGACCAGCTGGCCCACCTGGTCGATCTGGCGGCCGAGGCGGGGCTCGACGTCCTCGTGGACGGCGTGCAGGGCCATCTGTCGAGCTTCGACTTCTACCCGGAGTGGACCCGCGGCGGGCACCACCGCAACGTGTTCACCGACCCGGAGGCAATCGAGGCGCAGGCCGTGCTCCTGCGCACACTCGGCCGCGCCCTCGCCGGCCGCCCGAACCTCATCGGGCTGCAACTCGGCAACGAGCTCGACAACCTGGTCGAGGGCAACCCGGTCACCGCGGCCGAGGTCGACCACTACCTCGCCACGCTGCTGGCCGCCGCCGCGGAGGGGCTCGGCGCGGCCGGCGGTCTGGTCACGCACTCCGCGTACGACGCCGCCTGGTACGGCGACGACCACCCCTTCACACCCGAGGCCTGCGCGCGCAAGGGGGACCTGACCACCGTGCACCCCTGGGTGTTCTCGGCGAACTGCGCCCGGCGCTACGGACCCCGCTCCCCGCAGGTGCACCATCTCGCCGAGTACGGCACCGAGCTCGCGACCGCCTACGCCGAGGATCCCGCCCGCCCGGTCTGGGTCCAGGAGACCGGTGCGCCCGAACCGCACATCCCCGCGGCGGACGCCCCGGAGTTCGCGCGCGCGACACTGCTGAACGCGGCCGGCTGCACGAACCTCTGGGGCGTGACCTGGTGGTGCTCCCACGACGTGGACCGCGGCCTCGCCGACTACCCGGAGCTCGAGTACACCCTGGGCCTGTTCGACTCGGCGGGCCGCGCGAAGCCGATCGCCGGGGCGCTCGCCGACACCGTCGCCGCGCTGCGCTCCGGGCCGCGCCCCGCACCGCCCCGGGAGACCGCCCTGGTCCTCGACTGCACTCCGGGCACGCGCTCCGTCTCCGGACCGGGCGGCGCGTACTTCGAGGCGTGGATGCGGCTGCGCACCGAGGGGGCACGCCCGGCGGTGGTCCTGGCCGAGCGCGCGGGCGACGGGGAGTACCTCGCTGAGCGGGGCATCACGGAGCTCGTGAGACTGCCGTGACGGCCGCCCGGATCAGCCGGCGCCCGCCACGGCCTCGGCCAGCGCCCGCAGATTGACCCGGCCGCGACCGTACGAGCACACAGTCCCGTCGCCGGGCTCGGGCAACCCGGTCGACGCCCGCACGGTGTCGGGCCGCCCGGCCAGCAGCAGGTCTCGCAGCCGCGCCTGCCAGGGGTGCAGCCGGGCGTCGCACACCGCGACGACCAGCGGGCGCCCCTCGGCGAGGCGGAGCACCTCCTCGGCGAAGCCCTCCGGGTCGGCGGGCTCCCGGGTGAGCGCCGTGCCCGTGGCGGTCGGATCGACGGCCCGCAGCTCGGCCGGCAGGTCCTCCCCGCCCCAGTTGAGCGCGGGGTGCGGCGGCGGGAACAGGTCGACGACATGGGCGCCCCGCACCGGCCGCGGCAGCGCTTGTGCGCGTACGGCGCGGCGCGCGGCCTCGCGGCCCGCCCCGTCGTCCCAGTCGCGGACGGCGGCCGAAGGAGCCGCGTACCGCTCGGCGAGCCGGCGTACCCGCCCCGCGGCCTCCGTCACCCGCTGCCGCGCCGGCGGGCCGGTCCGGATCGCGTCGAGCACGGCGTCCCGGCAGGCGAGGGTGGTCTCCAGGTCGGGTACGGCGACGATGACCTGGTCCGCTCCGGCGGCGAGGGCGAGCCGGGCGCCGGCCGCCTCGCCGTAGCGCCCGGAGATCGCCTTCATCTCCAGGGCGTCGCTGACCAGGACGCCGTCGAACCCGAGCTCGTCGCGGAGCAGCCCCGTGAGAATGCGCGGGCTGAGGGTGGCGGGGTGGTCCGGGTCGAGTGCCGGGAAGACGACGTGGGCGCTCATCAGCATCGGCACGCCCGCGTCGACGGCGGCCCGGAAGGGCGCGAGGTCGAGTTCCTGCCGCGGCCGTGGGTCCACCGCCGTGTCGTGGTGGCTGTCGGTGCGGGTGCCGCCGTGGCCGGGGAAGTGCTTGGCGCAGGACGCGATGCCGCGCGCTTCGGTGGCCGTGATCCAGGCCCGCAGGTGCCGGGCGACCAGCTCGGGTTCGGGACCGAAGCTGCGGGTGCGCACGATCGGGTTGTCCGGCCGGCCTTGGACGTCGGCGACGGGGGCGTAGGAAACGCTGATGCCGAGACCGGCCAGGTGTCCGGCCAGGGCGTCGGCGCAGCGTCCGGTGAGTTCCGGGTCGTCGGCGACGCCGAGCGCCCAGTTCCCGGGCACGTCGGGGGCGCCGGCCCGCACCAGGTGGCCGATGCCGCCTCCCTCGTTGTCGATGGCCACCAGCAGATCGGGGCGCAGCGCGCGCAGCGTGTCGGTGAGCTCACGGACCTGGGCGGCGTCCCGTACGTTGCGCGTGAACAGGATGACGCCGCCCAGCCCGCGGTCGATCAGCCGCTTGAGGGTGTCGGGAACGGTTGTGGTGCCGTCGAATCCCGCGACAAGACAGCGGTGCGCCGCCTCGTCCGACTCGGCGGACAGGGGCTCGGAGTGGGTCACCCCTGAAATCCTGTGGCTCGTTCAGCCGAAAGTCAACAGATCGATGGATTGATGATTCATGCCGTGTGGTGGGCGGACCTCCCGATCAGCGCGGGCCCTTTCCGATGAGGGAGTGGAGGTCGATCACGTCGGCCATCGCCTGGAGACCGGCGTCGTCGAAGTGGAGGTGGTCACCGGAGTCGTAGGCGGGCAGGATCCGGTCCGGGGCGTCGGGGTCGCGGACGGTGGCGTCGAAGTCGGCCACCGCGTCGAAGATGCCGCCGTGCCGGACCAGGTCGTTGACGGACTGCCGTATGGCTTCGCGGGCCGCGGTCCAGCCGCCGTTGCCGCCGTACGGGGTGACCGTGCCGCCGACGACGCGGATGCCGCGGGCGTGGGCGCGGGCCACGATCTGCCGGTAGGCGGCCGCGAAGGCAGCGGGATCGGTCTGGTTGGGGTTGCCCTTGATGTCGTTGATGCCCTCCATGACGATCACGGCGCGTACGCCGCTGCGCGAGAGCACGTCGGCGTCCAGCCGGGACAGGGCGCTGGGTCCGGTGCCGTCCAGCAGCACCCGGTTGCCCGCGATTCCGGCGTTCAGTACGCCGAGGCGTTCGCGCGGCGGCAGTGCGCGCAGACGGGCGGCGAGCCGGTCGGGCCAGCGGTGGTTGGCGCTCGAGGTCGACCCGGAGCCGTCGGTGATCGAGTCGCCGAGCGCGACGACGCTGCCGACGGCCCGCGCGCCGAGCACGTCGACGCCGGTCAGGTAGTACCAGGAACTGGTGGTCGCGCTGTACGCGGTGCCGTCGTCGTCCGCCGTGTGGTCGCCGTCCGGGGCGAGGAACGACGTCTGCAGGGCGGAGCGGTGGTACGTCGCCGGGCCCGAGTCGTGGGGCGTGTACAGGCTGACCAGGAGGTTGGCGTCCGAGGGCACCCGCAGCGGGACAGGATCGCTCACCGCGTCCTCACCCGCCGGGACCTCGGCGGAGGCGGCGCCGCCGAAGGTGACCTGGCGTACCGTCCCGGCCACCGCGTCCGAACTCTTCGGGGCGCCGGCCTTCTGTACGGCGACCGTCACGGCGCCGAGTTCGAGCGGCGCCGCGCCGAGCCGGTTGGACACCCGGATCCGGGCCGCGCGGCCCCCGACGCTGGTGTGGACGACGTTGCGCACCGACTGGCCCGGGAGCTGGGTGGTGGTGGCGGACGCGGCGGCCTCCCAGGTGCCGGTCCAGCCTTGCCGGCCGGTTGCGTGGTGGTGGCCCGGCGTGGCCGCGCTCGCGGGCGGCGGCACGAGCGCCAGGGCGAGTGCGGCCGCGAGAGCCGTCAGTAAGTACGGGATGGCGCCTCTGCGCATGGGATGCCGTCCTTCCGGTCGGAGGTCACAAGGAGCCCGGGAGTGGGGGCGCGATCGCAGGCAACCCCAATACATCCGATGAGTCAAGGAGTTGTGTCGGAGTTGTCGATCTGAACACGGAGCTCAACCGCCCAACAATGCGGCAAAGCAGAGAGGTTGAGCTTATTGACAGGCACACGAAGGGTCCCTAGGTTCGCCGATACACCCGATGTATCGACGATCCGTCAGCTCTGGAGGACAACGATGACCTCGCAGCAGGAGAGCCGTTCACCGGTCCCCCGCAGAGCCGTGCTCGGCACCGCCCTCGGCGGAGCGGCGGCCGCGGCCCTGCCCGGAACGGCCCACGCCGAACAGCCCTCGGCGGTGGTGCGATCGGCCGGCGCAGGGGCCGGGCGTGCCTGGAAACTCCGCGACACGATGACCACAGACGGCGCCTGGGACCGGTTCCTGCGCGGACAGGACCTGCTGTGGACCCGGCTGCCCACCCTCTGGCACGAGGGCCCCTTCCTCGGCGACGGGCTGCTCGGCAGCATGGTCTACCAGGAACCGGGCGCCAACCAGATCCGCTTCACCGTCCAGCACGGCCGTGTCCAGGACCACCGGCCGGAGTTCGGCAGCGGCTGGGGCACATGCCGTCTGCCTGTCGGGCACCTCACGCTGGAACCGGCCGGCACCATCACCGCCGTCGACTGGCGTCTGAGCCTGTGGAACGCGGAGCTGACCGGCACCGTCACCACCACCGCGGGCACCCTCACCCTGTCCGCCCTCATCCATGACGAGGTCTTCGCCGCCCGTGTGAGGGCCGACGGCGGCGAACGGGTCACCTGGACGTTCCATCCGGAGGAGGCCGTCAGCCCCCGGCACATCAGCGAGGCCCCGCCCGCCGGCTACACCGCCAACCCACCCTGGACCACCCGGACCGCCGACGACGGCACCGAGCAGGTGCTCCAGTCCCTCACCGGCGGCGGCCAGACAGCCACCGCGTACCGACGCACCGGCCACGAGCTGCTGCTCGGCGTCGGACACAGCTCGCCCTCCGGCACCGCCGCCGAGGCCGACTCACTGCGCAACCTCCGGCGGGCCGCGTCGTACGGCGCTCTCAGGCGACGGCACACTCGCTGGTGGCACGAGTTCTACCGGAAGAGCTTCGTGTCGTTCCCCGACCAGCGGCTGCAGAGTTTCCACTGGATCCAGCTCTACAAGGTCGCCTCCGCGAGCCGCGCGGGCGGTCCCGTCATGGCCACCTCCGGACCATGGCTGGAGCCCACACCCTGGCCCGCGGTGTGGTGGAACCTCAACGTCCAGCTGGAGTACTGGCTCATCCACGGCTTCAACCACCCGGAGCTCGACTCGCTCGCCACCACCCTGCGGCAGAACCAGGAACAGCTCATCGCCAACGTGCCCGCCGCCTACCGCGCGGACAGCGCCGGCATCGGCCGCAGTTCCGACATGTTCACCGACCGTGGGGTGGGCAGGCCGGGCACCGGCGCCGAGACCGGCGACCTCACCTGGGCGCTGCACAACGTGTGGCTGTCCTACCGGCACTCCATGGACAAGTCCCTGCTGCGGGACACGATCTACCCGGTGCTGCGCCGGGCGATCAACTACTACCTCCACTTCCTCACCCCGGGCAGCGACGGCAGGCTGCACCTGCCGAGCACACTCTCGCCCGAATACCCCGTCGTGCCGCCGCAGGACACCAACTACGACCTGGCCCTGATCCGCTGGGGTTGCCGGACACTCCTGGAGTCCGCCGAACTGCTCGGCATCGACGACGAGTTGAGGCCGCGCTGGCAGGAGGTACTGGCCAGGCTCACACCGTATCCGGTCGACGACAACGGCTTCATGATCGGCGCGGACACCCCGTACGCGCAGTCCCACCGGCACTACTCGCACCTGCTGATGGTGTACCCGCTCCACCTGGTCAACTGGGACCAGCCCGAGAGCCGCGACCTGATCTCGAAGTCGGTGGCCCACTGGCATGCGCTGACCGGCGCCCACCGGGGCTACAGCTACACCGGCGCCGCCTCGATGTACGCGATGACAGGCGACGGCGACACCGCGCTCACCTATCTGCGGAAGTTCTTCGACCCGACCACCCGCTACCCCTGCCGCGCCAACACGCACTACACCGAGGCCGGTCCGGTCATCGAGACACCACTGTCCGCCTCGCAGTCCCTGCACGACATGTTCTGCCAGAGCTGGGGCGGTGTGATCCGCGTCTTCCCGGCCGTCCCGTCCGCCTGGGCGGACGTCACCCTGCACGACTTCCGCACGCAGGGCGCCTTCCTGGTCAGCGCCGTGCGCAAGGCGGGCAAGACCCGGTTCATCCGGATCAGAAGCCTGGCGGGCGAACCGCTGGCGCTCCGGCACGGCCTCGGCGGAACCCTCACCGTGCTGCTGGACGACGGAACCCCGGCCCGCACCCACGACCTCGGCGACGGCACCCTCGCCATCGACCTGCCCAAGGGCCGGGAGGTGCTCGTCCACTCGGGCGCCCGGCCCGACCTCGTCGTCGCACCAGTCTCCGTCAGCGAACCAGGACCGGCCTGGGGTCTGCCGTAACCCGCTCGAACAGGTGCGACCATGAAGACATGACGCAGGTGCCGATTATCGATCGAACGCTCTTGCACTCACCCGAAATCGACTCAACAGAGGGGCAGTAGTCCAAGACACCAGCTTCGTGGCACAAGTCGTGGGTACCATCCGGCACAACACAACACCTACAAGGAAGGTGAGCTGCCATGGATGGTGAGAGCGCCAGCACCCCGATCCGGAGCAGGTACGCACAACAGGTCTCCGCCGACCTGGAGAAGAACCGCGCGGCACAACAGGAACTCGACGAGCAGATCGCGGATCTCCAGCAGCGGCTGGAGCAGCTCCGGGCGGACGAGAAGTGGCTCAGCGGCATCCGGGAGTCCCTGCCCGCCACCGAGCAGCAGGACACCGCGTCCGACTCCGCCGCGGTGGAAGGATCAGCGGAGGAAGCAGCTGTCCCCCAACCGAGGAAGGAACAGCCCCAAAGCCCGGCTCCCGCACGGAAGAGGTCCGCCCAGCCACGCGGTAAGGGCGGTAAGAAGGCCGCTCCGGCAAAGCCTGTTGCCAAGGCTCCGGCCAAGGCGGCGGAGAAGAAGCCGGCCGCGAAGAAGACGGCCGCGAAGAAGACGGCCGCGAAGAAGACCGCTGCCGCCAAGACCGCCCCGAAGGCAGCCGGAGAGCCCGTTCTGGGCGATCTCCTCAAGGACATCCTGGACCGCCACGCCGGTCAGCCGCGCACGGCCGGTGAGGTCCGTGACGAGCTGGAGGAGCGGCACCCCGAGCGCGCCCGGGATGTCAACGTCGTGCGCAACACCCTCGAACGCCTTGTCGCCAAGAGCGTCATCGAGCGGGCACGGCAGAAGCGCACCGTGCTCTACACCAGCGCCGGGAACGCGGAATCGGCCGCCCAGGCACCGGCCGTCGAGGCGGACGAGGCCGGCGCCGACAAGGCCGCCGCATCGGCGTAGCGCACAGTCGGTCCCGCCGGGATGTGTGCGGTGTGAAGGGCGGTGCCCTCGCCGCACGCGCCCGGGCCCGGATCGGGACCCCGTCCGGTGGTCGGCAGCGGACACGGACCGCTGTCACCCACCACCGTCGAGGTCGGTGCACTGCCGCAGCACCCGCAGCTCGTCACCGGCGAACCGCATCTCGTACAGCTTGCCCCGCGCGTCGTCGAACGGACGGTGCACGATCATCATCAGCCGGCCGTCGAAGGTGTGGAACAGCATGCCGTGACCGCTGTCGTCCCGGAGCAGTGGCCGGCGCTGCCGCCATGGCCCGGTGAGCTCGCCCGACTCGGAGACGGCGTAGGTCTGCACATAGCCACCGCCGATGGTGCCGTCCTGGCCGGCGACGTTCTTCTCGTACGTCGACCACAGCAGGAGCAACGAGCCGTCAGGGGTCCGGTACAGCTGCGGGCCGTCGGTGACATAGGGCGGGAGCTGATGCGGTACACCGCCGGGGATCTGCTCGCCGAGCCAGAACGCGTCCGAGGCCTTGAAGAGGAAAACCGGTTCTCCGACGGCCCGAGACAGGTCCGGAGCCAGCCGGATCGCCTCCATGGTTCCGTCGACGGTCTGCAGCCATTCGTGCGCGTACACCATCCAGGGCTGCCCGGAGGGGTCGACGTAGAGCGTTCCGTCCAGGGTCATGAGGTGCTGGGGCGGGGTGGGGCGTGACGAATCGACGACGGTGAAGGGCCCCAGCAGCGAGTCGGACACGGCCGTGACTGTGCCGCGCATGTGGTTCGAGAGGCGGAACGGCGTGCCATAGTGGCCGGGTGGTGGTACCGGCAGCGGCCGGTCCTCGTTGTGCAGGGTGGTGAACAGGTAGTACCTGCCGTTCCATGCGTGCACTTCCGGTGCCCAGCCGCCGTCGCTGCCCCACAGCTCCTGCTGCTCGGCGGCCAGGAAGACCACGCGGGGGCGTGTCCAGTGGCGCAGGTCCTGGCTGCGGTAGACCATCGTGCCGATGCCGTCCACACCCGACACGGACGGGTCGTTGGACGTGTAGAGGTGATAGGTACCGGTCCGGTCGTCGGCGACGACGAAGGGGTCGTGCAGCGGCATGTCGGGAAGCCGCATCGGTTCGATCTCGGTTTCGGCCACGGTCGAGAGCATAGGCGGACGCGTTGCCGCTGACCGGTGGCAACGGCAACGGCAACGGCAACGACGTCGTACAGCTCCTGACGGTATGCCCGAGCTTCCGCGCCCGGGCGGAACCGCCTAGCCTCGGCGCGCCGACGGATCGTGGGCGGTGCCGTCCCGGTCCTCATCGGGCAGCCGCCCGGAACCGGTGGACGCGGCGGCTGTGCCGGGTGCCGCTTCCTCGGCCCGGTCGCCGTGTCCCGGCCACCAGGCGGCGTGGCCGATGAGTGCGGTGAGGCTCGGGGTGAAGAACATCGCCATGACGAACGCGGCGACCGCGATGCCGGAGGAGACGGCGAAACCCATCTCCGTGAGAAGCGAGTTGCCCGCCAGCATCATCGTGGCGAAGGTCGCCGCCAGGATGAAGCCCGCCGCGGCCACGGTCGGCCCGGCGTGCCGGAGCGCCATGCCGGCCGCCTCCCGCGGTTCACGGCCCTCACGGGCCTCCTCGCGGAGCCGGGCGATCATCAGGATGTTGTAGTCGGTGCCGATGGCGACCACGAACAAGTACATGATCACCGGGAGCATGAACATCAGACCCGAGTGACCCTGTCCTTCCTGGAAGATCCACACGGTGGCGCCGAGGGTGGCGCCGAACCCGAGGCCCACCGAGGCCATCAGGTACAAGGGGGCCACCACGCTGCGCAGCAGCAGACCCAGGATGACCATGATCAGGGCGGCGGCGACGGGGAAGACCGTCCGGTAGTCGTGGTTGACCGCTGCGTTGATGTCCTTGTAGATCGAGGACATGCCGCCGACGAGGGCCTCCGTGCCGTCAGGAGCGTCGGAGTGTGCGACGTCGCGCACCCTGCCCACCGCGTCGATGGCCTTGTCCGTCGACGCCTCGTACTTGAGGGTGACGGTGAAGTCCGCGGTGGTGCCGGCCTGGTTCACCTGGGTCATGCGGGCGCTCGCCACACCGTCCACCGCGCCGAGTTTGCTCGCGTACGCGTCGAAGGCGGACTTGTCCAGCGGCTTGCCGTCGGTGCTGGACAGGTAGACGTCGGTGGGCGCGGCGGCGCCCGCCGAGTACGCCTTCTGCATCTCGTCCTGGACGACCATGGACTCCTTGGTCTTGGGCATGGAGCCCGAGGCCAGATCGAAGGTCGCCTTGTAGCCGAACGTACCGAGGGACAGCACGACCAGGACGAGGCCGGAGACCACGGCGGTCAGCGCCGGGCGGCGCTGCACACCACGGCCGAGGGCGGCGAAACGGGCGCCTTCCGGCTCGCGTTGCCAGGACTTGGAGGGCCAGAACACCTTGGGCCCGATGAGCGAGACGACGGCCGGGATCAGCGTCAGGCCCGCGACCAGGGTGGCCGCGACCGCGATGGCGAGTGCCGGGCCCATCTGCTTGAGGAAGCCCAGCGTGGACAGCACCAGCGCGAGGAAGGCGATGATGACCGCTCCGGCGGCCGAGGCGATGGCCTCGCCGACCCGCCCCACCGCGTTGACCATGGCCTGCTTGTGGTCGTCGCCGGCACGCAGCCGTTCACGGTAACGGAACATCAGGAAGAGGAAGTAGTCCGTACCGACACCGAAGAGCACGACGATCAGGATCGACGAGATCGAACTGTTGGCCTGGAGGTCGAACAGCTTCGTGGCATATGCGATCAGCCCGTTGGCGATGGCGGACACCAGGCCGATCAGGACCAGCGGCAGCACGGCCAGGATCGGCGCCCGGAAGATGATCAGCAAGGTGACCAGGATGATCACGAAGGTGCCGATGCCGATCAGCGCCTGGCCGCGCTTGGACGAGTCCTGCTGGTCGAGGGCCTGCGCGGCGGAGCCGCCGAGTTTGACGTCCAGGTGCGTGCCCTTGGCCAGCTGCTTGACGTCGTCGCGCAACACCTTGGCGGCGTCGGCCTGTTTGGGCTGGCCGGCGTTCTTGCTGTCCATCTGGACCAGGGTCAGGGCGTACCTGCCGTCCTTGGACGGCTGGCCGGGGACGACCTTCTGCACCTGGTCGATGTGCTTCTTGCCCAGTTCGGAGGTGATCCGGGCGATGTCCTTCTTGTCGGCGGCGGTCAGTTCGCCGCCGTCGGTGCGGTGGTACAGCGCGATCGCGGACGGGGTGAAGGCGCTGGGGAACGCCTTCTCCTGTAACTGCGCCGCTTTGATCGACTCGTAACTCTTGGGCAGGAAACTGCTCTCGTCGCTGTTCGAGGGAAGGCTCGGCGCGGTCGCGACGATCGCCACCGCAGCGATCAGCCATGCCACGATCGTCCAGACGGGATGTCGGACGACTGCGTTCCCTATGCTTCGGAACATGCGGGGGGTCCTCCTGGGTAGGAAGATCACCGCAGCCCGGGGAGCGGACCCCGGCATCGGCGACCCCGACCGGCCCTCAACTCGTCGGGCCGGTCGAATGGTTGTCTTGAGACCCGATCGTACCGGCCGTCACGTGTACGCTGAACGCGATTTGATCTCGGCGGAGTTGGGGCTGATCTCGTGGAACTCTTCTTCACCGGGCAGGTGATCGAATGGCGTGGTCCGTCGCCGTACTACTTCGTCGCCGTGCCGGACGAGCAGTCCGCCGACATCCGCGAGGTGGCCGTGACGGCCACCTACGGCTGGGGCGTGATTCCCGTCGAGGCCCGGATCGGCGGGAGCGTCTTCACCACATCGCTCTTCCCCAGGGACGGCCGCTATCTGCTGCCGCTGAAAACGGCCGTCCGCAAACCGCAGAGCCTGTCGGCGGGCGACGAGGTGTCGGTGGAGATGACCATCCGCCTCTGACTTCACGGCACATCAGTGCACTTCAGTCCACTTCAGTGCACGGAGAAACCACCGTCGACGAAGACCGACTGGCCGGTGACGTAGGCGGAGGCTCGGCCGGCCAGGAACACCGCGGCGCCGGCGAAGTCCTCGGCAAGGCCGTTGCGTCCGACCAGGGTGCGTGCCGCCAGCGCCGTCACCCTCTCGGGGTCGGACGACAGGCGGGTGTTCAGCGGTGTCATGACGAACCCCGGCACGAGGGTGTTGCAGGTGACGCCGTACGGGGACCAGGCCTCGGCCTGGGAGCGGGCCAGCGACTCCAACGCGCCCTTGGAGACGCCGTAGGCGCCGCTTTGGACGAAGGCCCGGTGCGCCTGCTGGGAGGTGATGTGGATGATCCGCCCGAAGCCCCGTTCGGCCATGCCGGGCCCGAACCGCTGTCCCAGCAGGAAGGGCGCTTCCAGGTTCACCGCCATCGTGGTGTCCCACACCTCCTCCCCCAGCTCGCCCATCGGGGGCCGCAGATTGATTCCGGCGGAGTTGACGAGGATGTCCGGCTCGCCGAACGCCGCGGTGATCCCCTCGGCCGCCGCGCGCACGCCGTCGCGGGTGCTCAGATCGGCGCCGACCCAGGCAGCCCGGCAGCCGTCCGCCGCCAACTCATCGACGGTGGAGGCCAGTTCCGCCTCCTTTCGGGCTACGACCACCACGCTCGCCCCGGCGTGCGCGAGTGCTCCGGCGATGGCCCGGCCGATGCCGGAGCTGCCGCCGGTGACCGCGGCGACCAGCCCGTCGAGCGAGAACAGTTCGGAGAGGTAGGTCTGCGACGTCATTCACGCACCCTAGACGACGCGCCGCGACCACAGCATGCCGCGACCAGAGCGCTTGTCCTAGTCGGAGTTCTCCCAGACCAGCACACCGGGGCCATCGGGTGTCACCACAGGGACCCATGCCTCGTCGATCTCGGCCGACCGGGATTCGTCGAGGACCAGCCGGGCAGGGAACAGGTCATCGCGGTTGCGGGAGCCGTAGATGTCGAGGGCGACCGCGGTCCGCAGCCGGTCCAGCAGCCCCTGGGGCCAGTCCAGCCCTCTGGCCCCCTGGCCCTTCAGTTCCCCGACGAAGATCTCCCGCAGTTCCTCGTCCAGGTGCTGTCCGAACACGGGGATCAGGTAGCCCTCCTGTGCGTAGGCGACGCAGCCGACCCCGCCTCCCTGCACCTGGTAGACCACGCCGGTCTGCGCCGCCACGATCACGTACACCCAGCCCTGGTCCGAGCCCGTGCCGTCGGGATCGAGCAAGACGTATCGCCGGTCGTCGTCCGCGTCAGCCATGAACAGCAGGGTGGCACACGGTTCGGCGGGCTACGGCGTCCTGCGGCCGACGCCCGCGTACACCCAGTACTCGGACGGGTCGTCGGGGACGTGGTCCTCCGGTCCCGGGCGCCACAGGGGTACGTGGACCAGGCCCGGCTCCACGAGACGGAAGCCATCGAAGAAGCCGAGGATCTCGTCGCGGGACCGGGCCGTCACCGGAGAGCTGGCCCGCGAGCGGTACAGCTGCCCCACGGCCGCCGCCGTCCGCGGGCGGTCCTGGTTCGTGGCGTGGGTCATGGCCAGCCAGCCCTCACCGGGCAGTGCGTCGCGGAAGGCGGCCACGATGCCGGCCGGGTTCTCCTCGGGCGAGACGAAGTGCAGGATCGTGATCATCAGCACGGCCAAGGGCTGATCGAAGTCGATGAGCCCCCGCACCTGCGGAGCGGACAGTATGTCGGCAGGCCGGCGGATGTCGGCGTTGACGATGTCGGCGTCCGGGTTGTCGGCCAGCAGCGACGCGCTGTGCGCCACGGCCACGGGGTCGTTGTCGACGTAGACGACCCGGGCCCCGGGGCTGACCGCCTGCGCCACCTCGTGGACGTTGCCCTGGGTGGGTATGCCGGAGCCCAGGTCTATGAACTGGCGCACCCCGGCCTCGAGGAGGAAGCGGACGGCCCGGCCCAGGAAGGCGCGGTTGGCCCGCGCGAGCATCCGGACCTGGGGGTCGATGGCCGTGAACGCGGCAAGCGCCTCCCGGTCTATGGCGAAGTTGTGCTGCCCGCCCAGCATGGCGTCGTACATGCGGGCGACACTCGCCTTGTCCGGATCGATCCCCTCCGGGAGATCCTCAACAGTGGACACAGCAACTCCCCTGTCACTCGGCGATCTTGACTCACCATCATATAGTGGACCGACGGTGTGGCGAGGTGTCCGTCCTCTGCCACGCACGACGCGGCCCCATCCGGAAAGGCACGACCCTGCGGAACGAAGCGCGTGGACACCCCCACGAGATGCCCTCGGCCGTATCCACCGATGTGTCCCCCGCAGGGCCCTCCCCCCGGCGGTCCTTCTTCTCCTCGGCGGCCGAGGACATCGGCTCGGAGCTCGATCTGCGGCTGACCGGCGGTCATGTCGTCCAGGCGCTGACGCCGGGGTTCTGCGACGCGGCGTCGGTCTACCTGCTGGAGCGCTGGCTGCAGGGGGAGAACAGCTCGGTGTCCGCGGACCCGCCGCAGTTCGAGGCCCGCCGCCTCGCGATACGCGTGGGCTCGGACACCGCCGACGACTGGGAGCCGCTGCTGCCGCTCGGGGAAGTGATCGTCTTCCCGCGCGAGACCCCGTACGCGCGCGCTCTCGCCACCCGGCGCACCCAACTGCTCGACGCCGTCGACACGCACACCTCGGAGCGGCTCGGCTCGCTTAACGACGACGAGGGCCGTCTCGAGAACCTGCTGAACACGGTCTCCTTCCTGGTGGTTCCCCTGCATCTGGCGGACGTCGCCGTGGGATTCATCGCCTGCACGCGAGGGCCGGCGCGGGCTCCGTTCGCGGCCGGGGACGCCGTGGCCGTGGAGAGGCTGGCGGCGCGTGTCTGTGTGGCGCTGGACAACGCGCGCCGCTACGAGCGGGAGCGCCGCACGGCGCTGGCCATCCGCGGCAGCCTGCTGCCCGCCGCCGCACCCGAGTTCCCGGGCTGCCGGATCGCCCACGGTTATCTGCCGGCCGGAGACGGCGACATCATCGGCGGTGACTGGTTCGACGTCCTGCCCCGGCCCGGAGGGCGGATCAGCCTCGTCGTCGGGGACGCGATGGGCCACGGCCCGGAGGCGGCGGTCGCCATGATCCAGCTGCGCACCGCCGTCCGCGCCCTGGCGGGGCTCGACATGCCTCCGGTGGACCTCATGCGCCGGCTCGACGCGCTTGCCTGTGACACCCCGGGGGCGTCCTTCGCGACCTGTGTCTACGCCGAATGGGACGCGCGGCGGCGCCTGTGCACCCTGGTCGGCGCCGGGCACCCTCCCCCGCTGATCCGTGGCCCGGACGGGCGCTCCACCCCCGTCACGCTCACCAGTGCGGGCCTGCCCCTGGGACTCGGAGCGGGCACCTACGAGGCCACCGTGCTGCACGTGCCGGAGCCGGCGCTGCTCGTTCTCTACAGCGACGGCCTGGTCGAGTCCCGTCAGACGGACATCGACCAGGGAATCGCCCGGCTCGCGCTCGCCCTGGACTCGGCCACGACCACCACCACCCACAGCCAGGAGTCGCTGCACGCGCTGTGCCGGCGACTGCTGCACACCCCGAGCACCCCGGCCGGGAGGGACGACCGGACGCTGCTGCTCGCCGCGTTGCAGCCGGTTTCAGAACATCCGGCAAACCTGCACACCGCTCCCTGACCGGCCACAGGGCGCCTGAACAGCCCTCAAGAGCGCTTCGGCGGACGGCGGTTTTGCGCGGGAGTGTCCCATCCGGGGGCCGATGGCCGCGCTCGCTCATGCACCCCCGTCGCAGGCCGTGTGAAGGAGTCGGCGGGTACGGTCACCGCCTCCTCACTCCGGTGAAGGCGGAACTCGCCGTGTGCGCCGCTCGCGCCCCGTGCGACTCGCCGTCCCCTGGTGGGCGTGCTTTGATCCTTCGCGTGGCGCAGGTCACCGAAGCCGATCCCGTCACCGGGACCCGAGCGGTGGACCGAGCCGCGCAAGAAGCACCTATGCGAAGGGAACAGCACCTCATGAACCTCGCCCCCCGGGTGGAGACGGCCGTGATCTCCGACGCCGACCTGGACAACATCTCCGGTGGTAACTCGGCCGGCGGCTCCGGCGGTCTCCACGTCGAGACGCCCGTCGCCGACCTCTGCGCCGATGTCCTGGCTGTGGCCTCGCCCGAGGGTGTCGCTGCCGGCGGGTTCCTCAACGCCTCCGCCGGCTGACGGCGACGTCTCGCCTCCACGGGCCCCGGATCGTCCGATCCGGGGCCCGTCCGGTTCGGGCGGCGACGGCGGTCAGGTGAGGGGCAGGCCCCAGCGGGGCGCGTCCCCGTTCGGGCTCACGGGTGCGACGGTCAGGTCGGGCCGGTCGCCCTTCGCCGTGATCAGCGCCGACTCCCCCTTGCGCAGGACGATCCGCAGGGCGCCGTCGCCGGCGTCGGCGTGCCGCAGGGGACGGCCCCGCCCGTCCCGTACGTCGACCGGCCCCGCGATCCCGTGCCGTACGACGCAGGGCGCGCCCGCCTCGCTGACCAGCCGCACCCAGTGAGTGGTGCCGCCCCGGCGGACCGCGCTCAGCAGGAAGGCACCCTGGGTACGGAAGTGATGGACGGTCAGGTCGGCCCAGGCGGTGGGCAGCGCCGGGAAGACCCTGATGATCCCGCCCCAGGACTGGCAGATCATGTCGTGCAGGGACTGCGCCGCCGACAGCGGGGTCTCGATGACCGGACCGGACTCCTGGTACATGGTGTTCGGCCGGATGAAACGGGTCATCAGCTCACCGAGGTACTTCAGCGCGTCCTCACCCTTGCCCAGCAGCGCCGACATCGAGGCGGCGCCGGTGAAGGTGTAGCCCTGCAGGGCGCCCTCGAAACCCACCCAGTGCGCCAGGGATCTCTCGATCAGGGCGCGTTCGTCGGGGGTGCGGCCGGTCACCTCGTACAGCGGGTAGACCGCGAGCAGATGCGAGTAGTGACGGTGGGACTTCGCGAAGGGGATGTCCGCGCCGATCATGAAGCCGTTCCCGTCCGTCGGATAGGGCGCCCGTCTGGTCAGCACTTCACGCCAGCGGGGGGCCAGCGGGTCGTCGACGCCGAGGAGTTCGGCGGATTCGAGGAGCGTTCGGCAGCCCCAGGTCAGGAGCATGAGGTCGTAGTTGCAGTCGCGTGAGTCGCCGCCGTACTCCGGGGAGAAGGTGGCGGGCAGGTGCAGTCTGCCGTCCGGGCCGGGCTCGAGGAAGTGCAGGTAGTAGTTGATCGCCTTGCGCAGCAGGGGGAAGAGGACGTCCCGGAGGACCGACTCGTCCATGGTGTGCCGGTAGCTGAGCCAGACGTTGTGCAACGCCCAGGTGAGGTTGCCGACTTCGGGGGTCGGCGGGTCCTGGCCGGGGATGCCGACGCCGTAGCCCGTGAGCGTGCCGGCCGCGCCGTTGACCAGGTGGGGGTCGGTGGTGCGGGGGATGCCGAGCGAGTCGACGCGGTAGGGCTGCGCCACCTCCTTGGCGAGGTTGTCCCTGAACTCACCGAGCGCCCGGGTGATCGCGTCGAGTTCGAGGTGGTTGGAGCCGTGGACGAGCCAGTACTCCAGTTGGGCGTTGAGGTTCCACCAGGTGTTGGGCCACGGGGTGGGTTCCAGCCAGGGGCCGCTCGTCGCCATCACGGGGGCGTCGCGGCGGGCGGCGGAGGCGGCCTTGTAGAGCTGGATCCAGTAGAAGCGCTGGATCCGGGCGTCGGGCACGGACAGAAAGCTCTTGCGGTAGTAGGAGTGCCACCAGGCGCGGTGGCTCACCGCCAGCGCGGAGTAGGAGAGTTGGGCGGTGCTGCGGATCGTCTTCAGGGCCCGGCCCAGGGCCGTGGTGCGCGGGTAGGAGTGCGCGACGTGCACATACAGCGTCCGTGTCCGGCCGCTGCCGCGTTCCCGCCACGCGGTGACGTGCTGCCCGCCCGCCAGCAGCGGTTGCACGGCGGCGGTCACACCGTGGTGGTCGGCGACCTCGGCGGGCGGGTTGCCCTGGTAGCCGTCCGGCAGCGGCTTGAAGGCGGCGCGCGGGCTGATGGCGTCCGCGGGGTGGAACACCCACCGGAACCGGCGCTCGCCTTCACTGGGCGTGACCTCCACGGCGAGTACCGAGCGGTCGTTGTGCACCAGGGCGCGCAGGGTCAGAGTGCCCTTGTCGGTGGTGAGGGTGCCGGTCAGCTCGGCGTCGTGCAGCGCGAGCCGCCAGTCGAGGCCGGTGATCGTGCCCACCGGCTCCAGGGTGAAGTACCCGATCGGCAGCCGGGCCAGACCGAAGAGGGAGCCGAACTCCGGCCGGTGGTCCTGGACTTCGGAGTGCTGGATGTTGAAGCGTACAGCCTTCGACGCGGCGTTCGGCTCGGCGTAGATCCCCGATCCGAGGAAGCCGTTGCCGAGGAACGGGCCCTCGTACCAGGCGGCCGGCATCCGCTGCCAGACCAGATCGGCGTCGTCCAGGACAGTGCGCCAGGGGTCCGAGGGGTGCGCGGCAGGCTCGGCACGGTCGGCCGCCGCAGCCGGCGCGGGCAGCCTCGAAGCGAGCAGCGTACCGCCCAGGGCGGAACCGGTGGTGAGGACGGTACGTCTGGACGGGCTGGGCACGATGCCTCCCGGCGGCTCGGTGATTCATCGGAGCTATACCGTGTTGCAACGTAGAGACGCGACTGGTGCACGTCAACATGGCGAGATAGCTCGGACGTATGGGCGTGGCTCTTATTCCTCGAACCGGGTCGCCCCCGAAACAGCCACTGCCCTGCGCCGACGGTGCAACGACCCACCCGCCACACAGGAATCACAAAGTCCGATGAGGTGATTGACGCGAACATGGCCACCCCCTACTTTCTGATCGGTCCACCGAACTCCGTTCGGAATCTCGTCCATTGGAGCCCGCATGACTCCCCGCCCCCACCCCACCCGCCGACACGTCCTCGGCATGGCCGCCGCCGCTCCGCTGGCCGTGACCGGTGCACTGACCCTGGGCGCCGGCACCGCCCGCGCCGCCGACTCGGCGTACGTGATGTGCTACTTCACCGAGTCGACCTCGCTGGGTGAGGGCAGCGACTACGGCCTCCACCTGGCCGTCAGCACCGACTCGCTCAACTGGACACCGCTGAACCAGAACAACCCCGTGGTCACCCCGACCGAGGGCGCGCTCGGGCTGCGCGACCCGTTCATCCTGCGCAGGCAGGACGGCACCTTCGTCGTCCTGGCCACCGACCTCAAGGGCACCGACTGGAGCTACGTCAGCCAGTACATCCATGTCTGGTTCTCCACCGACCTGCGCACCTTCACCGGCTACCACCGGCTGAAGCTGCACGACATGAACACCCACTGCTGGGCACCCGAGGCGTTCTGGGACGCGGGCCGCGGTCAGTACGCGGTCATCTACTCGGCCGTCGACGACAGCGGTCACAACGTCATCATGGTCAACTACACCACCGACTTCGTCACGGCGTCGGCCCCGCGGGTCTTCTTCGATCCGGGCTACGACGTGATCGACGGCGACATGGCCGTGGGCGTGAACGGCGTCAACTATCTGTACTTCAAGAAGAACCAGACGCTCGTCGGCGCCCGGTCGACCTCGCTGAACCCGGGCAGCTTCACCGAGTTCACCACCGGTGTCGCTCATGGCGGCACCGAGGCTCCGACCCTGGTCAAGTCCCTGACGTCCAGCACCTGGTACCTGTGGGGCGACACCTACACGCCCAACGGCGTCTTCTACGCGTGGCAGACCGCGGACCTCGCCTCCGGCACCTGGACCGCCCTCGACCAGAAGACCTACACCCAGCCGCTCAACTCGAAGCACTGCGGCATCACCACCATCAGCGCGACGCAGTACGACAACCTGATCGCCAAGTGGGGCGCCCCGACCTGGAACAGGCTCAAGTCGTACAACTACCCGGCGCGTTACGTCCGCCACTCCGACTTCGTGGGCCGCGTCGACGAGTACCCCCTCGACCCGCCGACCGACTCCCAGTGGAAGCTCGTCCCCGGCCTGGCCGACAGCAACGGGGTCTCCTTCCAGTCGGTCAACTACCCGACCCGCTATCTGCGGCACTACGACTACCAGCTGCGACTCGACGTGAACGACGGCACGTCGACGTTCGCGGCGGACGCCACGTTCCACCGGACGGCGGGCCTGGCCGACGCGAGCTGGTCGTCCTTCCGCTCCTACAACAACCCGACCCGCTACATCCGCCACCACGACTACGTCCTGCGCATCGACCCGGTCGCGACGGCCACCGAGAAGCAGGACGCGACCTTCCGCGTCGGATACTGACCGGCATCCACGGGCTCGGGCAGGGGGCCGGGCGCCCAGGACAGGAACCCATGCGGCGGATACCGGCGAAAAGGAGTCGCGTGGTGGTGCTCCCCCCGCTCAAGGGGTAGGGATACCTGCCGGGCGGAGCGGGCCGCCCAGGCGGACCGGGACGCCCGGGGAGTACAGCACGCTGACCGGCGCCTCATGAGGTGTGGGCAGGCCCGCGGCCGCGAGCAGGTTCTCCTCGCAGGCGAGCAGCTCGGCGCGGTACAGGGGCCAGCGGGGGGGTGGTTGGGCAGATAGGACGCTCCGCCGAAGAACGAGTTGTGCATGCCCCACCGGGCGGTGAGGAAGTGCTCCAGCTCCGTGGGCCGCGCGATCCGTTCGCCCCTGCGCACGGTGACGCGGCTGTGAGCGCCGCGCGGGCCGGGCCACCGGCGGGAGCTCGTGTAGGTCACGGTGTCACCGGCGGTGCGGACCCTCATCCGGGACCAGAGATAAGGCAGCCGGAAGCCGATCCGCCCCATCACCACGGGGATCAGCCGTGAAGCGTCCATCGACCGGAAGACGACACCGCGCCGGCCGTGCGCGTCGACCGAGTACAGGCGCACATTGGTCTCCGGGAAGGAGCCGAGGTACGGCACGCCGGGCAAACCCAGCCATCCGACCCTGTGCATCCGGAAAGCGACGAGTCCCATGTACGTCACCCCGTCGCACACGTCGGGCACGGTTCCACCGGGCAGGAGCCCGTCCACGGCTTCCGGTGCGACGGCCCAGTGGACGAAGCACAGGTCGAGCCACTGCTGGGTGAGGAGCGGGGCTCGTACGACCGCTGGGGCGTCCGGAGTGATGGGGGTCGGCTGCTGCACGGTGCCAGGATGGCAGAGGCGTCGGCGGCGACGGCTACCCGTCGGAGCGGGTGGCGCCGAAGTAGGTCTCGTGGGACCAGATGTGGGTGCACGACGGGCACTGCAGATGGAGCAGGCTGCCGGTGTTCGACAGCAGGTAGCGCCAGTGCGCGGAACAGGTACGCCCCTGCTCGCACGCGGCGCACCCGTGCCAGTCGTCGCAGTTCGGGCAGTCCACCCAGGCCCGCCGCCCGATGTCGGCCTGCGGATCAAGTGGCAGCATGGCCGCCCCCTCGCGCCGGGAGCACGCCGGCCGACACCAGTTCGTCGTACAGGCGCTGCTGCTCCTCGCTCAGGCCGGAGTACAGCAGCTCGTACGCTTCCTCCTCACCGCGCAGCGCCGCCGCGGGATCCCAGTCGGTGCCGAGGGCGGACATGACATGGGTGCGCCGGAGCATCTCGTGCGCGCTCAGGTCGACGGCGAATTCGACCGGTGCGGGGGTACCGGGTCGGTCTACGGAGGACATGCGACCGAACGTAGGAAGCCTTCCCTGCTCCCGGCAAGAGCAGGTGGGGGAAGTCACAGGCGCCTCGCGTGGCACGAAAGCCTCCTGGGACACAAAGGAAACAAGGGGAATCCCGTATTACACGCCTTCTACCAGGCACTTCAGGAAAAAGACTCCTAGTCGTACGCAGGGACGAATAGCGTGCGAGGACCCGAGCCGCTCCCCCACCTGGAGTTCCGGATGCCCCACGCCGATGCCCATGCCCAGCCGCACCACGGCGACCTTCGGCGGCTGCGACGCAGGTATCGATTACAGCGCCGGGTGACCACCCTGCTGGCACTCGGTTATTTCACGGCCTTCCTGGTCCTGTCCGCCGGCTGCCCCGGCCTCATGGCCCGCCCGCTCCTCGGCGGACTGCCGGCCGGCCTCGTCCTGGCGCTCTCCCACGTCCCCGTCACCTGGCTCGCCGTGCTGCTGTACGAACGCACCGCGCGGCGCTACGTGGACCCCATGGCCTTCCGGGTCACCCGGCACGCCCCGTGGGCCGCCGGGGCCGGGCGGGAGCGGCTCCCGTGACCGGCTTCGGCAGGACCGCCGAGGCGTGGTCGCTGGTCGCCTTCTGCGCCGCCGTCACCGTGACACTGCTGCTGTGCGTGCTCACCGGCCCGGACCAGGACGACCTGGACGAGTTCTACACCGGTTACCGGTCGCTGTCCCCCTTGCGCAACGGGCTCGCGATCGCGGGCGACTACATCTCCGCGGCGACCGTGCTGACCATCGGCGGGGTCATCGCGCTGTGCGGCTACGACGGCGTCGTGCTCGCCGTCAGCACGCTGCTGTCGCTTCTGGTCCTGATGTTCCTGCTGGCCGAACCGCTGCGCAACACGGGCCGGTTCACCATGGGGGACGCGCTGGCCCGGCGCATGCCGGGACGGCCGGTACGGGTCGTCGCCTGTCTCGTCACCATCGCCTCACTGGTGCCGATGATGCTGGTACAGCTGGCCAGCACCGGACAGTTGCTGGCGTTCATCCTGGGTTTCTCCAGCACGCCCCTGAAGACCGGCTGCATCGTCGGAGCGGGTGCGTTGATGATCGTGTACGCGGCGATCGGCGGTATGCGGGGCACGGCGCTGCTGCACATCCTGAAGATGGTGGCGCTGCTGGGATCCGGTGTCGTCATCGCCGTACTCGTGCTGCGCACCTTCGACTTCAGACCCTCGTCCCTGTTCGGCGCGGCCGCCGAGCGGAGCGGGGCGGGCGGGGCCTTCCTGCGCAGCGGTCTGCAGTTCGCCGGTGGTCCGCACCCCCGGCTGGACATGGTGAGCACCCAGTTCGCCATCGTGCTGGGCGGCGCCTGCCTCCCCCATGTCACCATGCGCATGTACACCGCCGACAGCGCGCGCCAGGTACGGCGGTCGATGTCCTGGGCGGTGTCGTCCGTGGCCCTGTTCGTCCTCGTCATCACGGTGATCGGGGTGGGGGCGACCGCGTTGGTGGGCCGCGCCGGGATCGCGGCCCAGGACCCCAGGGGCAACACGGCCTACCTGCTGGCGTCGCGGGCGGTGTTCGGCGAGCACGTGTCCCGTCCGGAGACCCTGCTGTTCACCGCGGTCACCACCGCCATCTTCCTCACCCTGCTCGCCTCGGTCGCCAGCATGACGCTCTCCTGCGCCAACTCCCTGGCGCACGACGTCATCGCGTCCCGTCGCTCGGGCATGACCCCGGTCGCCGAGTCGACCGTCGCGCGGGTGTCGGCGGTCGCGGTCGGAGCTCCGGTGATCCTGCTCGCCGCACTCGTCCAGCACCGCAGCCTGCAACCGCTGGCGACCCTCTCGTTCTGCCTGGCGGCCTCCGCCATCGCACCGGCGCTGGTCTACAGCCTGTTCTGGCGCCGCTTCACCCGCACCGGCCTGCTGTGCACCCTGATCGGCGGCTCGACGGCGGTACTGGTCCTGATGCCGGGCACCAACCTGGTCTCCGGCTCCCCCACGGCGGCGTTCCCCGACGCCGACTTCAACTGGTTCCCGTTCACCACCACGGGCCTGGTGTCCATTCCGCTCGGTTTCGCGTTCGGCTGGCTCGGCACGATGCTGCCGGGGCGGCGCGCCCGGCAGGAGGCACGCGCCCGGTACGAGGCCGTCGAACCGCTGATCCTCGCCGGTCCGCGGCGCAGACTCCGGCAGTAGCGCCGAGCGGGCGCTTCGCCATGCCGCCCAGTGGAGCAATCCGCGGTGCGCCGGGACCCGGCACGGCAGGCTGGACCTCTTGTCGAGATCGTCCTGCCAGGAGTCCCTTGTGCGCAGGCCGCATGAGCCGAGCCGTCAGGCATGTCGTCCGCCCGCCGACCCGGGCGGGCGCGCACGCGGGAGCGCGGGGTGAGGCACGGTCGTGGCTCCCGCGCGGACCGCTTCGAGTCACCGGCGGGCAGCACGGCGCGGACCCGGCCGCCCGCTCCCCCGGCGTGGATGCGCTGGCTTCCGGTCCTGTACGTCGTCGCCGTTCTGCTGCTCGAACCGGTCACGCCCGTCGACTGGCCGGTGAGCTTCGTCCTCATCGCCCTGCCCCTGGTGACCGCCTTCGCCCACGGGCCCGTGGCCGTCGCCGGCACCACGGTGTTCGCCGTCCTCTTCGAAGCCGTACTGGCCGGCACCCCGTGCTGTGCGGGCCGCTCCGTCGGCTACCTGTGGGACCGCCACTACGTGGCCGCCTATGTGTGCACCGCCCTGGTGGGCAGCCTCGGCACCATCCTCGCCGTGCACCGCACCCGCCGGGAGCGCACGCTCGCCGACGTGCGCTTCGTGGCCGACATCGCCCAGCGCGTGCTGCTCAGGCCCGTTCCGCACCGGATCGGCGACCTGCTGCTGGACAGCCTCTACCTCTCCGCCACCGCGGAGGCGCGGATCGGCGGGGACCTCTACGAGGCCCTCCCCACCGCCCACGGCGTCCGGCTCCTCATCGGCGACGTCCGCGGCAAGGGTCTGCTCGCCGTCGAGACCGCGGCCGCCCTGCTGGGCGCCTTCCGCGAGGCGGCCCATGACGAACCCGACCTGCCCTCGCTGGCGGACCACGTGGAGACGAGCATGACCCGCAGGGCGGCACAGCTCGCCGGGAGCGAGAAGGACGAGCGGTTCGTCACCGCCGTCTTCGCCGAGATCCCCGCCGACGGCAACCAGGTCCGCGTCGTCAACTGCGGCCACCCGCCCCCACTGCTCATCCGCACCGGCGAGGTACGGGAACTGGACCGGGGACGGTCCGCTCCACCCCTGAACCTGGGCATGCTCGTCCCGGACCCGTACCAGGTCGACACCTACCCGTTCCGCCCCGGCGACCAGCTCCTGCTGTACACGGACGGCGTCACGGAGACCCGCGACCCGGCCGGCTCGTTCTACCCCCTGCTCGAGCGGCTCCACTCCTGGGGCCCGCTGCCACCCCGTGAACTCCTGCAGCGGCTCCACCACGACCTGCTCGTCCACAGCCAGGACCGCCTGCAGGACGACATCGCGGCACTCACCGCCCGACTGCTTCCCGACGAGCCGGCCGTGGCGCCCGCACAGCCCGCGCCTCCCGCCGGAGAGTTCTGCGGAGGCAACGGATAACGTGCTGTCATGCGCGTCGACCACTCCCCGGATTCCATGGACCCTGGTTCGTTCTACCGTCTGCTCACGGCGGTGGTCGTGCCCCGGCCGATCGCCTGGGTCTCGACCCTCACGGCGGACGGCCGGACGGCCAACCTGGCGCCCCACTCGTTCTTCACCGTCGCCTCCACCGATCCGCCGGTCGTCCAGTTCACCTCCGTCGGGCGCAAGGACTCGCTGCGCAACGTGGAGGCGACCGGTGAGTTCGTGGTCAACTTCGCTCCCGAGCCGCTCTTCGAGCAGATCAACGCCACCGCGACGGACTTTCCCGCCGACGAGGGCGAGTTCGACGCCGTGGGCATCGAGCAGGAGCCGTCGCTGCGGGTGAGGCCGCCCCGGGTGGCCGCGTCCCCGGTGGTGCTCGAGTGCACGCTGCACGCGACTCTCGGGCTGGGCAACTCGACGGTGGTGTTCGGCCGGGTCGTGCACGCCGCAGTGAGTGACACCGTACTGGTGGACGGCCGCCCGGACATCGAGCTGCTGCGCCCCCTGGCCCGGCTGGGCGGGAACGAGTGGGCCACGGTCGGGGAGATCCGCGAACTGGCGCGCATCCCCCACCGGGACTGGTCCCCCGACCGGATGCGGTCGTCACGCTGACTAGTCTTGGCCCGTGACCAGCTCCGATCAGGCAGGCAGCGCTCCCAGGCCGCAGTCGCTGATGCTCAGTTTCTTCGGCATCCACGTCCTCGGCCGGGACATCGCCCTGTCGTCAAGCAGCCTGATCGACGTCTTCGCGCAGGCCGGGATCACCGAGGAGGCCGTACGGTCCACGCTCACCCGGATGGTCAAACGCGGCCTGCTGGAGCGGCATCGGCGGGGCCGCAAGACGTACTTCGGTCTGACTCCACGAGCCGTCGGTGTGCTGCGGGAAGGGCACGACCGGATCTGGCGGACGGGGGCGGTCAACCGGACCTGGGACGGCACCTGGACCCTGGTGGGTTTCTCGCTGCCCGAGGCCTGGCGCAGTGAGCGGCACGATCTGCGCTCCCGGCTGGTGTGGAACGGGTTCGGCCCGCTGCAGAACGGTCTCTGGGTGGCGCCGGGAACGGTGGACGTGCCCGAGGTGGTGGCGGGCCTCGGCCTGGACCCCTATCTGCGGGTGTTCCGGGGGGCCGTGGCCGGGGCCCCGACCGAGGCACGGACCGTGCTTCTGACGGCGTTCGACGTCGAGGCCATCGCCAAGGGTTACGAGGAGTTCCTCACCCGGTGGGGCACGGACGCCGAGGTACCGGACGGCGCCGACGACACGGGCGCGCTCGTTCGGCAGTTGTTGCTGCACACGGACTGGCTGGAGCAGGTACGCCAGGACCCGCACCTGCCCGCCGAGCACCTGCCCGTGGACTGGCCGGCGGGACGAGCGGAGCACTTGTTCCGGACGCTGGCGCGACGTTACGAGGAACCGGCCCGGCGGCAGGCGGCCGGCACCCTGGACATGATCACCCCCGGCGCCACGCCGGAGTGAGCCGGACGGCACCCGGGCCCGCGGCCGAGTTCCGGCGCGGGTCCGCTTCGGCATGCCCGTGCACCGACCGCATCGACCGCATCGACCGCACATGACGATCGACATTGGGCATTCTATTGACCGTGGTCGAAAAACTGCCCTACATTCATCGCGTTCTCGGCCCAGCCATCCCCACAGCTCTCGCGCATGTCGCGCACACCCCGCATCTCCGCCGCTCAAAGGGGAGCCCACGTGTCCACTGAAACGCGCACCCAAGTCGACTCCGCCTCCGTCCGGCCGGCATCGGGTGGCCTGCCCATCGGCACCCTCGTGGCCGGCTGCTTCGCCGTCCTGCTCGCCCAGATCGCCCTCGCCATGCCGGCCACCCTCAACGGGCTCTTCCAGGAGGACCTGCACCCGGTCGGCTCCCAGCTCACCTGGATATCGGACGCGTTCCTGCTGCCCGTCACCGTCCTGGAGCTGACCTTCGGCGTCCTCGGCGACCTCTTCGGACGCAAGCACCTGCTGGTCGGAGGAGGAGCACTGCTGGTCGTCGGCGAGGCCCTGGCCGCGGCCAGCAACGGCATCCACATGCTCTGGGTGGGCCAGGCGATCGCCGGACTCGGCGCGGCCGCGCTGATCCCCACGTCGCTCGCGGTCATCGCGGCGGGCACCCACACCGCCCGTGACCGGGCCCGTACGATCGCGATCTGGGCCGCGTGCCTGTCCGGCGGCGGTATCGTCGCCCCCGTCCTGGGCGGAGTGACCGGGAACTACGGCTCCTGGCGCTGGGCCTTCATCGTGGTGGCCGGGCTCGCTGCCGTCAGCACCCTGCTCAGCCAGTTCCTCGCGGAGAACTCCAGCGCCCCGGAAGGCCGGTCCCTCGACCTCGCGGGACAGGTGACCATCGGTGTCGGCCTGTTCGCCCTGCTGTACGCGGTGATCCAGGGGCCGTCGGACGGCTGGACCGCGACCCCGGTGGTCATCGCGTATGCCGTCGCCGCCGTCTTCATCAGTTTGTTCATCGTGGCCGAGCTGCGCTCCGACGCGCCGCTGCTGCGCCTCGACCTGTTCACCAACCGTGCCTTCGCGGTGGCCTCGTTCGTGGCCGTGGTCGGCATGTTCAGCTACCTCGGCACCGCCTACGCGACCAGCATCAGGCTCGGCCCCATCCAGCACCAGAGCCCGCTGCGCGGCTCCTTCGCCTTCGTCCTCCTCAACGCCTGGACATTCGTGCTGCTGCCGGTGACCGCCCGGCTGCTGGAGCGGGTCAGCGCGCGCTGGGTACTCGGCTCCGGTCTCGCGCTGATGGCCGCCGGTGACTTCATCGCCGCCACGATGCCGGTCGACGACCGCGCCCTGACCTCACTCGTCCTCCCCCTCGGCCTGGTCGGCATCGGCTTCGCGCTCACCGTCTCCTCGATCACCGTGACCGCCGTCAACACGGTCCCCGTCCACTACGCCGGCATGGCCAGCGCCTCCACGAGCCTGCTGCGTGACTTCGGCTTCACGCTCGGCCCCGCCGTCATCGGGGCGATCGCCCTGAGCCGCGCGGCCGACGAGTTCCACCAGAAGCTGGCCGCCTCCGGCCTGAGCTCCCAGGTCAAGGCGGCCGCCGGCCAGGTCGCGGCCGAAGGCGGACCGCTCGCGGTCAACTCGGTTCCCCCGGCCTCCCCTCCCGGGGGCGCGTCCCCCATCGCCCTGGACGCCCTCGGCAACGGCTACGCGATCGGTTACGTGGTCTGCGGCATCGCCGCCCTGGCCTGCTGCCTTCTGTCCCTGATCGCCCTGCGGGGCAAGGGCGACGAACAGGCCGCGGCCGGCATCGCCGCTCAGGAGCGGCCCGCGGGGGTCTGAGGACGGCCGCGCCGGGGCGGCCGACGCGACCCGGCACCGGACATGACCGCGTTCCCAGGGCGAGCCCCTCCCGGGAACGCGGTCATGTGGTTCAGCGGCTCTTGCGAGCCACGCCGCCGTAGAAGCCGATCTCGCCGGACCGGGCCGGCGGCGGTGTGTCGGGGCGCCAGAACGGAACCTGGGCGAGACCGGGCTCGACCAGTTCGAACCCGTCGAAGAGGCGCTCGACCTCGGTGCGGGTCCGCAGGTTCAGGGTGGCGGTGGCGTTGCTGTAGACGGCCTGGGCTCCGCTGCGGTCGGCGAAGTCGCCCGTGGCGTGCGAGAGCACCAGGAAGCTGCCGGCCGGCAGTGCCTCGCGCAGGGTGGCGACGACCTGCTCCGGCTTCTCCTCGTCGGTGAGGAAGTGGAGGACGGCGACGAGGAGCAGGGCGACCGGCTCGTCGAAGTCGATGACCTGGCGGATGCCGGGATGGTCCACGATTCGCTGCGGGTCGCGCAGATCGGCGAGAACGACGCTGGTCGTGCCGGAGCGGCTGAGCAGCGCGTTGGCGTGCGCGCTCACGATCGGGTCGTTGTCCACGTACGCCACGCGTACGTCGGGGGCCACCTCCTGGGCTGTCTCGTGGACGTTCGGTGAGGTGGGCAGCCCGGTGCCGACGTCGAGGATCTGGCGCACGCCGCTGCCCACCACGTACCGGACGGCGCGGCGCAGGAAGGCGCGGTTGGCGCGCACGCCGCTGCGCGCCTCGGGGGCCGCGGCGGCGAGTTCGTCGCCCGCCCTGCGGTCCACCTCGTAGTTGTCCTTGCCGCCCAGCAGGTAGTCGTAGATCCGTGCGGGGTGCGGCCTGCTGGTGTCGATCTCGGCACTCAAGCCGTCCTGTGTCACACTGCGCTCCTCTCGGCGGACCCACCACGGTCCTGACCGCTGACGGGTCCTGGCAGTTTCCCACATCAACTTGTCTGCGGCCGTGGGCAGTTCGCGGTACGGTCGGTCGACGTGCAGCCGAAGGCGCCCGGAATTGTCCGTGGTTGGCAACAGGCGCATCCCTCGGTGCGTTTCCTCCGTCTGACGGGTGCACAGGAGAACGCGGATGGCGAGGACGGGTACGACATGGGACGGCGTGGCGCACGGGGATGGCACGGTCGGGTGTTCGCGGCGGCGGTCGGTGTGACGGCGCTGGCCGCCGCCACCTCCGCGTGGACCGCGCAGGCCGGGTCGGTCGGCGCGCGGGAGCCGCGGGCGGGCGTGTCGCATCACGGATCGACGCACGCTGAATCCCGGGGCAGCGTGGCGGCGCGGGTGTCCGTGGACATCGCCCATGCCTCGGACCGCGGCGCACACGGCGTGAACATCACCATCGACGACGGCCCGGACCCGACGTGGACTCCGCAGGTCCTGCGGGTTCTCGAAGACAACGGTGTGAAGGCCACGTTCTGCATGGTGGGCACACAGGCCCGGGCGCACCCCGATCTGGTCAGGGCGGTGGTTGCGGCCGGTCATCGGCTGTGCGACCACACGGTGTCCCACGACACCACCATGGACACCAAGTCCGAGGCCTACCAGTCGCAGGAGATCCTGGCTGCCGAACGCATGATCACCAAGGCCTCCGGTGGTGTCCGGCCGATGTACTACCGGGCCCCCGGCGGCGCTTTCACTCCCTACAGCCGCAACCTCGCCGCCTCGCACGGCATGCGGCCGCTGGGCTGGAACGTCGACTCCAAGGACTTCGAACGCCCCGGCACGGCCGCGATCGTCACCACCGTCGAGAACGAGATGTCCAACGGTCCGACGCTGCTGTTCCACGACGCGGGCGGCGACCGCTCCCAGACCGTCGCCGCGCTGCGCGAGATCCTGCCCTGGCTGATGCGGCAGGGCCATACCTTCGGCTTTCCCGTGCGCTGACCGGCTGACCGGCCGTCACACGACAGACCGTGGGCCCCGGACGTTTCCGGGGCCCACGGTCGGGACGCGCTGAAGCGCAGGGTCACCATCGGTACCAGCGGCCCTTGCGGCCGCCGGTGTCCGCGGTGCGGACGACGAAGCCGAGCAGCCAGACGACCAGCACGACCACTGCGATCCACCACAGTGCCTTCAGTGCGAAACCCGCACCGAAGAGGATCAGAGCCAGCAGCAGAACGAGAAGCAGGGGAACCATGTTTATCAACCTCCGCCGCTCCTGGTGCCCGGCAATTGGGTGAACACACAGTCGATTTACCGGGTTTCTTCACCGATTCCGCGGGCACCGGGTGGAGTTCCTTCACGGCGTGACGGAATACCCGTCTCGATCGGCAGGCATATCCGGCGTGCAGCCAGGAACCCGATCGGTCCCCGACAGTCGAAGGAGGAACACCATCGTGTCCCAGGTCGAAGAGTCCATCGAGGTCGACGTCCCGGTCCGCACCGCTTACAACCAGTGGACCCAGTTCGAGACCTTCCCCGAATTCATGGACGGTGTGGAGCGCATCGAGCAGCGCAGCGACACGCTGACCCACTGGGTCACCAAGGTCGGCGGTGTGCAGCGGGAGTTCGACGCGGAGATCACGGAGCAGATCCCCGACGAACGCGTCGCCTGGACCACCGTGAGCGGCGAGGCCAGGCAGGCCGGCGTGGTCACCTTCCACCGGCTGGGCGAGGACCGCACCAAGGTCATGCTGCAGATGGAGGTGGCCCCCGAGGGAGTGGCCGAGACCGTCGGTGACAAGCTCGGCTTCGTCAAGCGGCAGGTCACCGGCGATCTCAAGCGGTTCAAGGGGTTCATCGAAGAGCGCGGCGGCTTGGAGACCGGCGCGTGGCGCGGAGAGGTCTGACCCCGAGGGACCACCGGAGTCAGCCGAGTCCGAGGGTGCTCAGGGCCTGCTGAGCCATCCTCGACTCGCCGAGGGCGTTGGGGTGGACGGGGACGATGTTGGTGCCGAACAGGAGCGGTTCGATCCACCGGGTGCCGATGGGCTTGCAGGCGTCGTGGCCTTCGGACGCCCGGGAGAAGTCCACGAAGGTGGCGCCGCTCTCCTCGGCCGCTCGCTCGACGACGGCGTTGAGGTGCGCCTGGATTCCGCGCAGGTAGGGCACGTCGCCGGAGGCGACCGGCAGCTTGGCGTAGCACGACGGATCGGCGTCGGCGGGCACGATCCACGGGTAACCCAGTACCGCCACACGGGCGTTCGGCGCCTTCGCCCGGACGCTGCGCAGTGTGGTCCGCAGTGCGGGGTAGGTGTCCTTGTCGATCTGCTCGTCGAACGAGCTGCCGTGCTGGTCCTTGCAGGGGCTGCCCTGTCCGCCGCTGAGAACCCCCGCCGAACCGCAGGCGAGCACGGCGTTGATGAAGGTGCCGTTGTCGTTTCCGCCGATCGTCATTGTCACCAGGTCGGTGTCCGGTCCGACGGGGTCGAGCTGCGGCGGTACTCCGGGGTACTGGGCCCCGGTGAAGTCCTTGGTCTGCGCGGCGCCGCAGCTGACGTCCGTCAGGGCGGCGCCGGTCCGGGTGGCGATGACGTGCGGGTAGTTTGCCGTGGAGCGCAGGCACAGCAGGTTGGTGAGGTCCACCGGCAGGACGCCGGAGCCGGCGCTGTAGCTGTCGCCGAGGGCGGCGTACTGCAGGGGTGCGGCTGCGTGTGCGGCAGGGCCCGCGAGGCTGAGTGCGACGGCACCCACGGCCGCCATTGTCGCGGTCATGACATTACGGAGGGCATGCATCGACATGTGCTCTCTTCTCGGAAGCGGACGCGGCTGGTGCGGGCACGGCGGTGCCCGACGAGCGTGCTGGTGGCGAGAGTTCAGCGGTTCGAGCAGCGAAAGTGCCGACGGCCGCGCCGTGGGCACGGAGCGCGCACGCCGACGACCGCGGAGAACGGTGCGCGAGGTGAGCGCACGGTCCTACCGATTAGTAATGTGCGGCCGGTTGGACACCGCGTCAACGTTGCCGACGGCACTTCTTCGATCCCGCATGTGATGAGTGACGGGGCTACGCGCCCTTTCGCGGGGTAATCGAGGTTCACGGAAAGGCAAAGTCAACAGCACGAGAAGCAGTACGAGAAGGAGAAGTCATGCCGGGCGTGGTGGAGCGCATCAAGGAATTCGCCAGGAGCCCCCAGGGGCGGCGGACGGCCGAGCAGGTACGCCGTGCGGCGGCCGACCCCCGGCGACGGGCCCAGGCCCAGCGGCTGCTGGGCAAACTGCGGGGCCGTGGCTGACGCAGGCCACTGGAGGCGGAAGACGAACGGGCCGGTCTCCGGCGGGAGAACTCCCCCGGAGACCGGCCCTGCGCCTGGATGGAGAACCTACTGCGCGAGCAGCCCCTCGCGCAGTCGGGTCAACGTGCGGGAGAGCAGGCGGGAGACATGCATCTGGGAGCAGCCGAGGCGGGCGCCGATCTCGGCCTGGGTCAGCTCCTCGACGAAGCGCCAGTGCAGGATCTGCCGCTCGCGCTCGCTCAGTGCGGCGATGAGGGGAGCCAGCGAGTTGAAGTCCTCCACGAGCCCCAGCGTCGCGTCCTCCACGCCGATGAAGTCGGCCAGCACGCTCTCGCCGTCCTCGCTGCTGTTGATCGCAGCGTCCAGGGAGGAGGCGCTGTACCCGTTCGAGGCCAGCCGGGCCTCGATCACCTCGTCCTCCGTGAGGCTCATCAGCTCCGCCAGCTCCTTGGCGGTGGGCGTACGGCCCATGCGGCTGCGCAGTTCCTCGGTGGCGCGCGCCAGTTGGACGCGGGCCTCCTGCAGCCGCCGGGGCACGTGCACGGCCCAGGAGGTGTCGCGGAAGAACCGCTTGATCTCGCCGACGATGTAGGGCACGGCGAAGGAGGTGAACTCCACCTCGCGGGACAGCTTGAACCGGTCGATCGCCTTGATCAGTCCGATCATGCCGACCTGGACGATGTCCTCCATCTCCTCCGGGCCGCGGCTGCGGAACCGGCCGGCCGCGTAGCGGACCAGGGACATGTTCATCTCGATCAGCGTGTTGCGCGCGTGCTGGTACTCGGGCGTGCCCTCCTCGAGGACCGCCAGCCGGTCGAAGAAGAGTCGGGAGAGCTCACGGGCGTCCTTCGGCGCCACGGCCGACGGATCGGCGACCTCCGGCACCTCGACCACTGTCTGCCGACCGGTGTTCCTGACCGCCGCGGCCGTCATCATGCCCCTCCCCATGCCGAAGTGTCCGACGTCTGTTCGTACTGCCAATGAGCCGCGGCTACCCGGACCCGCACCGGATATGCCCCAGCATTTAGAGTCGCGCCATGTCCAAGACCGAGATCGACCTGGTGACCGCCGACTTCTTCGCCGCCTTCGACAACCGGGGCGGCCGGGCGGCCGACGTGGCCCGGATACGCCGGCTGATGCTGCCGACGGGCGTGATCGTCAAGACCGGCCCGGAATTCGCGGTGTACACCGTCGACGAGTTCATCGAGCCTCGTCGGCGCCTGCTGGCCGATGGCCGTCTGGTCGAGTTCCGCGAGTGGGAGACGTCCGAGGAGACGAGGATCGCGGGCGACGTCGCCTCGCGGTTCAGTACGTACCGCAAGTCCGGACGGCTGGCCGGTGCGGCGTTCGAGGGTGGGGGGACCAAGACCCTCCAGTTCGTCCGCACGTCGGTGGGCTGGCGGATCTCGGCGGTCGCCTGGTACGACCATCCGTGAGCCCTCGGGTCCGGTCCTCGGGTTTGACGTGGTCGATCGCGTCAACGTGGACAGTATGGGCCAGTCGACACGAGAGATCGAACGCAAGTACGCGGCACCGGCTGCGGACGACATGTCGTGGCTGTCCGCCCTGGCCGGTGTGAACAGCGCCGCGTCGCTGATCGACCGCGGGATCCAGGACCTGGACGCCGTCTACCACGACACCGCCGACCTGCGGCTTGCCCGCAGCTCGGCGACACTGCGGCACAGGACGGGCGGCACGGACGCCGGCTGGCATCTCAAACTGCCCCTGGCCGGCGACAGCCGCGAGGAGATCCACTGTCCGCCGGCCGACGAGCTGCCGGGGGAACTGCGCGAGCTGGTGCTGTCCCGTACGCGCGGGGCGCCGCTGCGGCCGGTGGTACGGATCCGCACCACCCGTTCCGTGCGCGAGCTCGCGGACGCCGAGGGCGGCGTGCTGGCCGAGATCTGCATGGACACCGTCCGTGCCGACTCCCTCCTCGAGGGAGGTGGGCACGCCGTGTGGACGGAGATGGAGGTGGAGCTCGCCGAGGGCGGCGACCCCGCGCTGCTGGACGACGTGGAGGAGGTGCTGCGCAAGAACGGCGTGGACCGTGCGTCCGTGCCGTCCAAGCTGGCCCGCGCACTGGCCGAGACGGCACCGGCCGGGTACGCCGATCCGGAGCCGCGCACTGAGGCCGTCCGCGGTTCGGTCGGCGAACACGTGTCCGCGTATCTGAGTGCGCAGGTCCGGGCGCTGGTGGAGCTCGACCCGGCGGTGCGTCGCGGCACGCCCGACTCGGTGCACCGGATGCGCGTCGCGTGCCGCCGGCTGCGCGGCGTCCTGCGCGTCCACCGCTCCGTTCTGGAGCGCGAGGCGGTCGACCCGCTCCGCGGAGAGCTGCGGTGGCTGGCCGGTGAGCTGGGTGCGGAGCGCGACCACGAGGTGCTGGCCGACCGCCTGGACACGGGCGTGCGGGAGCTGCCCGACGAGCTCGTGCTCGGCCCGGTGGCCGCGCGGCTGCGGGCCTGGGACGTGGCGGGAGGGGACACGGCCCGCCGCCGGACCCTCGACGCACTGGCCTCGGCACGTTACCTGGCGCTGCTGGACCGGCTCAGCGAGCTGAGCGACCGTCCACCACTGCGCGCCAAGGCCGCCCGCAAGCCGAAGAAGGAGATGGCCAAAGCGCTTCTGAAGGAGTTCGAGCGACTGCGGCAACGGATGGACCGCGCCCTGGCGCTCCCTGCGGGGCCGGACCGCGACGCCGCCGTGCACCAGGCCCGCAAGGCGGCGAAGCGGTTGCGTTACGCCGCCGAGACGGCCCGCCCCGCCCTCGGCAAACCGGCCCGGCGTCTCGGCAAGCGCGTCAAGGCCGTGCAGCAGGTGTGCGGAGATCACCACGACAGCGCCGTGGCCCGTGACGCGCTGCGCCGGCTGGCCGTCGCGGCACACGCGGCAGGCGAGCCCGGTTTCACCTGGGGACTGCTGCACGGTCAGGAGCGGGCCACAGCGCGTGCGCGGGAGCAGGAACTGCCGGAGATCTGGCGCCGGGCCTCGAAAGCGCGCCTGCGCAAGGCGCTGCGCTGACCGGCCCCGCCCCGGGAGCCGGGGCCACGGGGTGCCTGAGGCGACCCGGGCCTCGCAAACGCGCCCGCGCAAGGCACTGCGCCGGCCGAAGACGGCCCCCGGGGCCGGGGCCGCCGGTCCCGGCCCGGGTGCGCCCTCGAACGTGTTCCCGCCCCAGACGCAGCGGCCCCGAACGCGACCCGAAGCCCAGGTCACCGGCCCCGGACCGGACGCCGGCCCCGAGAGCGTCCCATGCACGGCAGAGCAGTGACCGGCCGCGAACCCTGAGGGCCGGAGCACCGATGCCGGAGCCGCAGTCGGCCCACGAACGCGTTCACGCCAAGCACCGGGCCGACCGGCTGTCACCCGGGCCTGGACCACCAACCCCGCACGAAGGCGAGCCTCGAACGCGTCCCGGGCAAGGCGGCACAGCAGTGGCCCGAGGCAATCGGGCGGCCGGGGTCACTGGTGTCTGGGGCGAGGGCGGGGAAGCTGTTCGCGTGCGTTGTGCCAGCGTGACCGGGTCTGCTCGACCACGTTGTCCCACTCCCGGCGGATCTCGTTCTGCGACGGTCTGAGACCCTGGCGGATGCGGACGAGCTCGTCTCGGACCTCGCGTCCCACCGCCGCCGACGCCACGATGACGAGCATGGCCCCGAAGAGCGCCGAGATCATGGCGAAGACGGCGCCGACGGTTCCGTACCGCGCGGCGTAGGTGTTGAAGAGGCGCGGCAGGTAGACCGAAGCCCCCAGCGAATACACGGCGATCAGCACCGCCGCGACGGCGGCGAAGGACAGCAGGGCCCTGCCGCCGATCCGCTTCGCCGAAAGGAGCCAGCCGCTCCAGACGAGGAAGCCGGCGGTCACCGGCACCTCGCACACCGAGGCCGCCAGGCCGAGCCGCCGGCCGGACAGGGCCGCGTAGATCCATCCGCTGACCGCCATGTAGCCGCTGACGGACAGGAGCCACCACAGGCCGTTCCGCGTGTTGCGCACACCGAGCGGAGTGAGTTCCCAGGCCTGCTCGAACAGCCGCTGTGCCGCGCGCGCGAAGCTGAGAGCGGAGATCACCAGGAACACGCCCCCGACGGCGCCGATGCTCTGCGACTCGCCCCCGGTGGGGGAGAACAGGTCCCGGACCGCTTCGGCGCCGTCACCGGTGAGGCCGTACCACGCGATGATCCCGTCCGCGATGTCGTGGCCCAGAGCGCCGCCGAAGACGGCGCCGACGAGGATCCCGAGCGGGATCAGGGCGGTCAGGGCGCTGGAGGCCAGGGCCATCGAACGATCGAACCCGACGATCCTCTGGAAGCGGTAGACCACGCGCAGAAGGAAGGCTGGGCGCAGCCAGAACGTCAGTGTTCTGATGAGGCGTTCGCGGTCGATCACGGCCGGTTCGCCCTCCGTCGGCACGCCGGGCCCCTGGTCACGGCCCGATGGTAACGGAAAGTCAGGAGGCCGTGCGGGACGACACGAGCGGCCTCGTACTCCACCAACCCCGACATCGGCAACCCGAACGGCTGGAGTGCGCCGCGGAACTTCCACTCCTCGATGCCGGACGTCATCAAGCAGCACATCGGCAACGACTACTGGGTCGACATGTGGGTGATCCGCGACAGCGCCAACTGCTTCCTGTTCTCCTCCGACGACAACGGGCGTCTCCACCGCTCGCGGACGACCGGCGGCCAGTTCCCGAACGGCTTCGGGAACACCGTCATCGCCGCCCAGGACGCCAGCGAGAACGCCCTGTTCGAGGCGAGCAACGTCTACAAGGTGCAGGGCGCCAACCAGTACCTGATGCTCATCGAGGCCATCGGCTCCGACGGACGGCGCCACTTCCGCTCCTGGACGTCCGGCAGCCTCGCCGGCTCGTGGACGCCGCTGGCCGCCACCAAGAGCAATCCGTTCGCCCGGGGGAGCAACGTGACCTCCTCCCCCCGGTGCCTGGACCAAGGACATCAGCCATGGCGAGATGATCCGCGCGGGCTATGATCAGACGCTGACGATCAACGCCTGCAGGCTGCAGTACCTGTACCAGGGCCTGAATCCGAACGCGAGCGGCGACTACAACAGCCTGCCGTGGCGGCTGGGCCTGCTCACCCAGACCAACTCCAGCTGCTGACACACCATGAGGGTTCCCGTGGGCCTCTACCCGGAGATCGAGCCGTACGACAGCGGCATGCTCGACGTCGGTGACGGCAACCGCGTCCACTGGGAGGTCTGCGGGAACCCGCACGGCAAGCCCGCGCTCATGCTGCACGGCGGCCCAGGCTCCGGGTGCGACGCGGGGTTCAGGCGGTACTGCGACCCGGCGGCCTACCGCATCGTGCTCCTCGACCAGCGCGGCTGCGGGCGGTCCACTCCCCATGCCGGCGCGTACGACACCGACATGAGCGTCAACACGACGGCTCATCTCCTCGTCGACCTGGAGCTGCTCCGCCGGCACCTGGGAATCGAGCGGTGGCTGGTGTGGGGCGTGTCATGGGGGTCCGTACTCGGGTTGCGGTACGCGCAGACGCATCCGTGGGCCGTGTCCGAACTGGTCCTCGCGGCGGTCGCCACCGGATCGAACGCCGAAGTCGCCCTGCTGACCCGCGGGCTCGGCCGGATCTTTCCCGAGGCCTTCGAGAGGTTCCTGGCCGAGTTGCCCGAGGGGGAACGCGACGGCAACCTCGCGGCCGCGTACAACCGGCTGATCGAGTCCCCCGACCCGGCGGTGCGGGCACGCGCGGCGCGGGCCTGGACGGACTGGGAGACGGCGACGATCCCGGCGCCGCCGCGCTCGGTGGCGCGCTTCGAGGACCCCGTGTTCCGCACGGGCTTCGCGCGGACCGTCACCCACTACTGGGGCAACGACCACTTCCTCGGCGCGGGCAACCACGAAGGGGTGGTCCTCAGGGACGCCCACCTCCTCGGGGGCGTCCCCGCCACCCTGGTCCAGGGCAGCCTCGACTTCGGCAACCTGCTCGGCACCGCGTGGCGCCTCCATCACGCCTGGCCCGGCAGCGAGTTGGTCGTGGTGGACGAGGTCGGGCACACGATGGGCGCACCAGGGGTGGTGGAAGCCCTGGTGGCGGCGACGGACCGGTACGCCCGCCGACGGCCGGCCCCCGGTCGGTAAGCCACACGCCGCCCCGGCCTCATGTTCATCATCTTGAACCCAAATCATGTGCACGTCTATTGACGCACGCATGACACCTCCATACGGTCTCCAGAAAGCGCTTTCTGCCCGGAGTGACGGGTCACTCGGCCGCAGACGCGTTCACGCACTCGAACAGACCCATGTTGCCGCACACAACCTGGAGACGAACGATGCACCTCAGACCAATGATGGCGTCCGTCGGCCTGCTGGCCGGCACACTCGCAGCGCTGTCCGGCACCACCGCGCAGGCCGCCTCCGCGCGTTACGAGGCCGAGAGCTCCCCGTCCGTCTGCACCGGCACCGTCGACTCCGACTGGGCCGGATACTCCGGCAGCGGATTCTGCAACGGAACCAACGCGGCCGGCGCCTATGCGCAGTTCACCGTGAACGCCGCCACCGCGGGCACGGCGACCCTGAACGTGCGCTTCGCCAACGGCGGCACCGCCGCGCGCCCGGCCGACCTCGTCGTCAACGGATCCACCGTGCGGAGCCCGTCCTTCGAGGCCACGGGTGCCTGGTCGACCTGGGCCACCAAGACACTGACCGTGTCACTGAAAGCGGGCAGCAACACCATCCGCCTGAACCCGACGGCCTCGGGCGGCCTGCCCAACATCGACTACCTCGACGTGGAGACGAGCGGCAGCACGACCCCGCCGACGAGCGGCGCGCTGTACGTGGCGCCGAACGGCACCGACGGCGCGGCCGGGACGCAGTCCGCGCCGACCACACTCACCTCGGCGATCAGCCGGGTCGCGCCCGGTGGGACGATCTACCTGCGCGGCGGCACGTACAACTACTCCTCGACGGTCACCGTCCCGGCCGGCACCGACGGCACCTCCGGCGCCCGCACCACCCTGTCCGCCTACCCTGGCGAGACCCCGGTACTGAACTTCTCGGCCCAGAGCGAGAGTCCTGCCAACCGCGGGCTCCAGCTGATGGCCTCGTACTGGCACGTCTACGGCATCACCGTCGAGCACGCCGGTGACAACGGGATATACGTCGGCGGCAGCGACAACGTCATCGAGCGCACGGTGACGGCGTACAACCGCGACACGGGACTGCAGCTCGGCCGGATCGCCTCCACCACTCCGAGCAGCCAGTGGCCGTCCCACAACCTGATCCTGAGCTCCGAGTCCCATGACAACGCCGACTCCGACGGCGAGGACGCCGACGGCTTCGCGGCCAAGCTCACCACCGGCACAGGGAACGTCTTCCGCTACGACGTCTCCCACAACAACATCGACGACGGCTGGGACCTCTACACCAAGAAGGACACGGGTGCGATCGGCCCGGTGACGATCGAGTACTCCCTCTCCTACAACAACGGCACCCTCTCCGACGGCACCGTGAACAAGAACGGCGACCGCAACGGATACAAGCTCGGCGGCGACGACATCGCGGTCGACCACGTCGTCCAGCACAGCATCGCCTACCACAACGGCCATCACGGGTTCACCTACAACAGCAACCCGGGGAGGATGAGCGTCTCGAACAACGTGGGCATCGACAACGCCCAGCGCAACTTCTCGTTCGACGCGGGCACTTCGGTGTTCCGGAACAACACCTCGTGCCGGTTCGGTGTCAGCGGGTCCAACGACAAGACAATCGGTGACGCCGACGGTTCGAACCAGTTCTGGACCGGCTCGAACGGGTCCCGGTGCTCCTCCTACAGCGGTTCCCTCGGCTGGTCCTTCGCCGCGGACGGCCACCTGGTGGTGACCTTCGGCGGTACTCCGGTCACACCGTAGCCCGCGGGCGGTCCGTCCGAGGGAACCGGGCGGGCCGCCCGGAAGAGATCCATGGCGTGGATGTCGTGCATCCACAGCCGGCGAGCCAGGCCAGATCCGTCGCACCCTGGTGGCCGGCGCCGAGCCCGGTGCCGGTCCGGGTCGCCCGGCGTCGGCCGCGGGACAGACCCTGAGGGACCCGTTGGTGCCGTCGGCTTGCCGCACGGCCCGCTGGTCCGGGGCGCCCGCTGGTGCGACGCTGGGTGGAGAGGTGTCCGAGGGGGAACAGCCGGGAGGGCCGATGGGACGCGACGTCCCGGCGCTGGTCTTCACCCGCGAGGACCGCCGCCGGTACCGGGCCAAGATGCAGGAGTGCCTCGACGCGTTCGCGCAGATGCTGCGCGAGTCACGGTTCGAGTCCGAGCGGCCCCAGGTGGGCCTGGAGATCGAGCTGAACCTGGTCGACGACCGGGCGGAACCGGCGATGCGTAACGTCGACGTGCTCGAGGCGATCGCGGATCCCGCCTGGGCCACGGAACTGGGCCGGTTCAATCTGGAGATCAACATCCCGCCCCGTCGGCTGACGGCGGGCGGACCCGACGCCTGGGAGTCCGAGATCCGCGCCGCGCTGAACCACGCGGAGCAACGCGCCCGGTCGGTCGGCACCCAGCTGATCATGATCGGCATTCTTCCCACCCTCAGGCACGAGGACATGGGCGAGGCCGCCCTGTCGGAGAACCCGCGTTACCGGCTGCTCAACGACCAGATCTTCGCGGCCCGGGGCGAGGACCTGCTCATCGAGGTGGACGGCGTCGACCGGCTGCGGACCTACGCGGACACGATCACCCCCGAGGCAGCCTGCACCAGCACCCAGTTCCACCTCCAGGTCTCCCCGGAGGAGTTCGCGGACTACTGGAACGCGGCCCAGGCCATCGCCGGCATCCAGGTGGCGCTCGCGGCCAACGCACCGTTCCTGTTCGGCAAGGAGCTGTGGCACGAGACCCGCATCCCGCTGTTCGAGCAGGCCACCGACACCCGTCCGCAGGAGATCAAGGTGCAGGGGGTACGGCCCCGGGTCTGGTTCGGCGAGCGGTGGATCAACAGCGTCTTCGACCTCTTCTAGGAGAACGTGCGGTACTTCCCGGCACTGCTGCCCCTGTGCGAGGAGGAGGACCCCGGCGAGACGCTGGACCGCGGCGACATCCCCGAACTGGCCGAGCTGACCCTGCACAACGGCACCATCTACCGCTGGAACCGCCCCGTCTACGCCGTCGCCCACGACAAGCCGCACCTGAGGGTGGAGAACCGTGTGCTGCCCGCCGGCCCGACCGTCGCCGACACCCTCGCCAACGGCGCCTTCTACTTCGGCCTCACCCGCGCGCTGGTGGAGGAGGAACGGCCGGTGTGGTCGCGGATGTCGTTCTCGGCCGCCGAGGACAACCTGCACGCGGCGGCGCGGCACGGCATCGAGGCCCGCCTGTACTGGCCCGGGATGGGCGAGGTGCCGGCGTCCGAACTCGTCCTGCGGCGTCTGCTGCCGCTGGCGCACCGGGGACTGATGCACTCCGGCATGGACGAGGCCTGGCGGGAGCCGCTGCTCGGGATCATCGAGCAGCGGTGTGTCACCGGCCGCAACGGGGCGGTCTGGCAGAAGGAGATGTTCCACCAGATCGACGCCGCCACCCACACCGGCCGCCACGAGGCCCTGCGGCGGATGACCCGGCAGTACATCGACTACATGCATCTCAACGCGCCTGCCCACACCTGGCCGGTCGACTGAACAGCGGCATGCCCGTGGTCCAAGCCCTTGTCGGAACGTGGTCGACATCGCCTGGGGGCCGCCCTGCCCGGACACCAGGCACGTGGTTTACGGCGGCTGCGACAACCTCGACGGGCGTGCCCGGCCCAGCCGATGCCGTGGCCGACTCGCGCGGCTCGACGCCGAGTTGTTGGTGATCGTCGAGCAGGACCTGTACTCGTGCGCACCCGAGGTGCGGCTGCCCATCCCGGTGCGCACCCGTGAGCACCTGGCTCGTTGCGGCCTGTCGGGTACCCGACGTCCGAACACCAACCAGTAGGAGGCCGCCTTGGACGTCAGGGACGACGCGACTCAGACCCCCGTTCCGCCCGCCACCCCAGCGGACACCCCGTCCGCGGCGGTCTCCCGGCGGCTGCGGATCATCACGATCATCGCCACCTTCGGCGGGCTGCTCTTCGGTTACGACACCGGCGTCATCAACGGCGCCCTGCCCTACATGACCGACGACCTGGGACTGACCCCGGTCACCGAGGGCATGGTCACCAGCTCCCTCCTGCTGGGCGCCGCACTCGGCGCGGTCGCCGGCGGCCGGCTCTCCGACGCCCGCGGCAGGCGCCGTACGATCCTCGCCCTGGCGGTGCTGTTCTTCATCGGCGCGCTGGGCTGCACCCTCGCTCCGACCACCGCGGTCATGGTCGTCGCACGCTTCGTGCTCGGCCTCGCCGTCGGCGGCGCTTCGGTCACGGTGCCGGTCTACCTCGCGGAGGTCTCCCCCGCCGAGCGGCGCGGCGCGCTGGTCACCCGCAACGAGCTGATGATCGTCAGCGGTCAGCTGCTGGCCTTCACCTCCAACGCGATCATCGCCCAGGTTGGCGGTGAGTCCGGTGGGGTGTGGCGCTGGATGCTGTTGATCGCCACCGTTCCGGCCCTGGTGCTGTGGTTCGGCATGCTGGTCATGCCGGAGAGCCCGCGGTGGCTGGCCTCCAGGACCCGCTTCGACGAAGCCCTGGAGGTGTTGCGGCAGGTGCGGTCCCAGACCCGTGCCGAGGCCGAACTCGCGGCGGTCTCCGCGCTCACCGTGGAGGGAGAGCGGGAGCGGCTCGGCGGCTGGCGGGACATGAGGTCCACCCCGTGGATCCGCAGGCTGATGTTCGTCGGCTTCGGCATCGCGATCGTGCAGCAGATCACCGGCGTCAACACGATCATGTACTACGGCACCCAGATCCTCACCGACGCCGGCTTCGCCGCCGACAGCGCGCTGACGGCGAACATCGCCAACGGCGTGATCTCGGTGCTGGCCACCTTCGCCGGCATCTGGCTGCTGAGCCGCGTCAACCGCCGCCCGATGCTGATGACCGGTCAGATCGGCACGACCGCCGCCCTGTTGTTCATCGGCGTCTTCTCCCTGGCCCTGCACTCGGGAGACGGCCGGGCGTACGCGGTGCTCGCCATGACCGTCACGTTCCTCGCGTTCCAGCAGGGCGCCATCTCGCCGGTGACCTGGCTGATGCTGTCGGAGATCTTCCCGATGCGGATGCGCGCGTTCGGGATGGGTGTCGCGGCCGTGGTGCTGTGGCTGACCAACTTCGTGATCGGGCTGGTCTTCCCGTCCCTGGTCTCCGGGATCGGGATCCCGGGCACGTTCTTCCTGTTCGTGGTCGCGGGGATCGTCTCCCTCATCTTCGTCAAGCTCTACGTCCCCGAGACCAAGGGCCGCACCCTCGAAACCCTCGAAGCCGAACTCCGGGCGCGCTTCTCCTGATTCCCTGGAGGGAACGACCATGACCGTACGTGTAGGGCGTCTTGGCGCCGGAATGATCGGCCATGACCACATCCGGCGCCTGACCGAGGTCGTCACCCGGGGCCGCCGTCACCGCCGTGACCGACATCGACCGGATCCGCGCCGTGGAGGTCGCCGCCCGTGCGGGTGCGGCGGCCGTGCCCACCGGCGCCGGCCATGGCCGCCCTGGACACCGGTCGTGACGGCGCGAACTGCGATGCGACGGCGTGGCAGCGTCCTGCGTCTTCGCCTGGGAGGAAACGGGCCCGCGAGTCCTCGGCGTTCATGCCGGACCGCATCCGCAAGGAACTCGTCGGCCGGCGCGAAGCCCCGCGGGCCCGCCTCCACCCCGGGCGGGTCCCGGCTCAGGGCAGCGGGGTGCCGCCGGTCGCGTTGAGGATCTCCGCGGTGATGTAGCTCGCCTGGGGGGAGGCGAGGTAGACGTACGCAGGAGCGAGCTCGGCCGGCTGTGCCGGGCGGCCCAGCGGGCTCTGCTTGCCGAACTCGGCCGTCTCGGGCATCGTCGCGGGGATCAGGGGGGTCCACACCGGGCCGGGGGCGACCGCGTTCACACGGATCCCGCGGTCCGCGAGTTGCTGGGCCAGCCCCTGGGTGAAGGTGGCGATCGCGCCCTTCGTGGTCGCGTAGTCCAGCAGGTGCGGGCTCGGCTTGTACGCCTGCACCGACGTGGTGTTGATGATGCTGCCGCCCTCCGGGATGTGCGGCAGGGCGAACTTCGTCAGCCAGAACATCCCGTAGAGGTTGGTCCGCAGGACACGGTCGAACTGCTCGGTGGAGATCGCCTCGATGCCGTCCGGCTGGGACATCTGGTAGGCGGCGTTGTTCACCAGGACGTCGATGCGTCCGAACTCGGCGACCGCCCGCTCGATGAGCGCGCGGCAGTTGCCCTCCTCGCGGATGTCGCAGGAGACGGCGACCGCCTTGCGCCCCGCGTCCTCCACCAGACGGGACGTCTCGCGGGCCTCGTCCTCCTCCTGCTCGAGGTAGGTGAACAGCACGTCGGCGCCCTCACGGGCGAAGGCGAGCGCCACGGCCCGTCCGATGCCGGAATCCCCGCCCGTGATGACGGTCTTCCGCCCCTCCAGACGGCCCGAGCCGCGGTACGACTCCTCACCGTGGTCCGGCGGCGGGTCCATCGGCCCGGTCCAGCCGGGGTGCGGCTGATCCTGGGAGGGGAAGTCGGGGCGAGGGTGCTGTGTGGTCGGATCCCGCTGGGCGTTGTGCTCATCCGTCACGGCGGCCTCCTGTCTCTCGGGCGGTCGGGACAGGCGACCGGGTTCCCGGATCGCGTCCGCCGAAAGCCCCGGGCAGGATTTCTCAGTGCTTCTTCCCCTGCTTGGCCATGCCCGGCTTCTTGGGCTTCTTCCGGTTGGGCGGCGGCTTGGACTTCCCGGACTCCTCTCGCGCGCCGACAATCGCCGTCGTGGCTTTCTCCGCTCCGCGGTCATGGCCCTCCTTCGTGGCGCCCGGGGCGTGGCCCTCCTTCGCGCCCAGGACCGTGGTGGCGGACGCGACCGGAGCGGTGCCGGGCGTTTCCGTCGGCGGCTGCCCGGCCGGGGTCCCCGGGGCCGGCGGTGTCGTCCGGTCTGCCGGCGCCGAGGGGGTGTGCGACGGCTCGCTGGCCGGAGCGGTCGGTGCGCGGCCGCCCGCGCCCGAGGCGCTGGCGCTCCCGGAGCCCGCCAGATCACCGATCGATCCCGTCAGGGTGACGCCGAGCAGCGCGGCCAGGGCGGCCCCGGCCGTCGCCAGGTGCCGTCCGCCGCGTCGCCGGGCGGCGGGTATCTGCCGCGGGGCCGCCATCGTCCCCGTCGGCTCGGGATCGGCGGCGAAGGCGGGGACACTCATGGCGTCCGCCCGGACACCGCGGTACGTCCTCGCCGGGAGGACGGCGCTGAGCCCGTCCCGCTCCGGCCGCAGGGCGGCCAGAGCTTCGGCGCACGCCTCGGCATCGGGGCGCTCGCTCTCGTCGAGAGCGGTCATGGCCTGCAGCAGAAGGGAGAGATCACGGTCGAGGCAGGCCGGCACGACCGGGGTGCGGTGCAGTCGGGCGATCGCCGCCTCCAGCGGGGCGCCGTCGTACTCCAGCCGTCCCTTGAGGCACTCCAGCAGGGTCAGGCCCAGGGCGTAGACATCCGCGGCGGGCCCCACCTCGCGGCCCATGACCTGCTCCGGAGCGAGATACGCCGCGGTACCGACCAGCGCTCCCGTGGCGGTGTGCGCGGTGGCGTCGATCAGCCGTGAGATGCCGAAGTCGGTCAGGTGCGGGATGCCCGCCTCGTCCATGAGGATGTTGGACGGTTTGACGTCGCGGTGCACCACCCCGGCGGCGTGCACGTGGGCGAGGGCTTCGGCCACGGCCGCACCGATGGCGCACACTTCGGCCCGGGGCAGCGCCCCCGAAACCGTGCGGGCGCGCAGCGTCGGCCCTTTGAGCAGCTGCATGACCAGGAAGGGGCGTCCCCTGTCCCGTCCGTAGTCGTGGACGGTGACGAGCCCCGGGTGCTGCAGACGGGCCAGCAGCAGGGCCTCGTCGGCGAAACGTTCCTCCGTCTGTGTGTCGCTGCCCGCTCGGAACACCTTCACCGCCACGGACCGCCTCAACTGGAGATCGAAGCCCTCGTGGACATCGGCGGCGCCGCCGCGGCCGAGCAGGGCGTCCAAGCGGTAACGACCGGCCAGCACCGCGTCCCGTAGGGGCGATTCGGGCCCCGCGGACCATCGGCGTACTGGCATGTGCTCTCCCCTGACGGACGGTTGCGTTCTCCGGCCGGTGAATCCGGACGGAGACGTCCGCGTTCCCGGGACGGGCGACGTTATCCCTGGCGGGCATCGCGCTGTCGCGGGCCGTCGAACCCACGTGAGACGACCTCGACGCGCCCGGTGGCGTGGTCGAGGCGCACGGTGTCCAGCCCCAGGGACTCAAGATGGGCGACGATTCGGCGTGCTCGCCGCCCTCGATGAGGAGAGCAGCCGCCCATCGGACCGCAGGCCATGGGCCCGAGTGGAGACGATCCGCGGTGAAGCCGACGACGCCGGGCGGCGAGATGCGGGCTGCGATCTCAGGCGTGTCGGGATGCAGATCCACGATGCCGAACCGGGCACCGCGGGTTGGCTGGCTGGTCGGGGTCGAGCGCGGTCTTCTGGCTGACCAGCAGATACGGGTCGGTCGAGGCCGGCCAGCGGCGGTGGCGGTAGGTCAGCCACTCGGCGGCCAAGCGGTGCGTGAACTGCTCAAGGTGGAGGGTGTGCGGCAGCAGGCCGCGTCGGGTCTCGACCGTGCCGCTGTCCCCACATCCGCTGTCCCACGGAGAAGCACAGGGCAGGCGTTCCTCGCGCGTTGCGTCGCGTCGGCCGAGCGGCTTGCCCTTACGGTGCTGCAGAGATGACCGGTAGTCAGAAACGGAGGGGAGGCGGGAGGCACCGTGGCCGATACGGGCGGGCGAACGGCCGGGCGGGGCGGGCGCCGGGCGGACCGTACGGTGCTGGGCAGCCGGCCGGCGCACTCGGTACGGATCCCGCCGCGCTCGCGCTCCGGGCAGGCGCTCCTCTCACCGGCCGAGCGGACGGTGCCGTCCCTGCGGGTCGCCGCGGCCTACGCCTGGCGGCTCATCGTCGTCGGCGTCGTCGTCTACGGTGTCTTCACCGTCCTCGGCCGCTTCCAGCTCATCGCCGTGTCCCTGTTCCTCGCGCTCGTGGTCACCTCGGTACTGCGGCCCCTCGCCGACCTGCTGAACCGGGTGCTCCCCCGGCCGCTGAGCGTCGTCGTCGCCCTCGTCGGCAGCCTGCTGCTGCTGTTCGCGCTGCTCGCTCTCGTCGGCAACGCGGTGGCGGGCGAGTCCACGAAACTGGCGGGTGAGTTCCGGGGCGGCGTGCACCGGATCGAGCTGTGGCTGCAGCGCCCGCCGTTCCGGATCAGTCCGGGCAAGCTGTCGGATCTGCAGGGCCAGGTGGTGGACTACATCAACGCGCACCGGTCGAGACTGCTCAGCAGCGCCGTCAGCGGGCTCGGCCGGGTGGTCGAGCTGGTCACCGGAGGGGTGCTCGCGCTCTTCTCCTCCCTCTTCTTCATCCACTCCGGCGAGAAACTGTGGGCCTGGGCCCGGGACCAGTTCCTGCCCAGTGGTGCCCGGCCACGGTGGGACCTGGCGGGACACGCGGCCTGGCGGACGTTCGCCGGATACACCCGCGGCATCATCATCGTGGCCTCCACCAACGCCGTGCTCGTCGGTGTCGTCCTGCTCGTCCTGCGGGTGCCTCTCGCGCTGCCGCTGACCCTGCTGGAGTTCTTCGCCACGTTCGTGCCGCTGGTGGGCTCACCGATCGCGCTGGGCGTGGCGACGGTGGTCGCCCTGGCCGGGCGCGGTCCGCTCACTGCCGCGGCCGTCCTGGTGCTCATCGTCGTCATCGGCCAGTTGGAGGGTCATGTACTGCATCCGCTGGTGCTGAGCTGGGCGGTCAGCCTGCACCCGCTCGTCGTCGCCGTGTCGGTCATCGCGGGCAGCATCGTCGCCGGTGTGATCGGCGCCGTCGTCGCCGTCCCGTTCGTCTCAGTCGTCTGGTCGGTGCTGCGCGCCCTGCGGACGGCTCCCCCGTGAGATCCGGTCCGGGGCCGGACTTTTCGGGCGGCCCACAAGGGGCACGCGTGCGGGGTACGCAGTCGAGCCGAGGAACGGTGCCGCCATGGCAGAGTACGAACGTTCACGCACGATGCCCGCACAGCCGGAGCAGGTCTTCGACCGGGCCGCCGACGTCGACCGGCTGGACGCCTGGCTGCCGGACGCCCTGCATGTACGGCCCGAGGATCCGCCCGCCGTCACCGTGCACGAGGACCGCTTGGACCAGGACACCTCGGCGCTGCTGCGCACGGAACGCGACCAGATGCGCATCGAGTGGGGCACCCGCGAGCAGGGCGGCTACGCCGGCTGGCTGCAGGTCGCCGGTATCGGCAGCGGAGCCAGTGAGGTCACCGTCCACCTGTCGTTCTTCGAGGACAGCCACGACCCGGGCGAGCAGGCGGCCCGCGACGCCCTCGACAACAGCCTGGAACGGCTGGAGCGGCAGCTGCGGGCCGGCTAACGGGTGCGGGCCACCAGGAGGGCGACGTCGTCGTGGTCGTCGGGGTGGCGCAGGCCGTACAGCAGCAGGTCGCAGGTCTCCTCCAGGGGCCGGTGCGGTTCGTCGAGGAAGCTGAGGAGCATGTTCAGGCGGTCGTCGATGGGGTGGTAGCGGGTTTCGACGAGACCGTCGGTGTAGAGGACCAGGAGGTCGCCGGGGTCCAGGTCCGTGGTCGTGGTCTCGAAGGAGATGCCGCCGACGCCGAGCGGGGCTCCGGCGGGCAGGTCGAGCAGGACGGCGGGTCGGCCGGGGCGGGCCAGCGCCGGGGGCATGTGTCCGGCGTTCGCGAGGCGGCACTGCCTCGTCCTGGGGTCGTACACGGCGTACAGGCAGGTGACGATGTAGTGCTCCAGATCGCAGGTGATCTTGTCCAGGTGCTGGAGCACCGCGTCGGGGGCCAGGTCCAGGTCGGCGTAGGCGCAGGTGGCCGTGCGCAGCCGTCCCATGGTGGCGGCCGCGTCGATGCCGTTGCCCATCACGTCGCCGACGACCAGCGCGGTCTTGTCGTCGGCCAGCGTGATCACGTCGTACCAGTCGCCGCCGACCTCGCTGGTGGCCTGGGCGGGCTGGTAGCGGGAGGCGAGTTCCAGTCCGGTGTGGTGCGGCGGGTGGTCGGGCAGCAGGCTGCGCTGCAGGGTGAGGGCGGTGTTGCGCACGCTCTGGAACCAGCGGGCGTTGTCGATGGCGACGGCGGCGCGGCTGGCGAGTTCGCCGGCCAGGACGACGTCGTCCTCGTCGAACGGGAGCGGGTTCCGGGTGCGTTTGAGGTCGAGGGCGCCGAGCACCTCGCCGTGGGCGACCAGGGGTACGGCGAGGTAGGAGTGGACGCCGGCGCGGGCCAGGAGCGTGGCGGCCTCGGCGTCGCGTGCGATACGCGGTAGATCCTTCTCTTCGACGTGCTTCACCATGACGGGCCGGCCGGTGTGGACGCACAGGGTGACCAGCCGGTCCCCGTCGTAGGCGGCCAGGTCGCCCGGAGGGTCCGCGGCGCGCAGCGCGACGGTGGGGTGGGACGCCCGGAGGGCGAGCGCACGGAAGAGTTCCGGGCCGCCGGTCGGTTTGCGGGTGCGGCGGCAGGCCAGGGCCTCGTCCAGGACGTCCACGGCGACCACGTCGGCGAGGCCGGGGATGGCTATGTCGGCCAGTTCGTGGGCGGTCTCCTCGACCTCCAGTGTGGTGCCGACGCGGGTCGACGCGTCGGCGATGAGTGCCAGACGGCGCCGGGCCCGGTCGGCCTCGGTGGCGGCGCGGTGCCGCTCGGTGACGTCGACGACGGAGGCGGCCGCGCCCAGGGTCCGTCCGCCGGGGTCCTCCAGACGGTAGAAGGACAGGGACCAGGCGTGGTCCTGGTCGGGGTCGGTCGGGGGGCGGCCCACGTGGTACTGGTCGAGCAGCGGGGTGCCGGTGGTGAGCACCTGGCGCAGCGCGGACTCGATCGTCCCCACGTCGGAGAAGGGCAGGGTCTCGCGCAGGCGACGGCCGATGTGGTCCTCGGCGGGTATGCCGTCGATGCGTTCCAGTGCGGGGTTGACCAGGAGGTAGCGCAGTTCGGGGTCCAGCAGGGCCAGGCCGATCGGGGACTGGCTGATCAGCCGGTCGCACAGTGCCAGGTCGGTCTCGACGCGCTGCAGCAGGGTGTGTTCGGCCGCGATGCCGAGGGCGAAGACGTCCCCCAGGTCGTTCAGCAGCCGCATGGTGCGGAACTCCATCAGGCGGCTGTCGCCGTCCTTGTGCCGGACGGGGAAGGCACCCGCCCAGCTGCGGCCGGTCTCCAGCACGTCCGCGAACAGGCTCAGTACGGACTTGAGGTGTTCGGGGCGGATCAGCAGCCGCGCGGCGTACTGCCCCAGCGCCTCGTCCGCGGTATAGCCGAACAGCTCTTCCGCCTGCGGGGTCCAGAACACGATGCGCCCGTCGGTGTCCAGGACCACCGCGGCGACACTCAGCATGTCCAGCAGCCCGGTGGGCCGGGTGGCCTCGGGCCCGGACGTGTCACGGCCGGACTGGGAGGACTGCGCTGTCATCCCGGTCCCTCCCTTCCGCGGAATCGGTCTCCGGCGGGGTCAGGCACCGTCGGGCAGTTGTTGCTCCGTCCAGATGGTCTTGCCGTGGGACGTGTGGCGGGTGCCCCAGCGCTGGGCGATCTGGGCGACGAGGAACAGGCCGCGCCCTCCCTCGTCGGTGATGCGGGCGCCGCGCAGGTGCGGGGAGGTGTGGCTGGCGTCCGAGACCTCGCAGATCAGGGCGCGTTCGTGGATGAGCCGGAGACTGATCGGCCCGTACGCGTGCTTGATGGCGTTGGTGACCAGTTCGCTGACGATCAGCTCCGTGGTGAACGCGACCTCGTCCAGACCCCACACGGCCAGCTGGCGGACGGCGTTGTTCCGGGCCACGTGCACCGCCGAGGGATCCGCCGGGACGTCCCAGGAGACGACGCGGTCGGGGCTGAGCGCGTGGGTGCGCGCGATGAGGAAGGCGACGTCGTCGCGTGGGCGTTCCGGCAGCAGGGTGCGGACCATGGTGTCGCACAGTTCCTCGAGCGGCCGGTCGGGGTGGGCCAGGGTGAAGCACAGGCGCTCCATGCCGACGTCGACGTCCCGGTCCGACGCCTCGATCAGCCCGTCGGTGTAGAGCGCGATGACGCTCCCCTCCTCCACCGCGATCTCGGCCGACTCGAACGGGAGGCCGCCGAGCCCGAGGGGCGGGCCGGCGGGGATGTCGGGGAACTCCACCGGCTCCCTGAGGTGGGCGATCGCCGGACTGGGGTGCCCGGCGCGAGCCACCACGATGGTGCGGGCGACCGGATCGTAGACCGCGTACACGCAGGTCGCCCCGATGACGAGCGGGCCCTGCGCGGCGGCCTCGGCCTCGTCGGACAGGCGGACGACCAGGTCGTCGACGTGGGTGAGCAGTTCGTCCGGGGGCAGGTCCAGATCGGCCAGGGTCTGGACGGCGGCGCGCAGCCGTCCCATGCTGGCCGCTGCGTGCAGTCCGTGACCGACCACGTCACCCACGACGAGGGCGACCCTGGCCCCGGAGAGCGGTATGACGTCGAACCAGTCGCCGCCCACGCCGGCCTCGGTGTCGGCGGGAAGGTACCGGTAGGCGACCTCGACGGCGTTGTGCCGGGGCAGATCGGGTGGCAGCAGGCTGGTCTGCAGGGTGAGCGCGGCCTGGTGCTGCCTGGCGAAGCGCCGCGCGTTGTCCACGCAGACGGCGGCCCGTGCCACCAGTTCCTCGACGAGGAGCAGATCGTCCTCGCCGAACGGCTCGGGGTGCTTCCAGCGCAGCACGGTCACCACGCCCATGGTGATGCCGCGGGCGCGCAGCGGGACGACCAGGTGTGTGTGCACGCCGAGCCGGATGAGTTTCGTCCAGCGCTGGGTGTCGTCGATGAGCCAGGGTGTCGTGGCGCTGACGAGCTCGCGGATGGGCTTGCCGGTGGCCAGGCAGCGTTCCTGCGGGGACCGGGCCGGATAGCGGGGGGCGGCGCCGACGTCCACGACCACTTCGGGGTGGTCCTCCTGGATCGACAGATGGGCGGCCCGGTGCAGCATCGCCTCGCCCGGCTGGCGTCCCCCGGGCGGGTCCGCCTCCGCTCGTACCTCGTCCAGGAGGTCGATCGCCACGAAGTCGGCGATCCGCGGCACCACGACCTCCGCCAGCTCCTGCACCGTACGGTCGAGGTCCAGGGTGGTCCCGATGTGTTCGCTGGCCTCGTTGAGCAGGGTGAGCCGGTCGCGTGCCGAGTCCTGGCCGGTGGCGTGGAGGGCGACGAGGCAGACGCCCAGCGTCTGCCCGGTGGTGTCCCGCACGGGGAAGAAGGAACGCAGCCTGAAGTCCCGCTCCCGGCTCCGGCGGGAGATGCCGTGGCGGGGCGGCACGTGGTCCAGGGTCACCTGGGGCTGTCCGGTGATGAGCGCGCGCCTGGCGTGACGGTTCACCACGGGCGTCGGTCCACCGGAGTCGGCCACGGTGCCGGGCGGCTCCTGCTCGGCCGGCCGGTCCTCGTCCATGTCGGCCAGCGCGCGGTTGGACCATTTCCAGCGCAGATCCGTGTCGAGTACGGCGATGCCCATGGGCGACCGCTGGAGCAGGCCTCGCGCGACCGCCTCGAAGAACTCGAACTCCATCCGTTCCCTGACGTCGCACGCGACGATCAGCCAGCCGTGGTGCCCGTCGGCGCCGAGGAGGGGGCATGTCCGGACCGAGAGGTCGACGGCGTGGCCGGCGCGGTGCCGGGCGGCGAGCACACCGGTCCAGCCGCGTTCCGTCCGGCGCAGGCCCGAGACCGCGGCGGAGAGGTCCCCGCCCGCGACGACGGACTCCGCGTGACGTCCGACCACGTCGCGGGCCCGGTAGCCGATCAGGCGCTCGGCTCCGGGGCTCCAGGAGACGATGAACCGTTCGGCATCGGTTATCACCACGGCCGCGGACTCGATGTCGAACGGATAGGCCGGATCTGCACTGCCGACAGCGCGGCTGACGCCCATATGCACGTCCCATCCAGGGCGGGTCCCCACGAGCCCATTGTCGCACCGAGGGTCGGGCCACGCCGCGCCGGTGCGCGCCGCGCCCGGTAGGGGCTCGGCCCGCGGCGAAGTGCCGCGGGCTTCGGCGATCCGGCTGCCGGACGTCACCGAAGCGGTCGTCACCGGGTCCGCTCCCGGCGCCTTGCGTCATCGCCGATGCTCGTCGCGGCGGATGATCGCCGGGAGTGCCGGACAGGACACCGGCCGGTGCCGCCCGGCCCGGGTGGCGCGGTCCATCGGCCCGACCTCGGCCCGAGAGACGCCCGGTGACTACATGTCGGGGCGGACGAGGGTGCCGGACCTGCCGTGGACGATCTCGTACGCCGCGTCCAGACAGCCGATCGCGGCCAGGCCGCCGGTGTGCTCCACGAAGCGGGCTGCCGCCTCCGTCTTGGGCCCCATCGAGCCCTCGGCGTAGCGCCCCTCGCGCAGCCCCGCGGGGGTCACGTCCAGTACGGGTCGCTGGTCCGGGGTGCCGTAGTGGGCGTAGACGTTGGGCACGTCGGTGAGGATGAGCAGGAAGTCGGCCTTCACGCCCTCGGCGAGCAGGGCCGCCGCGAGGTCCTTGTCGACGATCGCCTCGGTACCGTGCAGGAGGCCGCCCTCCTCGGTCACGGGGATGCCGCCGCCGCCCGAGCAGACGACGAGGGTGCCGGTCGCCAGCAGTTCCCGGATGCTCTCCGTCTCCAGGATGCGCTCCGGAGCGGGCGAGGGGACGAGACGGCGTCCGGTGCCCGGGTCCCCGGTGTCCTGCCGGCCGCGCCCGCGGGCGAGCGACTGTGCCGGCCTGCTGGGCCGGGGCCGGCCGACGGGCTTCGTGGGCCGGGCGAACGCCGGGTCGTCGGCGCGGACGAGGGTGTGGGTGACCAGTGCGGCGACCCGGCGGCCCGGCAGCGCGTCCCGCAGCGCGCGGGCCAGCAGGGAGCCGATCAGGCCCTGGGTCTGGGCACCGAGCAGGTCCAGCGGGTACGGGGCGCTCAGTGCGGGGTCGGCCGCGCTCTCCCCGGCGAGCAGACCGAGCTGCGGCCCGTTGCCGTGGGTGAGGACGAGGTCGTGGTCGTGGGCGAGCGGGGCGATCGCGGTGGCCACCCGGACCACGTTCGCCCGCTGGAGCTCCGCGTCGGGGCCTTCTCCCCGCCACAGCAGGGCGTTGCCGCCGAGGGCGATGACGATGCGCATGGGTGTCGGTCCTTCGGGTGCGGGACCCGCCGGGGTCGTCCGGGAGGCCGGGCGTCGGCGGGGCGGACGATCGGCTCAGGCGTGCGGTACGACGGCCACCGGGCAGCCGACGTGGTGGAGGACGGCATGGGCGACGGGACCGGTGTGGTGCCCGAGTCCGCCTCCGCCGGTGCGGCGGCCCACCACGACGAGCCCGGCACCCGTGGCGGCACGCACCAGTTCCGCGGCCGTCCGGCCCTCGACGACGGTCTCGGTCACGGGGACTTTCGGATACTTCTCGGCCCAGGGGCGCAGCGCCGCGACGACCGTGTGTTCCCGGTCGGCGAGCCGCTCGGGACCGGGGGCGGAAGGCGGGGCGCCCTCGGCGGGTTCCGCCTCGAAGACGTGGATCACGCGCAGCGCCGTGTCCCGGCGGTGGGCGGCGTCGAAGGCGAAGGCGATCAGGTCGTCGCAGGGCTGGGTGACGTCCAGCCCGAGGACGACGGCACGGTAGGGCGTCTCGGGGATCTCGTCCGGCGCCACACCGTCCACGGCGGGCAGATGCTCGTCGGCGGCGCTCCGCCCGGCGCGTACCAGCACCACGGGGCAGCCGGCGCCGCCCACCACGCGCTGGGACACCGAGCCGGTGACGAATCCCGCGGTGCTGCCCAGCCCCTGCGACCCGAGGACCAGCAGTTCGGCCTCCGCGCCCGCCGAGAGCAGCGCGGAGACCGCGGAGTCGCAGATCAGGCGGCCTGCGACGGTCAGCGTGGGGTGCGCGGCGCGGACACTGTCGACCGCCTCTCGCAGAAGGTGCTCGGCCCAGCCGTGCTCGGCGCTGCCGAGGGACACGTACGGCGCGGGACGCACATGCCGGTGCCAGGCGTGCACGAGGTTCAGCGCGGCGCCCCGGCGCAGCGCCTCATGGGCGGCCCAGTGCGCGGCCGCGAGGCCTTCGGGGGATCCGTCGACTCCCGCCGTGATGTTCCGGACCATGACGTGTCCCTCCCGTGCCCGGGCCGGTCAGCCCTCCTTACTCGAGCCTGCGCCTGGTGGACGCGTACGCCCAGGGGCCGACCGGCCCCCACGGCCGGAACGCCCGGTACCTGCCCGGCCCGCCCCGCGCAGCGCTTCCCGGCTGGCGCGGACCCGTGGGCGCGGGCAGCGTGGACGTACGGACAACGACTGCTGAGCGAGGTGGCCATGCAACCCCCTGAGCCGGTACCCCGGGTGGTAGTGGGCGTGGACGGTTCTCCGTCCTCGTACGCGGCGCTGCGCTGGGCGGCGCGGTACGCACATCTGGTCGGCGGGGCCGTGGAGGCGGTCCACGTCTGGGACACACCGTCGGACGTGGGCTGGAGCGGCCCTGCGATCGATCCCGACTTCGATCTGCAGCAGGCGCGGGAGCGGTTCGCGCAGGAGCTGCGCACCGTCTTCCCCGAGGAGCGCCCCGTCGATCTGGAGGAGTGCCTGGTGGAAGGCGATCCCTCGGAGGTGCTGATCCGGGCCTCACAGGGCGCGGAGGTCCTCGTCGTCGGCGGCCGTGGACGGGGCCGGTTCGCCCGGGCGATGCTGGGCTCGGTCAGCCAGCGCTGCGCCCAGCACGCGGCCTGCCCGGTCGTCGTGGTACGCCAAGGGCACGATCCCGCGCACTGATCCCATCCGTGCGGGCATGCACCGTCGTGGGCGCCGGGCCCGAAAGGGCAGGCTTTCGGGCCTCGGGGAGGGACCATCGGCACTGGTGCGCGAGGGACGGCCTGGTCGACAGTGGTCTTGGGAGCGGTGCCGATCCCCCGCGGTGCCGCTCCCTCCCGTGTACGTAGAGGCTCTCGTCACGAAGAAGCTCTTCTTGTACGAAGACGACGGAAAGGACCATCCGCTTCTCGCGGATCCGGATTGCGCGGTGCGCGGTGCGTGGCCGCTTCCCCGCGTCTGGTGGAGGTCCTTTCCGCCACCACCATGGAACCACCGCCCGGCCGTCGGCACGAGGGCCGAGCGGTCCTTCCGGGGGAGCCGCCCGGCCTCTTGCGAAGACGCCGGGCGCGTCGGTCGTGGGTCACCACACGTCGATGCGTCGGCCCGTGAGCGCGGTGATCTCGATGCGCACCCAGACGTCACGCTCCCCTCCGGCCCACGGCGTGGTGCAGGCGCGCTCGGCGAGACGGCGGACGGTCTCCGGGTCGGTCACCGCCTCGGCGGGTCCGCGTACCAGGACGCTCCAGCCCTGGCTCAGCGCGTCGTCGACGCGGTCGACCTCGAAGGCCACCTCGTGGCCGAAACCCCGGGTGGACACCGAACCGGGCTGGGTCCGGAAGACGATGGCGTCGTCGACGACGCTGTAGTTGACGGGTACGACGACAGGCGCCTCCTCGGTGGAGACCGCGAGCCTGCCCACGCCGTGCGTCGACAGCAGCCGGCGGCACTCCTGCTCACCCAGTTCGCTCAGACGTGGGGCGCGCGCGGCGTGCCCGATCCCGGGCGGCAGGTCGACGTGACCGCCACCGAGCTCCGTGAGACTGGTCCGCAGCGCCCCGGCCAGCCTGAGCAGGGTCCCCGAATCCGGTGCGGCGGTGCTGTGCTCCTCCAGATGCGTGAGGTAGCCGGGGGCCATGCCCGCCCGGAAGGCCACTTCCTCCCGGGTGAGACCCAGTTCCCTGCGCCGCCGCTCGATACGGCGTCCGAGGTCGCCCTGGGGAGGCCGGTCCGCCGCGGTCGACGTCGTCTCTTCCGACGCTGGTCGTTCCGCCATGACCACTCACTCCTCTCGTCCCGGAATGTTCGATGTGTTCACCGGGTCCGGTTCTTTTGGCCCCGGCTCGGGAAGGCCGGGTCACGACCGCTGCGACACGACCGCGACCGGGCACTGGGCGTGGTGCAGCAGCGTGTGCGCCACCCGGCCGAGCTGCAGTCCGAAGCGGCCCGGTCGGCAGCGGGCGCCGATGACGACCAGATCGGCGGCGGCCGAGCGGTCCACGAGCACCTTGCGGGCCGTTCCCTCCACCGTGGTGCGGCGCACGCGGAGGCCGGGACGGGCGGCCGCCGCGTCGTCGAGGAGCTTGTCCAGCAGGGCGGAGGCCCGCTGCTCGTGCTGGTGCGCGGGGGTCCCGGTCAGCAGGGGGTGGGCGGCGCCCTCGTGCGCGGGGCAGCGCCAGGCTCGTACGACGTCGAGTACGCATCCGCGTGCCTCGGCCTCCTGGAAGGCGAAGCGCACGGCCTCGCCCGCGGTGTCCGGGTCGCCGGCGCCGAGGAGCACCCGGTCATGCGTGCCGGCCAGCCCTGCCCGGTCCCCGCGGACGACGATCACCGGGCAGTGGGCGTGCGCGGCGACGCCCAGACCGGTCGAGCCGAGCAGCAGTCCCTTGATCTCACCCCGGCCACGTGCTCCCGTCACCACGGCGAAGGCGTACTGGCTCTCGTGCAGCAGGGCGTCCACCGCTTCCTCGGGGAGGATGTCCGTGGCGGCCTTCACGTCCGGGTTGCGCAGCCGGGCCCGCTCCGCCGCCGAGGCGACGACGTGCTCGGCCATCACCTGCTCGGAGGGGCGCTCGCGGCTGTCCGACGGCATCACCCCTTCGTAGCGCTCCCACAGGCAGGCGTGCACGAGGCGCAGCGGCAGGCCGTGGCGGGCGGCCTCGTCCACCGCCCAGTCGATCGCCGTCAGGCTGGACTCGGATCCGTCGACACCCACGACCAGAGGCAGTTCCGTCATCGGGGTCACCACCTTCCGCCGGGCCGCCGGGCAGGCAGCACGGGCTCCCAGTCCCACCGTCGCACGTGCCCGTGCCCGGTGGTGAGGGCCACTCGGCCCGGTTCGGATCCGCTCAGCCCACGAGCCGGGCGGGCCGGGCGGCGGCTTCGCCGGTGTGGGCCGATCGGCCCCCCGTGAGGACCGGGCGGCCCGTGGTGCCGGGCGCCGCTCTTACGGAGGCTGGAGTCGACAGCCCAGGACGCTCCGCCGTCCGGCGGCGATGGACGACGAAAGGAGCCGGAGCGATGACCTCCACCACCACCCTGGCCGCGGCCCTCCCGGCCGACCAGCGCGATCGGCTGATGCGCTTCGCCCGCGAGGTCTCCTTCCCCGTCGGCACCCGCCTGTTCGAGGAAGGCCGGCGCGCCGACCGGTTCTGGATCATCCGGACCGGGACGGCCGCCCTGGACCTGCGCGTACCCGGGCGCCGCGCCGCCGTCATCGAGTCCCTCGGCCACAACGAACTCGTCGGCTGGTCCTGGCACTTCCCGCCCTGCATCTGGCAGCTCGGCGCCGAGGCCACCAGCCCGGTACGTGCCTGGGAGTTCGACGCCGACGCCGTTCGGGCGGAGTGCGCGAGCGACCCCGAGTTCGGCCGTGCCATCGCCGTATGGGTCGGCCGCGTGGTCGCCCACCGTCTGCACGCCGCACGCATCCGGCTCCTCGACCTCTACGCCCCCTACGGCAGTGGCAGCCGGTCCTGACACCCGGGAGGAGACCATGCCCAGCAGCCCCTACACCGTCAGCGACGTGATGACCCACACCGTCGTGGCCGTGGGACGCGAGGCCCCGTTCAAGGACATCGTCCAGCTCATGGACGAGTGGAAGGTCAGCGCCCTGCCCGTGCTGGAGGGTGAGGGCCGCGTGGTCGGCGTCGTCTCCGAGGCCGACCTGCTGCCCAAGGAGGAGTTCCGCGACAGCGACCCGGACCGGTTCACCCAGCGGCAACGTCTCGACGACCTCGCGAAGGCCGGAGCGCTCAGCGCGGGCGAGCTGATGTCGGCCCCCGCCGTCACCGTGCACGCCGACGCACCGCTCGCCGAGGCCGCCCGCATCATGGCCCGGCGCAAGGTCAAACGGCTGCCCGTCATCAACGACCAGGGCCTGCTCGAAGGGGTCGTCAGCCGCGGCGACCTGCTGAAGGTGTTCCTGCGCGGTGAGGAGGAGATCGCCGACGAGGTGCGGCACGAGATCGTCGACCGCCTCTTCCCCACCTCCGTCGAACCGATCCTGGTGGGGGTCCACGACGGCGTCGTCACACTCACGGGCCGGATCCGGGACACCTCGCTGGTACCGGTGGCCGCCCGCATGGTCCGCGCCGTCGAGGGCGTGGTCGATGTCGAGTGCGACCTGACCGCCGGTTCGGTACGGAGCGATCCGCGCTGACCCCACCTGCGGCCTGGCGTCGCCCGGTCATGTCATCGGCCCGGCCTCGGGGCGGTCCCGGACTACCCGACTCCGGTCCCGGGCCCGAAGCGGTCCGGGCCCGGGCGGTCCGGGTCCTGGCCCGTCCGGTCCCACCGAGCCCGGGGCAGTCCGGACCGCCCGAGTCCGGGCCCGTCCGGGGCCGGGACAGCCCGCGGCCGGGACAGCCCGGGGCCTCCGAGTCCGGCTCTGTCCCGCACCTGGCCCGTCCGGGACCGGACCTCCCGTCCGTCACCACACCGCGTCCGGCCCACACCGGGCCGAGGGAAAGGGCCCGTCCGCCGGGACCGGCCGGAGGAGGCCCATGTCGTCCGGACCCGGAACGCCGCGCCGCACCTCATGGTGTGCGCCGCGGAGGCCGGGCCGCGGGTCCGAGGAGACAATGGGCCGCATGGCCGACAACAAGACGGCGGCGCTGCCGCGCAAGACGTACGAGAGTGAACTGCTGCGCCTGCAGACGGAGTTGGTCAAGCTCCAGGAGTGGGTGCGAGCGGCGGGCGCCCGGCTGGTGATCGTCTTCGAGGGACGGGACGCGGCCGGCAAGGGCGGCACGATCAAGCGGGTCACCGAGCACCTCAATCCCCGTGGGGCCCGCATCGCCGCGCTGCCGAAACCGACGGAGCGGGAGCGCACCCAGTGGTACTTCCAGCGGTACGTCGAACAACTGCCCGCCGCCGGGGAGATCGTGCTGTTCGACCGGTCCTGGTACAACCGGGCCGGTGTGGAGCACGTCATGGGGTTCTGCACCAAGGAGGAACACCAGTTGTTCCTGCGCCAGTGCCCGATCTTCGAGCGGATGCTGGTCGAGGACGGCATCCTGCTGCGCAAGTACTGGTTCTCGGTGAGCGACGCCGTGCAGCAGGAGCGCTTCCGGCGCCGGCTCGAGGACCCGCTGCGGCGCTGGAAGCTGTCGCCGATGGACCTGGAGTCGATCACTCACTGGGAGGCGTACTCGCGGGCCAAGGACGAGATGATGGTGCACACCGACATCGCCGAGGCCCCCTGGTACGTCGTCGAGAGCGACGACAAGCGACGGGCCAGACTGAACATGATCGCCCATCTGCTGGCGTCCGTCCCCTACCAGGAGGTGCCGCCGCCGGTGCTCGAGCTGCCCGACCGGCCGCGGTCCACCGGGTACCAGCGTCCGCCGCGCGATCTGCAGACCTACGTCCCCGATCACACGGCGAACCTCTGAGCCGGCTGTCGACGAAGGACGCGCGAGGTCAGTCGTGCGGGACGACCGCGACCGGCGCCGTGGCGTGGTGCAGGACGGCGTGGCTGACGGGGCCGAGGTGCGGGCCGAGTGGCGCACGGCGGGTGCGACGTCCCACGACGACGAGGGAGGCGTGGCGCGAGGCGTCGACCAGCCGTGCCGATGCGCTTCCCTCCGCGCTGACCTCCACGACCTCGACGGACGGGTACTTCTGCCGCCAGGGGCGCAGCGCGGCCGTCAACTGTGCGGAGAGCTCCTCCTGGAAGGCCGGGTCCACGGCCGGCCCGTAGGCGTAGTACGGCGGCATGGTCCAGGCGTGCACGGCCCGCAGTACGGTCCCGCGCCGGGCGGCCTCCTCGAAGGCGAAGGCGAGCACCGCGTCGTCCGGGCCGTGGATGTCCAGGCCGAGCACGACCGGCCGGTACCGGGTGGCGGTGGACGGAATTCCCACGGGGTCCGTCTCGTGCTCGTCGGCGGCCTGTTCCCCGGCCCGCACCAGGACCACGGGCCGCCCGGCACGTGCGACGACCGACTGGCCGACGGAGCCGACCAGGAATCCGCCGACGCCGCTCAGCCCGCGGGAGCCGAGGACCAGCAGCTCGGCGTCCTCGGCGGCCGCCACCAGCGTCTCGCCGGGTTCGCCGTCGCGCTGCTCGGTGACGATGTCCACACCGGGGTGGCGCAGCCGCAGGCCCTCGGCCGTGTCGCGCGCGATCCTGTCCCAGCCTTCGGCCGGGGGGACCACCGTCTCGTTTCGCTCCATCGGTACGGGCACGGGCTCCCCCACGTGCACCAGCCGCAGCGGCAGCCCGCACAGCCGCGCCTCGCGGGCCGCCCACTCGGCGGCGGTGCGGCTTTCCGGGGAGCCGTCGAGGCCCACGGTGACGGTGCGGGACATGGCGTCCACCTCCTGTTGCCGGTCCCTGTCGACCGGATCACCTCCAGCTTTCCGGCCGGGGCGGCCGGCGGGCAGGGTCCTGCGGGTCCCTGAGCGGGCCCGACCGGCCCTACACCGGCCACGGCACCGCCACGGCACCGCATCTGGCCGCATGTGGTCACCAGGGCACGCCACACGGTCGTGTTCACCCACGGTTCGAAGGCGTTCAGGCCACCGCCCGGCCATGACGCGACAAGCGGCGGCGGAGGCGGGCCGAATGCGCTGGGATGTGCGCAGTATCACGAGCGACCTGGCGGGTAGATATGAACGCTTTCGTGGACGGGCCGGCACGCTCGGCGGACCCCTCGGTCCTGGGCCGGTGCCGCTGCGGGGCCCCGCTTCCGCAGGGCGGCCCGTCGGCCGCCGAGGAACGGTTCCGCGGGTTGCTGGAGGCGGCGCCGGACGCCATGGTCATCGTCGACGACACCGGCATCATGAGGCTGGTCAACGCCCAGACCGAGGCCCTGTTCGGCTACCGGCGCGAGGAACTGCTCGGCCGGCCGGTGGAGTTGCTGGTGCCGCACCGTTTCCGGGCCCACCACACCCGCCATCGCGACGGATACGCGGCCAACCGGCAGGTCCGCCCCATGGGCGCCGGACTGGAACTGCACGGGTTGCGCAAGAACGGCACCGAGTTCCCCGTCGAGATCAGCCTCAGCCCGTTGGAGACCGCGGACGGGCTGCTGGTGTCGGCGGCCGTGCGCGACGTCAGCGACCGCAAGGCGGCCGAGGCCCGCATCAACGAACTCGCCGCGCTCGTGGAGTCGTCCCAGGACGCCATCCTCGCCAAGACCCTCGACGGGTTCATCACCTACTGGAACGCCGCGGCCGCGCGCCTGTACGGCTACACGGCCGAGGAGGCGATCGGCCGGCACGTCTCGCTGCTCGCCCCGGCGGAACTGCACGACGACATCTGCGCGCTGCTGCAGCGGCTGCGGCACGGGGAGAAGGTCGAGCACTTCGAGACCCTGCGGGTGACCAAGGGCGGGGCGCTGCTGGACGTCGACGTCACGCTGTGGCCGACCCGGGACACCCGCGGCAAGGTCGTCGGCGCCTGTGCGATCGTCCGCGACATCAGCGACCGCAAGCGCACCGAGGCCGAACTCACCGCCCTGCTGGAGCAGCAGCGGCACATCGCCCTCACCCTGCAGCGCAGCCTGATGGGGACGCCTCCCGCCCTGCCCGGCCTGGACACCGCCAGCCGCTACCGGCCCGCCACCCAGGGCGCCGGTGTCGGCGGGGACTGGTTCGACCTCATACCGCTGGGTGCCGGGCGGGTGGGTGTGCTCATCGGCGACGTGATGGGCCGCGGGCTGGAGGCGGCCGCCGTGATGGGGCAGCTGCGCTCGGCCGCGCACGCGCTCGCCAAGACCGGCATGCAGCCCCGGCAGCTCATGCAGGCCCTCGACACCGTCGTCACCGACCTTGACGTCCCCGACCAGCTGGTCACCTGCTGCTATCTGATCATCGCCCCGGACGCCGGCACCGTGACGGTCTGTTCCGCCGGGCATCTGCCGACCCTCGTCGTCGGCCCCTGGGACGGCGTCCGCGCGCTTCCCACACCGGTGAACGCCCCGCTCGGCGTCGGCGGCGTCCTCTACGAGCAGTCCTGCACGGACATGGCGCCCGGTGCCACCCTCGTGCTGTACACCGACGGGCTGATCGAGACGCCCGGCAGCGACATCGAGGCCCGGCTCGGCGAACTCACCACCGTCCTCGACACGTTCTTCCCGCAGGCCAAGGGGCTGGAGGCGGCCGCCGACCATGTGCTCGCCGAGCTGCTTCCCGACGCCGACGGTCACAACGACGACGTGACGCTCCTCCTGGCCCAGCTCCCGGCCGCACCGCTGGCCGCGGTCACCACCGAGCTGCCCGCGGCCCCGTCCTCCGTCCCGGACGGCCGTGCCTTCCTCCGCCGGACCCTGGCCTCCTGGGAGTGCGGCGCAGCGGCCGACGACGCCCTTCTGCTGCTGTCCGAGACCCTCACCAACGCGGTGCAGCACGCCGAGGGGCCCCTCGGGCTGCGCCTGTGCCGCACCGTCACCGACCTCACCGTGGAGGTCAGCGACCGCAGCCCGCACCTTCCCCAGCCCCGCCTCGCGGCCGAGGACGAGGAGTCCGGTCGCGGCCTGCTCCTGGTCCGCACCCTCGCCGAGAGCTGGGGGGTGCGGCCGACGGACGAGGGCAAGACGACCTGGTTCACGTTGAAGCTGTAGGTGCCGGGTGAGGCCCGGGTGCCGGGTGAGGCCAGGTGCCCGGTGCGGCCGGGTGCCGGGCCGATGCACACGGGCGGCGGAGCTGGACGCCGGGGGGCGCCCCTCACGCCTCCGAGGAAGCCGCCGCCTCCGTCAGGGGCGCGTGCCACACCAGCCTGGTCCCCCCGCCCTCGGGGCAAGCGAGCTCCATGTCCCCGCCCAGCTTCCGCGCCCGCTCCCGCATGTTGGCCAGGCCGCTGCGGCGGCCCTCCGGCGGGATGCCGACGCCGTTGTCGGTGACCGTGAGGCGGACTTCCTTCCCGTCGGTCCCCAGGGCCACCTCGGCACGGTTCGCGCGGGCGTGCCGGGCGATGTTGGTGAGGGACTCGGAGAGGACGGCCACGACGTGGTCGGCGGTCTCCTGCGGTACGTGGGTGTCGAGCAGGCCCTCCATCCGGACGCTGGGCGCGAAGCCCAGCACCTGCGCGGCTTCGCCCGCGATCCGCACCGCACGGGCGCGCAGCCCGAGGGCCTCGTCGTCGTCCCGGGTGCGCAGTCCGAAGATCGTCGACCTGATGATCTTGATCGTCTCGTCCAGGTCGTCCACCGCCCGCCGCACCCGCTCGGAAGCCTGGGCGTGCTGGATGAAACGTCCGGCGCTCTGCAGGGTCATGCCGGTGGCGAACAGCCGCTGGATGGCCAGGTCGTGGAGGTCCCGGGCGATCCGGTCCCGGTCCTCCAGCAGGGCGATCTGCTGGGCGTCCTGGCGGCGCTCCGCGAGTTCCATGGCGACGGCGGCCTGCCCCGCGAACACCTGCAGCGGCTCGGTCTGCTCGTCGGAGAACTCGTTCGCGCCCGTCTCCCGGGCCAGCAGGACCACGCCCCGGACCCGCTCGCCCGAGCCGATGGGCACCGCAACGGCCGGACCCAGACCGGCGAACCGCGGCGGCCCCGCCGAGATCCGGTCGTCATGGGCGACGTCCGCACTGATCACCGGCGCGCCCGCGGCGAAGGCCCGGCCGGTGAGCGTGCCCCGCACGGGCAGTACCAGGCCGCGATGCGCGTCCGCCTCGCGGCCGATGGCCAGTTCCACGGCGAGGGTGTCGGTGTCCTTCATGGGAATCGCGACGGCGGCCAGCGCGGCATCGGTGATCTCCCGCGCCCGCTCGGCGATCAGGCCCAGCACCTCGTGCTGCCCGGCGCCGGACATCAGGCTGCGGGTGATCTCGGCGTTGGCCTGCAGCCAGCGCTCACGCAGCCGGGACTCCTCGTACAGCCGGGCGTTGTCGATCGCCACACCGGCCGCCACGGCGAGCGTCGACAGCACCGACTCGTCGTCCTCGTCGAACTGCAGGCCACCGCGCTTCTCGGTCAGGTACAGATTGCCGAAGACCTGTTCGCGCACCCGGATAGGGACACCGAGGAAGGTGTTCATCGGCGGGTGATGCGGGGGGAAGCCGTAGGAGGAGGCGTGCTCGGAGAGCCTCGCCAGTCGCAGCGGCTCGGGATGGCGGATCAGCTCGCCGAGGATGCCGTGGCCCTCCGGGAAGGGACCGATGCGGGCGATCTCCTCCTCACCGACCCCGGCCGTGATGAACGCCGACAGTCTTCTGCCGTCCGGTCCGATCACGCCCAGCGCCGCGTACTCGGCGTCGACGAGGGCGGCCGCCGCCTCCACGATGCTGCGCAGCGCCTGCTCCAGGTCCAGCTCACGGCCTACCGAGAGGACCGCCTCCAGCAGGCTGTGCACCCGGTCCCGGGTACCGCGGGCCGCGTCCAGGCGGGCCTGCAACTCCTCCAGCAGTTCGTCCAGCCGCAGCTGGGGCAGCCGTACCCGGGCCTCGTGAGCTCCTTCGGCGCCTACCACCGCTGACCTCCCAGCCCTGCGTGATACCGACGCCCGCACCGCACCTCGGCCAAGGTAACGGCCCCGGCAGGAGGGACGATACGGGATCACGGGGCCCGGGGGCACCTCGGAGCGCCCCGCCCGGGACGTCGGTCGTCGTGGTGGCCGGCCGGGAATCCCGTCCGGGCGGAACGCGGCCGTTCGGGCGGTTGAGAGGGGCCGAACGGCCCTGTCCCCGCCGGGCGCGCGCACGGACGATGGGCTGGTGGAGCACGCACGGCTGACACAGAGTGGCCCCGATTTCTGGATGCCCGTCCGCGGGGGCTGCCCGGGCCTGGAGGGTGTCCGGGCGTGGAGGGTGTCCGGGCCGGCGGGAATCAGCGGCCTTCGGCGCGCAGCCGGTCCTGGGCCCGGGTGGCGATGACGGCGGCCTGGATGCGGCGCTCGACGCCGAGCTTGGCGAGCAGCCGGGAGATGTGGTTCTTGACCGTCTTCTCGGCAAGGTACAGCCGCTGGCCGATCTGGCGGTTGGTGAGCCCCTCCCCGATGAGGGCCAGGATCTCCCGCTCCCGCTCGGTCAGACCGGGCAGCGCGTCCGGCGTCTCCTCCTGCTGCGGGCCGCCCCGCAGCCTGGCCATGAGCTTGGTGGCGGCGCTCGGGTCCAGGAGCGACTGGCCACGGGCCACCGTGCGCACCGCCGAGACCAGGTCCGAGCCCTGAATCTGCTTCAGGACGTACCCCGAGGCGCCCGCCATGATCGAGTCGAGCAGTGCCTCCTCGTCGTCGAACGAGGTCAGCATCAGGCAGGCCAGCTCCGGCAGCCGCGAGCGCAGTTCCCGGCAGACGGTCACGCCGTCGCCGTCCGGCAGACGGACGTCCAGGACGGCCACGTCGGGACGCAGGGCGGGGACGCGTACCAGGGCCTGCTCGACGGTGGCGGCCTCCCCGACCACGGTGATGTCCGGTTCGTCGTTCAGCAGGTCGTGCACCCCGCGCCGGACCACCTCGTGATCGTCGAGGAGGAAGACCCGGATCGGGGTGTCGGGCCCGGCCTGCTCGCGCTCCGCCATCGGTCGCTCCTTGTGCTGTGTTCGGTTCCCACAGGGATACTTCCCCGTCGCAGAGACCGCTGGCCAGGGCCGGTCGGCCCTGTTTCGCCCGGCCGGCCCCGGGCCGTTCAGCCGTTCCACGTCCAGTCCGCCACCTCAGGCATGTCCATGCCGTGCTCACGGATCCAGACGTGGTGGCGCTGCCGGGCGTCCTCCATGCGCTGGCGCACGGCCGCCGCCCGCACCGCGAGGCCGGGGACGCGGTCGATGACGTCCATCACCAGGCGGTAGCGGTCCAGGTCGTTGCGGACCACCATGTCGAACGGTGTGGTCGTGGTGCCGATCTCCTTGTAGCCGCGCACATGCAGGTTGGGGTGGCCGCGACGCCGGTAGGCCAGGCGGTGGATCAGCCACGGGTAGCCGTGGTATGCGAAGATCACCGGCTTGTCAGGGGTGAACAGTCCGTCGTACTCGAAGTCGCTCATCCCGTGCGGGTGTTCCCCGCTCGGCAGCAGCCGGGCGATGTCGACGACGTTCACCACCCGTACGGCCAGCTCCGGCAGCTCCCGGCGCAGCAACTGGGCGGCGGCCAGCACCTCCTGGGTAGGGACGTCGCCCGCGCAGGCCAGCACCACGTCCGGGTCCCGGGAGCCCTCCTCGGTGCCGGCCCAGTCCCAGATGCCGGCGCCGCGCGCGCAGTGGACCCTGGCCTCCTCCATCGACAGCCAGTCGAAGCAGGGCTGCTTGCCCGCCACGACGACGTTGACGTAGTCACGGCTGCGCAGCACGTGGTCGGCCACCGACAGCAGGGTGTTGGCGTCCGGCGGCAGGTAGACCCGCACCGCCTCCGGGCTCTTGTTCAGGATGTGGTCGACGAAACCGGGGTCCTGGTGGGAGAAGCCGTTGTGGTCCTGGCGCCACACGTGCGAGGTGAGCAGGTAGTTGAGCGAGGCGATGGGGGCGCGCCAGGGCAGACGGCGGGTGGTGCGCAGCCACTTGACGTGCTGGTTGACCATGGAGTCGACGATGTGGACGAAGGCCTCGTAGCAGGAGAACAATCCGTGCCGGCCGGTGAGGAGGTAACCCTCCAGCCAGCCTTGGCAGGTGTGTTCGGAGAGGATCTCCATCACACGGCCGTGCGGGTCGAGATGTTCGTCCACCGGCAGCGTGCCGGCCTGCCAGGCCTTGCCGCTGGCCGCGTACACGGCCTGCAGGCGGTTGGAAGCGGTCTCGTCCGGGCCGACGAGGCGGAAGTCGCGCCGGTCGGCGGTGGCCGCCATGACGTCCTGGAGCATGTCGCCGAGGACACGGGTCGGTTCGTGCGTCGTCGCGCCGGGCTTGTCGACGGCGACGGCGTAACGCTCCAGTGGCGGCAGGGGCAGTCCGCGCAGCAGCAGTCCGCCGTTGGCGTGCGGGGTGGCGCCCAGCCGGCGGTGGCCCGACGGAACACAGGCGAGGACGCCGGGGCGCGGGGCGCCGTGTTCGTCGAACAGTTCCTCGGGGCGGTACGAGCGCAGCCACTGCTCCAGCTGCCGCAGGTGCTCGGGGTTGTCCCGTACGGCGGCCAGCGGCACCTGGTGGGAGCGCCAGGTGCCCTCGACGGGCAGGCCGTCGACCTCGGTCGGGCCGGTCCAGCCCTTCGGGGTGCGCAGCACGATCACCGGCCAGCGGGGCCGGTCCGTGGCGCCGTCCTCGCGGGCGGCGCGCTGAAGGGCGGCGATGCGGCCGACCGCGGTGTCCATGGCCTCGGCCATCGCGCGGTGGACGGCCGCCGGGTCGTCGCCGGTGACGTGGAGCGGGTCGTGGCCGTAGCCCTTCAGGAGGTCGTCGAGCTCGGACTCGGGCAGCCGGGACAGCACCGTCGGGTTGGCGATCTTGTAGCCGTTGAGGTGCAGGACCGGCAGCACGGCACCGTCGTGCACCGGGTCGAGGAACTTGTTGGAGTGCCAGGAGGCGGCCAGTGGCCCGGTCTCCGCCTCCCCGTCGCCGATCACGCAGGTGACCAGCAGATCCGGGTTGTCGAGGGCGGCGCCATAGGCGTGCGAGAGGGCGTAGCCGAGCTCGCCCCCTTCGTGGATCGAGCCCGGGGTCTCAGGGGCGACGTGGCTGGGCACCCCGCCGGGGAAGGAGAACTGCCTGAACAGCCGGGCCATGCCCGCCGCGTCCCGGGTGACGTCCGGGTAGGTCTCGGTGTACGACCCTTCCAGCCAGGAGTTGGCCAGGACGGCCGGGCCGCCGTGGCCGGGGCCCCAGATGCACAGGGCGTCCAGGTCGCGGGCCTTGATGACGCGGTTGAGGTGGGTGTGCACCAGGTTGAGGCCGGGTGAGGTGCCCCAGTGGCCGAGCAGGCGCGGCTTGACGTGCGCCGGGCGCAGCGGTTCGGTCAGCAGGGGGTTGGCCATGAGGTAGATCTGGCCCACGGTGAGGTAGTTCGCGGCGCGCCAGTGGGCGTCCAGGACGGCGAGCTCCTCGTCGGTGAGCCCGGCGGACGCCTGCTGCGTGTCGACGGACATCGGGGTTCCTTCCGGGTCGGACGGCGGTCGGGGCGTGGCATGTGCCGGTTCGCGCACAGTTCTCACCCTGCGGCGGGCCACCGGGTACCCGACAGGGCCGTTCGACCCCACCTGCCGGGCCGAGCCGTCCGTACGTGCCGGGTCTCAGGGCCCGAGGTCCACCCCGTACAGCGTCTGCCCGCCGACGAGCTCGCGCCCGGTGACCAGCTCCGGGTGGATGCGCAGGAACACCTCCCGCGGGGACGGCGCCCAGGAGCGCGGGCCGGTCCGGGTCAGGCGCCGCCGCTCCGCGGGGTCGGTGACGACGGTGGCCCGGCCGGTGACGACGACGCTCCATCCGGCGCGCCTGGCGGCGTCGACCTCGTCCGCCTCGAAGGCGACCACCGCGCCGTCGACCGCACGTACCAGCTCCGAGGCCTCCGAGGTGCACAGCAGCACCGCGCCGTCGGTGTCCAGGCGGAAGTTGACCGGAAGCACCGCGGGCAGGGCGCGCCGCGTGTGGACGACACGGCCCACCGGGACCTTCGTCAGCAGACGGAGGCACTCCTGCCGGTCGAGCTCACGAAAACCGTCATTGGGGTACATGGCCAGTCCGTCTTTCACCTGGTACGGCGGTGTCCTCCATCGTCGGCCGTGGGGTGAGCGCCGGGTGAGGGCCCTTCGGTCCCCGGCGCCTGGAGAGCGGCCCTCCTGCGTGGCCCACCACGAGTGGGGCCGGACGGCCCTGCGATGCCCTCTGGTCGGCCCAAGCCGGCCCGCGCCCGGACCTGGCACCGTGCTGCACAGGGGGGAAGCGGCCGAGAAGGAGGTGGAGCGCCATGACAGCACGGGCCGGGAGGACGACGAGGCCGTCGTGGCGGTGGCGCGGCAATCCGCTGCGCCGGCACGACGACGTGCTCGAGGCGTGGATCGTGCTGGCGGTCTGGCTGATCGTCGCGGTCGGCGGCGCGGCCGTGGGCGTGGTGACCGCCCGGGCCGCCGCCGACGGATTCGCCCGTGAGCGCGCCGAGCGCCGGCCGGTACGCGCCGTGCTGCTCGTGGACGTGCCGCAGACGGCCGGGGACCACGTGGTGACCGACGGTGACCGGGTGATGGCGAAGGTCCGGTGGACGGTCCCCGACGGCTCCTCCCGTAGTGGCCGTACCTGGGTGCGGCCCGGTCAGAGCGCCGGAGCACACCTCACGGTGTGGACGGACACACGGGGCCGGCCGGCCGTGCAGCCGCGCACCGGGACGCAGGCCGCGGTCGAGGCGGGCGTCTACGGCGGCGCGGCGGCCCTGGCCCTCGCGGGTGTCACCGTCGGCGCCGGGGCCGGGGCACGGTACTGGCTCGACCGACGGCGCATCGACGCCTGGGGCAGGGAGTGGGAGCTGGTCGGTCCCCGGTGGAGCCACCGGACCCGCTGACGTGAGCAGGACCGGATGCACGGACCGGAGTGCCGAAGCACGATGGAAGTGGGGGCCGGGGAGGTGCGGGCCCGCTCTTCACGCTGGAAGTGATTCCATGGCACAGCAGTCTGCGACCACAGGACGTACGACCTCCCAGGTCGGGTTCGCCGGCGTGCTCCTCGGCTTCGCCCCGTGGATCGTGTTCGGGGTGCTCGCCGGGCCCAGCACCTGGGAGTACGCGGCGCTGGCGGGTCTGATCGCCGCGCTCGTGCTGTCCGGTCAGGACCTCCGCCGGCGCCGGTACATGCTCCTCGACATGGCCGGCATCCTGTTCTTCGCGGTGATCAGCGTCCTGGCGCTGGTTCTGGGCCGGGACCAGTTGCTCTGGCTGGAGACGTACGCGCAGGTCATCTCGAGCGGAGTGCTGGCCTGCGTGGCCCTCGGCTCACTGTTGCGCGACCCGTTCACCGCGCAGTACGCCCGGCGGACGACACCGCCCGAAGTGTGGGACTCCCCTGTGTTCCTGCACATCAACAGGGTGCTGACGGCGGCTTGGGGGACGGTGTTCGCGCTGATCGCGGTACTGGGCTGGCTGGCGGTACGCACGCCCTCGGCGAGCGACTGGCTGAACTGGGTACTGCCCGTCGTACTGCTGGTGTGGGCCGTCGACTTCACCCGGCGCTACCCGGATTCCTACCTCGGACGGCAGTGACCGGGGCGGCGGTTCGGCCCTCAGTGGCCGGTCGTGCAGCGTCGTTCCTTCAGCGTGGCCTCGTAGAGGTGGTCCCTGCCGTCGGCCAGTTCCTGACGCGCCTCGGCCTCCAGCTCACCGAACGGCCGGTAGTAGGTGGCGTTGTACGCCTCGACGATCTGGAACGTCCAGTGCCCCGGGATGACGTTGCGGCCCAGGATCTCCCGCTGCACCCGGTCCGCCCAGGCGTCGTGGCCGGCCGCGCGCAGCAGTCGGACCGCGCGGTCCAGTTCGAAGTCGGCGCTGCCCGTGAGCTGGTGGAAGGAGTACAGGTGGCCGCGGGCGCGCTCGGTCGTCTCCAGGGCCTTCGACAGGGACCCCAGGGCCTCCACCGTCTGCTCGGACACGTGTGCGGGCCGCTGGTGGTCCCCGTCGGGACCGTGGTCGTGGACGGTCATGACCGGTCTCCTGGGATGTCAGTGAGTCAGTGGACGATGGTGAAGCTGCGCCACGGTCCCGTGGAACGGACCACCGCGTCCGACGTCTGCGTGGGCAGGTAGACGCTGTCTCCGCCCGATTGCTCCGTGCAGTCGGCCCTCTGGTAGAGGACGATGTCGTTCCCCGTGAAGTTGCGGACGTGGGTCACGCCCGCACGGAACCGATGACAGCCGTCGACCGGCGGATTCGAGATGGTCTCGACGGGCCTGATCCCGTTGCGCGCGTCGATCGTCCCGAGCGCCTGCTCGTCGCAGGCCGTCAGCGCCACGCCGAGCAGTGCGATGCCGGCGAGAGCGGCCAGCGAGCGTGGAGCGGGCATCTGGCCTCCTGTACCGGGGATGAGAGCCGGCTGGATCGTCATTCCCCCCGTCGGGCAGTGGTGGGTCCCTCTCCCTCCACTATCCGTCGCGGTCGGCGCACGCGCCCGGCGGTCAGGCCCATTGCGGGCATGCGGAGAAGCGCTGTGAACGACCACGGGCGATAGTGGCAGTGGGCCGCCGTGTGACGGCTCGGGAGGTTGGGATGGACCTGGTCCACATCCGCGTGGTCGTGCCGCCCGTGCTCACCAGGTCGGCCGTCGACCTACTGACCGGGGACGAGCAGGTCCTCAACCTCGTGATCGTGAGCTCGGCCCACGTCACGGGCAGCGACGCGATCGACTGCGACGTGCCGAGGGGCGCCGCGAACGGTCTGCTGGACGACCTGCGCGAACTGGGCGTCGACCGTACGGGGTCGATCGCCGTCGACGGCGTCGGCCTGATGTTCTCCCGGCGCGCGGAGCAGATCGAGGCCGGTCAGCCGCGCGCGCTCGCCCGCGTTCCGCTGTGGGCCACGGTCGAGGCCCGCATCCGTGCGGAGGGCACCTACGTGCCGTCCTTCTACCTGTTCCTGGTGATCGCCGGGCTCATCGGCGCCGTCGGCATCCTGACCAACTCGCAGATCCTCATCGTGGCGGCCATGGTGGTCGGCCCCGAGTACAGCGCGATCACCAGCATCGCGCTGGGGCTCGACCGGCACGACCGCCGTCCGGTCCGGGAGGGGACGCGCGCCCTCACGGCCGGTTTCCTGCTGGCCATCGGGGTCACGCTGGGTTTCGCCGCGCTGGCGCGGGGTGCCGGTCTGCAGTCCAAGGCCTTCGACCTGGGTCTGCGGCCCGTCTCCCACCTCATCGACACGCCGGACTTCTTCTCGGTCGTCGTCGCCTTCCTGGCCGGTGTGGTCGGGATCGTCTCGCTCACCGAGGGCCGCGGCAGCGCCCTGCTCGGTGTGTTCATCTCGGTGACCACGATTCCCGCCGCCTCGGACATCGCGGTCTCGCTCGCCTTCGCCGACTGGCGCCAGGCGCGGGGCTCGCTGCTCCAACTCCTGCTCAACGTGGCCGTGCTCGTGGTCGTCGGCCTGTTCACCCTGCGTCTGCAGCGACGTCTGTGGCGGCGCGCGACGCGCTTCTCCGCCTTACCCTGATCTGGGGGGTGCGTTCGGGTGAATCCCACTCCGGAAGGAGCGCCCCGATGGACGACTATCCACTGATCGAGAACCACGGCCTGCTGGGCGATCTGCAGACTGCGGCACTGGTGACCACGGACGGGATGGTCGACTGGTTCTGCTCCCCGCGGTTCGACTCGCCGAGTGTGTTCGGGGCGCTCCTCGACAAGGAGAAGGGCGGGCACTGCACGATCCGGCCGGCCCACACGACCCACGCGACCAAGCAGTTGTACCTTCCCGACACAGCGATCCTGGTGACCCGGTTCATGACCGAGGCGGGCGCCGGAGAGGTGATGGACTTCATGCCGGTGACCGGTACGACGGTCACGCGCCGCCATCGACTCGTCCGCCTGGTCCGCTGTGTGCGCGGCAGCATGACGTTCGATGTGGAGATCGCCCCGCGGTTCGACTACGGGCGCACCGCCCACCGCCTGCACATCACCGAGCACGGAGCGGTGTTCGCCGCGGACGACGGCACGAAGCTCACCGTCCACCCGATCCGGGAACCGGAGGACGATCGGCTGGCGGACGTTCTCACGGCCAGGGAGTCCGACCTGCACCTCTCACTCACGCTGGAGGCGGGCCAACAGCGCGGCATGGTTCTTGAGATGGGCGCCGAAGGGCCGCCCGCCGAGGTCCGCGAGGCCGAACACCGGCGGCTGTTCGACGAGACCGTCGCGTTCTGGCGCTCCTGGCTGAGCCAGTCCCGCTACACGGGACGCTGGCGGGAGACGGTGGAGCGTTCCGCGATCACGCTGAAACTCATGACCTTCGCGCCCAGCGGCGCCGTGGTGGCCGCACCCACGGCGGCCCTCCCCGAGCAACTGGGTGGCGAGCGCAACTGGGACTACCGCTTCACCTGGATCCGCGACGCCTCTTTCTCCGTGTACGCCCTGCTGGGACTGGGGTTCACCGAGGAGGCAAGGGCGTTCATCCTCTGGCTGAGCGACCGGGTCCAGGAGCGGGCCGGACGCGACGGGAACACGGGCCCGCTCAACATCATGTACAAGGTCGACGGCTCCTCCGATCTGGACGAGCAGATCCTCGACCACTGGGAGGGATATGCGCGTTCCGCGCCGGTGCGGATCGGCAACGGCGCGGCCACACAGCTCCAGTTGGACATCTACGGCGAGGCGATGGACAGCATCTACTTCGCGCAGCAGCACGGCTTCCACGTCGGGCACCGGGGATGGACCTCGCTGCTGACGGACCTGGACTGGCTGGCCGACCACTGGGACCAGGCGGAGGAGGGACTGTGGGAGACCCGCGGCGGGCGCCAGGACTTCACGTACGGCCGGGTGATGTCGTGGGTGGCGTTCGACCGCGCCGTGCGGCTCGCCGAGTCGAGCGGCTGGCCCTCCGCGGCCGCACGCTGGAAGAACGAGCGGGACGCCACCTACCAGCAGGTGATGGCCAAGGGGTGGAACGAGAAACGCGAGGCTTTCGTCCAGCACTACGGAAGTGAGGTACTGGACTCCTCGTTGTTGCGCATGGCGACGGTCGGATTCCTCACCCCCAGCGATCCGATGTGGGCGTCGACCCTCGACGCCATGGAGCAGGAACTGGTCAGCGACAGCCTGGTCTACCGCTACAACCCCGAGGCCTCGCCCGACGGCCTGCGTGGCTCGGAGGGAACCTTCTCGCTGTGCACGTTCATGTACGTCGACGCCCTGGCACGGGCGGGACGGACCGAGCAGGCGCGGCTGGTGTTCGAGAAGATGATGGGATACGCCAACCATCTGGGCCTGTACTCGGAGGAGATCGACCCGACGGGGCGTCAACTGGGGAACTTCCCGCAGGCCTTCACGCATCTCGCCCTCATCGACTCGGCCATCACTTTGAACGCCGCTCTCGACGGGCGGTAGCCGGCGTCGGTCAGCCGGCCGGATCCGGGCCCGCCGTCGGCGGCCCGAGGATTACGAGCGTGTCACCCTCCGCCGGTGTGGCCGCCAGGGAGTCGGTGACCGGTTCCAGCCGGCCGTCGGCCCGCACCAGGAACAGGAGGTCGTGCCCCGGCGGGCGGGGCACCGACGCGGGCAGTACCTGGAAGCGGGCGCCCCGCTCGTGGCGGGACACCAGGGTGTGCCGGACGAGCCCGGGGCCGAAGAGGGTGGCCCCGGCGGTGTAGGGGGCGACGACACCCTGGCTGTCGGGTGGCGGGCCGATGCGGTGGACCGGGCCGTCGATGCTGTCCTTCATCAGGGTCGTGGCGAGCGCGTTGAAATCGTCGTCGTCCGTGAACAGGAAGAGGGACGTGACTCCTTGCAACCGGGCCTGCGGATCGTCGGCGACGGCCATGAGCTCGCCGGCGGCGAGCTCGATCCCGGCATCCTCGATCCGGTCGCGCTCCCGCGCGGATCCCGCCCACATCAGCACGTCCACCCCGGCGGTGCGCAACGACAGGGCGAGGTCCACCACCCATGGTGCGCCGCCCACCAGGAGCGGGCGGGAGCGGACGGGCCGCGTGGCGCCGAGGCGGGCGGCGACCGGCTCCGCCGTCAGCCCGTAGATCACGACCGTTGCGACGATGACCAGGAACGTGATGGGAAGGATCTTGTCGGCACCGTGCAGTCCCGCGGCGGCGAGTGAGCCGGCGAAGGTGGTGGCGGTGGACGCCGCGACGATGCCGCGCGGGGCCATCCAGCCGGTGAAGGCGCGTTCGGCGGCGGGGAGGTCCGTCCCGAGGCCCGCCAGCAGCGCGGCCAGCGGCCGGGTCACAAGGACGAGCACGACGACGAGCAGCAGGGTCGGCAGGAGCACCGGGGTGACGGACTTCGGCGTCACCGTGGCCGAGATCGAGACGAAGAGCAGGCCGATGATCAGTTGGACCAGTGTCTCGGAGAACGTCCGTCGTGCGGGCATGTCGAAGCCGGGCAGGTTCGCGACGGTCAGCCCGGTGACGATCGCGGCGATGAGCCCGGTGTCGTCGTACGCCATGTCGCAGGCCGCCGCCACCACGACCACGATGGCCAGTTGGGCGAGCGTGCCGAGCGTCTCACCGAGACGGAGCCGGCGGAGCGTGAACCACAGCAGGGCGACGCCTGCCACGCCACCCAGGAGTCCGACGGCGAGGCCCGCGAAGAAGGCACCGAAGCGGAAATGACCGGTCTGGAGCCCGCCTGAGACGATGGAGTGGAAGACGACGGCGCCGAGGATGCCGCCGATGGGATCGACCAGCGACCCTTCCCACACCAGGACGCGCCGCACCCTGTCGGTCGGCCTCACGTGTTCGAGCAGGGGGCCGACGACGGTCGGCCCGGACACCACGAGGATCACGCCGATCATGCTGGCCGTAGCCGTCGGCACGCCGAACAGGGCCGGGCCGAGGAGCACGACGGTGCCCCAGGAGAGCGGCACCCCGAGCACGATCAGCCGCAGTACGACGGTGCGCGTGGCGCCCTTGAGACGGCGCAGGTCCAGGCCCAGTCCGGCGTCGTACAGGATCAGCGCGACCGACAGCGAGACCAGGGCGGAGAAGTCCGGCCCCACGAGCCGCTCCGGGTCGACGACATCGGTGAGGGCCCCGGCCGCGAATCCGACGGGCAGCAGCACGATCAGGGACGGGATCCGTAGCCGGCTCGCGAGGATCTGCGAACCGACGGCGAGGGCGACGGTCAGGCCGAGGCCCAGCAGGATCTCGTCCTCGGTCACCGTCAGCCCTCGTCGCCGGCGGCACCGGTTCGCAGGTCGGCGTCGGTGAGGCCCTCCAGCTCGCCGTGGGTGTCCAGCCAGTACAGCAGGACGACCGCGGGGACGACCAACACGACCGCGACGACGATGACGAGCCCCAGCCAGCGAAGTGTGGTGTGCGCGCCCGCTCCCTCGGCGACGGTCAGCGTGGTGGGGATCAGGTACGGGCGCTGGGCCATGCCCCAGGCGATGACGGCCGACGCGACCACCCCGACGGCGGCGACCCGTGACCATGCGCCGGACGAGCGGAGCAGGAGCCAGGCGGTGGTGAGCGTGGCCAGCGCCGACAGGACGACGAAGACGAGCCCCGCGCCGTGCGTGAGTCCACGCCACACATGTGGGGCGTCCCCGTGGGTGACCACCAGCGTGATCACCGCCAGGGCGGCGACCACGGCCAGCGCGCCCAGTGCCCGCCGCCGGAAGTAGGCGTCCAGGTCCGACGCGTCGAAACGCCGGGCATCCGCGGCCAGGAAGACGGCACCGAGCAGGGCCGTGGTCGCCACGGCGAGCAGACCGAACAGGACCGATGTGGGGTTGGCCCAGGCGTCCGCCGACGCCTGGGTGCTCGCCGTCACCCGGCCGGAGGCCACTCCCCCGGCCGCGGCGCCCAGGAAGAACGGCGTCAGGAGCGAGGAGACGGCGAACATGGCGCCGTACAGGCGCCGGCCGGCCAACCGCCGGGTGGGCTTGCGCAGGGCGAAGCCGGCGCCGCGCAGCACGATGCCGACGGCGGCCAGGGCCAGCGGCAGCCACATCGCGGTGAACACCCGCTGGAAGAGGACGGGGAACCCTGTCCACATGATGACCAGCACGAAGATCAGCCAGACGTTGTTGACCTCCCAGACCGGAGCCATGGCGTGGTCGATCAGCCATCGGGGGCGTTTGCCGCGTTCCGCGCCGCCCGCGGTCAGGTCCCAGAAGCCGGCTCCGTAGTCGGTGCCGCCGGCGCAGGCGTACGCGGCGACCGCGAGCAGCAGCACGGCGGCGATGACCCCGGTGATCACGGCCGGCTCCCGGTGGAGCGCGGCCCGTACGGGGTGTCCGTCTCCGGGGTCCGGCCGGGTGTCTCCCGGTCGTCTTTCCCGTCGGCGAGCCGCCAGCGGGCGCGCATTTTGAGCAGCACCAGCAGGAAGGACGCAAAGACGACGAAGTACACCACGACGACCAGGCCGAACATGGTCCACAGGGCGGCGGAACGCGTCGACGTGACCGCTTCGGCGACCCGCATGTTCTGGTAGACGATCCACGGCTGGCGGCCCACTTCGGTGGTGATCCAGCCGCATTCGACGGCGACGACGGAGGCGACGCCGGCCAGTGCGGCGCCCCGGTAGAACCACGGTGAGCGGGGCAGCCTGCGGCGGCGCAGCCAGACCAGGGCGTACCACAGGGCGAGCAGCACCAGCAGGGAGCCGATCCCGACCATGGTGTCGAAGGTCCAGTGGACGATGGTGGCCTGGGTGGGCGTCGGCCGGTCGCTCGCAGCGACGGTGGTCAGCCCGGTGACCTGGGTGTCCGGGCGGAAGCCGGCCAGGATGGAGTCGAGCTGCGGGATCTTGATGCCGCCGGAGACGGTCCCGTCCGGGTGCAGCCGGCCGTACAGGTACTCCGGAACATGGGTGTCGGTCTTCCAGACGATCTCCATGGCGGCGAACTTCACGGGCTGTTTGTGGAAGACCTGCCGGGCGATGGAGTCACCGAGCATGAACTGCACGGGGGTGCACACGGCGGCGAGCGTGAAGGGAATCGTGAAGCCCAGCCGGTGGTACCTGCCGCGGCGGCCGCGCAGCCACCCCACGGCGTAGACGCCGGCCGTGACGTAGCCGGCCGTTACGAACATCGCGAAGACGAAGTGCCAGTACTCCGGGCCGAACATTGGCGTGAAGATCGCCTTGCGGATGTTCACGTTCACGGGGTTGCCGGCGGAGTCGAGGGTGAAGCCCCGCGGGGTGTTCATCCAGGAGTTGGCGGCCAGGATCCCGAAGGCACCGAGCAGGGCGGCGAACGGCAGCGGCAGCCCGAGCAGGAAGTGGGTCCGGGAGGGGAGCCTGCGCCAGCCGTACAGGTAGATCGCGATGAGGACGGCCTCCAGGAAGAACGCCCAGGCCTCGACACCGAACCCGATGCCGAACACATCGCCCCACCTGCCCATCATGCCGGGCCACAGCAGCCCGAACTCGAAGGACAGCACGGTGCCGGTGACGACACCGATGGCGAACTGGACCGCCATGACCGCCGACCACCGCCGCGCCAGCAGCAGGGCGGTGGCATCGCCGCGGCGCAGACCGTAGCCGTGCACGATGAGTGTGATCAGCGGCAGCGCGACGCCCAACGGCACCAGGACGATGTGGGAGGCGAGCGTGAAGGCCATCATCGATCTGGCCGGGAGTGTTTGCGGCGGCACGTCCGCCAGCAACAGGGCCGTATGCATATGAGCCTCTCCGGGGCCGGCGCGGGTGCGGTGGATCAGCCGCCGGTGGCGAAGCCGGGGAAGAGGGTCATCCCGCCGTCCACGTAGAGGGTGGTGCCCACGACGTAGTCCATGAGGTCGGAGGCGAGGCCGACGGCCGCGTTGGCGATGTCGTCCGGGTCGCCGACGCGGTCGTAGGGGATCAGCCGCAGGAGGTCCTTCTGGGCCTCGGGTGTCTCCCAGGCGCTGCGGTTGATGGGTGTCTTGATGGCTCCGGGGGCGATCGCGTTGACACGGATCTTCTTCGGGGCGAGTTCCTGGGCGAGGGTCTCCATCATCATCTGTACGCCGCCCTTGGAAGCGGCGTAGTTGACGTGCCCCGTCCACGGGATGATCTGGTGCACCGAGCTCATGCAGATGATCTTCCCGGCGGCACGGGACACCTCGGGTACGACCCCGCGCCGCAGGAACTCCTTGGTCGCCTCACGGGCACAGAGGAACTGCCCGGTGAGGTTGACGTCCAGGACCTTCTGCCACTGGGCGAGGGTCATGTCGACGAACGAGGCGTCGCGCTGCATCCCGGCATTGGCGACCAGGATGTCGATCGTGCCGAACTCCTGGACCATCCGGTCGATCATGGCCACGACCTGGTCCTCCCGCGACACGTCCGCCTCGTAGGCAGCGGCCCGCACGCCGAAGGAGGTGATCTCGTCGACGACCTTCTCCGCTTCGTCGGCGCCGGCCACGTAGTTGACGACCACGTCGGCCCCGGCCCGGCCGAGGGCGATGGCCGTCGCCCTGCCGATTCCGGAGTTCGCTCCGGTGACCAGCGCCTTCTGGCCCCTGAGCAGGTGCGTGGGGATCACGCCCTGGGGTGCGCCCTCGGTGGTACTCACGATGACCTACTCCTGACGTCGCGTCGCCCGGGCCCCCGGGCCGTGGACCGGGGGTTCGAGTGCCACACCATCACCATGGCCGGGCGGGCGGCACCCCGGGAGGTACCGCGTTGCGCCGACCGGCTGAGGAGCTTCGCCCGGTCGGTCGCGCCGGTCGCCGACCGCGGTCAGCCCAGCCGTTCCAGGAGGTGGTCTCCCACGCGCAGGGCGTTCGCGATGGCCGTCAGGGACGGGTTGACCGCCCCGATGCTCGGGAAGAAGCTCGTGTCGACGACGTACAGGTTGTCCAGGTCGTGGGCCTTGCAGTTGACGTCCAGCGCGGAGGACGCCGGATCGGTGCCGAACCGGATCGTGCCCGCTTGGTGCGCGGTGGCACCGATCGGCATGCCCTTGTGCAGGTAGATGCTGTGCGACAGCAGGTGGTGCTCGTGCATCCCCAAGTGGCCGAGCATGTGCTGGAGTTTGTGCCGCAGGCGCCCCAGTCCCGCGATGTTGTTGTCCTCGTCGAGCGTCAGCCGGATGCGGCCGTCGCCTTCGAGGGTGACCCGGTTGTCCGGCTGCGGCAGATCCTCTCCGCACAGCCAGAAGTCGACGGCGTGGTGGGCGAGCACCTCGAAGGGCATGTCCGGTGTGACCGTGCCGGCCCAGCGCGGGGCCTCGCCGTGGATCTGCTCGGCGTCCGACTTGCCGAGCATCTGGATGCCTCCGAGGGGGTAGTCCCAGTCGTCGGCGCCCAGGTACCAGTCGTGCAGGGCGAGGGTCTTCTGGAACTGGGTGTCGTTGGGCTGCTTCGAAACGGCTATCAGAGCCAGGTTGTTGTGCCGCATGTAGTGCCGGCCGACCACGTCGGAGCTGTTCGCCAGCCCGTGGGGGTGCCGGTCGTTCGCCGAAGCGAGCAGCAGCACGGCGGAGTTGACCGCCCCGCAGGCCACCACCACGATGTCCGCGGTGAACCGGGCCTCCTCCTCACCCGGGAGCCGGGCGAGGACCGTGGTGACGCTGCGGCCTGCCGGGTCCGTCTCCAGCCGCGTCACATGGGCGCCGGTGACCATGTCGACGCCTCTGTGGCGCAGTGCCGGTTCGACGCAGACGACCTGGGCGTCGGACTTGGCGCGGACCAGACAGGGGAAGCCGTCGACCCGGTTGCAGCGGATGCAGGCGCTGGAGTGGGTGGCCTGCCCGCTCTCTTCCTGGGTGAGGTTGACCCCGATGGGCAGATGGAAGGGGTGCAGTCCCTGTTTCTCCAGGTCGTCGCTCAACTGCTGGATACGGGGCTCGTGTTCGACCGGCGGGTAGGCGTACTGGGCGCTGCACGGCCCCTCCCAGGGGTCCTCGCCGTGCCGGCCGTGCACCAGGTAGAGGTGTTCGGCCTCGGTGTAGTACGGCTCCATGTCCTCATAGCGGATCGGCCAGGCGGGAGAGACACCGTCGTGGTGGCGCAGTTCCCCGAAGTCCTCCGGGCGCAGCCGGAAAAGTGCCGCGCCGTAGAACTTCGTGTTGCCGCCGACGTAGTAGTTGACCTCGGGCGGGAACTCATTGCCGTGCTTGTCCAGCCAGAACTCCGGTGCGCGGTACTTGCCCTTGACGAACACGGCCGTCGAGTCCCAGTTGTCGCGTTCGCGCCGCAGGTAGTCGCCGCGTTCGAGGACGAGCACCCGTTTGCCCGAGGGGGCGAGCCGGTGGGCGAGCGTCCCGCCACCGGCGCCGGTGCCGATGATGATGATGTCGTAATGGGGGAAGTCGCGCATGCGACCACCGTCCTTGCCTCCGCGGCCTCGGCCGGGGCCGGGACCTGACACAGCTTTCTCCCCACTTCGAACGTATCCGTCCCCGGGCGATGCGGCACCCGGAGGAGTCGGCGTCCGGTTTCGTCACAGGACGGCGATCGGGTTCACGGGGCTGCCGGTGGCCGCCGGCAGCCGCAGCGGGGCGACGACGCACAGGAAGTGCCAGCGGCCCAGTTGTTCGCAGGCCGGCGCCAGTTGCTCGAGGTCCAGCCAGTCCATGAGGTGCATTCCCATGGCGTTCACGGCGAGTACGTGGACGGGGAACGGGACCTCGGCCACCGCGCTGGGGGCCGTGTCGCTGTTGCCGTCCGAACCGAGGACCGCCACCCGCCGCTGGGCCGGGAAGCGCATCGCCGTCGGGTGCAGGCCCGCCCGGGCCCGTGCCGAGTCCCAGGCGCCGTGGCTCTGCCGGCGACGGCGGTGCCCGACCCGTACGAACAGCAGGTCACCCGGGCCGACCGTGACGTCCTCAGCCGCCTCGGCCGCCATCAGGTCCTCGGCGGTGACCTGGTCGCCGGGTTCGAGCCATGGCACGCCCCGCAGACGCGGGATGTCCAGGAGGACCCCGCGGCCGACGATGCCGTCCTGGACCAGGTCCAGCGTGAGAGCGTGGGCGCCGTCCGGTGTCACGCTGCCCGCGGGGACACCGCCGTACAGTTCGCCGTCGAACATGACGTGGCACAGCGCGTCGAGGTGGCTGTCGGCGTCCGAGTGCACGTTCATGGCGAACCGGTCGCGAGCGAAGTGCAGCCCGGGGGCGTCGGCCTCGCCGGGCGCCGACGCGGTCATCCGGTGGGATGCGGGCTGCGGGTTGTCGGGCCCCGGCTCGGTCTCGATGGGTGCGGCCAACGAGAGGGAGCGTCCACGCCGGACCTCCGCGGCGGCGGCCACCACGCGTTCGGGGGTGAGGTGGCCCAGCGCCCCGCGCGGCTGGTCCGCGCCGGACCGTGCCTGCTCACGCAGCCGGCGGTACAGGGACCGGAAGTCCGCCTCGGACATGCGCTGCGACGTCGCGGGGCGCGGTTGCGAGCTCACGGCCGGTGTCCTTGCCCGATCAGCCGAGGACCCGGCGCTTCTGGGCCTCGAACTCCTCCTCGGTGAGCACTCCCTGGGCCTTCAGGTCGGCGAGCTGCTTGAGTTGGTCGATCTTGCCGGTCATGTCGTCGGTGCCCGACTGCGGTGCGGCGGGCGCAGGTGCGGCCTCTGGAGCGGGTGCGGCGGCCTGCCGCTCGTCCTGCTGGGCCCAGCGGCCCGCCTGCCGCCGCGAGACTCGGTTGGACACCGCGGTGGCCGTGCCCGAGATGACTGCGGTGCGGGCGACACCACGAAGCAGTCCTGGCATACTCACTCATCTCCCACGTCGCGTCAGGCGGCCACGGGCCCGCTCGGGGGCGTCGATTCGGTCGCGTCCAGCGACGCCAGCAGCGCCTGAACGGGGATGCGGCCGCTGGCCACCAGCTGGGCTCCGCCGCGCCTGAGCGCACGGGCCAGCGGAGCGGCCCACACGTTCTCGTACACGAGGATCGCGGCGGAGTTGCCGGGCTCCAGCGCGGCACCGGCTTCGTCCAGATCGCCCTGGTCCAGCAGCCCGGAGGAGGCCCCTTCGAACATCGTGAGATCGAGCTCGCCGCCGATGTCCTCCAGTCGCAGCGCGGTCACCGACCCGTCGGCGTCCTTGCGGACGAAGGCGAGGTCGATGATGCGGATGGTGCCGCGGTCGACCAGGTCGACGAGCAGGGGGAACCCCTCACCCGTCATGCGGTTGCCGGGAAACTCGACGATCAGATAGTCGACGGGCCCCATTTCCTCGAGGTCCTCGGTCATGGCCACTCCTCGGAGGCGGACGGTCCCTCCAGCCATTCCAGCACCCGCCCCAGGGGGCCGCACGTCCAGAGCCGGGGACGGGGGCGCCGACCGGCTTCCCCGTCCCCGGCGGACCGCTGCCTCCTGCCGCGGCTACTTCCTCCTGCGGCGCAGCAGCAGGCAGGCGACCAGCAGTCCCGCTCCGGCGGCGATCAGCACGGTGCGGTTGTCGCGCACCGGTTCCGGTGCCCTTTCCTGCCACATCCGGTCGGCCTGCTCGGCCCTGGCCCTGACCTGCCCGGCGGCCTGGGCGGTCTTGTCCTGCAGCACATGGGCGGCCTCGGCGGCCTTCGCCTTGGCCTGGCCGGTGAGCTCCGCGGCCGTCGCGGCCGTCTGTTCCTTCACGGCCGCCGCCTTCTGCCGGGCCTGGTCCTTGAGGTCCGCCTTCTCGGCCAGCGCCTCGACCGTGTCCCCCAGTTCGTGGCGGGTCTGCTCCACCTGGGCGCGCAGTTCCTCGGGTCCGGAGGCGGTGGGCTCGTCGTGGGGCGGCTGGGTCATCGCCTGGCACTCTCCTTGATCTCGGCCACATCGGCCTTCACGTTGTCGATGGTCTGCTCGGGTGCCGGCGGGGCGGCCCGGCCGACCTCCTTCTTCCCGGTCACGGCCAGCACCGCGGTGATCACGCCGAGGACGGCGGTGACGATCAGCGCGGCGGCCCACACCGGCAGCGGCACCGCCAGCGCGGCGATCGCCGTCACGACCAGAGCCTCAAGGGTCAGGAAGCCGGTCAGGCCGGCGCCGCCGAAGAGGCCCGAGCCCTTCCCGTAGCGCCTGCCCTTCTCCTTCATCTCCGCCTGAGCAAGTCGCATCTCGCCCCGCACCAGCTCCGTCAGCTGCTGCGAGGCCCGCTGGACCAGTTCGCTCACCGGCTCCGAGGAGGCAGTGCTCGGGCCTCGGCTGTCCGGGGTCATGACGGGTCACCTCCCTGCATCGGCTGCCACTCGCCGTGCCGGGTGCCCGGACGCGGGCATGCCATCCCACCTCACCTGTGGTGTCGGGCGGCGGCCGCGGTCTGAGAGCTCGTCATTTGCGGTAGCCGAGGATCGTCATCATGCCGGACTCGGAGTGGTACTGGTTGTGGCAGTGCAGCATCCACAGGCCCGGGTTGTCGGCATTGAAGTCGAGGACGAGTTTGCGGTGCGGCAGCACGATGGCGGTGTCCTTGCGGGCCCCGACCCCGTCGAGCCCCCTGACGGCGAACGTGTGGCCGTGCAGGTGCACGGGATGCCACATGTCGGTGGCGTTGACGACGGTCAGCCGGACCCGTTCACCCTGCCGGACCGGGTGGCGCTCCTCGACGGAGTACGGCCGGTGGTCGAACCCCCAGTTGAAGGCCCGCATGTTGCCGGTCAGCCTCAGGCGCATCTCACGGTCCGGATCACGGTGGCACAGCGCGACGGACTCGTCCGGCACGAGCCGTCTGGCCGGCACGACCTTCCCCTCGAGTTCCCGCGGATGCACGGTGGACCGGGGCAGGCCCCCGCCGCCGGTACGCAGCACCGCCAGCGCCCGGCCGTCCTTGCCCTCCGCCAGCGCGACCAGCGGGAACACGCCGTCCTGGACGGTGATCAGCACGTCGTAGCGCTCGGCCATCCCCAGCAGCAGCGCGTCCGTCCGCTTGTGCTCGACCGGGTAGCCGTCCGTGTGTGTCACCGTCATCTCGTGGTCGCCCAGCGCGACCCGGAAGGCCGTCTCGGCACTGGCGTTGATGATGCGCAGCCGGATACGGTCCCCCGGGCGGGCCCGGAAGACCGAAGGCTCGTGCGCGAGGCGCCCGTTGATCAGGTAAAGCGGGTAGTCGACGCTGCCGCCTTCGCTGTGGAGCATACGGCTGTGGGAGCCGTGGAGCAGACGGGAAGGGCTCTTGGACTTTTCGGGGTCCCAGGCACGCGCCTCGTCCCACGTGTCGTGGCCGGAACCGTCGTGCTCCCCGTCCTCCCCCATGTCCATGCCCATCGGAGCACGCTTGCCGTGGTGCAGCTCTGCGAGCACTCCGTCCGGGGTGGAGCCCTGCACGCCGTCCAGCCAGTCGTCCAGGACCACCACCCACTCCTTGTCGTACGACAGGGGCTCCCTGGGGTCCTCCACGATGAGCGGCGCGTACAGGCCGCGGTCGAGCTGCATCCCCGAGTGGGAGTGCAGCCAGTAGGTGCCCGGGTGGGTCACGGCGAAGCGGTAGTTGAAGTCCGCGCCTGGCTTGATGGAGTACTGGGTCAGGCCCGGCACTCCGTCCATGTCGTTGCGCATGCGCACGCCGTGCGAGTGCAGGGTGGTCGACTGGGGCAGGCGGTTGGCAAGGGTGAGATCGAGGATGTCTCCCGCGTGGATCCGCACCTCCCGGCCGGGCAGTCGGTCGCCGTACGCCCATGACCTCACCATCAACCCGCCCAGGTCGAGATACGTCTCGCCGGCGGTGAACCGGAACCTGCGCACCGGCCCCGACCCGCGTTCCCGTTCGGCCTCCAGGACCTCCGGGTCGGACGGGTTCACATACCCCTCGGGCCCTCTGGGGACGAAGACCTCTCCGTGGTGGCCGACCGTCCCGGTTCCGGGACGGGAACCCGGCGCCGGGTGGGGAGCCGGGCGGGCGTGGGGGCTGCCCGCCGGGTGGGAGCCGGACTCCGGGCGGGGTGCGGACCCGGAGCATGCGGTCAGGATCCCCGAGCCGGCGGCCACGATCGAGGCACCGAGCACTGTGCGCCGCGTGTGTGTCTGCATGACAGAATAAGACACGTTTTATGACCATATGTGTGAGAACTGGCGCGGCGCGTCTCATGAATCGCGGGCACCGACGACGGTGCGGCCGATAGTGCGGCTATGCGGATCACGATCGCCGGCACCTCCTTCACCAAGCGCCGGGTCCTCGTCCTGGCCGTCGCCGGCGCCGTCGGGACCGCCGGTGCCACCCTCCTCCTCGGCACCCTCGCGCACCGGGGCCACCACTCCCCCGCCCCCTCCGCCGCCACGTCCGGCCCGGCGCCGTCCCCCGGCGCCCCCGGCATCGGCGATCCGCTGCTCCCGCTCGCCGGCAACGGCGGCTACCAGGTGCGCCGCTACACCCTCGCCTTCGACTGGCGGTCTCCGCGGACGCCCTTCGACGCCGGCGCCACCATCAGCGCCACCGCCACGCAGGCCCTGTCCCGCTTCGACCTGGACTTCGCGGGCAACACGCTGCACAGGGTCACCGTCGACGGCCTGCCGGCGGCCGCGGTACGCGACGGCGACGAACTCGTCGTCACCCCCTCAAAGCCGATCCTCCGGGGCGCCGCCTTCACCGTGCGGGTCGCCTACACCGCCGACCCGACGCGGCAACGGCACCGCGGCGACGCGATCGCGGACTACGGCTGGGTGCCCACGCCCGACGGCACCGTGCTCTGTCCGCAGCCCGACGGCGCCAAGATGATCTTCCCGGCCGACGACCATCCGAGCCTGCGCGCGCCGGTCACCTTCCGCATCACCACCCCGCCGGGCATCAGCGCCGTCGCGGGCGGCAGGCTCGTCGAGCGCGTCCGGCGGCCCGACGGACGCACCCGGTGGACGTACGACTCCGAGCAGCCGGTCGCGGCCCAGCTCGTCCAGCTGGCGATCGGGAGGTTCACGGTCGTCGACGGCACCGGACCGCGCGGGCTGCCCCTGCGCGACGTGGTCCCGGACGGACTGGTCAGCGGCACCGCGGCGTACCGCTCGCTGGTCCCCGAGCACCTGGCCTGGCTGGAGCGGCGGCTGGGCCCGTACCCGTTCAGCCGCTACGGAGTGCTGGTCGGGGACACCGACCTGCCGGTGGCGCTGGAGACGCAGTCGCTGTCCGTGCTGCCGAGCGCGGATCTGCTGGGCGACCGGGTCCACGCCGAACGCAACCTCGTGCACGAGCTGACCCACCACTGGACCGGGGACAGCGTCGCCGTCCGGCGCTGGTCCGACCTGTGGCTGAGCGAGGGTCACGCCCAGTTCTACGAACGCCTGTACTCCGACACGCACGGCGGCGACAGCATGGAGGAGGCGATGCGGGCGGCGTACGAGCGGCACGACCAGTGGCGGCACGACGACGGGGCGCCCGCGGAACCCACCTGGCCGACCCTGTTCCGGCAGATCCGGTACGACGGCTCGGCGCTGGTGCTGTACGCGCTGCGGGAGGAGGTCGGCGAGGACACCTTCGACAGGATCGAGCGGTCCTGGGTCACGCGGTACCGGGGCCGGGCAGCGGGCACCGCGGACTTCGTCGCGCTGGCGTCCGAGGTCGCGGGCAGGGACCTGAGGCCGTTCCTGACGCCGTGGCTGTACGGGGAGCGCACCCCGCCGATGCCGGGGCATCCCGACTGGCAGGTGGACCCCGTCAGGACCTGAGCCGACACGCCCTCGTACTGCCGCCGACCGAGTGGCGTGCGCGGGGTGGCTGGTCCACGCGGTTGACGCTCGGCGCGACGTGGCGCCCGGGGCACGGAAACGTACGAGGGGTGGCGTGAAGGGCAACTCCTTTGTCCTGCTTGCGCTTGTCCTGCTGCGACGAGCCCGTTGGAGACATCTGCAATGAGAAGACGCGTTGCCCCCCGTGTCCTCATCGCCGTTCGCGAACACCGTCTGACGGCCTGCGTGGCGGCGTCGGCGGCGCTCCTGATCCCGGCGCTGGCCTTCCCACCGACCGACACCGAGGAGGCGGCCGACCAGCGGCTGCAGCACGACTTCACGTCCGCCGCGGACGAGTTCCACGTGCCACGGAGCGTCCTCATGGGCGTGTCCTACCTGCAGTCGCGCTGGGACTCCCATCCGGGCGTGCCCAGCGTCAGCGGCGGCTACGGGCCCATGCACCTGGTGGACGCCGACGCGGCCCGGGCTCCGGGACCACCCGCGAAGCCGCACGACGCCGGCACCACCCAGCCGGGCCGCGTCCAGCCGCCGGCCGAACTGCGCCGTGCCGCCGACCTGATCGGGGTCCCGGCCAAGCAGTTGCGGACGGACGTCACCGCCAACGTGCGCGGCGGAGCCGCACTCCTCGCGACCACCCAACGGCAGCTCGGCAAGCCGCTCAGCGACAACCCGGCGGACTGGTGGGAGGCGGTGGCGCACTTCGCGGGCACCAGCGACGCGGACTCGGCGGCGGCCTACGCCAACGACGTGTTCTCGGTGATCCACAAGGGCGCGCACCGCACCACCGACGTCGCGCAGAACGTCACACTGCCCGCCGACCCCAAGGTACGGCCCCACACGGCCCGCCCGGCCGGCACCCGGCCGAAGGAGGTCGAGTGCCCGCCGGAGCTGTCCTGCTCCTGGCTCAGCGCACCGTACGAGCAGATCGACGAGGACAACTACGGAAACCACGACCTGGCCGACCGGCCCTGGGACGAGAAGATCGAGTACATCGTCATCCACGACACCGAGGCGTCCCTGAAGTCGATGTTCCAGACCGTGCAGGATCCCACCGAGGCCTCGTGGCACTACTCGGTACGCTCCAGCGACGGCCATGTCACCCAGCACGTCAGGACCAAGGACACGGCCTGGCACTCCGGCAGCCAGTACGTGAACGCGCACTCGATCGGCGTCGAGCACGAGGGTTTCCTCACCCAGCCCGACGCCTGGTACACGGAACGGATGTACCGGTCCTCGGCGCGCCTGGTGCGCTACCTGGCGAAGAAGTACCACGTCCCGCTCGACCGCCAGCACATCTTCGGCCACGACAACGTGCCGTCCCCGACCGCTTCGAGCATCCCCGACATGCACGAGGACCCTGGCCCCTACTGGGACTGGCGGCACTACTTCGACCTCCTCGGCGCACCCCTGCGGGCCACCGCCGGGCCGGACAGCCCCATGGTGATGGTGCTCCCGGACTACGCCACCTACAAACCGCGGTACACGGGCTGCAAGGGTGACGGCCTGCCGTGCGCGCCGCACGGCTCGAGCGCCGTCCGTCTGCACACCGAGCCGCGCGAGGACGCCCCGCTGATCCAGGACCCCGGGCGCCGCCCGGACGGCGAGGACTCCACGGAGGACGTCAGCGACCTCGGGTCACGGGTCTCCACCGGCCAGACCTACGCGGTCGCCGGACGCAGCGGCGACTGGACGGCGATCTGGTACCTGGGCCGCAAGGCGTGGTTCAAGAACCCGAAGAAGCACCCGACCGCCGTCGGCGCGAGCGGCCGGATGGTGACCCCGAAGGAAGGCCTGAGCGAGATCCCGGTGTTCGGACGCGCCCTCCCGGAGGAGGACGCCTACCCGGACGGGTTCCCCGGGCAGACCGAGTCACCGCTTCCGTACAGCCTCCTCGCGGGCCAGCGGTACGTGACGCAGTCCCTGGTCAACGGCACCGACGTGGACAGGTCGTCCTTCGTCGAGACCCCCGGCCCGGTGGTGACCGGCCGGGAGCAGTACTACGAGATCCAGTTCGGGCACCGGCTCGCCTACGTCCGGGCGAGCGACGTGGACGTGGTCAGCGCGCCCGCGTCGGCGGCATCGCCGGGACACGCCGCGGGCGCCCCCCGGCGGTGACGGGGACCAGGCCTCAGGTGTCGCCGCACCCGCAGGAGGCGCTCAGCACACCCCGGGCCGCCGGGCTCGCGGGAATCCTCTTCGGCCTGCTGCTCGGAACCGCCATCGTCCTGGTGCGGCTCGCGGTGCCGGAGCATCCGGCGTCCGCCGGGGCCTGGCTGACCGATTCCTCGCGGCGCAGCGCCGTTCAGGCCGCGCTGGACCTGGTGCCGTTCGCGGGGATCTCCTTCCTGTGGTTCCTCGCCGCGGTGCGGGACCGGATGGGGGAACGCGAGGACAGGTTCTTCGCCACTGTTTTCATCGGCAGCGGGCTGGTGTTCGTGGCCGTCCTGCTGTGCGCTGCCGCGGCCGCCGGCGGGATGCTGGCCACGGCGGGCGGGGCGAACCAGCAACTGTGGGGCTTCGGCCACAGCTTCGCCTACACCCTGCTGACGGAGTACTCGATGCGCATGGCGGCGGTGTTCGCGTTCTGCACCTCCACCATCGCCCGGCGGCTGCGCGTGCTCCCCCGCTCCCTGGTGTGGTTCGGCTGGTTGGTCGGGCTGGCGCTGATCGGGGGCGCCGGGAACGTGTCCTGGCTGGAGCTGGCGTTCCCGGTGTGGGCCCTGGTCGTCGGCGGGTATGTGCTCGGCGCGGGTTCCGGGCGTACGGCGTCGGGCTGAGCGATCGCCGGCCTGTGTGGCTCACGGGCTCCCGGCCTGTCCGGAGGGCCCGTTCGGTGCCGAGAGCGAGCGTTCGATACGGGCGAGCTGTCTGCCGAGGCCCATGAGCCACATCTCCAGATCCACGACCGCGGGCAGGACCGGGCCGTGCCAGGGTGGCGGGCCGTGCGGTGCGCGGGCGGGAGCGGAGCTCCGGGCCCGGCCGAAGAGCGCGGCGATCCGGCCGGCGTCGGCCGCGAGTTCCGCCGCCGTCCCGCGGGTCCAGGCACTCGCCTCCCGGGGCACGTGGGCCGGTGTCGTCTCGAAGCGCGGCAGCCGCTGCGCTCCGAGCACGGCCGAGTACGCCACGACGAGCACCGCGTGCCAGTCGGCCCGGACGCCCTCCCGGTTCGCGGGCGGCTCGCTGCAGAACTGCGCGAAGGCGGTCTCCGCCAGGCGCAGGCGGTTCAGGGTCGGCAGCGTCTCGGGTGGGGCCGGGCGGCGGCCGGGGGCCGGCAGCAGCGCGTCGACCGTGCCGGGTATCAGCGCCCCGCACGAGCGGAGCAGGCTCGCCATGGTCCGGTGGACCTCCCGGCGTGCCCCCGCCGGCCAGGCCAGCAGTCCGCACAGCAGGCCGATGGCGCTGCCGGTGACGACATCGACGATGCGCGCTTCGGACAGCTGCCACGTGGTGGGGGCGATCTGCGCGAAGACGAGGGAGACGACCAGGGTGAACAGCCCCTGGGCGTAGGCGATCCCGAGCAGCGGTCCCAACGTGAAGGCGGTGAGCATGCCCGGCACGAGCAGGGCTGCGTAGACGTCCTGGTGCCCGCCGAGCGCGATGAGCAGCGCGCCTGCCACGACGGCTCCGGCCAGGGTTCCGGCCATGGCCTGGCGTACGGCCCGCCAGGTGGCTCCTGCCGTGGTGCGCCCCAGCGTGAGGACCGCGAGGAGGACCCAGAACCCATGAGTGAGGTCGAGGGTTCCCGCGACCAGACGGGCCACCGCGAGTCCGCAGGCGACCCGCACGGCGTTCTGGAACAGCACCGAGCGGGGCGTCAGGTTTCCGGCGATCCGGCGGGCCCAGAGCCGGGGTGCGGGCAGGCCGGCGTACCAGAAGAACTCGTGGGGCGGGGGCGCCGGCGTGCGACGCGACGGCCGGTGTCCGCCGGCGGCGACGCCCACGGCGACGACCGCGATCCACGTCGACTCGGCCAGTGCCAGCACGGCCGCCTGCCGGCGCTGACGCCCCGCTGCCGGGCCGTCGTCGCCGGGATCGGCGGCGCCCCGGACCCGCTGCGCCTGGAATCGCCGTATCGCCTCTTCCAGTGGCCGGGCCGCGGGCGGCTGCCCTCCGGCGCGCAGGGCCGTACCCGTGGCGGCGCACATCCGGGCGACCCGGTCGAGGAGGGCCGCCGATGCCCGGTCCGGTGCGGCAGGCGGCCCGGACCGGGCGGTCCAGGAGGCCAGTTGGTCCAGGATCCGGCGGGCCGCGGCACCGGCGTGCGACAGCGCCCGGTCCCGGCGGCCAGGGCCGGCGGGTCGTTCACCGGGTGCGACCCGCGAAGGCCGCAGTGCCTCACTCGCGTCGCGCAGGTGCGCGGCCGGGGTGTGCGCCGGGTCGGTCACCGCTGCGGCCGCCGTCTCCAGTGCGTCGGCGAGACGCTCGCGGTAGCTCTCGTCGGGCGGCCCGGGCAGGAGGCAGGCCTGGCACAGTGCGATCAGCACGACGCCCACGGCCAGTCCGGTCAGCCGGGCGCCCAGGGTCCCGGGGGCGTAGGGCGGGAAGCAGGCCAGGATGTAGAAGAGCTGCAGGGCGGGGGCGGCTCCCGCCGGGCGGGGGCCCGCCACGGCCGCGAAGCTCAGCAGGAAGCCGGTGACGAGCATGCCGGTCACCGCCGCCGCGGTACTCACGGCGAGTGCCGTGCCCAGGGCGGCCAGGAGCGCTCCGAGCGGCAGGGTCCCCAGCGCGACGAACGCCTGCGTCCGGCCGGTGCCGGGGATGGCGGACAGCAGGCCGAGCGCGATGGGTGCGAAGAGCGCGTAGAGGGCCGCGACGGGCTGCCCGAAGCCGTGGAGGAGCACGAGGAAGCCGGTGCTCGCCGCACAGGTGACCTGGACCGACCGCCGGACGATCGCCGGGCGGTCGGGCATGCGCCACAAGGTCCACCGGCCGCCGTTCAACGCCGCCGTCCGCCTCCCCCGGTGGCGATGCCGCCGACCGGCTCGGGCGCGGAGAACGCACCGGGATTCACCGGGAGGCGGGCCTGCCGGGCGGCGGCGACGGCACACCGCCGGCGGCCCGCGGTCGATCCGGGTATCCGCATGTTCCGTCCTTCCGCCACCTGCCCGCATCCACAGCACCGCGGCGCGGGACGGCATGCCATCCGGAGGCGGCCGAACGGGCCGGGCGTTCACTCCCGTGTCGACATCGTTGTCCGAAGGCGGCCCGGGCGCACGTCCGTACGCCCGGCGCTCGTCAGCGGTTCGGACCGGTGGTCCTCGCCAGGGACAGCGCGCGTCGCTGTCCCGCGGTCAGTCCGCCCCACACGCCCTCGTACTCCCCGTTGCGCAGGGCCCAGGCCCGGCATTCATGGAGTACCGGGCAGCGGCGGCATATGCTTCTGGCCTGTTCTATCTGGATCAGTGACGCGCCTCCCTCACTGACCGGAAAGAACAGCTCGGGGTCCTCGGAACGGCAGGCGGCCCACTTACGCCAATTCACGGTGCCTCCACCTGGGTGGAAGGTTGGACGGTTTACGGCAGAGGTGCGGCCTAAAATATTCCATTCTCAACCATTTATCCAGGCCTGTCACGATTCGTTCTCGAGGGCGCCCGGTTTACGCCGCCGGGAAGCGGTGAGACGGCTGGAATGCCGCGCCGCCCCACCACAGCCGTCACCCCGGCAGGACGTGTGACCACCTGCTCGCGATCCATACCCCCCCGGGCAGGTGACACGGTGAGCGACACCGCCCAGGCCTCGTCCGTCCAGGCCGACGGCCCCGTGCGCGAGGCAGGGCCCGCGCCGCAGACCGCGCCCGCGCGCGCACAGCAGCGCGACCCCTTCTTCGACAACGCCAAGTACCTGGCGATCGTGCTGGTGGCGATGGGACACGCCTGGGAGCCGCTGCGCTCCGACAGCCGTACGGTCACCGCGCTCTACACGGTCGTCTACGCGTTCCACATGCCGGCGTTCATCATCGTCTCCGGCTACTTCTCCCGCGGTTTCGACGCGAGTCCGGCGAAGATCAGGCGCCTCGTCACCGGGGTCGCGGTGCCCTACGTCGTCTTCGAGACGGCGTACACCTTCTTCACCCGGTGGAGCGACGGCGTCCCGGACCGGCCGATCAGCCTGCTCGACCCGCTCTACCTGACCTGGTTCCTGGCCGCGTTGTTCATCTGGCGGCTGACCACGCCCCTGTGGCAGCTGGTACGCCGTCCACTGCCGCTCGCCCTCGTCCTCGCCATGCTGGCGACCCTCTCGCCGTCCATCGGCAAGGATCTCGACCTGCAGCGGGCCCTGCAGTTCCTGCCCTATTTCGTGCTGGGTCTGAGCCTGCGGCCGGAGCACTTCCGGATGGTGCGCCGACGTGCGGTACGGGTCGCCTCGGTCGTGGTCTTCGCGGGCGCTTCGGCCGCGGCCTACTGGGCGGCCCCGCGGAACGACTACGTGTGGCTCTTCCACCGCGACAGCGCCGAGGAACTGGGTGCGCCCTCCTGGTACGGGCCCGTCATGACGCTGGCCGTCTTCGGTGTCTCGCTGGCCCTCGTGGCCTGCTTCCTCGCCTGGGTACCCGGCCGACGCACGTGGTTCACCACGCTGGGCGCCGGCACGCTCTACGGCTATCTGCTGCACGGCTTCGTCGTACAGGCCGCGAACCACTGGGACTGGTCAGGGCACGGCTGGGCCCGTCAGCCCCTCGGTGAGATCGCGGCCACCCTCGTCGCCGGCCTGGTGGTGACCGTGCTGTGCACGGCTCCGGTACGCCGGGTCCTCCGTTTCGCCGTGGAACCGAAGCTGGACCGGGCGTTCCGCCGGGATCCGGTCCGGGCGGACGGCGTCAAAGCCCACCGGGCGGGTACCTGCGGTGACACGAGCTCGGCAGAGAGGTACAGGCGTGAGCGAATCATCACTGAGGGCGGTGGGCTGGGCGCGCTCGCTGCCGCTCGACACCAGCGTGAAGACCGCGCGTGACTGGGCGCGCGACCACCTCCGTTCACTGGGCTGGATGGAGTCCGCGCCCGACACCGCGGACGCCGTCCTGCTGACCATCTCGGAACTGGTCACCAATGCCCATGTGCACGCGCACAGCCCCGCCCATCTCGTACTGACCTGGGACAGCCGGTGCCTGCACGTGACCGTCCACGACACCTCTTCGCATCTGCCCGCCCCGCGCCCGCCCGACGCCGAGCGCACGAGCGGGCGGGGCATGCTCCTGGTCGACGCACTGGCCGACACCTGGCAGGCCCGCCCCTGCCCCGACGGGAAGATCGTCCATGCCTGCTTCCGGCCGCACACCTCCGAGGGAGGGTAGGGCTCACCAGGTGTGGGCGACGTCCACCACCAGCCGGTCCGACAGCCTCTGCACCCGGAACGGCAGCCGGGCCCGCACTCCGAGTCCCACCTGGGTGACGCCTTCGAAGCTGGAGCCGAACTTGGTGTCACGGAAGGTGCGGTAGCCCGTCAGGTCGACACCGGGCAGCGCTTTGCCGGGGTGCCCGGGGTAGGTCGCCTGGCCGGTCTCCGGGTCGTACGCGGCGGCGCCGACGTGGATGTCGAGGATCGCCCCGCCGGAGACCGGTATCACCGTCCCGGACGGGTCCTGGCGGAAGGTGTCGACGTACTCGACGTGGTAGTTCAGCGGGTCGGTGCCCCCGCCGACGTCGAAGACCATGCGGTCGTAGCAGTCGTGCCGCCCGGTCCGGATGCCGGTCAGGGAGTGCGGCTTCGTGGCCTGGTCCGTCCCCTGCTTCGGCAGACTGCCCCACCCTGCCGGACACGCGGTCGCTCCCGATCCGGCGGCCGCGGCTGCGACGGCTGACGCCGCCGGAGCCGCCAGGCCCAAAGACCCCACTGCCACCAGCACGGCCGCCGCGGCAGCCGCCCGTCGCCCCTTGTGCATGATTTTCCCCCTTGCTGTGGCGCTTTCCGACGATGTCACCCCTATGACATCCGGCGCGCCCGATTGGTTGTACGGGCGACGGGGGCGTAAGTGCGTCATCGTCTCGGGCCGCGCACGGACCACCCGCTGCCGATGCCGGCCAGGTGCAGCGCCAGCAGGGTGAGGCCCAGCAGCATGACGTTGGTCGAGGTGAACGTGTCGTTGGTCGAGATGTCGGCCGCGTTGATCAGAAAGGAGATGAAGAACAGGACCGCCGAGATGATCGCCAGCATGGTGTGCCCTCCGCCGGGTCGAAGTCGGTGTGGAAGCCGGTCGCACAACGTGCGCCGCCTGGAGTCCGGTTGCCCCCAACTCCCCCGTGCACACGGGTCGTTCACTCTCAGGAGCGCCGCAGCCTCGAACGGCCCCCGGTCGTCACCCGGACAGGTGCCGCACCAGCTCCCGTGCGAAGGCCCGCGAGGCCGGTGCCGCCCAGCGTCGGCGGTGCCGGGCCAGCAGCACCGGGACATCGGCGAACCGGGGTCCGCTGACCCGCGCCAGCCGTCCCTGCCGGACCTGTTCGCCGACGGTCGTCAGCGGCAGCAGGGCGAGCCCCAACCCGGCGGCGACGCAGGAACGCGCCGCGTCCACACTGCCGAACCGGGTCAGCCGGGGGCCGGCGCCGGGCTCGGCGAGCAGCCTGCGCTCCAGCTCGTCGCTGTAGGAGCAGCCCTGTTCGAGCAGGAAGAAGCTCTCCGTCGCCAGGTCGGCCCAGGTCGCCGGCCGCGCACGCGTGGCGAGCGGATGGTGGGGGGCGCAGACCAGAGTGAGCGGCTCGTGCGCGACCGGCTCGGTCGTCACGTCGGGGAAGCCGGCTTCCCTCTCCAGCAGCAGCGCCAGGTCCAGGCGTCCCGACCTCAGTCCCTCGACGCACTCCGCGGTGCCCGCCGCGTACAGGCCGACGTCCACCTCGGGATGGGTGGTGCGCATGGCGGCCAGCACCCCCGGCAGCCTCGTGGAGCACAGTGACTCCGGGGTGCCCACGAGCACCCGCCCCCGTACGGCACCGGCGTCGGTGCAGCGGGCTCGCAGCCGTGCCACCGCGTCGAGGACCTCCTCGGCCTCCGCCAGCAGTTGCCGGCCGGACTCGGTGAGCGTGGCGCCGGTGGGCAGGCGGTCGAAGAGCCGCGTCCCCAGCTCCCGCTCGAGGCTGCGGACGTGGACGGTGACCGTGGACTGGGCGAGGTGCAACTCGGCGGCGGCGGCGGTGAAGCTGCCCGTCCGGGCGAGGGTGGTGAAGGTGTGCAGCAGTCTGGTGTCCACCGCGTCAGCCTATGCGAAAGGCCGATGGCATCGATCGGAAACCATCGTTGGACTCGATCGCTGGGCGATGACAACGTGGAGCCATGACCACCGACGCGACCGGGGCGAGCCCCGTGAACCAGTCCGAACCGCTGACCGAACCGCTGACCGAGCCGCTGCGCTACGCGGCCTTCACCGCCGATCCCGCGGGCGGCAACCCTGCCGGGGTGGTGCTCGACGCCTCGGGGCTGGACGATGCGGCCATGCTCGCGATCGCCGCCGACGTGGGCTACTCCGAGACGGCCTTCGTCACCGAACGCGACGAAGCGGCACGGCGGTTCAGGGTCCGCTACTTCAGCCCGCTCGCCGAGGTGGCCTTCTGCGGGCATGCGACCGTCGCTCTCGCCGTGGCGCTCGCCGGGCGGCTGGGCCCGGGCGACATCGTCCTCGACACCCTGGCGGGCGAGATCCCGGTGGCCACCGCCGTGGACGCCGACGGCACCGTACGGGCCACCCTCACCAGCGTTCCGACCCGCTCGCGCCCCGCCGCGGACGCCGAACTCGAGGCGGCGCTGGGCGCCCTGGGCTGGGGCACCGGCGATCTCGACCCGGCGCTGCCGCCGCACGTGGCGTTCGGCGGCAACGACCATCTGGTGCTCGCCGCCGCCTCCCGCGAGCGTCTGGCGGACCTGGACTACGACTTCGACGCGCTGGCCGACCTGATGCGCCGTCACGGCTGGACGACGGTGCACCTGGTGTGGCGCGAGTCGCCCGGGCGCTTCCACGCCAGGGATCCGTTCCCCGTCGGCGGGGTGGTGGAGGACCCGGCGACCGGAGCGGCCGCGGCGGCCTTCGGCGGGTATCTGCGAGCCCTGGGCCTGGTCCCCGGGCCGGCCACCCTCACCATCCGTCAGGGTGAGGACATGGGGCGCCCCAGCGACCTGCTGGTCGACGTGGATCCCCACGACGCCCGCGTCCGGGTCACCGGACAGGCCGTGCCGATGACTACTCGAAGCGGTCTCTGACGACCCGCGACGCCGCCTCGCTCTCGGCGGCGGCGGGCGACAGTTCGCTCAGGGTGTCGAGGTCGGTGTCCACCTGCAGCTCTGTCTCCCAGGCCGCGGCGAGCCTCTCCTGTTCCTCGCGCGGCCGCTGCCGGACCTGTTCCCGGCGGCGCGGGCTCAGGGCGGCCAGGAATCGCTCGACGGTTTCGATCGGCATCCTGTTCTCCTTCGCTGACGGAGGACCGCGGGCCCCGGTGACGGCTCTCATCCCGTGAGTCCGGCCCTGTCGCAGGCGGGACGCAACTGCGGGGTGCAGATCTGACGGACGGTGTACACCCCGCTCCTGACCAGCGTCCGGTCGATGTTGCCGACCGTCACGGCCCGCGGGGTGAGCAGGACGGACGGGATGCCCTTGGTGGTGGGACTGTCGACGGTCGTCGTGGCGACGTCGCGCGGCTCCCCGCCCCGCCCCAGGGCGACGGCCATGGCGGCGGCCGCGTCCGCTTCCGTCTTGAAGGGCTTGTACACCGTCATGTACTGCTCACCGCTGACGATGCGCCGCACGGCGTCGAGGTCGGCGTCCTGGCCGGTGACGGGAGGCAGGTCGCTGACCCCGGCGCTCTTGAGCGCGGAGATGGCGCCCGCGGCCACGGCGTCGTTGGCCGCCAGGACGCCGCCGATCCGGTCGGGCCCGAGGGCGGCGATGGCGGCGGCCATGTTGGCGTGGGCGTTGTCCGAAGTCCAGCCCGGAGTGTCGTACGACCTGCCGATCCTGACCTTGCCGGTGAGGACGGACAGCGCGCCGCTCCTGTACCACGCGGCATTCGGGCTGATCGGGTCGCCGTTCATCATCACGACGCTCCTCCGGTCCGCCCGGTCGCCCATGGCCTTGAGGAGCGCCTCGCCCTGGAGCCTGCCGACCTGCGCGCCGTCGAAACTGACGAAGCCCGAGATGGGGCCTTCGGCGAGCCGGTCGTAGGCGACGACGTGGACGCCCGCCTTGCGCGCGTTCTCGATGGAGGAGCGGACCGCCCTGGTGTCGGCGGCGTCGACGATCAGGACCTTGACTCCCTTGGTGATCATGGAGACCATCTGCTGGCTCTGCCGCGTCGCGTCGTTCTCGGCGTTGGCGTAGGCGACGGAGCAGTGCGGGCACAGTTCCTTCACCCGCTTCTCGACCAACGGCTTGTCGGAGTGCTCCCAGCGGGGCAGCGCCCGGCTCGGCAGCAGCAGGCCGACGGTGAACCGGTCGGTGCCCGCCTCCTCGTCCCCGCCGCAGGCGGCCAGGGGAATCGTCATGAGCCCGGCGACGAGCGCCGCGACGACCTGCCGGGTACGGATTCTCATGGCGGACCGCCCTCGTCCGTCGGGGACCCCGGGGCCGCGCCGGCCGGCTCGCACGGCACGACGATCTCGCTCCAGACCTGCTTGCCGCTGGCCACCGGCATCGAGCCGAAGGAGTCCGACATCGCCTCGACCAGCATCAGCCCCCGGCCGCCCGTGGACTCCCAGTCCACGATCACCGGTTTGGCGGGCGCACGCGGAGACGAGTCGCTGACGCAGACCCGCACCCGGTCCCCGCGGAGCATCAGGTCGACGTGGACCGGTCCCTGCGTGTGCACCAGGGCGTTGGTGACCAGTTCGGAGACGACCAGCAGCACCGCGTCGGCGATCTCTCCCACCTCCCACCGGCGCAGGGTGCGCGCGGTGAAGCGACGGGCGTGCATGACGGCGTCGGGCAGCCGCCACACCGCCCATCCGGCCCGTATCGGCCGGGTCTTCATCCCGTCGTAGCGCAGCAGCAGCAGCGCCACGTCGTCCTCGCGACGGCCCGCGTCACCCAGCAACTGGTCGGCGACCCGCCCCGGGTCCGACGGATCGGCCGCGGCGAGCGCGTCGCGGGTGCGGCGCATGCCCTCGTCCACGGGCAGGTCGGGGGCCTCGACCAGGCCGTCGGTGACCAGGGCCAGCATCGTGCCGGGGGCTAGTGCGACCGAGGTCATGGGGAACTCCGCGTCCGCGGAGATGCCGAGCGGCAGCGAGCCCTCGACCTCCACTTCCTCGGTGCTGCCGTCGGGGTGGCGGAGCAGCGGTGAGAGGTGCCCGGCCCGGACGAACAGGGTGTTGCCCTCCTCCATGTCCAGTTCGGCGTAGAGGCAGGTGGCGAAGAGGTCGGTCTCCATGCCGACGAGGAGCCGGTTGGCGTGCGAGACGACCACGTCGGGCGGATGGCCCTCGACCGCGTAGGCCCTGACCGCGGTACGCATCTGACCCATGATCGTCGCGGCCCCGGCGCTGTGTCCCTGCACGTCACCGATGACCAGCGCCACCCGGTCCTCGGAGAGGGCGATGACGTCGTACCAGTCGCCGCCCACCTGCAGCCCCCGCCGGGCCGGCAGATAGCGGGCGACGGCGATGCCCCCGGGCAGTTCGGGCAGGCGCCGGGGCAGCAGGCTGCGCTGCAGCATCGTCGCGAGCTCCTGCTCGGCGTCGTACGCGTGCGCGCGTTTGAGGGCCTGCCCGACCAGCGCGGCGGTGGCGGTCAGCAGGGAGCGTTCCTCGGGGACGAAGTCGTGCGGCTCGTCCCAGCCGATCAGGCAGACTCCGGCGATCCGGTCCTTGGCGGGCAGCGGCAGGACCACCAGCCCGCCGGGGCCGACTCCCTCGAGTCCGGGTTCCAGGGGTGTGCCGGAGGGCCACAGGTCCATCCGCCCGTCCCGCAGGGCCAGTTGCAGGGTGGGCAGGGCGCCGACGGGTGCGTCGGGCCACTCGGAACGCCATTCGGGGCGCCATGCCTGGGGCCAGGCCGCGGGCTGCGGCGGGTCGAGCACGGTGACCATGAGCCGGTCGTCCTGCAGTTCGGCGACCGCCACCCGGTCGGCGCCCAGCGGCTCGCGCAGCGCGGTGACGACCACCCTGCTGACCTCGGGGACCGTACCGGCGTCGTCGAGCGCCGCGGTCAGCCACTGGATCCGGGAGACGTCGTCGGCGCCACGGGGCAGGACCGAGGTGGCCGTGACCACACCCAGCACCTGCTCGGGCCGGCCGTCGGTGCTCGCCCCCATCCGGCAGCTCATGCTCAGCCAGCGCATCTCACCGGTGGGGCGGCGGACCCGGAACTCCAGCTCCCGCCGGCCGGGCGCCTGTGCGGACGGTTCCAGGACGGACATCAGGGCGTGCATGTCCTCCGGGAGGGCGTGCGCGAGCAGGGTGTCCACCTTGCCGTCGAAGCCTTCCGGCGAGATGCCGACCAGTTCGAGGAGGGTCTCGTCCGCCTCGATCAGTCCGGTGTCCGGTACGAGGACGAAGGAGCCGACGCGCAGCCTGCGCAGGGCGGGACCCAGCAGCGGCGACGGCGCGGCTTCCCCGGGCCCGGCCCGGAACAGGCCGGTGACGGCTTCGGCGTACCGTTCCAGAAAACGCTGCTGCTCGGGCTCGAACCCGGCCGCGTCGGCGCCGACGACGACCAGGCAGCCCAGCCGGCTGCCCTCCCGCACCAGGGGCAGCGCGCCGAGCGACGCCTCCGCCGGCGGTGCGGGACAGCCCTCGAAGAAGGAGCCGAGTGACGTGGGCGTCAGCCACACCGGGCGGCCGGTGTGGAAGGCACGCGCCGCCGGTGAGCCACCGGGCACGGCCAGCCGCTCCGGCAGCGTGTACTCGGGGCTGGCGCATCCGGCGGTCTCCAGCAGCCTGAGTTCCCGGCTCCCGGAGCCGGGGACGTAGACCCCGGCCAGCGCCGCTCCGGCGAACGTCAGGGCGCGCACGCTCGCGGCGGTCCCGTCCGCCGGATGCGGTGAGCCGATGCCGGCGGGTTCGGTCCCGGACGCCCACGGGTGCGAGACCGTGGCCCGCGCACTGCCGTCATGAGGCATGTCCGCAACCCACCTCCCGTGCAGGCCGGGGTGCCGGCGGGTCGGGATCCGGTCACCCCGTACCAGAATCGCATACATGAGCTAAACGGACAGATCGGATAATATGCCATGAATTCGCAGATGGCTGCGGCCGGTGACACACTGACGATGTGGTCGTCCTGCCCCACCCATGTGATCGCCTCGCCGGGGTGGACAACGCCGCCCCGCGACCGCCGGAGCCGCGGTTGCCCGTGAGGGCCCTTCTGTGGGCGGCGGCCAGGACGATGGCCGCGGCCTCGGTGGCCGTCGCTCTCGCCTCCTGCGGGACGGCGGGCTCGGGCGGCGGCGCCGACGGGGGCGGGCCACCGAGGATCGGGATCCTGCTGCCGGACGCCACCACGGCCCGCTGGGAGACCCAGGACAGGCCGCTGCTGGAGAAGAGGATCAAAGAACTGTGCGGCGACTGCACGGTCGAGCATGCCAACGCCAAGGGCGATGTCGCCCTGCAGCAGGAACAGATGGACTCGTTGATCACCAAGGGGGTCGATGCCATCGTGCTCGTGGCCGTGGACGCCAGATCGCTCGGCGCCAGTGTCAGCAAGGCACACAACGCCGACATCCCCGTCATCGCCTACGACCGCCTCGCCCAGGGACCGATCTCGGGATACGTCTCGTTCGACGGCAAGGAGATCGGCAGGCTCCAGGGCGGGGCCCTGCTGAAGGCCATGGGCGGGAAGGTGCCCGGCGGCAAGATCGTCATGATGAACGGCGATCCCAGCGATCCCAACGCCGTCTCGTTCAAGCAGGGCGCCCTGTCGGTGCTCAAGGGGAAGGTGAGGATCGCCAAGTCGTACGACACGCTGCAGTGGAAGGCGGACACCGCCAACACGAACATGTCCGGCGCCATCTCCGCGCTCGGCGTCGGCAACATCGACGGGGTCTACGCCGCCAACGACGGCCTCGCCGCCGGCAGCATCTCCGCGCTGAAGGCCAACAAGGTCGATCCACTGCCCCCGGTGACCGGGCAGGACGCCGAACTCGCGGCCGTGCGGCGCATCGTCGGCGGCGAGCAGTACGAGACGGTGTACAAGCCCTTCGGTCCCGAGGCCTCCGCCGGCGGCGCCATGGCCGTGGCCGCGGCCCGCGGTGACGATCTCCGCCGGGTCGCCACGGGCACGGTCCGCCCCCCGGGCGGGACGGCGGTCCCGGCCGTCATGCTGACCCCTGTCTCCGTGACCGTGGACGGCATCGAGCGCACTCTGGTCAAGGACGGTGTGTACACGGTCCGGCAGATCTGCACACCCCAGCTCGGGGCCGCCTGTCAGAAGGCCGGGCTGACCTGACGGGCCGGTTCCGGCCGGGCAGGGACCCGGGAAGGAGATGGTTTCCGTGCCGACTCCCCCGTTGCTCGCCCTGCACGGCGTGTGCAAGCGCTACGGCGTCGTCGAGGTCCTCAACGACATCGAACTGGAGATCCGCGCCGGTCAGGTCGTCGCACTGCTGGGCGACAACGGCGCCGGCAAGTCCACCCTGGTGAAAGTGATCTCCGGCGTCGCCCCCGCGGACCGGGGCGCCATCGAATGGGAGGGCCGGCCCGTCCAGATCAGGCGCCCGCACGACGCCCGTGACCTCGGCATCGCCACCGTCTACCAGGACCTCGCGCTGTGCGGGAACCTCGACGTCGTCGGCAATCTCTTCCTCGGCCGGGAACTGCGCAGGTTCGGATTCCTCGACGAGGTCGAGATGGAACGCCGCACCAGAGTGCTGCTGGAACGCCTGACCCGCCGCGTCCCCGACCTGCGCGGCCCCCTGGTCTCCCTGTCCAGCGGACAGCGCCAGACCGTCGCCATCGCCCGCTCACTCCTCGCCGACCCACGGGTCCTGCTGCTCGACGAGCCGACCGCCGCCCTGGGTTTCGAGCAGACCACCGAGGTCCTGGACCTGGTCGACCGGTTGCGCGACCGCGGCCTGGGAGTCCTGCTGATCAGCCACAACATGGGCGATGTGAAGGCGCTCGCGGATCGGGCCGCCGTACTGCGGCTCGGCCGCAACAACGGCTTCTTCGACGTGAACACCGCGTCTCAGGAACAGATCATCTCTTCCATCACGGGCGCCACCGAGAATGCGCCCCGCCGGATGGCGGGCCGGGAAGCGGGGTGGTGAGGGGGATGCACGACATGGCGCGCAACACGCGGGAACCGGCCGCGCCCACCGCCGGGCGCCGGGGGCCGCACAGCGGTCGTGCCGTCGCCCGCACGGTGCGGGGCTGGACCGCCGCCTTCCGCAACAAGCTGGACGCCGGTGAACTGGTCCGGCTCCCCGTCGTCCTGGTCCTGGCCACGGTCTGGATCATCTTCCAGAGCCTGAACGACAACTTCCTCTCCCCGCGGAACCTGTCCAATCTGAGCGTCGACATCGTGGGCACGGGCCTGATCGCGGTCGGCATCGTGTTCGTCCTGCTGCTCGGTGAGCTGGATCTGTCGGTCGGCTCCGTCAGCGGCCTCGCGGCGGCGGTCTTCGCCGTGCTGAACGTGAACATCGGCATGCCCGAATGGCTCGCCCTGGTCGTCGCGGTGCTCACGGGCACCGTGGCGGGAACCGTCCAGGGTTTCTCCTTCGCCAAGACGCGGGTGCCGGCCTTCGTCGTGACGCTCGCCGGGCTGCTCACCTGGAACGGCCTCATGCTCTCCATCCTGGGGACGAGCGGCACCGTCAACCTCGACGAGGACGGGCTGGTCGCCAGGCTGACCAGCTACTACTTCACCAACGACGCCGCCGCCTACGGACTGGCGGCGCTCGGTACGGGCACGGTCTTCCTCGCGTCCTACCTGGACAGGCGGCGCCGCCAGGCCGTCGGCATGCCGCACCGCTCGCTCAGGGCGATCGGGGCGCGTACGGCGGGGCTCGCCGTGATCACCTTCGCCGCCGCGTACGTGCTCAACAGGTTCCAGGGGCTGCCGCTCGCCCTGCTGGTCTTCATCGTGATGGTGGCCGGCCTCGACATCGTCCTCAGGCGCACGCACTACGGGCGGCAGGTCTACGCACTCGGCGGCAGCGTCGAGGCGGCCCGTCGCGCCAGCCTCAGCGTCACCCGGGTGCAGACCGCGGTGCTCGCGGTCTCGGGCACCATGGCCGCGGTCGGCGGGCTGTTCCTGGCCTCGCGCATCACCTCGGTGAGTCAGAACTCGGGCGGTGGCGTCCTGCTGCTCAACGCCGTCGCGGCGGCCGTCATCGGCGGCGCGAGCCTGTTCGGCGGCCGCGGTACCACCTGGTCCGCGGTGCTCGGCATGCTGGTCATCCAGTCGATCGCGTCGGGAATGGCGCTCACCGACACCCCCACCGCCATCCAACTGGTGATCACCGGCGGGGTCCTGTTCGCCGCGGTGGTCATCGACTCGCTGGCGAGACGCTCGCAGGAGGCGCACGGACGGGCCTGACCTCGCGGCCCGTCCGTCGCGCGCTTCGAAGTCCACGCGGTCGCCGTGTCAGAGCGGGTCGTCCGGCAGGGCGATGCGGGCGGTGATGCGCTTGCCGACCGGCTCCCGCTGCACCTCGAAGCCCTGGGCGACCGCCATGACGATCTCCAGCCCGTGCTGGCCGACCCGGCCCGGGTCGGCGGCCCGCGCCACCGGCAGCACCGGGTCGCTGTCCCACACCCGAACTTCCACCAGGTCCCCGGTGATGCGCAGTTCCATCAGCAGCGGGCCGGGAGCGTACTTGCGGGCGTTGGTGACCAGTTCGCTGACCACCAGCTGGGTCACGTCCACGGCACGGGTGGACACCGGCAGCCCGTACTCGGCCTGGACACGTGCGAGGAAACCCGCCGCACGATGACGCGCCTGAGCGATACAACTGCCGTCTTCCTCAAGGGCGATGATGTCCTCCAGGTCGGCGTCCGTCACGCCTTCACCGCCAGGGGCCGACTCCACTGGATCCATAGCTGTTCCCCCGTTCACGCGGCTGCTTGTACCCGGCGCACCCCTCGGTATGCCCGCGCGTCAAGCGGTGGAGCCGAACGGATGTGTGGCCGCGTGGCTTCGGGGCAGGCTACCGACGCACGTAATGGACCGAGAGACATCAGCGGGCGGGTTGGTGAGGAGACGTTGACAGGCATCCACGAAGCGGCACAGTCCGGCCGGCCGGCGATCGGCCACTCCACCGTGGACGGCATCCGCGTGGTCACCCTCAGCGGCGAGTTCGACCACACCGTCCGCGAGCACCTCGGCCAGGCCCTGCTGCCGCCCGGCGACGCCACGCGGCCGCGCACCGTCATCGACCTCAGCGGTGTGACCTTCATGGACTCCAGCGGTATCAACGCCCTGATCAGCGCTCACACCGCCGCCGAGGACGCCGACGGATGGCTGCGCCTGGCCGGACCGCGGGAACCCGTCGCACGCATCTTGCGCATGGTCGGCATCGACGCCCTGATCCCCTGCTACCCCGACGTGGGGCAGGCGCTGGAGAGCTGACTCGCCCCGTCCGTGATCGCATCGTTCCGCCCGCCGGTACTGTACCGACAGCACCGACCCGGGAAAGGACGACAGCATGATCATCTTCGGTACCAGGGGATACCTGTACCAGCTCGCGATACTGACGCTGGTGTGCGGCCGCTGCGGCAATCCGGCCGCGCACACCCTCCGTAAGCGCGTCACGAAGTTCACCCTGTTCTTCGTGCCGCTGTTCCCGATCTCGACGAGGTACAGCACCCAGTGCACCTTCTGCGGCGCGGAGCAGAAACTGACCAAGGAGCAGGCGGAGCAGCTGCAGGCCCAGGCCGCGGGCGGCTACACCGGTCAGCCGGGCGGGCAGCCGCAGCAGCAGCCGTACCAGTCCTGACAGGTCACCGGTCGTGCCCGGACCGGACGGACCGGATGCGGCGGCTCGCGTTGGTAGCGTCGGGGTGTGCCGTGCCGGCCGGCACGGCGTGCCGTTCCTTCGACCGAGGAAGACCCGATGTCCCCGACGATCCGCAGAGCCGTGATCCCCGCCGCCGGGCTCGGCTCCCGGCTGCTGCCCCTGACCAAGGCCACCCCGAAGGAGATGCTGCCGGTCGGCGACAAGCCGGTCGTCGAGCACACGGTGCGCGAACTCGTGGACTCCGGCATCACCGACATCACCATCGTCGTCTCGGGCGGCAAGTCCCTGATCCAGGACCACTTCCGGCCGAACCCGGAACTCGTCGCGCAACTGAGGGCCGCCGGCAAGACGGCCTACGCGGACGCCGTCGAGGAGGTCGCCGAGCTGGCTCACCGGGGCCACATCACCTACCTCGACCAGCACGGTCCGTACGGCAACGGCACCCCGGTGCTGAACGCCGCCCGCAACATCGGCGACGAACCCGTGCTGGTGCTCTGGCCGGACGACGTGTTCGTGGCCGAGGTGCCCCGCGCCCAGCAGTTGATCCGCGCCTACGAGCAGACCGGCTGCCCGGTGCTGGCCCTGATGCCGATGGACCCGGGTGAGTCCCAGCGGTACGGCGTACCCGTCGTGAAGGAGGATCTCGGCGGCGGCACGCTGCGCATCACGGGCCTGGTGGAGAAGCCGGAGCCCGCACAGGCGCCGTCCTCGTACGCGGCCATCGGGGGCTACGTCGTCACTCCCGGCATCATCGACGAGCTGCGTGAGCAGACGCGCCGCTGGTACGAGCACCAGAGCGGCGAGGTCTACCTGACCGACGCCATCAACGCCTACGCCGCCACCCGCGCGGTGTACGGCCAGGTGATCCAGGGCCGTTGGTACGACACCGGCAACCCGGCCGACTACCTCGTCGCCCAGATGGCCTTCGGCCTCGCCCACCCCGAGTACGGGCCCGTCCTGCGCGCTCTGGTCGGTGAACTCGAGGCCGGGTCGGGCACGGCGCCGGGGCCCTGACGCCGGCCCGTCACGTTTCCGCAGGCGGCGGGCGGGGACTCGCCGGCTGTGGTGGCGTACGGAGCGGAGCAGCGGATACGGGTGCCGGCGCTGCGGGCCGGGTGGCTGACGCAGACGTTCGTCCACTGGGCCTACCCGCCCGAGGCGGTCCAGGCCCTGCTGCCCGACGAGCTGGTGGTGGACGAGTACGAGGGCGCCGCCTGGGTCGGTCTCACACCGTTCGTCATGGCCGATGTGCGTCCGTCCGTCGTTCCCGCCGCGCTGCCCGGACTGCCCACCTTCGCGGAGACCAACCTGCGCACCTACGTCCGGCACCGGGGCGGGCGGGACGGGCTGTGGTTCCTGTCCCTCGAGGTGGCGTGCCCGCTGATGCTCGGGGCCCGTGCCATCGGTGCGCCGTACCACGCCGGCACACTCCGTGTCTCCCGGGACGCCGGCACCGTCGTCTACGAGGGCTCCCGGTGGGGCGGCGAGGCCTCCTACCGTCTGGTCGTCCGCCCCGGGGACCCGGTCAGGCCGACGGAGCGGGACGTGTGGCTGACCTCGCGCTGGCGGGCGTACACCCGTCGGCTCGGCCGCTTGTGGCAGACACCCGTGGAGCACGAGCCGTGGCCGATGGCCCGCGCCACCGTCGACGTGCTCGACGAGACGCTCACCGCGGCGGCGGGCCTTCCGGCGCCCAAGGGCCGTCCCGTCGTGCACTTCTCGGAGGGAGTCCGGCATGTTCGGCTCGGGGTGTCCCGGCCGTACGCCCCCTGACGGGGCGCGGCACGGACGGCGTCCCCTGCTCCGTTTCACCGGCTGGATCGCCGGTATGGGCACGTCCTCGGGGACGCGGATCGTACTGGGGCACTGGCAGCGGTCGCCGTTCGGGCCGTTCAGCGATGTGATGGTCGAGCGGGCCGACGGGGAACGGCTGCTGCTGGCTCCCACCCGCCGCACGGCCGACTTCGTCAGCGGCGTCTACGTCTTCGACACGGTGCGGGTCGTGCCGGTCGACGTGAGCGTGGCGGACGGCGTCTGGACGGTGACCGCCGGGCCGCTCCGGCTGCGTTTCACCCCGGGCCGACGAGGCCTTCTCGGGTACCTGCTGCGCGCCGTCCCGGGCGTGGTCGCCCGCCGGCCTGCGTGGAGCGCGCTCACGGACCGGCCGGCCCGGCTGCTGCTGCCCGGGGTGCGGACCCGGGGCAGCGCCGGCGGAGGCCACCGGGAGTGGTACGGGGCGCGGGACCTGCGGCCCGTCCGAGCGGTGTCCGCGGTCTTCGCGGGCCGGGACCTCGGCGCCGCGGCCCCGGTGGAACCGCCGGTGCGTTTCGGGTTCGGTTCCGTTCCCCGCGCCCCCTCCCTCACGCGGGTCGTCACGACGATCGCGCCGTCGGCCGGCGGAGCGCCCGCCGCGGGGTGACGCGCGCTCCGCCGGGCCGGGTCAGAACACGCCCTTGTACCCGCCCCAGCCGGTGGCGACCTTCGTGCGGCCGCCGAAGGAGCCCTTGCCGTCGCCGGCGTTGCGCCACAGGGTGCCGGCGGTGTCCCGGGAGACGAGGTCGGCCTTCGCGTCACCGGTGATGTCGCCGACACCGACGACGACGTCGTAGGACGAGCCCCAGTCGTCGAAGACCTTCACGCGGGACTTGAAGGTGCCCGATCCCGTGCCGTTGTAGCGCCACAGTTCGTTGGACTTGTCCTGGACCAGCAGATCGCCGTGGCCGTCGCCGCCCAGATCACCCGCGCCGACGATCTTCTTGTATCCGGACCAGTCGGCGTACAGCTTCACCCGGGACGACAGCTTCCCGGAGCTGGTCGCCTTGTACAGGTAGACCGTGTGCGTCGAGGAGTCGCGCGCGATCAGGTCCGCCCGCCCGTCCCCGGTGACGTCTCCGGGCGAGGTCAGCACGTCGTACTGGTTGAATCCCGTGCCCAGCGAGGTGTACGGGGTCGAGGTCGTCACGGCCTTGCCGCAACCGGGCCGGTACCCGCGCAGCGTGCCGCTGCTGAAGCGCACGAGCACGTCGTTGCAGCGGTCGCCGTTCAGGTCGCCTACGGGGACGGCCCTGACGGAGGTCGCCCATCCGGATCCGGAGACCTTGCCCGAGTAGGCGCCCGCGCCGTCACCCTTCTGGATGGTCAGGCTGCCGGAGGAGTCCAGGGTCAGCAGGTCGCCTATGCCGTCGGAGCCGGCGAGGTCACGCCGTACCGCCGCGGCTCCGGTCACCTTGACGGTGCCGGAGGTGGACAGCGTGGCGCGGCTGCCGTCGGCCGGGACGGCGGTGAGGGTCCAGGTGTAGGAGCCGTTCGGCACCAGCGTGCCGCCCGCCTGTGCTCTGCCGTCCCAGGAGACTCTCACGGCGCTGCGGGTCTCGCCGCCCTGCCAGGTACGCAGCACCGCGCCCGTGGTGGCGCTCTTGAGGGTGACCTGCCAGGAGGCCGCCGGCTTGGACAGCCACCACCGCCCCTCCCAGCGTGCCCCGCCACCGTTCGCGGCGAAGGAGGACGGGGTGGTGGAGTCGGGCACGGAGAGCCTGGACGGCAGGTCGATGCCGGTGTAGGCGCTGACGACGTGGACGGCACCGTCCACGCCCACGTAGGCGATCTTGTTGGAACGGCGGTCGATCGTCCAGGTGACGCCCCGGGTGTCGGCGGCCGTCGTGGGCGCGACGCCGGTGATATCCCACATGGGGTAGTTGACGTCGTTGATGACTTCCTGCAGCCGGATCGCCCCCTTGGCGGCGTCGTAGTAGCCGTAGAAGTTGTCGCCGAGGAGCACGTCGCCGACCGGGGCGGGGTAGGTCTGCCCGACGGCGACGGCGCTCCCCGCGCGCGTCAGCCGATGGTGCCGTGCAGGCACGATCCCCCCTGTGTTGAGTTGTTCCGACTCAGACCCATTTCTCGCACATGCGTTCGTGAGCATACAGCCGCCTCACCCGTCTCGCCGGGCTTCGGTGGACACCACCCAGACCGAAGTCCCAGCTCGCGGCGGGCGGGAAGGTGGCGGGACAATGGAGGCGCACGAGGAGGGAGACCCAGATGGCGCGTCCGGTCGGCATTGACCTCGGTACGACGAACTCGGTGGTCGCGGTCCTCGAGGGAGGCGAACCCACCGTCATCACCAACACGGAAGGCGCGCGGACCACCCCGTCGGTCGTGGCCTTCGCCAAGAACGGCGAGGTACTGGTCGGGGAGGTCGCCAAGCGGCAGGCCGTGACCAACGTGGAGCGCACCGCCCGTTCCGTGAAGCGGCACATGGGAGACCACGGCTGGCGGTTCCCGGAACACGGCGACGGCATCGACGGCAAGCGGTACACCGCGCAGGAGATCTCCGCGCGCGTGCTGCAGAAACTCAAGCGGGACGCGGAGGCCTATCTGGGCGAGGACGTCACCGACGCCGTGATCACCGTTCCGGCGTACTTCGACGACGCCCAGCGGCAGGCCACCAAGGAGGCCGGTGAGATCGCCGGGCTGAACGTCCTGAGGATCATCAACGAGCCGACCGCGGCGGCGCTGGCGTACGGGCTGGACAAGGAGAACGACCAGACCGTGCTCGTCTTCGACCTCGGCGGCGGCACCTTCGACGTCTCCCTCCTCGAGATGGGCGAGGGCGTCATCGAGGTGAAGGCCACCAACGGCGACACGCACCTGGGCGGTGACGACTGGGACCAGCGCATCGTCGATCACCTGGTCAAGCAGTTCAAGAACAACTACGGCGTGGACCTGAGCAAGGACAAGATGGCCGTGCAGCGCCTGCGGGAGGCCGCAGAGAAGGCCAAGATCGAGCTGTCCAGCTCCTCGGAGACCACCATCAACCTGCCGTACGTCACGGCCTCCGCCGAGGGCCCGCTGCATCTGGAGGAGAAACTCACCCGCGCCCAGTTCCAGCAGCTGACGAGTGAGCTGCTCGAACGGTGCAAGGGGCCGTTCCAGAACGCGATCAAGGACGCCGGCATCGAGGTGTCGGGAATCGACCACGTCGTCATGGTGGGCGGTTCGACGCGGATGCCCGCCGTGACGGAGCTGGTCAAGGAGCTGACCGGCAAGGACCCGCACAAGGGCGTCAACCCGGACGAGGTCGTGGCCGTGGGCGCGTCGCTGCAGGCCGGTGTGCTCAAGGGCGAGGTCAAGGACGTCCTGTTGCTGGACGTCACCCCGCTGTCCCTGGGCATAGAGACCAAGGGCGGCGTCATGACCAGGCTCATCGAGCGCAACACGACCATTCCGACCCGGCGTTCGGAGATCTTCACCACCGCCGAGGACAACCAGCCCTCGGTGACCGTGCAGGTCTACCAGGGCGAGCGGGAGATCGCCGCGTACAACAAGAAGCTCGGCATGTTCGAGCTCACCGGTCTGCCCCCGGCGCCGCGCGGCGTGCCGCAGATCGAGGTCGCCTTCGACATCGACGCGAACGGCATCATGCACGTCTCGGCGAAGGACCTCGGCACCGGCCGGGAACAGAAGATGACGGTCACCGGCGGCTCCGCCCTCCCCAGGGACGACATCGACCGCATGGTCCGCGAGGCCGAGCAGCACGCCGAGGAGGACCGCGGGCGGCGCGAGGCGGCCGAGACCCGCAACCAGGCGGAGCAGCTCGTCTACCAGACGGAGAAACTCCTCAGGGACAACCCCGACAAGGTTCCGGGCGACGTGCGCGGCGAGGTCGAGGGCGCCCTCGCCGACCTGAAGGAGAAGCTGAAGGGCGAGGACGCGCGTGCGATCCGGGAGTCCCTGGACCGCGCGGCACAGGCCGCGCAGAAGATCGGCACGGCTCTGTACGAGCAGTCGCGCGCCGAGCAGGCGGCATCCGGGTCTTCGGCGGCTTCCGGGGCTTCTGAGGGTTCCGGGGACTCGGGGGGTTCCGGGCCGGACGAAGAGGTGGTGGACGCCGAGATCGTCGACGACCAGGGCGAGAAGGACGACAGGGCAGGCTGAGATGACCCCGATCCGCCCGCGGAGCACGGCGGAGCTCGAGCGCCTGCTCCAGGAGCGCACCGCCGATCTGCAGCGGGTCAAGGCCGAGTACGACAACTACCGCAAGCGGGTGCGGCGAGACCGTCTGGCCGTGAGCCGGATCGCGGCGGCCAACGTGCTCACCGCTCTGCTGCCGGTGCTGGACGCCGTCGACCGCGCCCGTGCGTACGAGCCGGCGACGCCGGGGCTGCGGACGGTCGCCGACACGCTGGAGAGCCAGGCCGGCGCCTTGGGGCTGGTGGCGTTCGGGGAGGTGGGTGACGAGTTCGACCCGACCCGCCACGAGGCCCTCACCCACCATGTCCGGGAGGACGGCGACCGCCTGGTGTGCACGGCGATCCTCCGCCCCGGCTACCGCCTCGGCGACCAGCTGCTGCGCCCCGCCCACGTGGAGGTGACCGGCCCGCCACCCGCCACCGCCCGCATGATCGGCCCCGCCGTCCTGCCGTCCCGCGGTGACCTCACCGCGCGCCGTCCGCGCATCACGAGGGCGTGAGCGGGAGGTCGTCCGTGAAGGCGTTGACCGGCTGGGGGACGCGCCGGATGCCGTGCACGTCGAGGGCCGCGAGCGCCGCCCGGGGGTGCCAGGTGCCGGTGACGGCCACCCAGGTGTCGGCGGGCGGGGCGGGAGTCCCGTACATCCGTACCTTGACCGACTGCGAGTCGGCCGCGCAGCAGGTGAAGATGATGCGGGTCAGGTACCAGCCGCCGTCCTGCCCGGCGGGTGTGACGAAGCCGGTCATGCGGACGCTGCGGCCCCGCATGTCCTGCCGGCGGTCCTGCCGCACCCGGGCGGTGAAGTCCGTGAGGGTCATCGGCACGGGGGACGACGTGTCCGGCAGCGGGTCGAACCGCCTCCCCTGCTGCGGCGGCCGGTCGTTCGCCCGCGACGCCGTGTACGCGCCCAGGGCGGGAGGGGGGAAGAACAGGAGGCTCAGGGCGGGCAGGAACAGCAGCCAGGCGATCCGGGGAGCGGTGGAGTGGTCGTGGTCGTGGTCGTGCCCCTGGCCTCCGGCCTTCTCGCGGGCTGCCGCGGCCGCCAGGCCCAGCACCAGGAGCAGGACGCCCGACGCGATCAGCACAGGCCGCAGGCCCTCCTTGACGTAGCGCAGGCACAGGTCGGTGAAGAGGGCGGTGTGCAGCAGGCCGAGGCCGGTCAGGGCCAGCAGGAGTGCCTGGAGGACGCGCTTCACAGCAGCGCTCCCCCGATCAGGACGCTCGCCGCCACGGCCACCAGGGTCGTCGCCGTGCAGAAGCGCAGCGCGAAGGCCCGGCCGAAGGTGCCGGTCTGAAGGGCGATCAGTTTCAGGTCGACCATCGGGCCGACCACCAGGAAGGCGAGCCGGGCGACGGGCGAGAAGCCGGTGAGCGACGCCGCGACGAAGGCGTCGGCCTCCGAGCAGACGGCGAGCAGCACGGCGAGCAGGGTGAGGAACGGCACCGAGAGCCACGGCGAGCCGGTGAAGGCGTCGAGGACGGAGCGCGGCACCGCGACGTTGAACGTGGCCGCGGCCATGGCCCCGAGCACCAGATAGCCGCCCGCGTGCAGGAAGTCGTGCTGGAAGCCGAGGCGGAACTCCCGCCACCGGCTGTGACCGGGGTGGTGGCCGGTGTGCCGGACAGCGGGTCGCAGCCAGTCCTCCCGCCCCAGCCAGAGCCACAGCCAGCCCATCACGGCGGCGGTCGTCAGCGAGGCGAGCAGCCGGGCCAGGACCATGGCCGGGTTGCCGGGGAAGGCGACCGCGGTGGCCGTCAGCACGATCGGGTTGATCGCGGGCGCCGAGAGGAGGAAGGCGAAGGCGGCGGCCGGGGTGACGCCACGTCGGATCAGGCTGCCCGCGACCGGGACGGAGGCGCACTCGCAGCCCGGCAGGACGGCCCCGGCGACCGAGGCCACCGGGACGGCGAGCGCGGGGCGCCGGGGCAGCACCCTGGTGAACAGATCGGCCGGCACGAAGGCGTTGATGGCGCCGGACAGAGCCGTGCCCAGCAGGAGGAAGGGCAACGCCTGGACGGTGATGGCCAGGCAGACCGTGCGCCAGGCCGCCACGGCCGGGTGGTTCGCCCAGTGGGTGACCGTCAGCGCCAGGACCGAGCCGAGACCGACGGCGGTCACGAGGCCGACGGCGTACGGCCATGGTGCGATGGCACGGCGAGCGGCGGGGGTGGTGGGCGCGGACGGCAGCCCACTCCTCAGATCAACCAGTTCATCCGTTTCTGCCATTTTTACTCCGGATGTCGGATGTTCTGGTGAACATAAGCCCGCGTCACGGCCCGCGCCGACCGCACACGCCGCCGCTCACGAATGGCCGCACGAATACACTGAGCGCCGTGAGTGGGGAGCAGCCGTGAGTGGGGAGCAAGGGGGGCGGGCCGGCACAGGGACGCCGTTCGGCCGGTTGTTGCGGGAGCTTCGGCACAGCCGCCGTCTGACGATCGAGGAGCTGGCCGAGGCGTCGGGCATCTCCGGGCGGGCCATCGGGGACATGGAGCGGGGCCGGAGCCTGAGGCCGCACCCCGGCACCGTCACCGCGCTCGCTCAGGGACTACGGCTGGACGAGGCGGCCCGCGCCGAGCTGCTGAGCGCCGTCCGCGCCGCCCGTCCCGCCCCGTCGGCCGCCGCCACCGTCAAGGCGTCGCCGTACACGCTGCCGAGAGGTGTCCCGGACTTCGTCGGCAGGCACACGGAACTGTCCGTCCTGCGCGCCCTCGCGCAGCGGGCCGCCGGTGACGCCGATCCGGCGCCGCGGGGAGCGGACCCGGCGGCGATGCCGGTGGCGGTGGTGTTCGGCCCGCCGGGCAGCGGCAAGACCACGCTGGCGGTGCGGCTGGCCAAGGAGTCGGCGCCGTCCTTCCCGGACGGAACGTTCCTGCTGGACATGCGGGGCCTCGACGCCCAGCCGCTCCCGGCGGAACAGGCCGTGCTGCGTCTCCTGGGCGCATGGGGTGTGGGCGACGGCGAGCTGGCGCAGCTCGACGCCGAGGAGAGGCTGGCGCGTTACTACGCGATCAGCGCCGGCCTGCGCGCCGTACTCGTCCTGGACAACGCCGGCCACGAGGCTCAGATCAGGCCCCTGCTGCCGCGCGAGGGACGTCTGCTCGTCGTGGTGACCAGTCGCCGCACGCTCGCCGGCCTGGAGGGGGTGCAGCGCCTGGAGCTGGGGGCGCTGAGCCCCGAGGAGTCCGCCGCCCTGCTGCGTGCGGTCGTGGGTGCGGACCGTGTGGACGCCGAGCCGGCCGCCGCGCACTCCGTCACCGAGTTGTGCGGGCATCTCCCGCTGGCCCTGCGGGTCGCCGCCAACTGGGCGGCCACCCGCACCAACTGGAACCTGCGGCGGCTCGCCGACCGACTGGCCGACGAGGATCGCCGGCTGGACGCGCTCAGCGCCGGTGACCTGCGGGTCAACTCCGCGTTCGCACTCTCCTACTCCCGCCTCGCGCCCGGAGCCGCACGGATGTTCCGGCTGCTGTCGCTGGTGCCGGGAGGGGATTTCGGCATGCCGTCGGCGGCCGCGCTCGCGGCCGCGCCGCCGCCCGCCGCCGAGGACCTCCTGGAGGAACTGCTCGAGGCGGGGCTGCTGATGACCTCCCGCGGCGACCGCTACCGCTTCCACGATCTGCTGCGGCTGTACGCCGTGGCCCGCCACCGCGCCGAGGACGGCCCGGAGGAGGCCGCGGCGGCACGTTCCCGCCTGCGTTCCTGGCTGCTGGACACCGCCGTTCTGGCCGGCCGCTGGTACGAGCCCGGCTACGGCGCTCCACCGCCGGACCCCGGCCGCCTGGTCGCCCTCGACGACCGTGAAGCCGCGCTGCGCTGGATCAAGGCGGAGAGCGACAACTGGCTGGCGGCGTTCCGGGATGCCGCCGACGCGGGCGAGCACGCCAGGGTCACCGAGGTCGCCGAGGCCATGCACTGGCTGTCGGAGCACTGGGTGTCCTGGGACCAGTGGACGGAGATCTACAGACGCGCCGCCGAGGCCGGAGCGGCCCTGGGTGACGCGGCGCTGGAGGCCACCCACCGCAACTACCTCGCGTGGGCCTACTTCGCCCATGCCCGTCGGCATCCGGAAGCGGTCGCGGAGGCCACCCGCGCGCTCGGCCTCGCCAGGTCCTGCTCGAACGTCGGCCAGCAGGCGGAGGCGCACGCCTACCTCGCCTGGCTGCAGAACGCGGTCGGTGACCTGGCGTCCGCCGTCGACAACAATCACCGCGCCCGGGAACTGTTCGTCCGGGCCGACAACGTCAACGGGTACCTCCAGGCCTGCAATCTGAGCATCGCGCTGCTGCAGAAGACCGGGCGCGCGCAGGAGGCCATCGCCAAGTACCGGGAGGTCATGGACGCTCTGGCGGATCCCCGCAACCGCGACCGCGTTCCGCCCAACATACGGCACATCACCGAACTGATCGCCCGGTACCACGTGTCGGACGTCCACCTCGACCAAGAGCACTGGCGCGAGGTGGTCGAGGTGCTGCGTCCCGCCCGCGGGCAGCTCGACACCCTCGGCTATCACCAGCAGGCGGGCAGGGTCCACCTGCTCCTGGCCCGCGCGCTCGACCACCTCGGTGAAGGTGCCGAGGCCGCCGCCGAGTACCGCGCCGTGCTCACGATGGAGGACCGCGTTCCCGAAGCCCTGCTGGAGGAGGCCCGCGGGGGCCTCAAGAGCCTTGCCGAGGACCAGCCGTCTCAGCCGAGCGCCACTCCCGGGGGCTCATCCCGTACGCCGCGCGGAAGGCCCGGCTGAAATGGCTGGCGCTGACGAAACCCCAGCGCCGGGCGATGCCCGCCACCCCGATCTCGAGGGCCGTGGGTCTCAGCAGATCGCGGCGGCAGCGTTCCAGCCGCTGGGTCCGGATCCAGCCGGCCACCGTGGCCCCGTCCTGCTCGAACAACTTGTGCAGCAGGCGGACCGACATGAACTGCGCCGCGGCGATGGTTGCGGGTGACAGGTCGGGGTCGGCCAGATTGCGCATGATGTGGTCCTTCACCCGCACCAGTGCGGCCGCCGGGGATTCCGGCGCCGGGGAAGCGGCTCGGCCGCGGTGCTCGTCGACCAGCAGGGTCAGCAGGTCCAGCGCGGTGGCGGCGACACGGCGGCCGACGGCGTCGTCGAAGCCCGCCGCTTCACGCGCCATGGACATGAAATAGGACGACACCAGTGCGGCGGTTCCCGAGCCACCGCCGAAGGCGGTCGCCGTGAACTCGCGCAGGTCTGCGTCACGGACCGGGAGTTCCTGGCGGGGGAAGTGGAACGAGACGAAGGAGAACCCGCCCTCGAGTTTCTTCCGGAACGGGCGGGACGAATCGGAAAGGGAGAAGTCGCCCGGCTTCAGCAGGGATTCCCGGCCGTCCTGCTCCTTCGTCGCGGTGCCCCTCCGCTGGATGCTGAGGGTGAGGTATTCGCGGCCGTCCCGGGCGATGAGGCGTCTGCTCCGCGTCACCGCCTGCGGGCCCGCCTGCACATGCGCGATCCGCAGGGGGCCGACCCGCTCGGTGACGATCGTGCCGGGCGACGGCTCCTTCTCGAGGAGGGCGACGTCGAGCGGTATGAAGGTGCGGGACACGGCGTCGTGCCAGCACTCCTCCCGCTCGGAGGCGGCCAGCGGCGCCGTGGAGAGCGTCTTGGTCACGGGCTCATGTCATCAGCCGGGTGCCCGGCGGTCCAGGAAGAATCGGAGGAAGAATCGCAACTTCCGGGCGCCGGGCGGCTGTTAGGGCACCCCCGCTTCGAAGAGCAGGTACCCCGCGTACGAGCCCGAGGCCACCGCGGCGATGCCGAGCACCGCGCACAGCAGGCGCAGCCGCAGCCGGCGCAGTGCCGTCGCGAGCGGGAGGAACAGCGGGAAGGCGGGGAGCAGGTACCGGGAGACGTTGCCGAAGATCTGCTGGCTGCCCAGGACCAGGGCGAAGGTCAGGAGTGTGTAGACGGTCAGGACGGCCGGGGGGCGCAGATGGATGAGCAGGGGGATCAGGATCAGGCCCAGCAGGACGACGCCCACGCCGATGATGTCCGTGACGGGGAACGCGAAGAGGTAGTCGAAGTGGCCCACCGCGACGGAGGTGAAGACGTCCAGGGTCTGTGCCCCGTAGTCGAAGGTGTGGGCCCATGCTCCCTTCTGGAGCGCGAAGTAGCCGCCGTAGTCGCCCATCCGGTGGCCGACCCAGAGCAGGTACCAGGCGAGCCCGAGCGGGGAGATCAGCATCGCGGCCAGCGGGCGTACGACGCCGTCCTCCCGCCGCCGGAGGGAGAGCAGTACGGCCACGCCGAGGCCGGCGATGAGCGCGGCCGCCGTGGGGCGGTTGAGGCCGGCCAGGAAGGTGAGGATCCCGGCGGTGAGCCATCGGCGGGTCATGACGGCGTAGCAGGCCCAGACGGCGAGCGCCACGTACAGGGATTCGGAGTAGCCCGCCCACTCCAGGCCGGAGCCGGGCCACACGGCCCACAGCCCGGCCGCGGCCAGCCCGGCCCTCCTGCCCCGAAGCCGGGCGGCGACGGCGTAGACGCCGAGCGCGGCGACGAAGGAGGCGACGACCGAGACCAGCATGCCGGCGGCGTACAGACCGAGCCCCGTGCAGTCGGCGACCAGTCGCATCGCGGCGGGGTAGAGCGGGAAGAACGCCGCCGAGTTGCCCTGGAGGGTGAGCAGCCCGTGCGCTCCCTGGACCGGGACGAGGGCGGGGTGGTAGCCGTACGCTGCGATCTGCTGGTACCACCACCCGTCCCAGCTGGCCAGGACGTCCCAGGCGTGGGCGCCCCCGCCGAAGCGCGGGTCCTTCTGCCGGAAGTCGCCGGACGAGTCCAGCAGGTACATGAAGACCAGGAAGCCGATGAGCTTGAGTACGCCGTAGAAGGCGAGCACGGGACCGTAGTGCCGGATGGTACGGAGGACCGGCGAGCCACGGCCGTCTCCGGGCTCGGCGGCGCGGGCGGGGGGCTCGGGCGAGTCGGCCCCGGAGCCGGTCGCCGGCGTCATCGTGTGGTTCACGCGGTCCGGCCTCCCGCGCCGCGGCGGCGGGCGGGGAACACCCAGGCCCTGAAGAGCAGGAAACGCAGCAGTGTCGCCGCCAGGTTGGCGGTGACGAGCACCCCCACCTCCGTTCCGCGTTCGGCCCCGGGGGCCACTTGGTGCAGCGTGGCGAGCGCCCCGCTGGTGAGGGCGAGGCCGATCCCGAAGACCAGGAGCCCCTTGGCCTGGTGACGCATCGCGCCGCCTGGGCCGCGCAGCCCGAAGGTGAGCCGGCGGTTGGCGGCCGTGTTGGCGACCGCGCAGATCAGCAGTGCCAGCGCGTTGGCGGCCTGTGGACCCGTCGGCGGGCGCAACAGGGCGTACAGCATCACGTACGCGACGGTGCTCACGGTTCCCACCGCGGCGAAGCGCAGCAGCTGCCCGGCCAGGCCCGGGCCGCCCGGCGGGTCGTCGTCGGCGCTGCGGCGCAGCCCCGCCATCGGAAGCGTGCCGCGGGCGAGCGCCCGGCCGATCCTGAGGATGCCGCGCAGGTCGGCCAGCGCCGTGGACAGGATGTCGACCCGGCTGTCGGGGTCGTCGACCCAGTCGACCGGCACCTCGTGTATCCGCAGCCCGGCCCGCTCGGCGATCACCAGCAGCTCGGTGTCGAAGAACCATCCCGAGTCCTGCACCAGAGGCAGCAGCCGTTCGGCGACATCGCGCCGCACCGCCTTGAATCCGCACTGCGCGTCGGAGAACCCGACGGCGAGCGTGGAGCGCAACAGGGCGTTGTAGCAGCGGGAGACGACCTCTCGCCTGGCGCCGCGCACCACCCGGGAGCCGCGTGCCAGGCGCGTGCCGATGGCGATGTCGGAGTGTCCGGAGATCAGCGGGGCGACCAGGGGCAGCAGCGCCTTGAGGTCGGTCGACAGGTCCACGTCCAGGTACGCCAGCACCGGTGCCCGGGAGCTCGACCAAGCGGTGTGCAGCGCCCGGCCCCGGCCCTTCTCGGCCAGCCGCAGCCCCTGGACCTCGGGCAGCTCCGCGGCCAGCCGGGCCGCGATCCGCGGGGTCTCGTCGGTGCTGGCGTTGTCCGCGACGGTGATCCGGAACGGGTACGGGAAGGTCTCGCGCAGGTGCGCGTGCAGTCGCCGTACGCTCGGCTCCAGGTCCCGCTCCTCGTTGAACACGGGGACCACCACGTCGAGGACGGGTTCCCGCTGATGGGCCGGCAGCGGCGTGCGCAGCGGCAGTCGGTCCGGGGCGAGGGGTTCCGTCACGGCTATCGGGCCTGTGTTTGTCAAGACGTGTCCATGTTCGGGCCGGCCGCCGGGCACGCTGGGTGCCGCGGCGGTGCTGCGGTCGGGGTTACGGATGGGCGGTAGCGGAGCCTTGGGTCTCTCCTATCCGGAGTCCGCCGAAGCGGACGACCGGGCGGTCACCGGCGTGCCGGACGGTGCGGCCGGCGGGCTGGGCGTCCCCGAGTCGGACGGCGCGGGAGTGGTGGGCGGGGGCGGCGGCGCGGACGGCGTACCCGGCGTCGTGGTGGTGGTGGTGGGCGGCACCGTGGCGGGCCCGGAGTCGTCCGGCGCGGTCCCGGCCGGGGTCGCGGTGGCGGTCCCGGTCGGGGGTGGGGGTGGGGCGGTGGTCCCGCTCGGGGAGGGCTCCGACGTCGGTGACGGCGCCGGGCTCGGGGAGGCGGGGCTGACCGCGGGCCGTGGCAGGGGGGCCTGCGGCCTGTTCTCGACGCGATCGTGCGGCAGCAGAAAGAGGCCGACGCCGAGTCCGGCGACGGCCAGCACGCAGCCGAAGGCCCGCTGCGCCAGGCGGGCGCGGCGGCGGGCGCGGACCCCGGAGCGGAGCCGGACCCGGTGTTCGCCGTCGAAGGGAGTGTGTTCCTGGGCGTCGCGCATCATGCGCGCGAGCTCCCGCTCGAACTGATCCATGAACTCCCCTTCACCCCACCGGCTCGGTGACATCGGCCAGGATCCGGCGCAGCCGTGCCACGCCGCGCGACGCGTGGGAGCGGGCGGTGCCCACCGGGCACCCCAGCACCTGGGCGACCTGCTTCTCCGACAGGTCCTGGTAGTAGCGCAGCACCACCGCGGCCCGCTGCTTGGGCGGCAACTGCGCCAGCGCCGCCTCCAGTCGTGAGCGCTCCGCCACCGCGGCGGACACGTCGCCCGTCTCCGCCCGGTCCGGCAGCTGTTCGACCGGACGTTCCCCCCACCAGCGCCGCCGGGCCGAGCGGGCCGCCGCCCGCGCGAGGATCCTGCGTACGTACGCCTCCGGAGCCTCGTCCGCGATCCTGGGCCAGACGAACCAGAGCTTGACCAGCGCCTCCTGGAGCAGGTCCTCGGCCCGGTGGCGGTCTCCTCCCACGAGCAACCGCGCGAGGTGGAACAACGCCGACCAACGGGCCGCCACGAATCCGTCGAACCCATCGGCCCGACCCTGCTCCATCCGCACTTTCCCCCGCTTCGCTCGTCCCCCTGCATTTCAAGAAAGACGCTGGCCGCCGCTTCCCGATGCACCTCATGGCCGTGATCCGGGTCACACCGCGGTCGAGGGGCGGGCGGGTGCCGCCGCTTACCTGTCAGGTCATCGACCCCCGTCGTGTCCGCGTGCCACGATCACCGGCGTACGGAGCCCGGACCCAACGGAAGGACGCCATGCCCGCCTACGCCATCGCCCATCTCCGCGACGCCGTCCCGCACCCGGAGATCCCCGAGTACATCGAGCGCATCAGCGCGACCTTCGAGCCGTACGGCGGCCGCTTCCTCGTGCACGCCTCCCAGCACGAGGTGAAGGAGGGCAGCTGGCCCGGGTTCGTCGTGGTGATCGGCTTCCCCGGCATCGCCGAGGCCCGGGCCTGGTGGGACTCACCCGCCTACCAGGAGATCGCTCCGTTGCGCTCGCGGCACATCGAGGGCGACATCATCCTGGTCGAGGGCGTGCCCGAGGGCTACGACGCGGCCACGACCGCGAAAGCCATGCGGGAGGCCATGGAGACCGGTCAGGGGTGACGCGGGTTGCGGGGCCGCGGGCGTGCCCGGACGCTGGGACCGGACCCGGAGGGGGGTGAGGAGGCAGTGTGGCCCCACCACAGCACCCCGCGCACCACGGCGGTTCCGCGGTGTCGCGGCGCCGGTTCCTGTGCCTGTGCGCGGGCGCGGGCCTCGGCGTGGCGGCCTGCGACCACACGGGCACCGGCCACCCGGCCCGCGCCCGCGACGGTGGCCACCGGCCGGAAGCCGAGCGTGACGCCCCGGGATCACCCGACTGGCGTATCACTTCGCAGGGCCCGCCGGAGGCGATCACCGGCTACGCCGACCGGGTGAGCGTGACGCCCGGCGAGGAACTGGGGCTCTTCGTGTCGACGACGGCCGCCTCGTTCCGGGTGTCGGCGTTCCGGACGGGCTGGTACGACGGTGCCCTGGCCCGGCGGGTGTGGACCTCTCCCCGGGTGCCCGGCCGCGTTCAGCAGGCCCCGCGCCTCGAACCCGGGACCCGGACCGTCCGCGCGGGCTGGCGTCGCACCCTCACCCTGGACACCGCGGGCTGGCCGGAGGGCGCCTATCTGCTCCGGCTGGACGCGGACACCGGCCATCAGCGCTACGTGCCCCTGATCGTGCGCTCGGTCCGGGGAGCGGGACGCACGGTGCTGCTGCACGCCCCGGCCACCTGGCAGGCGTACAACCGGTGGGGCGGCGCAAGCCTCTACGCCGGTGCGTCGGGGGCGTACGCCACGCGGTCCCTCGCGGTGGGCTTCGACCGGCCCTACGACGCCGACGGCGCCGAGAAGTTCCGGGTGTACGAGTGGCCGGCGGTGGTGCTCGCGGAACGGCTGCGGATACCGCTCGCCTACAGCACCGGCGTGGACGTCCATGACGACCCGGCGGTGCTGGACGGCGCCGCCGCCGTCGTCTGCCTGGGGCACGACGAGTACTGGACGCCCGAGCAGCGCGCGCACGTCACACGGGCCCGTGACGCCGGTTCGAACATCGCGTTCCTCGGCGCGAACACCTGCTTCCGGCGGATCCGCCTGGAGCCGGGCCCGACCCCGGCAGGGCGCACCGTGGTGTGCTACAAGTCCGCCTACCGCGCGGACCCCTGCTACGCCTCCCGGCCGGACCTGGTGACCACCGACTTCCGCGCCGGGCCCGCACCGGACCCCGAATCGTCCCTGACCGGTGTGCTCTACGAGGGCTACCCGGTGGACGCCCCCCACGTCGTCCACTCGGCCGGCCACTGGCTGTACGAGGGCACCGGGGTACGCCCCGGCGACGCCTTCCCGCATCTGGTGGGCGTCGAGTACGACCGTGTCACGCCCTCCTCCCCCACCCCGCGCACGCTGGAGGTCACCGCCCACTCACCGCTGGTCTGCGCGGGCCGGCCCAGCCACAGCGACTCCGCGTACTACACCGTCCCCGGCGGCGCGGGCGTGTTCGCCTCCGGAACCATGCGCTGGGTGGAGGCCCTTGTGGCCGGCACCGGCGAACTGGGCCGCGACCACGGCATGGACGCCCGCACCCGGGCTTTTGTGACGCGTACCACAGAGAACCTGCTGCGCGCCTTCGCCGAGGGTCCGGCCGCCCGGCGCCGCCCGGCGCCGCACCCCAACGCACATGACCTGTATGCCACTTGACCGGCAGCCCGGTGAGTCCGGAGCATCCCGGAGGGGGCCGCGACGATCAAGGTCCACAAACTTGAATCGTTCGTCTTACTGTACAGCTCGTGTTTCACGGGATAGGTTGGCCGCCATGACCGCATCCCAGACTCCGACCCCTGCCGAGGAGCTGCGCGGTGTCGGCCTACGGGTAACGGCCGCCCGCGTCGCGCTGTTGGAGACCGTCCGGCACGGTGACCACCTCGGCGTCGAGGCGATCGCCTCCGGGGTCCGTGACCGCGTGGGGCACATTTCCCTTCAAGCCGTCTACGAGGCTCTCCACGCCCTCACCGCGGCAGGACTCATACGCCGTATCGAACCGGCGGGCAGCCCCGCCCGGTTCGAGGGACGCGTCGGGGACAACCACCACCACGTCGTATGCAGGTCGTGCGGCGCCGTCGCCGACGTCGACTGCGCCGTCGGCGACGCCCCCTGTCTGACCGCTTCCGACGACCACGGCTTCTCGATCGACGAGGCCGAGGTCACCTACTGGGGCCTGTGCCCCGCCTGTTCCACCGCCCGCAGTAGCTGAGCACCGTGATCCATCCAGTGAGCACCGCGATCCACCCAGTTCGGAAGGACTTCCATGACTGAGAACCACGACGCGATCGTCACCGACTCGAAGCCGGAGGAGACGAGCGGCGGCTGCCCGGTCGCGCACGGGCGCGCCCCGCACCCGACTCAGGGCGGCGGCAACCGTCAGTGGTGGCCGGAGCGGCTGAACCTGAAGATCCTCGCCAAGGACCCTGTCGTCGCTAATCCGCTCGGCGAGGAGTTCGACTACGCCGAGGCGTTCCAGGCCCTCGACCTGGCGGCCGTGAAACGGGACATCGCCGAGGTACTGACCACCTCGCAGGACTGGTGGCCCGCCGACTTCGGCAACTACGGCCCGCTGATGGTCCGTATGGCCTGGCACAGCGCCGGCACCTACCGCATCAGCGACGGCCGCGGCGGTGGCGGCCGCGGGCAGCAGCGCTTCGCGCCGCTGAACAGCTGGCCGGACAACGGCAACCTGGACAAGGCCCGCCGTCTGCTGTGGCCCGTCAAGAAGAAGTACGGCCAGTCCATCTCCTGGGCCGACCTCATGATCCTCACGGGCAACGTGGCCCTGGAGACGATGGGCTTCACGACCTTCGGCTTCGGCGGCGGCCGCGCCGACGTCTGGGAGGCCGACGAGGACGTGTACTGGGGTCCCGAGACCACCTGGCTCGACGACCAGCGCTACACCGGTGACCGTGAGCTGGAGAACCCGCTCGGCGCCGTCCAGATGGGCCTCATCTACGTCAACCCGGAGGGCCCCAACGGCAACCCGGACCCGCTGGCCGCGGCCCGCGACATCCGCGAGACGTTCCGCCGCATGGCGATGAACGACGAGGAGACCGTCGCCCTGATCGCCGGTGGTCACACCTTCGGCAAGACCCACGGCGCCGGGCCGGCCGACGCGGTCGGCGACGACCCCGAGGCCGCCTCCATGGAGGAGCAGGGCCTGGGCTGGAAGTCCACCTACGGCACCGGCAAGGGCGGCGACGCCATCACGTCCGGTCTCGAGGTGACCTGGACCACCAAGCCGACCCAGTGGAGCAACGACTTCTTCGACATCCTCTTCGGCTACGAGTGGGAGCTCACCCAGAGCCCCGCGGGTGCCAACCAGTGGGTGGCCAAGGACTCCGAGGAGATCATCCCGGACGCGCACGACTCCTCGAAGAAGCGTCGGCCCACGATGCTCACCACCGACCTCTCGCTGCGCTTCGACCCGATCTACGGTGAGATCTCGAAGCGCTTCCACGAGAACCCGGACCAGTTCGCGGACGCCTTCGCCCGTGCCTGGTACAAGCTGACCCACCGTGACCTGGGCCCGAAGTCCCTGTACCTCGGCCCGGAGGTCCCCGAGGAGACCCTGCTGTGGCAGGACCCGCTGCCTGAGGCCACGGGCGAGGTCATCGGTGCCGGTGACATCGCGGCCCTCAAGGCCAAGCTCCTCGAGTCGGGCCTGACGGTCTCGCAGCTCGTGTCCACCGCGTGGGCGTCGGCCTCGACGTTCCGCGGCAGCGACAAGCGCGGCGGTGCCAACGGCGCCCGCATCCGCCTGGAGCCGCAGCGCGGCTGGGAGGTCAACGACCCGGACGAGCTCGCCCAGGTCCTGCGCGTCCTCGAGGGCGTCCAGGCCGACTTCAACGCCGGTGCCGCCAAGAAGGTCTCCCTAGCCGACCTGATCGTCCTCGGTGGTGCCGCCGCGGTCGAGAAGGCCGCCAAGGACGCCGGCTTCGACGTGGAGGTCCCCTTCACGCCGGGCCGTGTGGACGCGACCGAGGAGCACACCGACGTGGAGTCCTTCGCCGCGCTGGAGCCGACCTCGGACGGCTTCCGCAACTACCTCGGCAAGGGCAACCGTCTGCCGGCCGAGTACCTGCTGCTCGACCGCGCCAACCTGCTCACCCTGAGCGCCCCCGAGCTGGCTGTTCTCGTCGGTGGCCTGCGCGTCCTCGGCGCCAACCAGGGCGGCTCGTCGCACGGCGTGTTCACCGACACTCCGGGCAGGCTGACCAACGACTTCTTCGTCAACCTGCTCGACATGGGCACGACGTGGAAGTCCACCTCGGAGGACCAGACCACCTTCGAGGGCCGCGACGCCTCGGGCCAGGTCAAGTGGACCGGCACCCGCGCCGACCTCGTCTTCGGCTCCAACTCCGAGCTGCGCGCGCTCGCGGAGGTCTACGCGAGCGACGACGCGAAGGAGAAGTTCGTGCGCGACTTCGTCGCGGCATGGACCAAGGTCATGAACCTCGACCGGTTCGACCTCGTCTGATCAGGGCGTAGTACCGCGAAAGGCGTCCAGGCCGGCCCGTCCGGCCTGGACGCCTTTCGCGCACGTACCCGCGCTACCGGACGAGATCGGCGAGCCTGGGCACCACGCGCGTCAGCCGGAGGACGCCCCACAGGATGAGCAGGGCACCGACCAGCTCGGGCAGCAGCCACCAGCCCGTGCGGATCTCCTCGTCGTACAGCGCCACCCCCAGGCAGAGGCTCACCGTCGCGTCGCCGATGGTCAGCGCGGGCTGCGAGGCGACCAGCGGACCGGCCTGCAGGGCGTTCTCCAGCAGCAGGACCGCGCCGATGCCGACGAGCGCGAACCCGTAGGTCTGCCAGGTGGTCAGAAAGGCGGGCAGCCCGTCGTCGGCGAGCCGGTCCGTGGCCGACTTCATCAGGGCGGCGGTCAGCGCGTTGCCGATCGCGGCGCCGGAGGCCAGTGCGGCCGCCCGGAGCAGGGCTGAGCGCGCCGGGAGGGCCAGGGCGACGGCCGCGGCCATCGCCCCCAGACACAGCGCGAGCACCGGTACCCACCGCTCCATGGCCGCCTGGTTCCGGGTGCCGGAGGGATCCGCCGAGAACAGCACCAGCGCCAGTCCGGCGACCACCGACCCGACCGCCCGCCAGCCGGTGCCGGGCAGCCGGCGGTGCAGCAGCGGGGCGGCGATCAGCAGGGCGAACGGCAGTTCCAGGATGAACAGTGGCTGGACCAGGGCCATCGGCCCGTTGATCAGGGCCACGGCCTGGAACAGCGCGGCGCCGGCGACGCCGGCGATGCCGATCGCCCAGGCGGGGCGGCGCACGAGGGAGAGCAGCAGCCGCAGGCCGCCGCCCCGGGACACCGTGGCGGCGGCCTTGCGCTGGAACGCGGTGCCCACGGCGTTGCTGGCGGCTCCCATGACGGCGAAGAGCACGGCGAGCACGATCACCTCTCCACCATGCCCCGCCCCAGGCGGTCCGGCCTTCTCAGCGCCGCGTGGCGTGCCGCCAGGGACGGACGAAGTCATGCAGGGCCTGCTGTGCGGCCGGGGCGATCACCGGATCGTCGGCCGGGGTGCCGGCGAGGTGGAGCAGATGGTCGAGGCCGGTGAGGACCCGCAGTCCCGGGCCGGTGGTGTGGGCGGCGGCGAGGGCCGACAGCAAAGACGGCGTCGTCCGGCAGGGCACATTGGCGTCCTCGGTGCCGCAGGTGACGAGCGTACGCGTGCCGTGCGCGATGCCTCGGGCGACGGACGGTGGGTGGAGGGCGTCGTCACTGCGGACGAAATCCGCGTTGACCGGCCCGAACAGGCCGTCGAGGAAGGAGGAGAGGGACGGCAGCAACCCCGAGGTGTCGATCCGGCGCCGGGCACGGAAGTCCGCGATGGCCCTTGCCACACCCCGGTTGTTCGACCGGGCCTGCGGTGCGGTGAGTTGCCCCGCGGCGACAGCCCGGTTCAATTGGGCCGCCAGTTGGAGGCGGATCAGGTCCAGCAGCCTCATGTCCTGCGGGGCGATGAGCGCGAGCCCGGCGGGCTTCGGCTCTGCGGCGTGGCCGACGAGCAGTGCCTGCAGGCCGCCCTCACTGTGCCCGACCACGAGCAGCGCGTGCGGGTCCGCTTCGGGCTGGGCCCGCAGGGTGTCGTACGCGGCCACGGCCTGTCGGGTGTAGGCGCCCATGTCAGGAGCGCTGTCGCGGCCGCCCAGTCCCGTCCGCCCGGTGCCGTATTTGTCGAACCTCAGGCTCATCACGCCGTCACCGCTGAGAACGCCGGCCATGAGGGCCAGGGTGTGGGGGGTGAAGCCGGGCGGCTCGTCGCCGTCGCGGTCGGTCGGGCCGCTGCCGGGAAGCAGCAGCGCCGCGGCGAGTCTGTGGTCCGCGCGGTGGGCGGGTATGTGCAGCGTGCCGTACGCGGTGGTGCCGTCGGCGGTGAAGTGAACCTCCCGGTCCACCGCGGGTACAAGGGTGACCCTGGGTGCCGCGGATGCCCGGGGGGTGCCTGACACCGGCCCGGCCGTGACGAGGACGACCGCCACCGCGACCGCGGCGATCACCTTGCGGCGCCAGGGGGTGGGTAAGCGCATGTGTTCTCCTGATGGACCGAAGTGGTGAGAGAGGCTGGGAGGTGGGGGTGGCTGGTCTGCCGGGTGAGGAGTGGACAGAGTGGACAGGCCCTGGCCGGACGAGCCAGCGCCCGTCGGCGGACGCGCTCAGTGGAGGAGGAGCGGCAGCAGCGCGGGGACCAGAGTGAGCCCGAGCAGCAGTGCGACACCTCGTGGGTTGCCGAGGTTGACGGTCCAGCCGATGCCGAACCGCTTGGGAACGAGCAACGCGGGATCGGCCCGGTTGACGTACACCGAGCCGAGCACACGCCAGTACTGGTCGTCGTCGCGCCGCACCATGCCGGTGTTCTCCTCCGCCACCGCGCCGTCCTGCTCGGGCAGCCGGCTGCCGCCCTGCCCGGTGCGGACGGCGATGCCGATCACCACGACGAGTCCGGCCAGGACGGGCAGCAGGACCAGGGCCGGGGACACCCGCTGGTCCGGGTGCCAGGTCCCCCAGGCTCCAGCGAGCAGCGAGAGGTCGGTGAACGCCGCCAGCAGCAGCAGGGAGATGGCGGTACGGACCGAGAAGCGGCGGTGTCTGCGGGCGGACTCCGCCGGCCGTGCCGGGTCGAGATCGGCACGCGCCCGGAAGGACAGCCAGGTCAGCGCCAGGAGCAGCACGGTGAGCGCGGCTTGGGCGAACACCGGGAAGAACGCGGTGCTGATCGACCTGGCGGCGAAGCGGTCAGCGCCGCCGGAGCCGGTGAAGTGCACAGGAACGCGGTCCGGCAGCGACGGGTAACGCAGCACGCCCAGCACCGCGGTACCGGTGCAGATGAGCAACGCGGGAACGGCCCACATCCAGGGAAAACGCTCCGGATCGCTGCGCAGGGCCGTGTCCGCCACCACGCCCTGCCGCAGCCCGCCGTACCAGTCCTCACGCCGCTTGACCGCCATGACCGCCACCCGGGCCCGGCTGTAGGCCGCCTGACAGGCGGCAATGGTCAGCAGCGGGATGGCTCCGGGTATGTCGAAGCGGAAGACGGAGCTCACCAGGACTCCGACTGCGATGAGCACCGAACCGGACACGGCGATCCGCCATCGGTACCGTCTCCGTTGCTCGACGATCTCCGGGGCGTCCGACCGTGCGTCAGGACTTCGTACCCCGAAGGGCAGGGTCGGACCGGTCAGCGACGGCAGCCACCACGCCAGTGCCGCGAGCACGGCAGGCATGAGCACGTTGACCGACACGTCCGCACTGTTCATGACGCTGAATCTCCTTGTCCTGTACCGGGGGTCGCGTGCCGTGAAGCGGATGCGGATGCTGTGAACGAGTCGAGGACGGAGCGGCAGCTGTCCAGTACCGCCGGGTCACCGGCCCCATGGACCACCGCTTCGGCCAGCAGGGTCCGTAGCCGGGTCTCCCACTCGGAGGTGAAGCCCGGTTCGGGCGGACCGCTGCGGGCGTCGCGCTGCACCAGGGCGCCGCTCTTGCGGTTGATCCGCAGCAGTCCTTCGCGTCGCAGCAGGTCGTACGCCTTGTTCACGGTGTGGAAGTTGATGCCCAGATCCACCGCGAGCTGCCGTGTGGAGGGCAGCGAGCTGCCCTCGGCGAGCTGCCCCGAGGCGATGGCCTCGACGATGCGGTCCCGGATCTGCTGGTAGATCGGCACCTCGCTGTCCATGTCGAGGCTGAGGATCACGTCCCGCTCCCTGTGTCATCTGTTATAGCGTTTATAGAACACAACGTCGTGCAAGGGCAACGGGGAGAGTGTCAAGAACGTGACAAGGTGAGCCCTGCATGCGCCCCCGGGCACCTGGGGAGAATGCGCGAGGACGGCGGCCGGACGGCCGGGGCGTCCTACTCCGCGGCCCACTGGGGCAGGAAGGCAGGTCGGCCCGGTGCTGTTGCGTCTGCCCAGGTCCGTGTCCGAAGCGCAGGAGTGCCTGGTCGAGGGAGCGGTGCCCGTCGGCGGCGCGACGCTCGTGTGGGCCACCTGGCTGCGGGACGGCTTCCCGGAGCAGGCCCTGTCACTGCATGACCTCCCGGAGGCCAACGTGGTCGGGCGCGAGGAGCTGGGCGCGGCCGTGGTCCTGCACCAGGTGGGTGACCCCGCGCCGGAGGTGCTGCGTCGCGCGGCCGCCTCGGTGGGGACGGGAGCCGTGCGCCGCGCGGCGACGGTCGGCGGCAATCTCGTCGGCAGCACGTTGCGCTGCCTGCTGCCTCCGGCACTGGTGCTGGACGCCAGGTGCACCGTGCTCGGACCGCACGGTCGCTACGAGACGGACCTCTCCGAGGTCCCGGCCAAACGTCCGCTGCTGCTGGGCCTGCGCTGGCGTGAACCGCTGGTCAGCGGATACCGCAAGCTGTCCGGCGACGCGGGCGGGGCGCCGCCCCTGGTGGTCGCCGCCGCCGTGCACGCCGAGGACGGCGGGCAGCACCGCCTCCGGGTCGCCGCTCGTGACGGCGACGAGGTGCTGAGCGGGGGCACCGAGTGCGTCGACGGCACCGAGGACGTCCTCGGCGAGCTGTGGCGCACGGACGTCGGAGCGCTTGGCGCCGCCGCCCGGGACGTCGTCCGCGAAGAGGTCACCGGTCTCCTGGCCCGCCTGGCCGGCCGCTGAGCGAGTTGACCCTCCCCTTACGTCAGGCTGCAGGCTGACACCCGACGAAAGGGGAGGTGCATGGGGTATTCCGTCGGCCAGGTCTCGTCCTTCGCCGGGGTGACCGTGCGTACGCTGCATCACTACGACAGGGCGGGGTTGCTGTCCCCCAGCGAGCGCAGCCACGCCGGCTACCGCCGCTACAGCGACGCGGACCTGGCCCGGCTTCGGCAGATCCTCTTCTACCGCGAACTGGGCTTCCCGCTCGACGAGATCGCCGCGATCCTCGAGGATCCGCAGACGAGCGCCCTGGAGCAGTTGCGGGCCCGGCAGCGGCGGCTGCGCGAGGAGATCGCCAGGCTGCAGCGGCTGGCCGAGGTGACGGAGCGAGCCATCGAGGTGCAGCAGACCGGCGTGGCGCTGACCCCGCAGGAACGCTCCGACGTCTTCGGTGAGATCACCTTCGACCTCAGCTACGCCACCGAGGCCCAGCTCAAGTGGCGGGAGTCGCGGACGCACCGGGAGGCGATGGCGCGGGCCGGCGCCCACAGCAAGGAGGACTGGCGACGGCTCATGGCCGAGGCCGGCGGCTGGCGTACGCGGTTGCTCGCCGCCTTCGACGACGGGGAGCCCGATGACGGGGAGCGGGCGATGGACCTCGCCGAGGAGCACCGCCTGCACCTGACGCGCTGGTTCACCCCGTGCCCGCCCGAGACGCACCGGCGCATCGCGGACGACTTCGTGGCCGACCCGCGTGCCTTCGCCCTCGTCGTACCGCCGTCCGAGCAGCGGCCCGGGCTCGCCGCCTATCTGCGCGCGGCGGTCCACGCCAACGCGTCCCGCCGCGAGCGGACCCGCGCTCACTGAGGAGCAGACAGTTGAGAATCCTGATCCCCACAGCCGGCTCGCGCGGTGATGTCGCGCCGTACACGGGCCTGGGCGCCGCACTGCGCCGTGCCGGACACGACGTGACCGTGGCCGCCTCGGACGCCTTCGCACCGCTGGTACGCGACGCCGGGCTCGACTCCCGGGCCCTGCCCGCCGACCCGCGTACCCGTGGGACGGTCACCAACGGTCGCGAACTGGTGCGCAGTGCGAGCGCGTTCGTCGCCGAACTGGGCCAGGGGTTCGCCGAAGCGGTGGCCGGGGGTACGGATCTGCTGCTGCTGTCGGCCACCACGGCTCCGCTCGGCTGGCACGTCACGGAGGCCACGGGCGTTCCGAGCCTTGGTGTCTACCTGCAGCCCACCGCACCGACCGGTGACTTCCCGCCCGTGGTCACCGGCTCCCGTTCGCTGGGCCGGACGGGCAACCGGCTGGCCGGGCGTTTCGCGCTCCGCATGGCCGACCGGATCTTCGAGCGGGCGGTCGTGGACCTGCGCCGCCGTCTGGAGCTGCCCCCGCTGTCCGCGGCCGCGATGCGCCGACGGCAGGAGCGGGCGGACTGGCCCGTTCTGCACGGCTTCAGCACGGTACTCGTGCCACGTCCCGCCGACTGGCGGGCCCGCCTGGAGGTCGTGGGCAACTGGTGGCCCCACCACGACACCGCCGGACGGCTGCCCGCCCGGCTGGAGGACTTCCTCCGGTCCGGGCCCCGGCCGGTGCTGATCGGGTTCGGGAGCATGGCGGCGGGAGAGGGTGAGCGGCTGAGCGAGATCTGTGTACGGGTCCTGCGGCGTGCCGGGCTGCGGGGCATCCTCCAGTCGGGCGGCGCCGGGCTCGCGGCCGACACGGACGATGTCCTGACCGTGGGGGAGGTGCCGCACGCCCTGCTCTTCCCGCGGGTGGCCGCGGTGGTCCACCACGCCGGGGCGGGAACCTCCGCGGCCGTGCTGCGGGCCGGGGTACCGGGCGTCGCGGTGCCGGTGACCGCGGACCAGCCGTTCTGGGCCGGCCGGCTCGCCGCGATCGGCGCCGCCCCCGGCCCCGTACCCTTCCGCTCCCTCACGGCCGAACGGCTCGCCGACGCGCTCGGCCGTGTCGTGGGACAGCGGGCCCATGCGGAGGCCGCCGCGGCGGCAGCGCGGCGCATGGCGGCCGAGGACGGTCCGGGCCGGGTCGTCGCGGCGGTCCAGCGGCTGGTACGTCCCGACGATGATCCGGCCGGGACGGGGTACCGGAAGCATTGATCACGCAGTCAACCGCCCTCGGAGAGCCTTGAGATGACCGACGACGCCTATCTGTTCCTGCTCGACGACGCGGCCGCGCCGCTCGGTGTCCCGCCGGCCGCCGTCGGTGAGCTCGCCTGCATGGAGACTCCCGCCGTGCGCGCGTGGCTCGACGCGCACGGAGTGACGGCGACGACCCCGAGGCTGCGGCTGGTGCCGCCCGAGGACACGGCGGCCGTTCCCGAGGATGCCGAGCGGCTGCCGGTCCCGCTCGGGGACGAGGAGTTGAGCCGGTTGCGGCAGCACAGCGCACCGGAGAGCATCGCCCGGGTCGAGCAGGAGCTCCTGGCCTACCGGGACTGCACCGACGGCCGGGACGCCCTGCTCGGGCGGGCCCTGGCGGCCGGTGTCCCGCTGAACCGCATCGTGGAGCTGACGGGCGAGGACCCCGCCGCCGTGGCAGCCGCCGGGAGATGAGAGCCGCCCTCGGCATCCCGCCCGGGGGTTTGTCCCGGCGGAGCGAGGGGACCCGCCTGCGGCAGGAGGTGGGTGTGGTGGGGCGAGTGCTCTGAGAGCGACGGCCGGCACCGCGAGAGGTGTTCCGGTACTGAGCGGGGCCGTGCGGGACACGGCCCCGCTCGTCGTACTCCGCCGCGGACCGGTCCGCGCCTGGTCACCCCGTACTGCCGCAGCACTCCGCGTTCGTGCCGTCCCGCCGCAGGGGCGGGCGGCCGTCCTGGGCGCGGCGCGCGTCGATCAGCACGGCCCGCAGCGCGCGGTCGATGTCCTGTGGCAGCCCGCCCTCGTGGGCCGACCGCAACACGTGCCGCGCGACCTCCCGCAGCTTGGTGTTGGTGTGCTGGGAGACGTTCCGCAGGACCTCCCAGCCCTGCTCGGGACCGAGGCGGCTCATGGCCACGACGACACCGATCGCCTGGTCGACGACCGCGTGCGAGACCACTGCCTGGCGGAGCTGCTCGACCTCCTCCCGGAGGGCGGCAACCTTCTCGGCCAGCTCGTCGTGCTGATCACTCATCTCCGGCCGTCTTCCTCCCCTCGGCGCAGGGCTGTTCCGTTTCCACCCTCGGTGCCGCCGGCCGTCCCCGCCATCCACGGAACGAAAGAGATCAGGGGTGCCAGGCCGGAGAACGAAACGATCCCCGTCACAGCAAGGAGGCGCAGTCGTCGTGCGGACGCTCACATTCGACAGTGAGGACCTGGAACGGACCGAGGAGTTCCTCAGCCGGGCCTACGCCAGGATGCGCATCGGCAGCAGCACCCCGGGCGCCGGCAGGGCACGGATCACCCGGAGCGCGGCGGACTCCCTCAGCATCGACGAGCTCGACCTGGACTTCGACATGAGCTACGCGGTGACACCGCTGGGCCGGATCTGCCTGTGCGTGGTCCACGAGGGCACGATCCAGGACCATGTGTACCAGGGTGTCGAGGACTCCTTCGGCCCCGGCGACGTGGTGTCCTTCGCCCCGCCGGACCTGTCCTACGCCGGGCGGATCTGTTCCGCCCGCTACAACATCACCATGCTGGATCCGGGGCTGCTCACCCAGGTCGCCGGGCCGGCGGAGGGACGCGGCTCGCAGCCGGTCGGCCTGACCGGGCACCGGCCGCACTCCGAAGCCGCGGCGCGGCGGCTGCGGAACACCATCGGCTACGTGCGCGATCACGTCCTGGCCGACTCCTCCCTCGCTACCCAGCCTCTCGTCGTCTCGACCGCCACCCAGCACCTGGCCGCGAGCGTTCTCGCCGCCTTTCCCAGCACCGCGCTCACCGAGCCGACCGGTGCGGACCGCAAGGACGCCGCCCACCCGGCGGTGCTGCGCCGCGCTCTGTCCCATATCGACGACCACGCAGACCAGCCCCTCACGGTCGCCGACATCGCGGCCGCGGCACATGTCACCGTGCGTGCGCTGCAGTACGCCTTCCGCCGCCATCTGGACACCACGCCCCTCGCGCACCTGCGCCGCGTACGCCTCTCCCACGCCCATGACGAGCTGGTGGCCGCCGACCCCCAGGGGGGCGCCACGGTCACGGAGATCGCGGCCCGCTGGGGTTTCTTCCATCCCGGCCGCTTCGCCGCGCTCCACCGTGACGTCTACGGCAGCTCACCACAGCAGACCCTGTTCGGTTGCTGACCGGTCGCCGTTCGGCGCCGCTGTTACATCTGTGCTGCGGGGGAACTCGGAAATCCTGCCCGACGACCACCACGCGCGAGCACCAGGGGGTGCCTCGAATGCGACCACTGACCAAAGGAATGCTGGCGGGGGCGGCAGGCACCGTCGCGCTGAACATGGTGTCCTACGGCGACATGCTGCTGCGCGGCCGGTCGTCGAGCGGAATGCCGGCCCAGGTCGCCGACCGCATCGCCGACCGCGTGGGGGTCGGTCTGGGGGACGGCGAGACCGGGGAGCACCGTGAGGAGGCCGCCGGTGCCCTCCTCGGCTACGCGACCGGGCTCGGCGTCGGGGCCGCCTACGGTCTGCTGCGACGTGGCGACGGATCGTTCCCGGCCGTGGCGGCCGGGCCGCTGCTCGGCGCCGCGGCCATGGCCGGCAGCGACGTTCCGGCCACGGCGCTCGGGGTGGCCCACCCCACCTCGTGGAGCCTCACGTCGTGGCTGTCCGACGTGGCGCCGCACCTCGCCTACGGTCTGACCACCGCCTGCGTGTACCGGGCGCTGCCCTGATCGAACCGCTTTCGACTTCGACATCCCCGCAAAGGACGGGAAACGGCGGCGAAACACCGTGACGGGACCCTTCCCTCGAACTGCTCCCCGCGGAAGAGGGAAGAACCGTGACGGACATCGTCGACGAAGAGACATCGGCCACGACAGGCGGACGGACCGGACGGATCTACAACGGCTGGACGCAGAACGACACTCTGGAGGACTACTCGCTGCGCTACGCGCCGAAGTCCTTCCGGCGATGGACCCCCTACGTGGTGGCCACCACGGCCCTGGGCGGCATCGCCTACCTCGCGGACTTCGCCATCGGCGGCTCCATCGCGATCTCGAACGGCTTCTCCAGCGCGATGGTGGCGATCCTCGCCGCGGCGGTCGTCATCTTCCTGACCGGCATACCGATCAGCTACTACTCGGCGAAGTACTCCATCGACATGGACCTGCTGACCCGGGGCGCGGGCTTCGGCTACCTGGGGTCCACGCTCACGTCTGTGATCTACGCGAGCTTCACCTTCATCTTCTTCGCCCTCGAGGGCTCGATCATGGCGCAGGCACTGGAGTTGGGCCTGCACATACCGATCGCCGTCGGGTACCTGCTGTGCTCGCTGATCATCCTGCCGCTGGTGATCTACGGCATGACCGCGCTGTCGAAGATGCAGGTGTGGACCCAGCCGGTCTGGCTGGTGCTGATGGTCGCGCCGTTCGTGTCCATCGCGATCCAGGAGCCGGGGAAGTTCTCGGAGTTCACGCACTTCGCCGGCGACTCCCCCACCGGGTCGAGCATCAGTGTGCTCGGCGTCGGCGCGGGCGCGGGTGTGGCGCTGTCGCTGATCGCGCAGATCGGTGAGCAGGTCGACTACCTGCGCTTCATGCCCGACAAGACGCCCGAGAACGCGCGTAGGTGGTGGGGCGCGGTGCTCTCCGCCGGTCCCGGGTGGGTGGTGCTCGGCGCGGCCAAGCAGATCGGCGGGGCGTTCCTGGCGTTCTACATCGCCGGCACCGTGGGCCTGGGCAAGGCCAACGAGCCCATCCAGCAGTACGTGCACGGGTTCAGGACCTTCGCGGCGCCCGTCGCCCTGGGGCTGGCGACGTTCTTCGTCATCCTGTCCCAAGTAAAGATCAACTCGACGAACGCGTACTCCGGTTCACTGTCCTGGTCCAACTTCTTCTCGCGGCTGACCCATCGCCACCCGGGGCGCGTGGTCTACATCTTCCTCAACGTGGGCATCGCCCTGGCCCTGATGGAGGGCGGAGTCTTCGGCTTCCTCAATACGGTGCTCGGCTTCTACTCCAACGTGGCCATCGCCTGGATCGGCGCGGTCGTCGCCGACCTGGTCGTCAACAAGCCGCTGAAGCTCAGCCCCTCGTACATCGAGTTCAAGCGGGCCCATCTGTACCACTTCAACCCGGTCGGTTTCGGCTCGATGCTGATCGCCTCGGCCGTCTCCATCGCCGCGTACTTCGAGGCGTTCGGTGACTACGGCAAGGCGTACTCCCCCTTCATCGCGCTGTTCCTGGCCATGGTGCTCTCGCCCCTCTTCGCGGTGCTCACCAAGGGCAGGTACTACATCGCCCGCGCCGACGACCTGGCCGAACCGCTGCTCGGCGCCGACGGTCTGCCCTCGGCGGCCACCCTGACCTGCTCGGTGTGCGCGACCGGCTTCGAACGTCCCGACATGGCGGGCTGCCCCTTCCACCAGGGCGCCGTCTGCTCGCTGTGCTGCAGCCTGGAGAAGGACTGCCACGACTCCTGCAAGAGCGGCGGCGGCAGGGGTCCGGTGGACCTGGCGCTGCCCGCCGTGCGCGCCGCGGACTGACCACCGCCGCACTCCGCGCCCCGGTCGCGGCCGGCCCGTGCCCGTCGGCGCGGGCCGGCCGGGTGCCGGAGGCGCCCGCCGCGATCTGGCATGCCCCGGTCAAATCTGTCACGCTTCGAGCGGTACACGCACCCCACGGCCGACCCGGCGCACCCCAGCCGACCGGACGGCCGCCGAGCAGGCCGTCGATCCCGGCCGCGCAAAGGAGTCACGCGTGAGACAGACCCCCCACAGACCCACCGCATACAAGACCCTCGCGGCGGGCGTGTTCGCCGTCGCCGCGCTGGCCGCGGTCTCGCTGTCCGGCACCCCGGCGGTAGCCGCGCCGCCCGCCGCCGAGCGGGACGCCGCCGCCTGCAGCCCGGCGCAGGTGGTCGCCAACGGCGGCTTCGAGGGCGGCACTTCGCCGTGGAGCCAGTCGTCGACGAGCGTCATCACCAGCCGCACCGACCAGTCGGCCCACGGTGGAACATCCTTCGCCTGGCTGGACGGTGTCGGCAGCACCCACACCGACACGCTCACGCAGAGCGTCACGATCCCGAGCGGGTGCGCCGGCGCCACCCTCACCTTCTGGCTGCACGTCGACACCGCCGAGACCACCTCGTCCACCGCGTACGACAAGATGACGGCGAAGATCGGCGGCACCACGCTGGCGACCTACTCCAACCTCGACAAGAACACCGGCTACGTCCGGAAGTCCTTCGACGTGTCGGCGTTCGCGGGTCAGACCGTGAGCCTCGCCTTCAGCGGCACCGAGGACTCCAGTCTGCAGACCAGCTTCGTCGTGGACGACGTCGCCCTCGACACCTCCGGCGACACGGCCCCGCCCGCGGACTCCGCCCGGACCCCGGCCGCGCCCTCGTACACCGTCAGCCTGAGCAGCGACGCCGCCGGCACCGTCTGGACCGGTCACGAGAGCGCGACGTTCACCAACGCCTCCGCCACCGCGCTCAGCGAGGTGTACCTGCGGCTGTGGGACAACTACCACGGCACCTGCTCGGCGATGCCGATCACGGTCAGCAACGTCACCGGCGGCACCGCCGGCTCCCTGTCCGTCGGCTGCACCGCCCTGCGGATCGCCCTTCCGGCGCCTCTCGCCCAGGGCCAGTCGGCCACCATCGGCTTCGACCTGGGCATCACCGTACCCAGCGGCGCCGACCGCTTCGGGCACGACGGTTCCTTCAGCTTCATCGGCAACGCCCTGCCCGTTCTCGCGGTCAAGGACGGCGCGGGCTGGCACCTGGACCCGTACACGAACAACGGCGAGTCGTTCTACTCGCTGGCCGCCGACTTCCGTGTGACCCTCGACCACCCGAGCACCCTGCTGGTCCCGGCCACCGGCACCTCCGTCGACACGCCCGGCACCGGCGGACGCACCGTCACCACCGCCACGGCCGCCAAGGTCCGTGACTTCGCCTGGGCCGCGGGCCCCTTCACGAAGATCTCCGGCACCTCCGCCGCCGGTACGGCGGTGAACGTCTACTCCGTTTCAGGCATCAGCTCCTCCTCCGCGCAGTCGATGCTCAGCACCGCCAAGTCGGCGGTGGACGCCCACGCCGCGCGGTTCGGCGCCTACCCGTACGGCGAGTTGGACGCGGTCATCGACAACAACTACTGGTTCGGCGGCATGGAGTACCCGGGCTTCGTCCTCGACCTCGTCAGCACGACCGCGCTCACCCATGAGATCGGTCACCAGTGGTTCTACGGCATCGTCGGCGACGACGAGTACAACAGCCCATGGCTGGACGAGGCGTTCACCGACTACGCCACCGACCTCGCGCAGGGCAAGACCGGCAGCAACTGCTGGAGCAGCGTCTCCTGGGCCTCGTCGGCCGAGAAGATCACCAACTCGATGGCCTACTGGGACGCCCACTCCTCCCGGTACTCCACGGTCGTCTACGGCTACGGCAAGTGCGCCCTGCACGATCTGCGGCGCGTCCTGGGCGACAGCGCCATGGCGAAACTGCTGAAGGACTACGCCACTTCGCACTGGTACGGGGTCTCGACCACCGCCGAGTTCAAGGCCGCGGCCCAGGCGGCCACGACCACGGACCTCACCTCGTTCTGGACCACGCACCGCATCGACGGCTGACCAGGGCACAGGCCGCCTCGGGTGGCGCCCGCCGGCGCCACCCGAGGTGCGAGGGATCGGTTACGACCATATTGTGGTGCTTGGAGCGCTTCCAGGGTGTACCTCTCCCCAGGAGCCGTCATGGCCAAGAATTCCGCCTCCCCTCGCTCTGCCCAGATCTACGCCCTCGCCGGAATCCGGCTGTTCAACGGGTTCACCGGACTGCTGGCGCCCGACCTGCTGATCCGGCGTCTCGATCCGGATCACGAGCCGCCCAGTCCGGCGGCCGTCTACGCGTTCCGGCTCTTCGGGATCCGTACGGTCCTGCTCGGTCTCGACCTGCTGACCAGCCATGGCGACCGGCTGCGGCAGGACCTGCGCGAGGGCGTCCTGATCCACGGCAGTGACACCGCGACGGCGGCCTCGCTGGGCCTCGGTGGCCGGCTTCCGCCGCGTACCGCGGTGCTGACCACGCTCATCTCGGCCGTCAACACGGCCCTGGCCGCCACCGCGGCCGACTCGCTCGCGGGTCCGAAGGGCAACCGGAAGTGACCACGGAGCCCCCTGCCTCCGGCCCGGCCGAGACGGGCTTCGACTACGTCGTCGTCGGTGCCGGCGCGGGCGGCGGCCCCCTCGCGGCCAACCTCGCCGCCGCGGGATTCCGCACCCTGCTGCTCGACGCGGGCGGCGCCGAGGACGACGACAACTACCTGGTCCCCGCTTTCCACGCGGACGCCTCCGAGGACCCGGTCCAGTGCTGGAACTACTTCGTACGGCACTACGCCGACGAGCAGCAGCAGCGGCGCGACAGCAAGTTCGTCGCGGACCGCGGCATCCTCTACCCGCGGGCCGCGGCGCTCGGCGGCTGCACCGCGCATCACGCGCTGATCACCGTCTACCCGTACAACGGCGACTGGGACGCCATCGCCGAGGAGACCGGCGACCCCACGTGGCACAGCACGGCCATGCGGCGGTACTTCGAGCGGCTGGAACGGTGCACGTACCGGCCCCGGCCCAAGGAGCCGCCGCGCAACCCGCTGCTGGCGGCGCTGCTCGGATCCCTGCCCTTCACATCCGCCCGGTACCGCAACGACGCCCGGCACGGCTTCGACGGCTGGCTGCCGACCGCGCTCGCCGACCCCCGACTGGCGGTCAACGACGAGCAGTTGCTGAAGGTGATCCTCTCCGCAGCCGAGGACACGCTCGCCGACTCCCTCCACCGTCCGCTGTCCCCGCTGGAGGGGTTCGGTTCGCTCGTCGACCCCAACGACTGGCGGGTGCAGACGCACGCCCTGCAGGGTCTGTGGCAGATCCCGCTCTCCACGGCGGACGGCCGGCGCAGCGCCGTACGGGAGCGTGTCCGGGCCGTGCGGCGCGACCACCCCGGCCATCTGGTGGTCCGTACGCACGCCCTCGCCGCCAGGGTCGTACTGGACGCGGACCGAGCGGCCAGGGGTGTCGACTATCTGCCCGAGGCGCACGCCTTCCGGGCCGACCCCGGCAGACCGGAGGCCACCGGACCACCGGTCCTGCACCGGGTCCTCGCCTCCCGCGAGGTGGTCCTGGCCGCCGGAGCCTTCAACACCCCGCAGCTGCTGATGCTTTCGGGCATCGGACCGCGTGAGGAACTGGGGCGGCACGACATCCCCGTACGGGTCGACCTGCAGGGCGTCGGCGCCCATCTGCAGGACCGGTACGAGGTCGGCGTGGTCAGCCGGACGGACCGGCCGTTCCGGCTGACCGAGGACTGCGGCTTCCACGCGCCGGCGCCCGGCGCCGAACCGGACCGCTGCTACCGGGACTGGCAGCGCGGCGAGGGCCTGTACACGACCAACGGCGCCGTCGTCGGCATCACCCGCAAGTCCCGCCCGGAACTGGACGCCCCCGACCTGTTCGTCTTCGGCGGCCCCTTCGACTTCCGCGGTTACCGCCCCGGGTACTCCCTCGACCTGACCCGCCACCGGGACCGTTTCACCTGGGCCATCCTCAAGAGCCGTACCCACAACACCGGGGGACGGGTACGGCTGCGCTCCGCCGACCCCCGTGACACCCCTCTGGTGAACTTCCACTACTTCAGCGAGGGCACCGACAAGGACGGCCTGGACCTGGAGGCGATGGCGGGCGCCGTGGAGTTCGTGCGCGGGATGAACCGCAGGGCCTCGTCCGTGATCCGCGAGGAGCTGTGGCCCGGCGAGGAGGTCGACGGCCGCGACGCGATCCGCCGTTTCGTCCAGGACGAGGCCTGGGGCCATCACGCGTCCTGCACCTGCCGGATGGGGCGGGCGGACGACCCGTCGGCCGTCGTCGACAGCTGTTTCCGGGTGCGCGGCGTGGACCGCCTCCGGATCGTCGACGCCTCGGTCTTCCCCCGTATCCCCGGCTTCTTCGTCGCCGCGCCCATCTACATGATCAGTGAGAAGGCGAGCGACGTGATCCTCGAATCCGCACAAGGAGTACCACGATGAGCACGCAACGAGCCGGTTACCGTACCTCACTGCCCTGGCGGATCCTCACCACCGTCGCCGAGAAGGTCGACCGGCGCGTCGGCTGGGACCGGCTGCCCGTCGTCGCGGGCCTGCTCACCATCGTCGGCCTGCGCGTCGGACTCCGGCAGAAGAACCTCCACGACACCGGCCGGCTGCCGTCGGTGAACCTGCCCGAACCCGCACCCCCGTCCGCGAACCACAAGGTCAACCGCACCGCCGACGGCAGCCACAACGACCTCGGCGAACCACGGACGGGCATGGCCGGCACCCGCTTCGGCCGGAACATCCCGCTCGACAAGATCGCCCCGGCGACGCCCGTGGACGTACTGTCCAGGCCGAACCCGCGCGAGGTCAGCCGGGCCGTGCTCACCCGCCGCGAGCTGGTCCCGGCCGAGTCGGTCAACTCGCTGGTGTCCGCCTGGCTGCAGTTCATGATCCGGGACTGGTTCAGCCATGGGACCAGCCCCACCGACCGCCCCTGGGAAGTCCCCCTCATGGACGACGACCCGTGGCCGGAACGCCCCATGCGGATCATGCGGACCCCGGACGACCCGACCCGCGACCCCCAGGCGCCGCCCGGCACGCCCGACACCCGCGTCAACGCCTCCTCCCACTGGTGGGACGCCTCCCAGATCTACGGGTCGAACGAGACGGAACAGCGGCTGATGCGCACCGGGAACCTCGGCAGGCTGCACCTGTGGGACGACGAGCAGTCCCCCATCCCCTCGGATCCCTCGCGCGACCCCTCGCAGGTTCCCGGCTTCTGGCTGGGCCTGGCGATGATGCACGACCTGTTCACCCGGGAGCACAACGCGATCTGCGACCACCTGCACGCCGCGTACCCGTCCTGGGGTGACGAGGAGCTGTTCCAGCGGGCCCGGCTCGTCAACGCCGCCCTGCTCGCCAAGATCCACACGGTGGAGTGGACCCCGGCCGTGATCAGCCACCCCACCACCGTCAAGGCGCTGCACGCCAACTGGTGGGGCGTCGCGGGCGAGCGCGTCCACGACCTGTTCGGCCGGATCAGCGGCAGCGAGGTCGTCAGCGGCATACCGGGCGCCCGTACGGACCACTACGGCGTCCCGTACTCCCTGACCGAGGAGTTCGTCGCCGTCTACCGCATGCACCCGCTCATCCGTGACGAGTGGCACCTGCGCTCCGCCGCGGACGACTCGACCCTGCGCCACTGCACGCTGCGCGACATCTCGGGCCCCGGGGCGCTGAAGTTCCTGGAGACCACGGAGATGAATGATCTGCTCTACAGCTTCGGCACCCTCCACCCCGGGCTGGTCACCCTGCACAACTTCCCCAGGTTCCTGCAGGAGTTCGAGCGCCCGGACGGACATCTGCAGGACCTCGCCGCCACCGACATCCTGCGCTCCAGGGAGTTGGGCGTGCCCCGCTACAACGAGTTCCGGCGGCTGCTGCGGCTCAAGCCCGCGGGGAGCTTCACCGAGCTGACGGACAACCCGGTCTGGGCCGAGGAGATCGAGCGGCTCTACGACGGCGACATCGAGAAGGTGGACCTGACGGTCGGGCTGTACGCGGAGAAGCTGCCGCGCGGATTCGCGTTCAGCGACACGGCGTTCCGCATCTTCATCCTCATGGCCTCGCGCCGGCTGAACAGCGACCGCTTCTTCACCGAGTACTACACCCCCGAGGTCTACTCCAAGGCCGGCATGGCGTGGATCGACGACAACACCATGGTGACCGTGCTGCTGCGCCACCACCCCGAACTGCGCACGGCCCTCGCCGGACTGGACAACGCCTTCGTGCCGTGGCACACCACCGGAAGGACGGCGAGCTGAATTGGGTACGGCGGACAGGTCCCGTGAGGAGTTGCGGCGGCACATCGCGGCGGCCGCCGGCCGGTACCGGGAGACCAGCGACGAACGGCAGGCGGTGGAACGGCAGCAGGACGCCGGAGTGCCCTTCCCGGACTCCGAGGAGCACCTCGCCGCGCGCGCCGCACGTCTGCTCGACCGGCAGGCGGTGCCCGCCGCCCTGGTGGTCGAGGCCGTACGCGCCGAGCCGCTGGCCCCACCCGCCGCGTACGAACGCATCCTCGGCGTGTCCAAGGAGCTGCAGGCGTGGAGCTTCCTGCCGCGCGGTGCGCGGGCCGCACGTACCGTCGCCCGGATCTCGGTGCGGGACGGCGGCCGTGAACTCCCGCTGGGCACCGGGTTCCTGGTGTCTCCGAGCCTGCTGATGACCAACCATCACGTGCTCACCGACGCCGACGCGGCCCGGCAGTGCTTCGTGGAGTTCGACGCCCAGGTGACCGTCGACAACGCACCGCAGGCACCGACGCGGCTGGAACTCGACCCCGACGGGTTCTTCCTGGCGGACCAGCGCCTCGACTTCGCCCTGGTCCTGCTCGCGCCGGGCCCGGACGGGCGGCCGCCGGGTGAGACGTTCGGCTGGAACCGGCTCAGCGCCCAGCCGGGAAAGCTGGTCATCGGCGAGCCGGTCAACGTCGTCGGGCACCCGATGGGCCGGCTGAAGGAGATCGCCGTCCGCGACAACATGCTGCAGGTGCGGCTCGACGACTTCCTGCACTACAAGACGGACACCGAGCCCGGAAACTCCGGTTCCCCGGTCTACAACGACCAGTGGGAGGTCGTCGCGCTCCACCACAGCGGCGTGCCCAGGACCGACGACCAGGGGCGGACCCTGCGCGCCGACGGGCAGCTCTGGGAGCCCGGTGACGGCGACGACGCCATCGACTGGGTGTCCAACGAGGGCGTACGCGTCAGTTCGATCCTCAGCCATCTCGCCGCCCTGCCCCTCACCGACCGGCAGCGGGAACTGCTGGCCGGGATGGGCCCGGAGTCCGGCCTGCTGCCCGAGGCCCTGGCCGCTCCCACGGTGCCCCCCGCCGCCGTCACCGTGCCGGCCGTCACCCCCGCCCCCGCCCCCGAGGGGGCCGTCACCCGGGCGGCCGGCCTGCGCGCGCGGGACGGCGCGTTCGGCGGCGACCGGCACCTGGTCTTCCTGCACGGCCGCTCCCAGGAGGGCAAGGATCCCGAGAAGCTGCGCCGTGAATGGACGGCCGGGCTGAACCAGGGACTCGTCCGTGCCGGGCTGCCCCCGGTCGATCCGGCCGACGTCTGGTTCCCCTTCTACGGCGACCGGCTGGCGCAGGCGCTCGCCCCGCAGGAGGCCGTCCCCCGCCTCGCGGAGTCCACGGTCCTCGCGGCGGCGGAGGCGGTCGCACCGGCCGCTCCCGGCGCGCACGCGGTGTACGGGGACATCGTCGGCGAGGCCGCCGCAAAGTGGGACATCCCGCGGGAGGGACTGCCGGTCGCCGAACGGATCGGCCTGCCCGACGTGGTCGGGGCCCTGCAGCGGCAGCTGAGCTGGCTGGCCGCCAGGAGCGACCTCGACGCGCTGACTATCAGTCTGGTCTTCCGTGACGTGGCCGCCTACCTGGAGGACCGGCGCATCCGGGACGACGTCCTGGACTGCGTGCTCCAGACGATGCCGGACGCCGGAGAGGTGGTGCTCGTCAGCCACAGCCTCGGCACGGTCGTCGGCATGGACCTCACCACCCGCCTGTCCCCGGGCGTACGGGCGCTCCACCTCACCACGGCGGGAAGCCCGCTGGGCCTGGACAGCGTGTACAGCAGGCTGCTCATCGGTGGGGCGAAACGGCCGGACAAGGTGGTGGACTGGCTCAACGCCTGGTGCCCGACCGACGCGGTGGCCATCGGCTGCCCGCTGGCCGACGACTGGGCGGACGGCCTCGTGGACATCGCCGTGCTCAACGCCCGCGACCGGGCCCACAGCATCGTGGAGTACCTGTCGCACGCCGAGGTCGCCTCCGGGATCGGCAAGCACCTGCTCGGCTGAGCCCGCTCACCAGGGGCCGCCCCACCGGGGGGCGGTCCCTTGTCACGCCGGCACGAACCCCGTCGGCGCAGGACTCACATCACGCACACAGAAAGGCGATCCACTCGGCCCGCCCCTCGGTCGCTGCCATATTCGAAAGCCACTTCGGAGGTGGCTGTGACGACAGAGGCGACGACGTCCGAGGCGCGGGAGACGGGGGCCCACGGGTCCGACCGCACCGCCGACCGCATCACCGAGCTGGAACACCGCCGGGCGCGCGCGGTGGCGGCCGAGGGGCCGCGAAGACGGGGTGAGTTCACCGCACGGGAGCGGATCGGGCTGCTGCTGGACGCCGGTTCCTTCGCCGAGACCGGCCTGTTCGTGCGGGCCCGCCCCGCCGGGGACGATGCCCGCCGCCCGTACGGCGACGGGGTCGTCACCGGACATGGCACGGTGGACGGGCGCCCGGTCTGCGTCTTCGCCCAGGACTCCGCGGTCTTCGGGGGCAGCATGGGCGAGGCCTTCGGGGAGAAGACCGTCGCGCTGATGGAACTCGCGCTGAAGACCGGCTGCCCGGTCATCGGGCTCAACGACGGAGGCGGCGCCCGCATCCAGGAGGGCGTCGCCTCCCTCGCCCTCTACGCCGAGCTGGTGCGCCGCAACGTCAAGGCGTCCGGTGTGATCCCGCAGATATCGGTGGTCCTGGGGCCGTGCGCGGGCGGGGCGGCGTACTCGCCGGCCATCACCGACTTCACCGTGATGGTGGACGGCGCCTCGCACATGTTCGTCACGGGACCCGACGTCATCGAGGCGGTCACCGGCGAGCGGACCACCGCCGAGGACCTGGGCGGCGCCCGCACCAGCAACACCGTCAACGGCAACGCCCACTTCCTCGCCGCCGACGAGCGGGACGCCATCGACACCGTGCGCGACCTGCTGTCGTACCTGCCCGCCAACAACCTGCAGGAGCCGCCCCGTCACGCCCCGGGTGCGGCACCCGACGGCCGGCGGCTCGACCGGGTGGTCCCGGACCGGCTCGAGCAGGCCTACGACATGCGCGACCTCCTGCGCGAGGTCGTCGACGACGGTGAACTGCTGGAGGTGCAGGAGCTGTTCGCGCCGAACATCATCTGCGCCCTGGCCCGCGTCGAGGGCTGTTCGGTGGGCGTCGTCGCCAACCAGCCGCTACACGCCGCCGGAGTCCTCGACATCGACGCCTCGGAGAAGGCGGCGCGCTTCGTGCGGTTCTGCGACGCGTTCGGCGTCCCGCTGCTGACCTTCGCCGACGTTCCCGGCTATCTGTCCGGTGTGCGCCAGGAGCAGGGCGGGATCATCCGGCGCGGCGCCAAGCTGCTGTACGCGTACGCCGAGGCCACCGTGCCGAAGGTCACCGTGGTGGTGCGCAAGGCGTACGGCGGCGGGTACGCGGTGATGGGCTCCAAGCACCTGGGCGCCGACATCAACCTCGCCTGGCCCACCGCCCGGATCGCCGTCATGGGCGCCGAGGGCGCGGTCGGTCTGCTGCACCGGCGCGAACTCGCCGCCGCCGACGACCCCGAGGCGCTGCGCGCCCGCCTCGTCGCCGCCTACCGGAGCACGCACGGGACGCCCTACCCGGCCGCGGAGCGCGGTTACGTCGACGCCGTCATCGCGCCGCGCGAGACCCGGGCCCACGTCTGCCGTGCCCTGCGCGCGCTGCGCGGCAAGCGTGCCCCGATGCCGGAGCGCAGGCACGGCAACATCCCGCTCTGACCGCCCTGCCCGCTCTGACCGCCGTGACCGCGCCGCCGCGCCGACCCTGAAGCCCGTTTCCGTGACGTGAGGAGCCACGCCCGATGGACAGCCGCCGCCCCCCGCTCGCGCCCGCGTACCGGACCCTGCCCGAGTACGTGCGGCACTGGGCCGGGACCACCCCCGACCGCCGGGCGTTCACCTTCGTCGACCATCCCACCCCGAACTCGCGCGGCGTCCACCGCACCCTCACCTGGCGGCGCCTGGACCTGCGGGTGCGGGCGCTGGCGGCCCGGTTGACGATGGAGGCCGAGCCGGGGGCGCGGGTCGCGCTGCTGTGCCCGCAGGGAACGGAGTACGTCACCGCCTTCCTCTCGGTACTCACCGCCGGTCTGGTCGCCGTACCGCTGTATCCGCCCGGTCTGCCCGGACACGGCGACCGGCTCTCGGCGGTCCTCGGGGACGCGTGTCCGGCGGTCGTGGTGACGACGAGCGGTGCGGCGGGCGAGGTACGGGAGTTCTGCGCGGGCACACCGGTGCGGATAGTCGTCGCGGACGAGGTGCCCGACGCCGCCGCCGGGGACTGGCGGCCGGGCACGCCCGACGCGGCGGGGCTCGCTTATCTGCAGTACACCTCCGGTTCGACCCGCACCCCGGCGGGCGTGGAGATCACCCACGGCAACGTCGTCGCCAACGCCCGGCAGGCGCTGACCGCCTACGGTGCCGACGAGCATCCGCTGACCTGCGTCGGCTGGCTGCCGCTCTACCACGACATGGGGCTCGTGCTGAGTGTCGCGGCGCCGGTCGAACGGGGTCTGCTGTCGGTGCTGATGGATCCGGTCTCCTTCCTGCACGAGCCGGCGCGCTGGCTGCGGCTCCTCGGTGCCCATCCGCGCGCGGTGAGCGCCGCGCCGAACTTCGCCTACGACTACTGCGCCTCGGCCGTCACCGACGCGCAGAAGGCGGGCCTACGGCTGGGCGGTGTCTTCGCGCTGATCAACGGCAGCGAGCCGGTCCGCCCGGCCACCGCCGACCGGTTCAACGCCGCCTTCGCCGCGCAGGGTCTCGCGCCGGGCACGCACTGCCCGTCGTACGGACTCGCCGAGGGAACCGTCTTCGTCAGCGCCGCCAGGCCCGGGGAGCCGCTGCGCCGGTTCACGCTCGACCGCGACGCCCTCGCCGCCGGGAAGGCCCTGCCCGCGCCGGCCGACGACGCCACGGCCGTGCGGCTGGCCGGCTGCGGTGTCCCGGCGGGCCAGCGGGTCCGCATCGCCGATCCCGTCTCCCGTACCGCCCTGCCCGAGGGAGAGGTCGGGGAGATCTGGGTGCAGGGGCCGAACGTCGGACGCGGCTACTGGAACCAGGAGGAGCAGACGCGGCGGGTGTTCGGTGCCGTCCTCGCCGGTGACCCGGCCGCCGAGGGCGGCTGGCTGCGCACGGGGGACCTGGGCACGGTCCTCGACGGGCAGTTGATCGTCACCGGCCGGCTGAAGGACCTCATCGTCGTCGACGGCCGCAACCACTACCCGCAGGACGTCGAGGCCACGGCCCAGGAAGCGCACCCGGTGGTGCGGCGCGACCGGCTCGCCGCCTTCGGCGTGCCGGGACCGGACGGGGAGCGGGTGGTCGTGGTGGCCGAGCACGTGCGGACCACCAGCCTCGCGGGGATCGACGTACCGGACCTGGTGCGGGCCGTGCGCGCGGCCGTCTCCGCCCGGCACGGCCTGCGGCTCGCCGACGTGGTCCTCGTCCCGCCGGGCGCGGTACCCCGTACGTCCAGCGGCAAGGTGTCGCGGGCGCTGACCCGGGCCCGCTACCTGGAAGGCGTCTACACGGCGGGGAGCACCCGGTGAACGCCTTGGACGAGGGCGCGCTGCGCCGCCTGATCGCCGAGCGGGTGGCCGCCTGGAGCGGCACCCCAGCCGCGGCCGTCCCGATGGACCGGCCACTGGCGGACCTCGGCATGGCCTCGCGCGACGCGGTCGTCCTCGCCGGGGAGCTGTCCCGTCTGACGGGCCGTGAGCTGCCGTCGACCCTGTTGTGGGAGGCGCCCACCGGTGACGCCCTGGTGGCGCGGCTGTGCGGAACGGTGGTGGAGGCCACGCCGGACACGAGGGCCCCGGTGGCTCCGGTGGTCCCGACGGCTCCCGCCGAACCCGTGGCGGTCATCGGGGTCGGCTGCCGGCTGCCCGGGGGTGTGCACGGCCCAGGGGACTACTGGCGGCTGCTGAGCGAGGGCGTCGACGCGATCCGGCGGGTGCCGGAGGACCGCTGGCGGGACTTCACCGCCTTCCCGCCCGCAGAGGCGCCCCGCCACGGCGGCTATCTGGACGACATCGCCGGGTTCGACGCGGACTTCTTCCGCATCACCCCGCGCGAGGCCGCCGTCATGGACCCGCAGCAGCGGATCCTCCTGGAGGTCGTCCACGAGGCGCTCGACCACGCCGCCGTCCCGGCCGTCTCCCTGGCCGGCACGGCCACCGGTGTCTTCGTCGGCGTGTCCGCCCCGGAGTACGGGCAGTTGACCGGCGCCGACGCCGCCGGGGTGGATCCGTGGGCGCCGTCGGGCGCGGCGCTCGGTGTCACCGCGGGCCGTCTGGCGTACGTCCTGGACACCCGCGGGCCGAGCATGGCCGTCGACACCGCCTGTTCCTCGTCGCTGGTCGCCCTGCACCACGCGTGCGTGAGCCTGCGCACCGGCGAGAGCGACACGGCGATCGCCGCGGGGGTCAACGTGCTGCTCTCCCCCACCGTTACCGTCGCGTTCCGGCGGGCGGGGGCCCTCGCCCCGGACGGCCGGTGCAAGCCGTTCTCCCCGGCGGCCGACGGCATCGGGCGCGCGGAGGGGTGCGCGGCGGTGCTCCTGAAGCGGCTGGCGGACGCCGAGCGGGACGGCGACCGGGTGCTGGCCGTCATCCGGGCCACCGCCGTCAACTCCGACGGCCGTTCGGGCGGGCTCCTGGCCCCCAACCCGGCGGCCCAGCAGGCCCTGCTGAGGAGCGCCTACGCCCGGGCCGGACTGGCCCCGGAGCAGGTCGACCACGTCGAGGCGCACGGTACCGGCACCCCGCTCGGCGACCCGATCGAGGCGGGCGCGCTGGCTGCCGTGCTCGGCGCGGGCCGCGACCCGGACCAGCCGCTGCTGCTCGGCTCGGTGAAGGGCAACCTCGGTCACCTGGAGTCGGCGGCGGGCATCGCGGGGCTGGTGAAGACGGTGCTCGCGCTGCACCACGACCTCGTTCCCCCGTCCCTGCACTGCGCCGACGGCAGCGCCCTCGGTGACCCACGGCTGCGGGTGGTGACCGAGCCCGAGCCGTGGCCCCGCTACAGCGGAACCGCCACCGCGGGGGTCTCCGGGTTCGGCTTCGGCGGCACCAACGCCCATGCGGTACTGGAGGAATGGCGGCCCGGCGCCCTGGTGCCACCTGCGGCCGACGGGCCGGCCGCCCGGCTGCACCTGCTCGGCGACGTCGACTCGGAACGGGTCCGGGACACCGCGGCCCGGCTCACCGACTGGCTGCTCACCCCCGAGGGAGGCGCCGCGCACCCCGCCGACGTGGCACGCACGCTCGCCGGGCGTACCGGCCGCGGACCGGTGCGGGCCGCCGTGGTCGCCCGTGACCGGGAGGAACTGGCGGAGGGCCTCGTCGCGTTGGCGGGCGGCCGCCCTCACGCCCGGGTGGTCACCGACGACCGCGACCTCGTCGGGCGCGGGCCGGTGTGGGTGTTCTCCGGGTACGGCAGCCAGTGGGCCGGCATGGGGCGCCGGCTGCTGGCGGAGGAGCCCGCCTTCGCCGCGGCCGTGGAGAAGCTCGACGCGCAGCTCGCGGCGGAGTGCGGGCTGTCCCTGTACGACCACCTGGCCTCGGGAGGCGACCTGGACCGGCTGGAGGTGGCCCAGCCCGTCCTGTTCGGTGTGCAGGTGGCCCTCGCCGAGCTGTGGCGGGCGTACGGTGTCGAGCCCGCCGCGGTCATCGGTCACTCCATGGGCGAGGTGGCCGCCGCGGTGTGCGCGGGCGCCCTGGACGTGTCGGACGCGGCCCGGGTCGTCGCCGTACGGGCCCGGCTGCTCAGTGGGCTGCGGGGCGGCGCGATGGCGGTCGTCGACCTCGACGACGGCGAACTGGACGCCCTGGAGCGGGACTTCCCGGGCGTGCACGTGGCCGTCCACTCCTCGCCCGGCCAGAAGGTCGTCACCGGGGAGGAGTCCGCGGTGACCCGGCTCGTACGGCGGCTGGAGCGGGAGGGCCGGGCCGCCCGGGCCATGCGGGTCGTCGGCGCCGGTCACTCCCCCCAGGTCGACGTGCTGCTGCCCGAGCTGACCGAGGCGCTGGCCGACGTCCGGGGCAGAGCGCCCCGTGTCCCCGTCTACTCCACCGTCCTCGACGACCCGCGCGGCGCCTCCTCGTTCGACGCCGCCCACTGGGCCGCGAACCTGAGGCGGCCCGTGCGCCTGGACCGGGCCGTCGCGGCGGCCGCGGCCGACGGGCGCACCGCCTTCGTGGAGGTCTCCCCGCACCCGGTGCTGACCCGGGCCGTCACCGACACCGTGCCCGGCGCGCTCGCCGTCGGCACACTGCGCCGCGACGCGGACGGCAGCGAGGGTTTCCTCACCCAAGTGGGCGCCCTCTACGCGGCGGGGGGACGCCTGCCGCTGCCTTCCGGCCGGGTCATCGACCTTCCCGCGCCACGCTGGCGGCACATCCGGCACTGGTGGACGGACGGTCGTCCGGCCGCCGCGGCCACGCCCGCATCGCCCGCCGCCCCCACGGTTCCCGTCGGGGAAGACGCCGCCTCGCCGGACGACGCCTCGGTCCCGGCCCGACTGTGCCACCACATCGCCGCCGTCACCGGCCATCCGCGGGCCCGTGTCACCCCCGCAACCGCGCTGGTCGACCTGGGGCTGGACTCGCTGATGGCGGTCCGCGTCCGCACCGCGATAGAACGCGAGTTCCGCGTCCAGCTCCCCCTGCGCGACCTGTTCGGCGCCGCGACCGTGGCGGAAGCCGCCGACCGCATCCAGCAGGCCCTTTCCGCGGGCCCGCTCCGCCCCCTGCGCGTCACCGGATCCCGGCCCCCGCTCTTCCTCGTCCACGCGGCAGGCGGCACCCCGGACGTCTACCGCACGCTCGCCGACCGGCTCGGGGACGACCGGCCGGTGTACGGGCTGGACCGGCTCGAAGAGGCCCGGACGGTGCCGGAGAAGGCCGGCCGCTACGCCGAGGCCATCACCGCCGCCCATCCGGACGGGCCCTGCCTGCTGGGCGGCTGGTCCTTCGGCGGTTTCGTCGCGCAGGAGACCGCACGGCAGCTCACCGCCGCCGGGCGCAGCGTCGAACTGGTGGTGCTCATCGACTCCGTGCGGCCCCTCCCCCAGCCCCACCTCTCCCCGGCCGACCGGATCCGCGCCCACTTCACGGGTTTCGCCCGGCACGTCGCCGACACCTACGGGGTGCGGCTCCGGCTGCCGTACGACGAGCTCGTCTCGATGGACGACGACGGCGAGCGCATCGACACCGTGCTGCGGGCCCTCGGGGAGGCCGCCGACGTGCCGGCCGCCGCGCTGGAGCACCAGCGTGCCTCCTATCTGGACCTGAGGATCGGCGAGGCCCACCAGCCGGGCCGCCACGAGGGGCGGGTGGTGCTGTACCGGGCCACGGAGCCCGCCCCGCACACCGTGCGCGATACGGCGTACGAGCGGGACGACCAGGCGCTGGGCTGGGACGAGGTGTGCCCGCGCCTCACCGTCGTGCCGGTCGCGGGCCACCATCTGTCGCTGCTCGACCCCCCGCACGTCGACGAGATCGCCGCCCATCTGCGGCGCGAGCTCGCCGCACAGAGCCGCTGAACCGGAACCACGAGGAGCCGCCATGCCCCACCCCACCACCGGAGTGTCCCGACGCGCCGTCACCAGAGCCGCGGCGGCCACCTCGCTGGCCGTCCTGTTCGGCGCCGCCACCGGCACCACGCGCGCCCGGGCCGCGACCCGGCTGGGACCGCGCACCGTGGACGTGTCCGTGTCCTCCGCCGCACTGGGCCGCAGCGCGCCGGTACGCCTGATCCTGCCGACGGACTTCGCCACGCAGACCGGCCGGACCTACCCCGTGCTGTACCTGCTGCACGGCGCCCACGACGATTACACCTCCTGGACGCGGGAGACGGACGTCGAGGCCTTCACCGAGGGCCGGAACCTGATCGTGGCCATGCCGGACGGAGGGCCCACCGGCATTCCGACCGACTGGCTCAGCGGCCCCGACTACGAGACCTTCCAGCTCAAGGAGGTGCCGGCACTGCTCGCCCGGAACTACCGGGCCTCGGGCGTACGGGCGGTCGCCGGTGTCTCCACCGGTGGCTACGGTGCCATGGCCCATGCGGCCCGGCACCCGGGCGTGTTCGCCGCGGCGGCCTCCTACAGCGGCATTCTGGACACCACCGCGCCGGGCGTCCCCCCGATCGTCGACGCGATCGTGGCCCGCGAGAACCTGCTGCCCCTGGATCTCTGGGGCAACTCGATCCTGAACCTGCTCACCTGGCAGGACTTCAACCCGCGCGCCCGCGCCTCCGGGCTGCGCGGCACCCCCCTGTACGTCTCCAGCGGCAGCGGGCTGGTCGGCGGCACCGACGAGCTGTGGCCCGAGGCGCTGGAGAGCGCCCTGTGGCTGTCCGCCCACGGCTTCACCGACACGCTCCGCCTGCTCGGCATCCCGGTCACCACCCACTTCTACACCGGCGGCGCACACAGCTGGACATACTGGAAAAGGGAGTTCACCGCCTCGTGGCCGATGCTCGCCCGTGCCCTGGGGGTACCGGAGTGATGTCGGTGCCGTCGGGGCACGGAACGGAGCGCAGGGGACGTCCGTCAGACACGGGACGTCCCCCTCACCCCACGGGCAGCGGCCCCAGGGTGAGCCGGTTCCGGGTGAAAGGAGTGTCCGCGATGGCCGTCCCCACTCCTCGCGGCGTACCGGACGGACCGGCGGCCCCGCCGCTGCCGTCCGGCCTGGCCGAACTGCTGCGCGCCCAGCTCGAAGCGGTGGCCGACCAGGTGGAGGAGGAGGTCCGCGGCCAGGTTCCCGAGTACGCGCGGCCTGCCGACGGGACGTACCGCCGCAATCTCCGGGCCGGGGTGGTGCAGGCGCTGTCCCTGTTCGTCGACCACATCGCCGACCCGCGCGGCCAGGGCGACGCTATCGCGGCCACGTACTACGAACTCGGACGCGGTGAGGCGCTGGAGGGCCGCAGCCTGGACGCGCTGCAGTCCGCGCTGCGCATCGGAGGGCTGCACGCCTGGCGGCTGATGGGCCGCACGGCGGAGGAACTGGAGCTGGACTCCGCCGTCGTGGCGGCGCTGGGCGAACTCGCGTTCCGGACCGTGCACGAGGTGGCGGAGGCGGCGGCGGCCGGGTACGCCGAGGCCCAGCTGCGCAGCACGGACGAGCTGGAGCGGCGCCGCAGACGGCTGCTCGATCTACTGCTGGGCGACGGTCCGGTGTCGCCGGAGGCCGTGCACGACCTGGCGCACGGGGCACGCTGGCCGGTGCCCAGGCACGTCGCGGTCGTCGCGCTCGCGGCCACCCCCGAGCAGCGCGAGGAGGACCGGCCCCTGGCCACGGCCGGGGCGCTGGTGGACATGGAGTCCCGGCCGCCGCGGATGCTGGTGCCGGATCCCGACGGCGCCGGCCGGTTCGGCGGGCGGGCGTTCGCCCTCGCGCTGCGCGGCCGTCCGGCCGCGATCGGCCCGACGGTCCCGCTCGCCGCGGCCGCGCAGTCGCTGCACTGGGCCACCCGGGCGCTGGGACTGATGGGGCGCGGGATCCTGCCCCGGCAGGGCGTGGTGCGCTGCGCCGACCACCTCTCGACGCTGCTGCTGCACAGCGACGAGCCGCTGCTGGCCCGGTTGGAGGCGCGTGTCCTCGCCCCGCTCGACGGGGTGTCCGACGGCCAGCGTGCCCGGCTCGCCGAGACGCTGCTGGCCTGGCTGCTCAGTGGCAGCAACGTGCCGGACGTCGCCGCGCGGCTGCACGTCCACCCGCAGACGGTCCGCTACCGTCTGCGCCAGCTGGAGAAGTTGTTCGGTGACGCCCTGCACGACCCCGGCACCCGTCTGGACCTCATCCTGGCCCTGCGCGCCGGGGAATTGCGGGAGCCCTCCGTGCTCACACCGGCAACAAAAAACATGGAATCTCTGAATTCCCGTCCATAACAGTCGGCCGGTCCACGCGAATACCTTCGGGGCATCCTTTTCCGCAGGCGCGTCAACGCGCCCCACCCCGCAAAGGATCCCCATGCGTATCCGCTTGTGCCTCGCCGCGCTCTCGCTGCTCGGCGGGGCCGGACTGACCGCGCTCTCGTCTCCCGCGGCCTCGGCCGCGACCTGCTCGGACATCGACGTCGTCGCCGCCCGCGGCACCTTCGAGCCGGGCACGCTCGGCGCGATCGTCGGCGACCCGGTGTATTCCGCACTGCAGAAGAGACTGACGGGCAGGAAACTCTCCAGCTACAAGGTAAATTACCCGGCGGATCTCTCCCTCACCTCGGCCGCGCAAGGAAACGCGGACCTGGTGAACCACGTCCGGAGCCAGGCGGCGGCCTGTCCGAACCAGCGTTTCGTTCTCGTCGGTTATTCGCAGGGTGCGAATGTCGTCGACAACTCCATCGGCATCAGCAGTGCCGGTGCGGTGGTCGGCAGCCCCATCGTGGCCACGATCCCGGCCGAGCTGGAGCCGAAGGTCGCCGCGGTGCTGCTGTTCGGCAACCCGATCCGTGCCCTCGGCAAGAGCGTCACCGGCACCTACCAGAGCCGCACCATCGACTTCTGCGCCAAGGGCGACCCGATCTGCGAGAACGGCGGCGGTGACGTCCTCGCGCACCTCGGGTACACCGCCGACGCCGACGCGGCGGCCGCCTTCGCCGCCGGCAAGGTCTGACCCGCGCTCTCCCGCGGTCACACCGGGGGCCCGGGAGGAGATCCTCCCGGGCCCTTCGGCTGTGGATCGCCGCTACTTCGGGGTGCGGGCGAAGCTCGCCAGGTTGGTGGAGACCGGCTCGGGCCGCCCGTTGTTCTGCACCGGCGCCGCGGTCAGCACGTCGAGGTGCTGGTAGCCGTCGGCGACCACGGGGTGCAGATCGGCTGGGATCCGGCCGGCCAGCAGTCCGTCGCCCGCGAGCACCGTGAGCGTCGGGTTGGCGGTGAGCCCGTCCGGGTGCGCGACGAGCCGCTTCACCTGCGGGGAGGTGGCCAGTTCGATGTCGGTGACCAGTTTGGTCGGGAAGTACTGCTCGGTGAAGTCCAGCGGCTGCAGGGCCAGGCTGCGGGCGAGCTCCCGGATGTCGGTGACCTCCTTGCCGGCGTTCGTGAACGGCGTGCCGTCGGCCGACTTGTACCCAGGGTCGTCTGGGTCGCCGACACGGTCGTAATTCCGCCATGTGTACAGCGGCCCGTGCGGCTGCTCCGGGATCGCCTTGTACTCGGTGCCGAACAGCGCGGGCGCCCCCGAACCGCCGTTGGCGACGGGGAAGTTCTTGTCGGCGATCGGCCCACCGTCGAAGAAGCCGACGCTGCTCTGCAGGAACGCCAGCGGTACGGAGTCGTCGTCCATCAGCGCGCCCAGCACCGCGTCGTTGCTGAGCCGGAAGTCCTTCACCGCGGGTGAGCCGGTGAGGAAGGCGGCGGCGTCCTTGGAGAACAGGAAGCGGTTGGTGGCCTCGATGTTGGTGTTCGCGGGCAGGTAGGAGGGCAGGTCGGCCTCGGCGTCCGGCGCCTGGAGAGCACCCACGCCGGCGATGGCCAGCAGGGTCATGGTCTCCGGGTTGAGCAGGACCGGCGCGGACAGCGAGCGGGGCAGCACCCCGCTGTCGAGGCCGGCCTGCACGACGCCGTAACCGAGGCCGATGTCGGGGAGGTTGGTGTCGTCCGGGATGCTGCCGCTGAGGTCCCCGAGATCGGTGGAGACGGTGGTGTCGAGGGCGAAGTAGCCGGCGCACTGGTTGTATCCGGCGTCCGCCGTGGTGGAGTTGTCGCCGTCGAAGTCGGCGGCCGCGAAGTACCCGGTGATCACACCGCCGAGGGAGTGCCCGCCGCACAGTACCTTCCGCTTGCGCAGCTGCTGGTCGGGCAACTCGGCGGTGAGCAGGTCGTACTGGTCGCGAACCGTCTGCTCGATGCCGAGTTTCGCCATCCAGCCCAGCCGGTCGTTGCCGGTGAACCCGGCGAAGGTACGGCCGTTCACCTGCTTGCCGCGGTAGTAGTAGTCGACGGCCGTGTGCTCGTCTCCGGAATCGATGCCGGTGTGGTCCTCGAGGCAGTTGGAGCGGCGGTCCAGGGCCCAGAACTCGATGTGCCGGCCCTGTTCGGCGGCGCGCGCCACGGTGTTGCGGGCGACGCTGTCGAACGCCCCGGCTCCCTCCAGGATGCCCGGCTGGGCGACCAGGATCCGGTCGGCGTCGGCGGACGCGGCCGGCCCGCCGGAAGAGCGGTAGCGCAGGTACGACAGCCAGTCGCACGCCACCGGACGGTTCCCGAACGACGCCGGCAGCGGCACCTTCACCCGCACCACCGACTCGGTCACACCGGCCACCGGACTCGTCGACGCGACCGGCGTCTCGGTCCGCGCGGCCGCCGCCGCCCGGGCGCCCGGGGCCACCGCGGTGAGCGTGCCGGTGGTCAGCAGCACCGCCAGCGCGGCACTGCGCAGGGTTTTCGCGGTTCTTCTTCTGCTGCGACTCGTGTTCATAGCCGGACGGTAGGACCACGCGGGGCGCCCGATCGGCCGATGCTCACGGATACGCAGCAGCCGGGAGCGCCGTTGTCACGGCGGGCGCGATCGGGCGGGCTTCAGCACACGTTCCGGTAGGGCAGTTCGGGGAGGTAGGTGTGCCACTGGTCGCGAGTCAGGCCTCCGCCGGCCCGTCGGCATACGGTGGCGGCGATGCGGTCGGGGTCGACGGCGTATGTCCGCAGGGGGACGTGTTCGCCCGCGACCTGGAGGGTGCGGCCGTCGGAGGTGAAGGACAGATCCAGGACTCGATCCCCGGATGTCGGCAGGGCAGAGCCCAGTGGCTGCGCGGAGTCGACGTCCCACAGAGTGATGGTCCCTGCGCTCCCTCCTACGGCGAGGATGTGCTCGTCCGGGGAAAAGGCCAACGCGGTGACGCTTTCCGGGTGGTCAGCCAAGGTTCCGGCGGATGTCCCGGCAAGCTCCGCTGTGCGCCGTCGGCCGTCCTTGTCCCAGACGGACACCCAGCCCATGTCGTCACCGACTGCCAGCCTGCCACCCGACGGACTGAATTCCGGGATGGTGGAGGGGCCACTCCCGCTCAGGTAACGAGGGATGGAACGGCCGGACGGCAACGCGACGAGTGCCGCATGACTCGCGACCAGAAGCCGACCGTCGGGTCGCAGCGCCATGGAATGTGCGCCGGTCTCCCAGACGGACGGTCGCCGACCCGGCCGCCGAATCGTGTGGTGAGCGATCCGACGACCCGTGTGCACGTCCCACTGCTCCCACTCGTCCGCAGAGGACCGGTAGACCCACAGGGAGTGCCCGCCCGGGCCGAGTACGGCGTCGTCGCCGAGTGGTGCATCCCTGTCCGCCGCCGTGATGTCCAGGGAGGAGGTCTCGCGCCTCCGCCTGACGTCCCAGACCCTGATCCACTCCGGCCGTCCTCGGAGGGAAGGTCCGTCTGCCGTTGTGGTTCCGTAGGCGAACACCCGACCGTCCGGGCTGAAGGTCAAGTGGATCTCGCATTCGTCCCCGTCGTCCTGCGACTCGCAGTGTGCGGATGGCAGGCTGCTCATCCGGGCTCCGGCCGTGCTCCGCAACTCGAACTCGGCCGTGTCACCGGCGACCCGCGCGGTCGCGATGAGTCGCCCATCTGGACTGAACCGTGCCTGATAGCTGGCAGCGCGCTGCTGCCAGTGGGCGTGGACCGCGGCGTCGAAAGCGATCGTCTTCACCTCGAAGGGCTGGCTTCCGGCCCACACCAGATAGCGGATGACCCCCGTTTCCGGATCGATCCGTGTGCCACGGACCTGCTCGTTGTGCAGCGTGTACCGCAGGACGAGTCGGGGGGTGCCATCGACCTGCCACAGGGCGATGGTCCGGTGACCGGTCGCAGCCAGGTACCTGCCGTCCGCGCTGAACGTCAACTCGAACGGGTGATCCTGGGAGAACTCCTGCAGGTCGTACCTGCGTCCCGAGGCTGTGTCCCAGACGCGTACACCGTTGTGGGCAATGGCCGCCAAGAGTCCGCCGGCTCCGAAGGCCGGGGGATCATCGCATGCGCCTCGTTCTGCGGCGCGTGCCCATGGTGCCAGCACCCGCCGTCGGCCGCTGATGTCCCACACCTTCAATGAACCGGCCGTGCCCGTGCACAGGAGGAGCAGTCGGCCATCGGAACTGACGAACGCCGGCTGTACCTCGGGCGACTCGACTTTTATCAGCAGCCGGTGACTCCGGACGTCCCATACGCGCACGGACTTGTCGTCCGTAGCGATCAGTGTTCTGCCGCCGGGCCCCAGCTTCACGTCGGATACATCGGTTCCCAGCCGGAACTGCGTTCCGACCGCTGAACCGGAGTCGGCATCGCGCACTTGGAAGTCTCCGTCTGCCAAGTACAAAAGGAGCCGGCGACCGTCCGGAGACACGTCCGCCAGGCTGTCGTCGGCCGACTTCCGTACCTCGTCGGCAAATCGCCGCGTGACGGTGTTCCAGCGCCCCACCCGCCTGCTCTCTTCCAAGACCAGAGTCCGGCCGTCGACGCTGAGGAATGGAGTGCCCCGGCCCAGGGTCGCTGGCAGCGCGAAGAGCGCCCGCTCCGGCTGAGTGTCCGCCGCGAACAACGCCCCCTTCGTCTCCGACGTCCCGCTCGTCCGCCACGCCGCCACGCTGAGCCGCATCGCCAGCACCGGATCGGTGCCGCGCATCGAGTCCGCCAGGAAGGCCACGCGCCGCGCCGTCGCCTCCGCCCGGCGCCGGTTGCCCTCGAGGTTCTGCTGCCAGGCCACGACCCCGGCGACCAGGGCGAGCGCCAACAGCAGCGCCACGGAAGCGGTGAAGCTGCGCAGCCGTCGGCGCTCACGGCCCCGGGTCGCGCGGGCGGCGGACAGGAAGGCCCGCTCCAGGGAGTTAAGTTCGTCGGCTACGCCACCGGCGCCGAAGGTCTCCTCCACTGCGGCCAGCCGGGTCCCCCGGTACAGGGCGCCGGGATCCCGCCCGAGGCCTTCCCAGGCGCGCGCGTCCTCGGTCAGCCGGCGATGCAGCAGCAACCGTTGCCGGTCCTCCTCGATCCAGCCGCGCAGGCGGGGCCAGGCCGTGAGGAGTGCCTCGTGGGCCAGGTCGACGGTGTCGCCGTCGAGGGTGATCAACCGGGCCTCGGCCAGGCGTTCCAGGACCTCCTCCCGGTCCCCGGCCGCGGTCTGGGCCAACTCGGCCCGGTCCGCGGGACGGCGGGTGTCGGGGGTGCCCTCGCCCGGTGTGACGAGCCGCAGCAACAGTCCCCGCGCCAGGCGCGCCTGCTCGGGAGAGAGCCGGGCGTAGAGGTGCTCCGCCGTGCGGGCGATCGCGCCGTGCAGGCCTCCGGCGGCCTGGTAGCCCTCCAGCGTGAGGGCGCGTCCGCGGCGGCGGCGCCAGGTCTCGAGGAGCGCGTGCGACATCAGCGGCAGACCGCCGGGCTCACCCTGTACCTCGGCGACGAGCCGGGCGGTCAGGGCCCGTTCCACGATCAGGCCGTCGGACGCGGCGGGTTTGACGATGGTTTCCCGTAATTCGTCGCCGCTCATGGGGCCCACGGGCACGGCGGCCGTGCGCAGCACCTCGACCAGTCCGTGGTGGCGCAGGCAGCGGCCGTAGAAGTCCGCCCGCAGTCCCAGGACCACGCGCAGCCGGCTGTCTGGATCCGCGGCGGACAGTAGCCGATCGATGAACTCCTGCCGCTCGGCCGGATCACGGCAGAGGGTGAAGACCTCCTCGAACTGGTCCACGACCAGCCAGGTGTCACCGAGGGCCTCGGCGGGCCGGAACAGCGCGCCATGCGTGGCCACCGGCCGGTCACCCGGTGTCAGGATGCGCAGGGCGGCGGGCCGTTCGGCGTCCCGGGCGCGTTGGAGGCGTGGGATGAGGCCGGCGCGCAGCAGTGAGGACTTGCCGCTGCCGGAGGGGCCGACGACCGCCGAGCGCCGGGAGGCGAGAGCCACGCGGGCGATTTCGTCGACGAGTCGCTCCCGGCCGAAGAACCGGTCGTGGTCGGCCGGTTCGAAGCGCGCCAGCCCCCGGTAGGGCGGTTCGGCGTCCGGATCGTCGGCGAGTGACAGAGCGGACGCTTCCCGTTCCTCCGCCGCGGCCTGCTGCCAGCGCCGCTCCCACTCCTCCGGGTCGCCGTCGCACGCCCGTACGTAGGCCAGGGCCACGGGCAGTGTCGGAAGGCGCGCGCCCGCCGCGGCCTGCGACAAGGTGCTCGCCCCGTGCCCGGTGCGCCGCGCCATGACGCGGTAGGTCGGACTGCCCGCCTCCGTGCGCAGTTCGCGCAATGCGGCGGCGAACCGCTGCACCGGGCCCGCGCCGGGATCGATCGGGCTCTCCGGACGCCCCGCCATCGGCACCTCCCCCTCTGCCCGCCTCCCCCGTGGACGCGGCGCGAGGCCCGCAACGTACGCACGCCTGCGACAGGAGGGCAAGCCGGGGGCGTCGTCTTCGGTCAGTGACTCGGTGGCGGGACCGTGACCTGCGGGGTCGGCATTGTTCAGAGTGGCGCGGACGGCTGCCCATTCAATTCCCGGGCCGCTGAACTCGGTGGTGCAAGGCGGTCGCACAGCCCCCGGCGCCGGTCTTCCGGACGTCCGGCGCCCGGGTGGCGCACGGGGGCGGTGCGGCCGGCATCCATCCACCACCAAGCGATTCAGGAGAAGCGCTCATGAGCGAGAGCGAGCAGATCCCGCCGTACCCGGAGGGTGGCGCCGGGGTGTTCGACGTCGACCCGGACCAGGGCGGCGTCAGCCAGGACCCCGACCACGAAGTGACCTCCGACATCGACGCCCTCCCCGACGACATGGAGCTCTGACACCTGCCATGGGAACCGCAAAGGGAATGATCGCCGCCGCACGCAAACTGCTGGGCACCACCGAGCACCCGCCCGGCTCCAACCACAACCTCGTCACCACCTGGTACGGCTTCTCCGGGCCCTGGTGCGACATGTCCATCAGCTACGAGGCCGCCCACTCCGACAACCTCAAGGCGGTCATGGGCAAGTTCGCCCTCACCACCGCCCACGCCCGTGCCTTCCAGGCCCACGGCCGCTGGCACTACGGCCTGGGCGGCATCCGCCCCGGGGACGTCGTCTTCTTCGACTTCTCCGGCGGCCGCTCCATCAGCGGCATCGATCACGTCGGCCTGGTGGAGGCGGTCCACTCCAACGGCACCATCACCACCCTGGAGGGCAACACCTCCGACGCCTTCCGGCGCCGGGTCCGCGGCCGGTCCTGCGTGGTCGGTTACGGACGCCCCGCCTACGACGGCGCCGCCCCCATGCCCTCCCACGACGGCATCCTGCGCAAGGGTTCCAGCGGCAACGCGGTCAAGACCCTGCAGAAGAACCTCAACACCGTGCAGCACGCCGGGCTGACCGTGGACGGGCAGTTCGGGGCCGCCACCGACAAGGCCGTGCGCGCCTTCCAGTCCGCGCACAAGCTGACCGTCGACGGCGAGTACGGGCCGCACACCGCCGCGGTGATGAAGGCCGCACTGGCCGGGAAGCCGGGTGTCATCAAGCCCAAGGCACTGGTCGCCGCGGCCGCGCCGCTCGACGTGGACGGCCAGTTCGGACCGGCCACCTGCGCGGCGCTGCAGCGCGCACTGAACGGCAGGACCGGCGCGGGACTCGACGTCGACGGGGCGTTCGGCCCGCTGACGATCAAGGCCCTGCAGGCCTACGTCGGGGTCACCGCCGACGGGATCACCGGACCCGACACCGTGGCCGCCCTCAACAAGCACCTGGGGCTGCCGCCGCACGACAGCTGGGACGACGCCACCACGACCCAGCTCCAGAAGGCCCTCAACGCCGGCGCCTTCTGACCGTCGGCCGACCGGCCGGGTGCCCCCGTACGGGGGGCGGGGGCACCCATGGTTGAGGCTCAGCCGAGACCTTCGCCCAGCCTCGCCACGACGCCGGGACCGTAACCGGCCGAGAGCAGGGGATCCCGGATGTCGGTGTCCAGGTCGGGCACGTAGCCGGCGAGGACGTCGGCGGGGCCGTGGAGCCGTACGGCGCCGAGCGCGGCGGGCAGCAGTGCCGTCTCGGCGCGGGGCAGCGTCTGTGTCGTTCCCCCGCTGGAGAAGGTCACGGGTGCGCCGGCGTTGCTCAGTACGAGCGCGGTGGTGACGGGGCGGTCCAGCCGGGCGCCGGCCGCGACCTGCCACCGCTCCAGCGCGAAGTAAGGACCGGCGCAGAGGATCACCCGCTGGCCGCCGTCGCCGGTGGGCAGCCCGAGGCCCGGTGCGAACTCCGGCCGGTGGTCGGGGTGCCACTGCTCCAGCAGCGCCTCCACGTTGGCGCGCCACTCGTCGTCGTCGAGCGGCGCGCCGTCCTCCATGCGGTGGCGCATGGCGTGCTCCTGCAGGTCCGAGGTCTGCTCGATCTCGTAGACGAGTGTGCCCGGGCCGAAGCTGTGCACGGTGCCCGCCGGGACGTACAGGGTCTGTCCGGCCCGGACGGGCAGCCGGCGCAGCACGGTGTCGAAGTCCTGGTCGAGGAGGGCCTGGCGGAGTCGCTGCCGTCCCACCCCGGGTTTCACGCCCGCGAGTGCGGTCGCGCCGGGCTCCGCCTCGAGGATGTGCCAGGCCTCGGTCTTGCCGTTGGGTTCGCCCTGCGCGTGTGCGGCCCCGTCGTCCGGATGCAGGTGCACCGGCAGTGGGGCGGCGGCGTCGATGAACTTGGTCAGCAACGGGAAACGCGGCCCGCGCGGACCGCGTCCCAGCATGTCCTGCGGGTGCTCGCGGACGAGGTCGCGCAGCCGCGCCCCGGCCAGGGGGCCTTCCCGCACGTGTGCTTCGTCGCCGTCTACGTCACTGACCTCCCAGGTCTCGGCGATCCGCCCCGGGGGCAGGCCCCCGCGGCCGAGGCGGTCGGGAATGGACCGGCCGCCGAAGACGTGCTGCTTGACCGGTGTGGTCAGCCGCAGTGGGTACCAGTCCACGTTCCGTCCTCGCTCGTCCTGCCGTCGCGTACGCGTCCGCCGCGCCGGGTAGCCCGTCAGGGGGGTGCCCACACGTGCGCCGGCCGATGCGAGCAGTTCGGACAGGATCGGCGTCCTGGGGTTCAGTACAGCATGTTCAGGGCCCCGGGCAGCACCCTCACCGTGACCGGCAGGACCGCCTCGACCTCCCCGTCGGCGCCGTAGGGCACCTCGCGGTCCGCTTCGATCCGGATCTCGCGGCCGCGCAGGATGTCGACCTCGGGCCGCCCGACGTGGGCGCCGGAGCCGAGTTCGTTCATCAGGGTGAAGAACAGCCGGCGCGGTGCGTGACGGATCATCACCACTTCCAGCAGGCCGTCGTCCACGCGGGCGGCGGGGGCGATCATGCGACCGGAGCCGTAGTAGGGGGAGTTGGCGGCGACGACGGTGTAGCCGCGGTGCGCGTGGGCGCGGCCGTCGACGGTGACGCGGTAGTTCACCGGGCGCCAGGTGGCCACGGCGCGCAGGCCGCCCGCGTAGTAGGAGGCTGCGCCGCGCAGCAGACGGGCGTGGTTGGCGTGGCGGTTGGCCAGGGCGTCGACGCCCGCGTACACGCTGCCGAGGACGACGGTCCCGCGGTGGACGGCCGAGCGCACCTCGATGGTGTCCACCGGGCGCGGGTCCGCGTCGAGCAGGGTCCGGGCAAGAGCGTCAGGGTCGACGGGCAGGCCGAGGGCCCTGGCGAGGTCGTTGCCCCGCCCGGCCGGGACGAGGCCGAGCACCGCGTCGGTGCCGCTCAGCCCGCCGCCGATACCGCCGGCGATGCCGTCGCCGCCGACCGCCAGCACCACCCGCCCCCGCTGCGCCGCGCGGCGCGCGATGCCCTGGGCGTGCCCCAGGCTACGGCTGTACTCCGTCTCCAGTCCGGCCCCGGCCTCCCGCAGCGCGCGGGCCACCCGGAGCAGGGCGGCCGCCGCGCCCGCTGAGCCCGCGGTGGGGTTGACGACGGCGGTGAACTGTCGCATGGGCGCGCCTTTCGAGGCGGTGGTACGGGCGGGGTGTGCCGGGTCGGGAGGAGGGGGGTGGTTCGTCAGTCCGTGGGCAACAGGACGCCGGGATTGAGCAGCCGGCCGGGATCCAGACGCTGTTTGACGGCCTGCAGGGCCGCGATCCCGAGAGGGCCGGCTTCGCGGACGTACCAGTCGCGGTGGTCGGTGCCCACGCCGTGGTGGTGGCTGATGGTGCCGCCCGCGGCGAGGATCGCCTCACCCGCCGCCCGCTTGGCCGGGGCCCAGTGGGCCACCGGGTCGTCACCCTGGGCGGAGACGACGGTGAAGTACAGCGAGGCACCGTTCTCGTAGACGTGCGAGATGTGGCACATGACCAGGGGCGGGGTGCCGGCCTCCGTGAGGGAGGCGGTCAGGGCGGTGCGGACCGAGGCGTACAGCGCGGGGATCCGTGACCAGAAGGCGGCGGTCTCCAGTGTCTCAGCGAACGCCCCCGCGTCGAGCAGGGAGTCCCGCAGGTAGGGCGCCGAGTAGCGGCCGTGCGCCCAGCGCTCGCCCGGCTCCGTACCGGCGTATGTGCCGCCCGCTTCGCGCAGCACGGCGGCGGCCCGTTCGCGACGGTGGGCGGTGTCCTCCTCGGTGCCCTCGTACCCGGCGATCGCCAGGCATCCGGTGCTCCCCGGCGCGCCCTCGGCGCCGATCGCGTCGGGCTGGGCGAGACCGACCAGCGTCTCGGTCTCGTCGGACAGGCGCAGCACCGTGGGCCGCGGGCCGTCCTGGGCGAGCCGTCGCAGTGCGGCGGTGCCCTCCTCGAAGGAGGGGAAGTGCCAGCCCTCGTACCGGCGGACCTCCGGGAGGGGGCGCACCCGGACGGTGACGGAGGTGATGACGCCGAACGCGCCCTCGGAACCAAGGATCAGCTGGCGCAGGTCCGGTCCGGCGGCGGAGCGCGGGGCCCGGCCGGTCTCGAGGGTGCCCTCGGGGGTGGCGACGGTGAGGCCGAGCACCATGTCGTCGAAGCGCCCGTATCCGGCGGAGGCCTGTCCGCTGGACCGGGCGGCGGCGAATCCGCCGATGGTGGCCCACTCGTAGGACTGCGGGAAGTGCCCGAGCGTGAAGCCGTGTTCGGCGAGGAGGGCTTCGGCCCGGGGTGCGCGCAGCCCGGGTTGCAGGGTGGCCGTGCGGGAGACGGGGTCGACGTCGAGCAGCCGGTTCATGCGGCGCAGGTCCAGGGCGACGAAGGGCCCGCGGGACGCGGGGGCGAGCCCGCCGACGACGGAGGTCCCGCCGCCGAACGGGACTGCGGCGAGGCCGTGTTCGGCGCAGACACGGAGTACGGCGAGTACGGCGTCGTGAGCCGCCGGGAGAACGACGGCGGCGGGCACGTCGCTCAGGTCGCCGGCGCGGATCCGCAGCAGGTCCGGGGTGGACTTGCCGCGGGTGTGCCGGACGCGGGTCTCCGCGTCCCGTCGCACGTGCTCGTCACCGCCCACGGCTTCGGACAGCGCCCGCAGGGCGGCGGGGTCGAGTGGTGCGGCGGGGACGGCGATGTCGTCCAGCCGAAGCGGTGCGGCCGGGCGCGGCTTCACGCCCAGTAGGTCGCGCAGCAGCCCGGTCACCGTCTCGGGCAGCGGCGCCGCCTCGGCCGGGTCGCCCCAGCCACTCCACAGCATGTCCATCGCGGTCGTCCTCGTCGCTCGCTTCAGGGGGCGTTACACTGTGACACATGACGCCTATTCGTCACAACGAGCGGGACAGTGATCCGGTGCTCGACGCGGTGCGCGACTGCGTGCTGGCCGTCGGCGTCCGTCGTACGACCCTGACCGACGTGGCCCGCCGGGCAGGTGTCTCGCGGATGACGCTCTACCGGCGCTGGCCCGACGTCCGTTCCCTCGTCGGGGACCTGATGACGCGCGAGTGGGTCGGCGTGGCCACACGCGCCATGCCGGATCCCCGCCCGGACCGCTCCGCGCGCGCCCTGGTCGTCGACGGGCTGGTGGACGGGGTGGAGGCCTTCCGCGCCCACCCGCTCTTCCGGAAGATCGTCGACGTCGATCCGGAACTTCTCCTCCCGTACGTCCTCGACCGCCGCGGCGCCAGCCAGGACGCCCTGCTGGAACTGCTGGCCGGTGCCCTGCGGGACGGCCACGCCGACGGGTCGGTACGGGTGTGCCACCCGGGGCGTCAGGCACGGTCCGTGCTGCTGATCGTGCAGTCCTTCACCCTGTCGCTGCGGACCATGACCGAGGAGGACGACCCGGAGCTGACCCCCGCCGCCTTCCTCGAGGAGCTGCGGACCATCCTGGAGAGGACCCTCGCCGCATGAGCCCCACCGGCAGCTCGTCCCTGTCCGCCGCGCGCCGCTCCCGGGAACTGGCCGGCACCGTCGGCGGGCCGGTGGTGGACGTCCTGGTCGTCGGTCTCGGTGCCACCGGCGCCGGAGCCGCCCTGGACGCCGCGGCCCGTGGGCTGACGGTCGTCGCCGTCGACGCCCACGACCTGGCCTTCGGCACCTCGCGCTGGAGTTCCAAGCTCATCCACGGCGGTCTGCGCTATCTGGCCTCCGGCCAGCTGGACGTGGCCCACGAGAGCGCCGTGGAGCGGGGCGTGCTGATGCAGCGCACCGCGCCGCACCTGGTACGCGCCCAGCCGTTCGTGCTGCCGCTCACCCCGCTGGTCCCGCGCACCGGGGCCGCCCTCGCGCGGGCCGGGTTCCGGGCCGGCGACGCCCTACGGCTGGCGGCGCGCACATCCCGCGCCACCCTGCCCTCACCCCGTCGGCTGTCCGCCGAGGAGACCCTGCACCTGGCCCCGGCCCTGCGCACCGACGGGCTGCGCGGCGGCCTGCTGTCCTGGGACGGCCGGCTGACCGACGACGCCCGGCTGGTGACCGCGCTCGCCCGCACCGCCGCCGCCCGCGGCGCGCGTGTCCTGACCCGGGTCAAAGCACTGCGGCTGTCCGCCTCGGGCGCTCTCGTGCGCGACGAACTCACCGGTGAGCGGGGCGAGATCAGGGCCCGTGCGGTGATCAACGCCGCCGGAGTGTGGGCGGACGGCCTGGTCGACGGCATCCGGATCCGGCCGTCCCGGGGCACCCACCTCGTGCTCCGTGCCGAGCGGCTCGGCCCCCTGCCGGCCGGACTGCACATACCGGTCCCGGGCGAGACCAACCGCTTCGTGCTCGTCCTGCCGCAGGGGGACGGCCGGGTGTACGTCGGCCTCACCGACGAACCCGTGGAGGGTCCCGTCCCCGATGTCCCCGAGGTGCCGGAGACGGACATCGGCTTTCTGCTCGACGTGCTCGGCTCCGTCCTGGACGCCCCCGTCCACCGCGACGACGTCGTGGGTGCGTTCGCGGGACTGCGCCCCCTGCTGAACACCGCGCCGCAGCGGTCGGCAGGGGCGGTCAGGACGGCCGACATCTCCCGGCGGCACGCGGTGCTGACGTCCGCCGAGGGAGTCGTCACGGTGGTCGGAGGCAAGCTGACCACCTATCGGCGCATGGCCGAGGACGCCGTCGACGCCGCCGTCGCGGCCCGGCGTCTGCCGGCCGGCCCCTCCCCCACCGCCGCGCTCCCCCTGGTCGGTGCCGCCGCGCCGCCCCGGCTCGCCGCCCTGCCCGCGCCCCGGCGCCTGATCCGGCGCTACGGCACCGAGGCCACGGCGGTGCACGCCCTGGGCGAGAGGGACCGCCGGCTGCGTGAACCCGTCGTACCCGGCCATCCGGTCACCGGCGCCGAACTGCTGTGGGCCGTAGGGCACGAGGGCGCGCTCGACACCTCGGACCTCCTCGACCGGCGCACACGCATCGGCCTGGTCCCCGAGGACCGTGCGGCGGCGCTGCGGACCGCCCGGGAGATTCTGGACGGCGCCGGTGGGCTCCTGCGTGACGCGGCCGATCGCGGGTAACCCGCGATGTCATGAGCGCGTTGAGGAAACGTCAGTGCCTTTCCGTTCCCGTGGGCGAGGGGAGGTAGTCGTGCTGTTCCTGGTTGCCGCCCTGCTCCTGCTGGGCATCGTCGTGGGGAGCGCGGCGTACCTCCCCTGGCCCGTCACGGTCGTCCTGGGCACGGTGATCGCCGTCTGGCTGCTGGTCTTCGCGGCGCGGGAGCGTCGCCGCCGAGGGACGAGGAGGGCGTAGACGATGCGACTGATCGCACCTCCCTCCCAGCGCACGGGGCGGCGGGACACCGAGGGCATGGCCGTGGCCTCCTTCGTCCTGGGGCTCGTCGGCCTGCTCGTGCTCAACCTCGTCCTCGGCCCGATCGCCATCGTCCTGGCCGTGGTCGCACTGCGCCGCGACACCCCGCGCCGGTTCCGGGCACTGCTCGGTCTCGGCCTGGGCATCGCGGACATCGTCGTCCTCGCCGTGCTGACGGCCGTGCACGGTACGGCGTCATGGTCCTTCTGGGGTGGATGAGAACGAGCACCCCCGGCGCGACAGGTACCGGATGCGGCCCTGTCGCGCCCGAGGGCAGCACATGCGCCCTGAGTACGTCGCGGACGGCCTCAGTCGAGCAACGCGATACGCGCGGTGACGCGTTTGCCCACCGGCTCCCGCTGCGCCTCGAAGCCCTGGCAGACGGCCATCACGATCTCCAGGCCGTGCTGGCCGACCCGCCCGGGGTCGGCCGCCCGTGCGACCGGCAGTGCCGGCTCACTGTCCCATACGACGACCTCCACCAGGTCTCCCGCGATCCGCAGGTCCAGCAGCACCGGACCGGGGGCGTACTTGCGGGCGTTGGTGACCAGTTCGCTGGCCACCAGCCGGGTGAGCTCCATGGCGCGCTGCGAGACCGGCAGCCCGTGCTCGGCCTGCACCCGCTCCAGGAACCCGGCCGCCAGACGACGGGCCTGGGCGATGCAGCCGTCGTCGCCGTCCAGGGCCGCCGTGGTCCGTATCGGTTCGGCGTCCCGCACGCTGTCTTCGCCCTGGGTGGCCGGTTCCACCCCGCCTTCCTCCACCGCACTTCTCACGCCCGGCGCATACCCCGGTATCCGTCGCGCACGCCCCCTCGTTCGATGTCGGTTGCGTCACACCCGTGGCCACCGTGGGGACGGGTTTCGGTCCGGACAACGGCGGCTTGCCCCGCGGCTTGTCGGGTACAGCGAGGGAATGAGGTAACCCGTACGGCGCGGAGCTGATGGAAAGTGATGTGTTCGTGACCCGTCTCGGCCGGTCCGGTGAGGAGCGAGCGGAGGGAGCGGGCGATGGCCCGGAGGCCGTCGCCCTGGAGATCGCCGACGCCGTGGAGAACCTGACGACACTGTGGTCACTGGCCGCGCAGGAGGCGGTGCTGCGCCTGTCCCTGCACCAGTTGCGGGCGCTACGGGCCCTGGAGGCGGCGCCGGGTGTGAATCTGACCGCTCTGGCCCAGCAACTGGACATAGGGCTGCCGACCGCCAGCCGGCTGTGCGACCGGCTGGAGGCGGCAGGGCTGCTGGAGCGCGCCCTGCATCCGCGCAAACGACGCGAGGTGCAGTTGTGGCTGACCGCGCACGGACGGCGCGTACTGGGCGATGTCGCGGCACGCCGCAACCAGGCCCTGACGACGGCCCTGGCGGCCATGCGCCCCGCGGAGCGCTCGGCACTGAGCCGTGGCCTGCGGGCCTTCCTCGCAACCCGGGACGACGGGCCTCCCGGTCAGGACGAGCCCGAGCCTTGAACGGTGCCGCCTGGGCCCCTTGCGGTACTCAGACGTGCCGCATCCAGGTATTGGGCTCCACATACGTTCCCTGATCAGCGATCGTGCCGGTCATGGTCTGCGACTCGGGAGCCGCCGCGAGGACAGTGGCCTGTGCTCCGGGGAGCCCTCGCTGAAGAGCTCCCACATCTGCTCAAGGGGCCACGTCCGGGCGTCTGTTCGCTCTACCGTGAATGTCACCGCCCCGTTTATGGCGCACGCCCCGTCATCGGCAGGACTGGGCCGTCTCCGGCCCGGTGCGGCACAGCAGGAGGCAGATGTCGTCGTCGCGTTCGGAGTCGTGCAGCATGGGCTTGAGCAGCGAGTCGGCACTGGCGTCGAGGTCCTCGAGTTCCGCCGGGCTCAGTGCGGCCAGGGCATGGGCGAGACGGTCGATGCCTGGATCGATGCCGTGCGCTCGGCGCTCCACCAGTCCGTCGGTGTAGAGGGCGACGGTGGAACCGGGCTGGATCCGGACGACGTGGTCCTCGTACTCGTAGGCGAGGGGCACCCCCAGCATGATGCCCGGCTTGGTGTCCAGTATCCGCACCTCGCCCTCGGGCGAGCGCACCACGGCGGGCGGGTGCCCGGCGGCCGCCCAGACGACCTCCGTCTCGCCGGGCCGGAAGCGGGCGATGACGGCGGTGGCGTAGAGCTCGGGCTGCTGGTGGCGGAGCATGTGGTGCAGCCGGGTCAGGATCCGGGCCGGGCTGTCGCCCTCGACCGCGTAGGCGCGCAGCGCGGTGCGCAGTTGCCCCATGATCACGGCGGCGCGCAGTCCGTGCCCGGTGACGTCCCCTATGACCGCGAGCACGCTGCCGTCGGGCTGTGGGAAGGCGTCGTACCAGTCGCCGCCGATGTTCAGGCCGTGGGTGGCGGGCAGGTAGCGTGCGGCCAGGGACATCCCCTGGCAGGCGGGGAGTTCGGTGAGCTGGGCGCGCTGCAGGGCCTCGGCGGTGTCCCGGTGCTGTTCGTAGCGGCGGGCGTTGTCCAGGGCGATGGCCAGGCGCCGGGCCAGTTCCAGGAGCATGACACCGGTGTCCGGGTCGAAGCGCGGGCCGGGCGCGGTCAGTGTCAGCACGCCGAGGACACCGCGTGCCGTGAGCGGGACGCACAGCAGCGGCCGGGTCGGGGACAGCACGGACGGCGGATGGTCCTCGACGCCGGGGAGGCCGCCCGGGTGATCGGCGGCATGCTGGGGCCGGCCGGTGCGGGCGGCGGTGACGGCGGCGGCCGGCCGCTCGCCGTGGTGCGGCACCTCCTCCTCGTCGAAGAGCCAGATGTCGACGTGGTCGGCGTAGTCGGGGACGAGGAGCCGGGGCAGCCGGCGCAGGATGTCCTCGTGGTCGAGCGAGGTGGTCACGACGGCGCTGGCGGTGGTCAGGAAGGTGAGCAGGCGCCGCGCGTTCTCCGCCTCGGTCCGCGCCACCCGTTCGGCGTCCAGGAGTTCGCGCTGGGCACGGGAGGCGGCGTCGAGTTCGGCGTGGAGGGCCAGGACGCCCTGGTTCGTCTGGTGGAGTTCCTCACGGTGGAAGCGGACCAGTTCCTCCAGTTCGTCGAGCCGGTCGAGAGCGGCCGCGGTTTCCTCGTCCGCGGCCAGGAGGCCTTCGGCGAGCTCCGTACCGTCGACGTCGGCCAGGTGACCGGTCCCGGTCTGCTCCACGGGACGGGGGCAGGTCAGCGTGAACTGCCAGGGCGGGCCCGCGTCCGCGAGCGGGCCGGCCGGCCGCACGTCGACCCGTACCCGCCGGTCCGTGTCCGGGGTGGGCTGCTCGGTGGTGACGACGACGTCCGCGCCACCGAACGGCTGCGCCAGGCACTGCCGCAGCCGTTCGGTGAGGGCCGTCAGGAAGCGTGCGCGTTCCAGGACGGGCGCGCCGGCGGCCGCCGCGAGACGTGCGGCGGCGGTGCGGGCACGGGCCGCGTCGGACACGGAGGTGATGTGCCAGACATCAGATGCTGTGGTCATGGGTGCCGGTCCGGCGGTCGGGGGCGAGTACGGCCACGCTGGTGTCGTCGCGTACGGGTCGGGCGGGGCTGCTGGCGTCCCGCAGGACGACCGCGGCGACCACCGCCGGATCGTGGCGAAGCAGCCGGGTGTCGTCGGGTGGTGACCAGCGACTCGGCAGTCCGTCGCTGTGCAGGACGAGCAGACTGTCCCCGGTCCACGGCACCCGCCGCAGCGGAACACCCGCCGGGAAGTGGGCGCCGACGATGCCGGGATGGGAGACGAGCGCCTGCCAGGTGCCGGCGTGGTGCAGCCGGGCACCGATGTTGCCGACGCCGGCGAAGCTGAGTTCCCCGGTGTCCTCGTCCAGTTGGGCCACCGCGACGGCCGCTCCCCGCGTGGGCCGCAGCGCCGTGTGCAGGTGCCGCAGGAGCTCCACGGGGGCCAGGTGCCCCCTGCGGCGCAGTTCGCCGACCGCCGCGCCCGACGCCGCGGCGGCCTTGGTGCCGTGGCCGAGGCCGTCGGCCAGCATCAGGGTCGTACGGGATCCCGAGCGCGCCCAGCTCCAGGCGTCCCCGGAGTGCTCGGCACGGGCGAGGGACATGTTGACGCCTCCGGCGCGGACCCGGGGTGCGGTTTCCGTCCGGCGCTCCGCGGACCGCTGGTCGATGCGGGCCGCCACCACCGTCCCCCGGCCGCGTGCGCTGAACAGGCCGAAGTCGCTGGACATGCGCAGGCAGGTGCCGAGGCCCGCGCCGAGGGAGGTGTTGACGGTGGTGTAGCCGTCACGCAGGGCGGCCCCGACGTCTGCGATACCGGGGCCGTGGTCGAGGGCGAAGAGCTGCACCGACGGCCCGCGGGCGGCCTCGTCGGCGGGCGGCGGCTCGACGATGTTGATCAGTATCCGGCCGCCGCCCGCGTGTTTGAGCAGATTGGTGGCCAGCTCCGTGGCGGCAAGGGCCGCGACCGCCGTACGGTGCGCGTCCAGGCCGGCGTACGCGCCGGCCTCCTCGGCCGCCACCCGGACGTCGCGGACCCGGGTGGAGTCCTGCACCGGGATGTCCCAGACCCGGCTCATGCCGGCTCCGAACGGGAGGCCGGTACGCCGGCGACCCAGGCGACGACGGTGACGGTGGTACCCCGGCCGGGCTCGGTGTCGACGGCGAACTCGTGCACCAGCCGCTTGGCCCCGCTCAGGCCGAGGCCCAGGCCGCCGCCGGAGGTGTAGCCGTCCGTCATCGCCTGTTCGAGGTCCCGGATGCCGGGGCCGTCGTCGGTGAAGGACAGCTTGAGACCCCGTGTGCGTCCGTTGTCCAGGGGCGTGATCTCCGCGTGTCCCCCGCCGCCGTGCACGAGGGTGTTGCGCGCCAGTTCGCTGGCGGCGGTGACCAGTTTCGTCTGCTGCACCAGCCCGAAACCGAGGTCGGCCGCCGTCTGGCGCACCTGCTGCCGCACCCAGGCCAGATCCGCGTCCGACCGGATGGGCAGTGTCGTCGCCGCAGCGGGGCGGGAGGCCGGCGTCACGTGCCTCCCTTCCTTCCGCCGGCGGAAGCCGTCGGTACGGGCTGCCCGAGCAGCTCCATCGCGCGTTCGACATCGAGGGTGGTGGTCAGTCCGGGCAGGGTGAGCCCCAGTTCGACCAGCGTGATCGCCACGGCGGGCCGCATCCCGGCCAGCACCGTGCGGGCGGCCAGCAGCCGGGTGCTGGCCGCGATCTCGGCGAAGATCCGGCCGAGGAAGGAGTCGACCATGTCCACACCGGAGACGTCGATCACCACACCGGTCACCCTGCTGTGGGCGATGCGCTGGGTGATGTCCTGCTGGAGCTGCTCGGCCATCCCGTCGTGCAGCTCGCCCTGGACGGTGACCAGCAGGACGTCTCCCAGTGTCAGCACCGGGACCGCGGGACCGAGGTAGCCACCGCTCACCGCGGGCTCACTCCGGCGCCCGCGCTCGGGGACACCTGGATGCCCTGCTGGCTCAGCGCGTACGCCAGGGCGTCGGCCAGTGAAGCCCGGGTGAGCACCGAACCCAGGTCGATGCCGAGGTGCACGATGGTCTGCGCGATCGCGGGGCGGATGCCGGAGACGATGCACTCGGCGCCCATCAGCCGGGCCGCGGCCACCGTCTTCATCAGGTGCTGGGCGACGAGCGAGTCGACGGTGGAGACACCGGTGATGTCGAGGATGGCGTACCGGGCGCGCTGGTCGACGATCGCCTCCAGCAGGCTCTCCATGACCACCTGGCTGCGGGCGCTGTCCAAGGTGCCTATCAGCGGGACGGCGACGACGCCCTCCCACAGGTTGATCACCGGGGTGGCCACCTCGAGCAGCTGCTGCCGCTGGCGCGAGATCACTTCCTCGCCCTCGGTGAGGGCGGTCTCCATCACGACCAGGCGCAGGGTGTCCAGGAGCACGGTCAGCGCCAGCACGCTCTCGGTGCTCTCCGGGCCGGGCGGGTCGGGGAACTCACCGCGCAGCAGCTCGACGGCCGGCGGGCGCAGTCCGGCGACCTCGCCGGCGATCTGGGCCGGGCTGTATCCCGTGCGGGTCAAGGACGCGGACATACGGCCGAGCTGGTCGCGCACGACCTCGAAGCCGGAGGCCTCGATGTCCTCCAGCCTTCCCGAGTACGCCACCTGGGTCAGGGCTTCCACCACGACCCTGCACGCCTCCACCGCCTCGTCCCGGGACACGGTGAAGACCGCCCGGAACAGGGTGGCGTCCGCCCAGCGCTGAGCGATCTGCTCACGGCGCCGCTCCAGGAAGTCGCCCACCTGGCGGGCCGCCGGCTCGTCCGCCGCATGCTGGTCCGACACTTACATCGTCTCCCTACTGCACAGGCCCGGTGCCTGCCGGTCGTCGTCGGCCGATCCGGCCGATCATTGCCGTATGACAAACATTAGCGCTGCCCGTACGGCGCGAACAACACGTGCTCGCCTCCGCTGGGCAGCACTCTCTTCTTGCTCTGCCCCTCAGCGCCCCCGCCAGTCCAGACAGACCACCAAAGCGTCATCGCGTGGCAGCGTACGACCGCGGTGACCCGACAGTTCCCGCAGGAGGGCGCGCGGCACCTCGGCGGCGGGCAGCAGCCGGGTCGAGGTGATCGCCCGCGCCAGGGCGGCGTCCCCATAGGTCTCTCCACCCGGGGACGCGACCTCGTGGACGCCGTCGCTGACGAACACGAGCCGGTCGCCGGGCTCGACCCGGAACTCCTGTGCGACGTAGTCGGTCTCCTCGAACATACCCAGCGGCAGCTGCGCCTCGAGCGGGATCCTCTCCACAGTGCCATCCCTCAGGCGCAGCATCTGCGGGGACCCCGCGTCGACCACCCGGGCGCGTCCCGTGGCGAGTTCGAAGTCGAGCATGAGCACGGACAGGTAGCAGCGGCCACGGTAATGGGCGTAGACGGCCTGGTCGGCGAGGGCCGCCTGGTCGGCGATCGGGATGCCGGCGCGCCGTGCGTTGCGCAGGGCGTTGATGGCCAGGCTCGTCAGCAGGGAGGCCTCTATGCCCTCCCCCATGCCGTTCGTGACATACAGCATGAGGTGGTCCGCCGAGGCCGACCAGTCGAAGTTGTCGCCGAAGATGGCGTAGGCGGGTTCCAGTTGGGCGCCGAGTTCGTACTCGGGGCGTGCGCAGGAGCGGCCCGGCAGCAGGTGCCACTGCATCTCGGCGGCCAGGGTGAGCCGGTCCTTGCGCCGTGCCTGCATGTAGAGGTCGGTGTCCCGTTCGGCCACGACCAGCTCGTGGCCGAGCACCTCCGCGACGTCCGTCAGCTCGCCCAGGCAGTCGCGTGCCCGCTCCTCGTCCGGCAGGGTCACCGAAAGCACACCCAGCCGGTCGCCGCGCACGGTGACCGGCAGGTGTACGCGTACCCGGCCGTCCTGGACGGCTTCCACGTACGGCTCCTGGGCGCCGAAGGCGCGGCCGGCCGGGCTGTTGTGCACCGAGACCGGCTCGAGGGTGTACGGCAGCTCGGAGACCGGCTGCAGTACGGACAGGCCGTAGTCGGCCATGAACAGTTCGACGGACTCCGCCGCGTACTGGTCCGCCAGTACGCGGCGGGCGGCGTCCGGCAGGGCGTGGGGCGCCGCTCTGCGCAGAGCGCGCTCGGCGGCCACAAATCTGTTCACGATGGTAAACGCACCAATCCTTCACTGAACGACTACAGGTCTCGTTCCCCGTAGAAGGCCGTTCAGTTCCACCAGATGGCGGCTCGGGCCTCTCCCGGCCGGGCGGGCCCTAGTACGCTGGCGGCCGTCCCAGTGTCTGCGAGAGTGTGACAGTGACTACCTTCCGCCCCCGCCCGGAGCCCGCCGAGGTCGCACGAGTGACCGCGACGGCCGCGGAACTGCTGGAAGTGCTGTGGGGCCGGGCGTCGACCGCTCCCGCGTCGGCCTCGCAACTGCGGGTCCTGCTCATCCTGGAGCACCATGAGGGCATCAACCTGCGCTCGCTCGCGGACTCCCTGGCCTCCACACCGCCCTCGACCAGCCGGCTGTGCGACCGGCTGCAGGCCGCCGGCTTCGTCCGGCGTGCGGTGAGCCCGGTCGACCGGCGCGAGGTGCGCCTGTATCTCAGCAGCCGGGGCCGCGCCTTCCTGACCGATCTGCGGACACGGCGGGAGATCACACTCGAGGCCGTGCTGGATCTCATGCCCGCCGCCAAACGCACCGCGCTCCTGGAAGGGCTGGAGGCGTTCTGCGACGCGGCCGCCGCGCAGATACACGACGCCGCGCAGGACCCTGACAGCCGGACCGCCTGAGCCGCGGGCCGCGGCACCGGACACGGAGCCGGCGTGAGCCGACCGGAACATTCCAGATCCTTCCCCGTGCACGTCCGACACGGTTACTTTGTTGCCTCCCGAGCATAGTTGTCAAATGGCAACTTTCCGCGGGATACCTGTCCACGACTCAGGTACCCCGGCTGACGGCCGCCTGCCGCGAGTGTGGCCAACGTCTCGGGCGTCATCGGTCGCCGAAGGCCCCGCCGTGCGTGAGGACCAGCTCGGCGAAGCGTTCGCCGATGCGGCGGTGGGTGGCGGCGTCCGGGTGGATGTCGTCGGGCAGCGGCAGCTCGGCGGAGTCGGCCTCGCCGTAGAGCCGGCGGCCGTCGAGGTGATGCAGGTTCGGATCGTCGGCCGCCCGCTGCGAGACGATCCGGGCGAGCTCGTCCCGGACGACGCGCAGGGTCAGTTTTCCGGCGGCCCGTTCCGCCGGGTCACCCGCGGCCCGGAACCGCAGCTGTCCGGTGCCGAGGGAGCCGGGGTCGGGCAGGCTGGGGCCGGGGGTGTCCTCGTGGATGGGGCACAGCAAGGGCGACACCACCAGGAGCGGTGTGTCCGGATGGCCTTCGCGGATGGTGTCCAGGAAGCCGTGGACGGCGGGGCCGAAGGCGCGCAGCCGCATCAGGTCGGTGTTGACCAGATTGATGCCGATCTTGACGCTGATCAGGTCGGCGGGGGTGTCGCGCAGGGCGCGGGCGGTGAACGGGTCGAGCAGGGCACTGCCGCCGAGGCCCAGGTTGATCAGCTCGACTCCGCCCAGGGAAGCGGCCAGCGCGGGCCAGGTGGTGGTGGGGCTCTCGGCGTCGGAGCCGTGGCTGATCGAGCTGCCGTGGTGCAGCCACACCCTGCGGTCCGGGTCGGGCGCGGGCTCGACGGGCGCGTCGGTGCGCAGGGCGACGAGTTCGGTGGTCTCGTTGTGCGGGAGCCAGATCTCGATGTCCTTCACCCCGTCGGGCAGGTCGGTGAAGCGGAGGGTGCCGACGGGGCCGGGCCGCCGCTCGGTGGTCCAGGTGGCCATGTCGATGGTGACGGTGTTGCCGCCCGGTACGCTGCCCCGGCCGGCCGGTCGGCCGTTCACGAGGAGGTCGTACACGCCGTCCGGACGGGGTGGGGCGCCGGTGTAGACCCGTTTGGTCGGCAGCGTGTCCAGTTCCACGACGGTGGCCCGGGTGCGGAAGACCACGCGCACCCCGGAGGGCTGGGCCTCGGCCATGACCAGCTGCGGGTCGGCGCACTGGGCGCGCGCCCGGGCGGGCAGCCGGTGGGGCAGCACGCCGTGCTCGGTGCGCTCCACGTCGAGGGCGCCGCGCAGGAGGCCGGCGGTGACGGGTGTGGTGATCCAGTGGTCCTGGGTGGGCATCGCGTCAGCCTGTTCCGGTCGGGAGGTCCCTGGTCGGGGATCTGGTCGGGGGATCTGGCCAGTGGGCCGGTCAGTGGATCTGATTCGGGGTCTGGTCCGGGGTCTGGTTCGCGGGCCAGTTCCGCAGCAGGGCGTCGAGGGCGTCCAGGATCCGGGTCCAGCTCTCCTGTGAGTCGGGGGCGCTGTGACTGAACCCGCCGCCCAGCTCCAGGCTGACGTAGCCGTGGAAGACGCTGCCCAGCAGCCGGACCGCGTGCGTCTGGTCGGGTTCCGTCAGGTCGTAGCCCCGCAGGATCGCCCGCGTCATCCCGGCATGCCGGGCGCCCGCACTGGCGGCCGCTGTCGCCGGGTCGAGCCTCAGCCGGGCCGCGGCGTACCGGCCCGGGTGCTCCCGGGCGTAGTCGCGGTACACGTTCGCCAGAGCGGCCAGGGCATCCTTGCCGGCCCGGCCGGCCAGCGCGGTGGCGCCCCGGTCGGCGAGCTCTTCCAGGGCGAGCAGGGCGATCCGGGTCTTGAGGTCCTGGGAGTTCTTCACGTGCGAGTACAGGCTCGCCACCTTGACGTCGAACCGCCGGGCGAGCGCGGAGACGGTCACCTGGTCGAAGCCGACCTCGTCGGCGAGTTCCGCGCCCGCTCGGGCGAGACGGTCCGGGGTCAGTCCTGCACGCGCCACGTCCGGCGTCCTCTCGCTCGACTGAGCCGATTGTGCAGTTGCCTAAACCCTTTAGGCAAATCCCCTATGGGATTAGCCGCATCTGACCGCCGTGAGCACCCCGTCCCCCACCTCGTGCAGTTGGACGGCGAAGGCCCCGTCCCGCCGTACCAGCTCGTCGAACGCGGTGAGCTGCTCGCGGTGGCTCACCGCGTTGTCGACCGCCACGAGCCCGTACGGCGTCAGCACCCGCCGCAGTTGCGGCCAGTACTCCACGTAGGCGGGTCGTTCGGCGTCGAGGACGACGACGTCGAACGACGCGTCCGGGGCCGCGGCCAGGACCTCGCCGCCGTCCCCGTGCACGACGTCCGCGCGGTCCGCGAGTCCGGCGCGTACGAGGTTGCGCCGCGCCGTCGCCGCCCGCTCCCCGTCGATCTCGACCGTGGTCAGCCTCCCGCCGGTGTCACGCAGCGCGTCGGCGAACCAGATCGCGGAGTACCCGTTGGACGTGCCGATCTCCAGCACGCGTCCGCTGCGCTGCACACGGATCAGCAGGGCGACCAGCCGGGCCGCCTCGGGGGTCATGTTGCGCAGCCGCAGCAGCCGGTCGGCCAGCGGTTCGTCGTGCGCACGGCCCTGCGCGTGCAGGTCGCCCAGGAGTCGGGTCAGGTCATGGTCCACGAGGGCTCCTCCACGAGAGATCGGCTGCGAAGAGTGGTCACCGGACCTCGCCGGGATCCGGCCAGGCGCCACGCCGGACGAGGCCGAGGACCAGGGCCGCGATGTTCCAGGCGTCGTCCTCGCCCCGGTGGTGGCGGCCTTCCAGCGGCAGTCCCGCCACCCGCAGGGCCTCGGCCATGCCGGGGCGCCTCGGCAGTCCGTGCGCGGCGGTGAAGACCTCCTTGGCGTTGACGTGCCGCCGTCCGAAGGGGTACGTCACTCCGGTCGCCCGGCACTGCCGCTCGAACTGGCGGCGGTCGTACTCGCCCCAGCTCGTCCAGGGGCGCGATCCGGAGCGGTGTGCGGTGGCCAGCAGCCGGCACGCCTCGGCGAAGGACAGTCCCTGCTCCACCTCGGCCTGCGTCAGCCCGGTCAGCTCGGTGCAGAAGGCGCTGACGGTGGAGCGTGCGGGCCGTACCAGGACGCGGTGCCGTCCGGTGCGCTCACCGGTCGCCGGATCGACGACGGTCAGCCCGATCTCGATGATCTCGCTGACCGCCCCGGCCGGCGGCCGGCCCGCCCAGCAGGTCGCCTCCACGTCGACGACGTTCCACAGCGTCTCCCCCTGATCCATGCCGCCGAGCCTAGGCGGGCGACGCCACACCCATCACCGCACTTTCGAAGGGAGTTGCTGAGGCAGCACACCTCGCCGCACCACCGGTGCGTGGGCCGCTGCCGACATCAGCTGAAGCTGCGGCGGTAGGCGTGCGGGCTGACGCCGGTGGTGCGTTTGAAACGGTCGCGGAAGGCGGTGGGCGAGCCGAACCCGACCTGCCCGGCGATGCGTTCGACCGGGTGCTGCGTGGTCTCCAGGAGGTGCTGGGCCTGGCGGATCCGGGCGCGGTGCAGCCACTGCAGCGGGGTGGTGCCCGTCTGCTCGCGGAAGCGGCGGATGAGGGTCCGGGTGCTGGTTCCGGCGTGGGCGGCGATGTCGGCGAGGGAGAGTTCGCGTCCGAGGTTGTCCCGCAACCAGGTGAGCACGGGTTCCAGTGCGGAGCCCTGAGGGGCCGGCGTGTGGTCATGGACGATGAACTGCGCCTGGCCGCCCTCGCGTTCGAGGGGCATCACGGACAGCCGGGCCGCGTCGGCGGCGACGGCCGAGCCGTGGTCGCGGCGGATCATGTGCAGGCACAGGTCCAGTCCCGCGGCGGCGCCGGCCGAGGTGAGGATCTGACCGTTGTCGACGTACAGGACGCCCGGGTCGACCTCGATCTCCGGGTGGAGGGCGGCCAGCAGATCGGCCGCGGCCCAGTGGGTGGTGGCCCGCAGGCCGTCGAGGAGGCCGGTGGCCGCCAGCGGGAAGGTTCCCGAGCAGATGGAGGCGATGCGCGTGCCGTCCCCGGCCGCCGTCCGCAGGGCGTCACGGACTGCGGACGGCAGCGGGGCCTCGGGGGCGGCGGTTCCGGGCACGATGATCGTGTCCGCTCCAATCAGCCCGTCCAGGCCCCAGGGTGCGCGCAGCACGAAGGACCCGGTGTCGATCTCCGGTCGTTCGGCGCACACCCGGACCCGGTAGGCGGGGCGCCCGCCCGGGAGCCGGGTGCGGGTGAAGACCTCGATCGGGGTGGAGAGGTCGAACGGGATCACCTGGTCCAGTGCGAGAACGGCGACGGTGTGCATAGCCAGAACCTACCTGTCACTATCCCGTTGGAAGGTGTCGTCAATGCCACTGGGGCGACGGGCCGGCGGCTGGTTGGCTTCAGGGCGTCCCGCGGCCCGGACACGACCCGACGGCACCCTGAGAAAGCGAAGCAGTCATGAGCTACGTCTCCCCGATCCTGATCGGCATCGTCTACGTCCTGTTGATGTCACTGGTCCGCGACGACGACCGGCGACGCCGCCTCAACGCGCTCATGGTGGGGGGCGCCTCGGCCGCCTACCTCAGCGGTGGCGGCCTCGGGGCCTGGGAGTTCGCCTTCACCGCCGTGGCCACCTACGTCGCCTACCGGGGGCTCGAGTCCTGGACGTTCATCGGAATCGCCTGGCTCCTGCACACCGCGTGGGACCTGGTCCACCACCTCAAGGGCAACCCGATCGTGCCCTTCGAGCACGGCTCCTCCATGGGCTGCGCCATCTGCGACCCCGTCATCGCGCTGTGGTGCCTGCGGGGCGGTCCCCGTGTCACGCTGCCCTGGCGGACGGCGCGGACGCGGGAACCGGTCGCTCCTCGGTAGCCGCCCCTCAGTAGCCGCTCCCCAAGGTCTGTGTCGTGTAGGCGCATTCGGTGTAGATGTAGCCGGAGCGGAGCTTGGCGGTGTCCGAACCGGGCGTCGCGGTGCTGTCGCCGTGCGGCTTGTGCACGAAGTACGTGGTGCCGACCGGGAGACTGATGGTGCGCTGCGGATAGTTCTTGCCGCCGTGGCAGGGCTTGAAGCCGACCAGGAGCGTGTCGGCGAGGGTGTACGTCCTGCAGCTGCCGCAGCCCTTGAGGGTGAAGCTGCCGGTGACCGGCCCGGTGTAGAGGACGGTGACGTCGTCCGGGCTGTCGTTCTTCACCGTGACGGAGATGCTGCCGCCGGAGGCGGTGGTGGGCAGCTTCTTCCCGGCGGCCGGGAGCGTCTGGGCGACCTCCGCGGCGATGGACGTCTTCTTCGCGCGGTCACGGTTGCCGCTGTGCTTGTTGTCGGCGAGGAACTGGTCCATGGTCTTCTGCGCCGCTGCGAAGTCGCCGTCCTTGTACTGGTCGACGCCGCAGGCGTACTCCCCCGCGTCGCCGCTCCTGTCGGCCCGGCCGGCGGCCTTCCCGAGGTCGCCGGCCGCGTCGGGGGCCGCCCCCGACAGCTCCGTGATACGGGTGTTGAGACTGCGCAACTGCTCGACGGCCGCGCAGGGTTCGCCACCGCCGACCGCCTTCTCCGCTTTCTTCACCGCGGAGTCGACGGCGGGTACGACCTCCCCGGCCGGCGCGGACTGCGGGAACGTGTCCAGCAGGTCGCCGAACTTCGTGACCCAGTCCGCCTCGCCGTTCGCCAGACTGCTCGCACCGCACTCGTACAGCGAGGTGGCCAGCCGGTCGTCGGGCCACCGCGTGAGCGAGCCGAGCTGCTTCCTCGGCATGGTGCGGGGCACCGTACGCAGGTACTTCAACGGATCGATCGCGGCGCAGTAGTCCTTGTGACCGTAGGCCGCGCCGACCGTCTCGTAGTACGTCCTCATCCGGTCGGGCACCTGCTCGGCCGCGCGGGAGCCGGAGTGCTCGACCGCGAGGTCCCGGTAGACGTCCAGGGCGGTCCCGTAGTCGGACCTGGCCTCGGCGAACGTGTGCCGGCTGCCCGCCGTCACCAGGTGGTCGGCCCGCTCGAGGCGGTCGAGGAGCGACCGCTCCACGGCTTCGTCGTGCGCGTTGCCGTACCCGAGAGCGGCACCGGCCGGTACGGCGAGGAGCAGCACGCCCAGCAGCAGCGCGAGGGGGGCCCGGCCCGGCCACGACAGCCGGGTGCGCAGCCCGGCGATCGCACCGTGCACGGCCGCCAGCAGCAGGAACACGGCGTAACCGGCGAGCGCCGCCCCCGGGACGCCGTCGGCGTCCGCCGGCAGTGCCACGAGCAGCAGCACGACGGTCGCCACCCAGCACGCGGCCATCAGGACCCATCTTCGGACAAGCGCGTAACCGAGGCCGAGGCCGCTGAGGTTGAGAAGGGCGACCGCGGCAGCCCGCAGGCCGTCCGGCGGTGCCGGCGGTGGGCTCGACGGCATGGGCGGCACGTTGAACTGCTGGTACGGACCGTACGGATTCCCGGACATGGTGGCTCCCCCCGATGAACTGTGCCCGCAGACGCGCGGGTTGGCAGTGTACGGCCCGGGACGCGAACCCGACAGAGGGGTCCATAACGACGGCCCGGCAGACCGTGCGGCGACGCCATCAGGCCAAGATCGCGCGGACCACGGCCTTCGACGACGCCATGACGTCGGCGACGAACCGCAGCCGCCCGACGTCCAGTCGGCGCAGGGCCGCACCGTGGTCGGCGGCCACCACCAGGCAGACCGCGCACAGCAGGAGCTGCCACCCGGCCGCCACCGGACGGCGCAGCGGGCGGGGCAGTTCACGGAAGGAGGCGTGCAGCCGCTCGCAGTGGAAGGGCACGTGGCGCTGTTCGTCGGCCAGAACGCGGGCCGCCACGTCGGAGGCGAGCGGGTCGTCGGCGCCGTCGCGCAGGGCCCGGTAGTAGCGCAGCGCCACCACTTCGGCGATCATCAGCACCAGCAGTTCCGTACGCAGCCCCATCAGGTGCCTCAGCCGTACGAAGACCGCGTCGCTCCAGTGGCCGGCCAGCGTCGGCATGCCACCGGCGGCCAGCAGACGCGCCAGCAGCCGGGCGTGGTTCTGTTCCTCGGCGACGAACAGCTTCACGGCGTGCGCGTAGTGGGGGTCACCGGCCTCTTCCGCCTTGGCGATGAGGCCCGCGCCGTCGCCGTCCTCACCGACCTGGAAACGCTGGATGCTCGCCCACACCGCGTGGTGCAGGGTCGCTCCCCGTTCCCAGTCCGGGTCGCGCGCCGCCCGTCTGCGCTCGTCCTCCTCCTCGAAGCTGCGTGTCCAGTCGGCGAATCCGCTCGTCGGCACCCGGTCTCCCCTTCGTCCCCGCGGCACGGCTGCCGTGCCCTGGTCGTGAAGGACGCGGACGGTGGCCGGATCGTTCCGGCGGGGCGGCGGTGCTCTGCCGCCCCGCCGGCTCCGGAGCGACGGAGGCCGAGAGGGAGGGGTCAGCCGACGTCGGAATCGATGCCGGTGATCACCGCGGGCCCCAGGGGAGCGCTGTCCGGGTCGAGACCCGCGTGGCGCAGCGCGGAGTCAGCGAGACCGCGGGCGTCCTCCTCGGCGTGGGCGCCGCTGTCCGCCTCCACGGACAGGCGGATGGTGAAGGTGTTGTCGTCGTTGACGGTGAGGGCGTCCAGATCCTCCGTACTGCCCGTCCGAGTGGTGTGGGGATCGGCCGGCCGCAGTGCCCGGCTCAGCCGCGCTCGCTCGTCCTCCTCGATCCCGGTGGTGAAGGTGCCGGGAACGGTGATCAGGTACGTGGTCATGACGATCCTTTCCTCGGATGTCACACCGCCTACCCCTGAGAGCCGGGTGCCATCACGGCCGGACGGAGTACGTCCTCGCACCACTGGCCGAATCCCGTGGGCGCCGTGTCCGGGGTACTCGGCTGGTCGGCGCCGTAGAAGCCCTGTTCGCTCAGCGCGTCCGCCATGTCGGCCAGCCCCTGCGCCCAGGCCGCGCTCACCCCGCGGCTCAGCAGCGTCTCCTTGAACTGCGCACTGCTGACGGCCTGGAAGCGCACCTCGCGGTCCAGCACCTCGGAGACGACCCGTGCCATGCCTTCGGGAGTCAGGTCGTCGGGCCCGGCCAGCTGGACGTCGTCCTGGCCGGTCCAGGAGTCGTCCAGCAGCAGCCGGGCCGCCGTGGCGGCGATGTCGCGGGTGGCGCAGGTGCGCAGCACCCGGTCCGGCGCCGCCGCCAGGAAGAACACGCCCCCGGTGCGGATCGACTCGGCCTGGCCCAGCAGGTTCTCCATCAGGAACGGCGGGCACAGCGCCCGGTAGTGCACGCCCATGGCCGCGATTCTCTCGTCCATGGCGAGCGACGCCGAGATCTGCCCGGCGTTCTTCGCCACCGAGCGGCCCAGTGTGGAGACGCCGACGACCCGTTCGACGCCCTGGCGTGAGGTCACCTCGCGCAGCGACTCGGTGAACGCGTGGAAGTGCCCCTCGACGCTGTCGGCCGAGGGCGTCGGCGGCACCAGCCAGAACAGGCGGTCGGCGCCCGTGCACGCCTTCCCCAGGACGCCGGGGTCGGCGTGCGACCCCTGCACCACCTCGACCTGTTCTCGCACTCGCGTGGGGAGGCGGGCGGGTTCGCGGGCGATCACCCGGATCCCCGCCGCGGCGTCCGGGACGTCGAGGAGGCGGTCGAGGACCTGCCGACCGATCTGGCCGGTCGGGGTGGTGACGACAATCATGAACGACTCCCTGCAGTGATGGTCCGCCGGATGTTCCGGATGCCGTCGAGCCTGCTGCGCGGGGCGCGGGAACTGAAGGATCGGTTCACTCCCGCTTGTTACCCTCCGGGTAACACCGAACGGAGGGGACGTATGGACTCCCGCCTGCTGCGCTACTTCGTCGCCGTCGCCGAGGAGCTGAACTTCGCCCGCGCCGCCGAGCGGCTGGGCATGTCCCCGCCTCCCCTGTCCCGAGCGATCCGCCAGTTGGAGACGGAGCTGGGCGTCACCCTCCTGGAGCGGACCACCCACAGGGTGACACTGACCGCGGCGGGAACGGTGCTTCTCCCTCAGGCGCGGTTCGCCCTGGACGCCCTGGAGGCGGCGGGGCGGCGGGCCCGGCGCACCGCCGCCGAACCCGGACTGGTGCTGGCCGTCAAGGCGGACGGCGACGGGGGGCTGCTGGAGCCGGTGCTGGCGCGTTACGCGGCCGAGCCCGGAGCCGTGCCCGTCGCCGTCCGGCTGTGCGACTGGCAGGAGCAGCCGCGGCTGTTGCGGCGGGGAGAGGCCGACGCGGCCCTGGTTCACGAGCCCTTCGACCGCACGGGGCTGGACACCGAGACGCTGGCCGCCGAACCGCGTGTGGTGGCCCTGGCCGCGACTCATCCCCTCGCCGCCCGCGACAGCCTGGCCCTGGCCGACCTCGGGCTGCGCCCCGGCGAGCTGCACCGGTACATCGACGAGATCCGCGGTCAGGGCCGTGATCTGGCCCAACTGCTCACCCTGGCGGGGCTCGGCAGCGTGGCCCCCGTGCTGCCCGCTTCGGTCGCCGCCCGCTATCCACGCCCCGGGGTCGTGTACCGGGCGCTCGTGGACGCACCGCCCTGCGTACTCGCCATCGCCTGGCCGCAGCAGTCCCGTTCGGCGGCCACGGCCGCGCTGGTACGCGCCGCGGTGGCCGTCACGGAGACCGGCGCCGAAGCCGTACGGGAGCGGGGTCACTCCCCCGCGCACCTCGGGTAGAACGAACTCAGGCCGTCGGTCGGCATGTTGTCGGGTGTGTCGTCGTCCGTCTGTTCCGCGTCGACGGCGTACTTGCCGGTGTAGCTCCCGATACCCGCGGCCTTCTCGCCGAGCAGGCCGTGGGTCGCGTACACACCGTCACCGTTGTAGATGAACGCGGCGAGGTCGGGGTACCGGTCGTGGTTGTAGTCACCGACGGCCAGACCGCGGGTTTCACCGAGGCCGACGTGCCGGGGGGCGTGGCCGCGGCCGGTTCTGGAGAACGGGCCGCGCCTGAGTTCGGACAGGCGCGGTTCGATCGGATCGTCGCCCCGCCACGGCCCCGTGGCCGTGACGAGGAGATCGGCCCATCCGTCGCGGTCGAAGTCGGCCACGACGGCGAGTCTGTCCTCCTTTCCGTGCCCGGTCCCGCCGACCAGTTCGCGGACCCCGACCCGCCTGCCGTCGCCGGAAGGGGTCCCGAAGGTGATGGTGAGCCGGGCGCCGGTTCCGGAAGGGTCGAAGGCGCGGTCGCGGTGGCCGTCGGCGTCCAGGTCCGCCAGGAGGACGCCCGTCCCGGTCACACACGGCTCGATGGCGGACGGCTGCGCCGGACGCGGAGGCGCCGTCCCCTGGAAGGTGTCGAACGAGCCGGCGAAGACCGCCAGGGCCGCCGCCACGACGGCGACGATCCGGCGCGGCCGGATGGTGTGCGCGGTCAGGGGCATCCGCGCATGATGCCATGTCAGTTCCTGGCGAAGCTCTTCAGTTGGTCGACGGAGCCGTTGAACCGGTCGTGATCGCCCACTGTCGGCCCGGTCGAGGTGTACTGCCACATGGTGTACGACGACCAGCCGGCCGGCAGGTCGCCCACCGCCGACGCGTACCGGGCGACCCACAGGGGGTTGGTCTTCCCGAAGCCGGTGTGGCTGCCTGTGCAGGTGTTCCACCAGGAGGTGGCGGTGTAGACCACGGCGTCGCGGCCGGTGCGGGACCTGTACCGGTCGAGGAAGTCGCGGATCCAGGTCACCATCGCGCTGGGTGTCTTGCCGTAGCAGTCGTCGCCGTACGGGTTCCACTCGATGTCGAGCACTCCGGGCAGGGTGACGCCGTCGCCGCTCCAGCCGCCGCCGTGGTCGACGAAGTAGTCGGCCTGGGTGGCTCCGCCACTGGTGTCGGGGGTCGCGAAGTGGTATGCGCCGCGGATCATGCCGACGCCGAGCGAACCGCCGTACTGCGCGGAGAAGTAGGGGTTGGTGTAGTAGGTCCCCTCCGTGGCCTTGGTGTACGCCCATCTGACGCCGCCGTCCCACAGGGTCGGCCAGGCGACGTCGCCCTGGTAGCTGGCGACGTCGACACCCTCGGTCTGGCCGGCGCGCGGGCCGGCCGAGGCGGGGCTCGAGCCGTCGTGGGCCGCCACGCCCATGCCCATGCGGGCGGAGCCGCGGACCGGGGTGTCGTCGGCGGAGGCGGGGACGGTGAACGGGGAGAGGAGCAGCGCCAGCAGGGCGGCCGGGACACCGGCGGCGAACAGGCGGGCACGCTGGGGGTGAAGGGCTATGAGTGGTCGCACAGACATCATCTGATCGGCAGTCGACCTTCGTCGCACGCCGGGACCCGCCGCATGACGGCCCATCGGGGACAGAAGGCTCCGTACGAGTGAGGTCAGCCCTGACCTGCGTGGGTGTGGCTGTGCGACACCTCGGGCGCGCGGTGCCGCGACATCGCCCTGCGGTCGCGCAACCAGTCGTGGACCGCCAGGCCCAGTGCGCACAGCACGGGCAGGACGCCGGAGCCGACGGCCAGGGCGACGGCGGTGCGGTAGTCGTGGGGGTGGGCGCCGAGTGCCACGTAGAAGAGTCCGGGCAGTGCCGCCGTGCCGACGGCCCCGCCCAACCGCTGCCCCGTCTGCAGGGCCCCGCCCGCCGCTCCCGCCATCCGGACCGGTACGTCCCGCAGGGTCATGGTCACGTTGGGGGAGATAACGCACCCGCTGCCCACACCGCCTACGAAGAGGGCGGGAAGGGCGAACCAGACCGCGCTGTCACCGGGTGCGAGGCGCAGGATCAGCGCCGTGGCGCCCAGGCCCAAGGCGACGGCGGCCAACCCGCACACGGTCAGCAGCCGGCCGAAGCGCTCCACCAGGCGGCCGGCGATCGCCGCGGCCGCGGCGGAGCCGATGGCGAACGGTGTCACCGCGAGCCCGGACTGCAGCGGGCTGTAGCCCTGGCCGTTCTGGAAGAAGAGGGCGAACACCAGCCACACTCCGCTGACGCCGACGAAGTACAGCGCGGCGATGGCGGCGCCGACGGCGTACCCGCGGGTCTCGGTCACCAGCCGTGGGTCGAGCAGCGGCCGGCCGTCACGTGCCGCGGCCCGCCGCTCCCACCGGGCGAACGCGGCCAGGAGGACCACCCCGGCCAGGAAGAGCCACCACAGCCGCTTCACCCCGCCCGATTCCGCCAGCACCAGGGGGAACATCAGCGTCAGGACCCCGCAGCCGAGGAGCAGCACACCGACCAGGTCGAGCCGTTCCCGCCGGCCCGGCGCCAGCTTGGGCAGCAGCCGGAGACCGAGGAGGAGTGCCAGGGCACCGACCGGTACGTTCACGTAGAAGATCCACCGCCATCCCTGGGGGCCGTCGGCGAGCTTGAGGATCAGCCCTCCCACGACCGGCCCCACGGCGCTGGAGATGCCGACGGTGGCGCCGAAGAGCCCGAAGGCCTTCCCGCGGTCGGCTCCGCGGAACATCTGCTGGATGAGGGCGGAGTTCTGCGGGGCGAGGCAGCCCGCGGCGACTCCCTGCGCCAGCCGGGCCGCGATGAGCAGACCGATCGTGGGGGCCGCGCCGGCCGCGGCGCTGCACAGCACGAACCCGCCGAGGGCCAGCAGGAAGACACGCCGTCGGCCGATCATGTCCCCGATGCGCCCTGCGGTCACCAGCACCAGGGCGAAGGCCAGGGCGTAGCCGGAGACCACCCACTGGATGGCGGGTGCCGAGGCGTGCAGGGCCCGTTGCATGGAGGGCAGCGCGACCGCGACGATCGTCACGTCGAGCAGGCTCATGAATCCGGCCACCAGTGTGACCGCCAGGGCCTTCCAGCGCCTGGGGTCGCTCCCGTCACCCCCGTGTGTGCCCAATTCCACCGGTTCGCTCCTGTTCCCTGCGGTCACGTCATTCGGGCGAGTACCCGTTTGATTCATGCAATGAGTCCGGAACCTTTCCGATCCGATCAAGAACTCTCGTATAGTGACCGCCAGTTGAGCACCAAGCGTCACCACTCACTCACATCTGCCGGTGCCCCTGTCCGGCAGCTGCCCTAGGACCCACTGATGACCGCGCCCACACCTGACGGCGAACGCCCCACCCTCCGCACGATCGCCCCCGCCCTGGCGCTGACCGGCCTCCTTTCCGCGCTCGTCGTCGTCACAGCGGTCGACCTGGCGCCGTCGTCGGTACGCACTCCGCTCGCCCTGGGGGCGAGTGCCGCGGCACTGGTGCTGTGCGCGGCGGTGGCCTCCGCGGTGCACGCCGTGCAGGGCGAGCGCGGCGCCCGGCGCAGGCTGGAGACCGTGACGCAGGACCTCGGCCGGCTCCTGCAGCAGCAGGCCCGGGCGACCGAGGAGTCCCGGCAGGAGCAGCAGCGCCTGATCGACGAGCTGGCCGAGCAGCGGGCCGAACTGACGGAGTCCTTCCACCGGGAACTGGGCCGGATCGAGGCGGAGGCCGCACAGGAGCTGGACCGCCTCGACCAGGAGAACGCCGACCTCGCCGCGCGGCTCGAGCGCGCCACCCGGGAGCGGGCGGCGGCGATCGCCGCGACGTCCAGCGCGGCCGGCCGTATGCAGGCCCTGGCCACCGCCACCCTCGCCGACCTGCGCGCGATGGAGGACCGCCACACCGACGAGGACGTCCTCGCCGACCTCCTCCACCTCGACCACCGCACCGCGCAGGCGGGCCGGCTCGCGGACTCCATCGCCGTCCTGACCGGAGCGCGCACCGGCCGCCGCTGGGCGCGGCCCATCGCGATGGAGTCGATCCTGCGCGGCGCCATGGGACGGATCAGCGGCTACCGGCGGGTGCGCGTCCACTCGGTCAGCGACACGGCCGTCGCCGGTCACGCGGCCGAGGGCGTGATGCACGCACTGGCCGAGCTGCTCGACAACGCCGCCAACTTCTCGCCCCCGACGGCCGAGGTCCACGTGTACGTCGAGGAGGTGCCGGCCGGCGCCATCGTGTCCGTGGAGGACAGCGGACTGGTGATGGGCGACGTCCAGCTGCGCCGCGCCGAACGGGCGGTCGCGGGCGACAGCTCCGAGCTGGGCGGTCTGACCGGCACCCGGCTGGGGCTCGCCGTGGTCGGCCGACTGGCCCGCAAGCACGGTCTGCGTGTGTCCTTCCGGCCGTCCGCGCGCGGCGGCACCGGGGTGTTGGTGCTCATCCCGCAGGAGATCCTCACCGGCCCGCACCCCGCCGAACCGGTGGCGGCCGTCGCGCCGCCCGCCGCCGAGGGGCCGCGTCCCACGGAACCGGACGCCCCGGCCCCGGTCGCCGAAGCGCCGCGGACGGACCCGGTCCCGCTGCACGAGGCTGCGGACGACGACGCGGACGACGCCGACGACGAGCCGACGTCGCTTCCCAAGCGCCGCAGGGGCCGTACCCTCGCCGCCGCCGAGCGGGCGAGGCCCGCGCCCCGGTCCGCCGAGCCGGGCGGCACTCCCCCGGCCGCCGGGCCGGGCCGTACGCCCGCCGCCGACGACGCCAGGGTCCGCGCCGCCCGTTTCAGCAGCTTCCGCCGGGCCGTGCGCACACCTGCCGCGGACCACACCGCGCCGGACCACGCGACGCCGGACCGCACGCCGTACGACGACACCGCGCCGCCGAACACGAACCCCTCCCACCCACAGGCCCACCCGGAAGGCGACACCACCTCATGACCGGCACGACCACCGCCGACGAGAAGCTCACCTGGCTCATCGAGGGTCTTCTGGAGCGCACCCCGGGCGCGCGGCACGCACTCGTGCTCTCCCGCGACGGGCTGAAACTGTGCCGTACGCCCGAGCTGAGCGTCGACCAGGCCGACCAGCTCGCGGCCATCGCGGCCGGCATCCAGTCGCTGTCGCACGGGGCGTCCGTGGAGTTCGGCGACGGCAGCGGAGGCGTGCGGTCGGCGATGACCGAGTTCTACGGGGGCGTGCTGTTCATCGTGGAGGCCGGTAACGGCGCCCACCTCGCCGTCGTGACCACCGAGGACGCGGACCCCGGGATGGTGGGGCACAACATGAGCGAACTGGTGGAGCAGCTCGGCGAGCACCTGAGCGCTCCGCCGCGTACCTCATGAGCCGCCCCGGCCGGGACGACGCTCCCGACCGCCTCTACACCATCACCGGTGGACGCAGCCGGTCCGGCCCCGACAACCCCTTCGACCTGGTAACGCTCGTCGTCGCCGAGTCCGCGCCGGTCACCGGGATGCAGTCGGAGCTCGCGGCGATCCTGCGCCTGGCCGAGTCCCCCACCTCCGTGGTGGAGATCGCCGCGGAGCTGCGGCTGCCCGTGAGTATCACCAAGGTCCTGTTGTGCGACCTGCTCGCGGCGGGCCGGGTCAGCGCCCGCCACCCCCGCAGACCGGCCGTTCACGACCCCGACATCCTGGAACAGGTGCTCGTTGGACTCCGTAACCTCTGACGCGCGCACCCCGCTGGGTGCCTCCGCCGACAACGGTCTGAAGATCGTGGTCGTGGGCGGTTTCGGCGTCGGCAAGACCACGCTGGTCCGCTCGGTCAGCGAGATCCGTCCCCTGAACACCGAGGAGACGATGACCCGGGCGGGCGAGACGGTCGACGACATCCGGCAGGTGCGCGGCAAGAACGCCACCACCGTCGCCTTCGACTTCGGCCGGATCACGCTGGACGCGCGCAACGTGCTGTACCTGTTCGGCGCGCCGGGCCAGGAGCGGTTCTGGTTCCTGTGGGACCGGCTGTTCTCCGGCACCCTCGGCGCGGTCGTCCTCCTCGACACCCGCCGGATCGACGAGTCCTGGTACGCCATCGACCGGCTAGAGCACCACGGCACGCCGTTCATCGTGGCCTGCAACGATTTCGGCGGCCCCGCGCACCCGCCGGGCGCGGTCCGCGAGGCCCTCGACCTGGACCCGCACGTGCCCCTGGTCGACTGCGACGCCCGCTCGCGCGAGTCGAGCAAGCAGGTGCTCATCACCTTGGTCCAGCACATCCAGCAGCACTACGCCGGCCGGTCCGCCCCGGCGGCCCAGCCCCGACAGGAGTTCGTGTGACCCCCGACGCCGTTCCCCTCGGCGGACCCCTGTTCCAGACCGAGCCCGCACGCCTGTACCGGGAGATGCGGCGCGAGCACGGCGCCGTCGCCCCGGTACTGCTCGACGGTGACGTACCCGCCTGGCTGGTGCTCGGCTACCGCGAACTGCACCAGGTCACCGGCGACCCGGTGCTGTTCAGCCGCGACTCCGACCTGTGGAACCAGTGGGACACGATTCCCCCGGACTGGCCGCTGCTGCCGATGATCGGCCGCAAGCAGCCGTCGATCCTGTACACCGTCGGCGAACGCCACCGGCAGCGTGCCGCGATGATCAGCGACGCCCTGGAGGCGGTGGACCCGTCCGCGCTGCGCGGTCACGCCGAGCGGTTCGCCGACGAGCTCGTCGACGCCGTGTGCACCGTGGGCGAGGCCGACCTGGTCGCCCAGTACGCGATGCTGCTGCCCGTGCGTGTCCTGGCCCGGCTCTACGGCTTCTCCGACGAGGAGGGACCGGGCCTGGTCACCGCCCTCAACGACATGATCGACGGCCGGGAGCGGGCCATCGCGGGCCAGACCCACCTGGGGGCCTCGATGGCACAGCTGCTCGCCGACCGCAGGGCGCGGCCCGCGAACGACGTCGTCTCCCGGATGCTCGCCGACGACAGCGGGTTCAGCGACGAGGAGATCGCCCAGGACCTGATGGTGATGATGGCGGCCGGGCACCAGCCGACCGCCGACTGGATCGGCAACTCCCTCAGGCTGATGCTCACCGACGACCGCTTCGCCGCCTCCCTCTTCGGCGGCCGCAACAGCGTCGCCGAGGCCATGAACGAGGTGCTGTGGGAGGACGCGCCCACCCAGAACGTGGCCGGCCGCTGGGCCTCACGCGACACCCATCTCGGCGGGCGCCGCATCCGGGCCGGTGACCTGCTGCTGCTCGGCCTGCAGGGCGCCAACTCCGACCCTCAGGTCCGCACCGACGGCTCGGCCCTGACCGGCGGCAACAACGCGCACTTCTCCTTCGGCCACGGCGAGCACCGCTGCCCGTTCCCCGCGCAGGAGGTGGCCGAGGTGATCGCGCGGACCGGCATCGAGGTCGTCCTCGACCGGCTGCCGGACATCGACCTGGCGGTGCCCGCCGGGTCCCTCACCCGCCGGCCCTCGCCCTGGCTGCGGGGCCTGACCGAACTGCCCGTGCGGTTCACGCCCGTACCCGCCCTCTGAACCCGTCCGCCCTGGAGGCATGTCACGATGACGACCGGTACCGAAGCAACCCGGATCGCCCTCGACCCCTTCGTCACCGACCTGGACGGCGAGAGCGCGGCACTGCGCGCGGCCGGTCCGCTCGCCGCCGTCGAACTGCCGGGCGGCGTCCCCGTCTGGGCCGTCACCCACCACGCCGAGGCCAAGGCGCTGCTCACCGATCCGCGTCTGGTCAAGGACATCAACGTGTGGGGCGCCTGGCAGCGCGGGGAGATCCCCGCGGACTGGCCACTGATCGGGCTGGCGAACCCGGGCCGCTCCATGCTGACCGTGGACGGGGCGGACCACCGCCGGATGCGCACCCTGGTCGCCCAGGCGCTCACCCCGCGCCGGGTGGAGCGGATGCGGGAGCGGATCACCAAGCTCACCGAGGAGCTGCTCGACCGGCTGCCCACCGGCCGGGACGTCGTCGACCTCAAGGCGGAGTTCGCCTACCCGCTGCCCATGTACGTCGTCGCCGACCTCATGGGGCTCGACGAGGCCCGGCTGCCCCGGCTGAAGGTGCTGTTCGAGAAGTTCTTCTCCACCCAGACCCCGCCCGAGGAGGTCATCGCGACCCTGACGGAGCTGGCGCAGATCATGGCCGAGACGGTGGCCGCCAAACGGGCGGCGCCGGGCGACGACCTGACCAGCGCCCTGATCCTCGCCCCCGAGGACGGCGACCGGCTCACCGACGAGGAGATCGTCTCCACCCTGCAGCTGATGGTCGCCGCGGGCCACGAGACGACCATCTCCCTGATCGTCAACGCCGTCGTCAACCTCTCCACCCATCCCGACCAGCGCGCGCTCGCGCTGTCCGGGGAGGCGGACTGGTCGGCGGTGGTCGAGGAGACGCTGCGCTGGTCGACGCCGACCTCGCACGTCCTGATCCGCTTCGCGACCGAGGACGTGCCGGTCGGCGACCGGGTGATCCCGGCCGGCGACGCCCTGATCGTGTCGTACGGCGCGATAGGCCGGGACGAGAAGGCGCACGGGCCGACCGCGGGTGACTTCGACATCACCCGCGAGTCGAAGAACCGTCACATCGCCTTCGGCCACGGCCCGCACGTCTGCCCGGGCGCGGCCCTGTCCCGGCTGGAGGCGGGGGTGGCACTGCCCGCGCTGTACGCCCGTTTCCCCGGGCTGGACCTGGCGGTGCCCGCCTCCGAGCTGCGCAACAAGCCGGTGGTGACGCAGAACGACCTGTTCGAGCTTCCCGTGCGGCTGAACGCCTAGGGCAGGTCGCCCGGGCCGATGAGGTCGGCGCGTGCCAGGACGGTGCCCAGGACCTCGCGCAGGGTCAGCGCGGGCTCCTCGACCGGGCCCGGCGACCGCCATGCCACGAACCCGTCCGGGCGGACGAGCACGGCGCCCCCGGGTGTCGTGCCGTGCCGCTCGGCCCAGTTCACGTCGCCCTCGGGCGTCAGGTCGGTGTCGGGTCCGGTGCCCACGCGGTACGAGGTCAGCGGGATCGGCATCTGTTCGGCGAGGCGGGTGGCGGCCTCGTGCCAGCCGCCCGTCCCGCCCTTCTCCTCCGCGTCGCTGAGCAGGACCATGTCGCGTTCGTAGAGGTCGAGGGTGGAGACACGCTCTCCGTCACGCCGCAGCCACATGTGCGGGGCCCGGCTGCCCGGTTCACCGGTCAGGTGCAGTGCCTCGGGGACGACCGGGGTCGCCGGGTCGGCGTCCACCACCGCGCCCTGCGGGTAGCGGTAGCCCAGGGCGACGTTGAGGATGCCGCGCTGCGGTCCGCCACTGCCCATGCCGGGGGCCGGGGCGAAACCCGGGTGGCTGTGCTCCACCGAACGGCCTGCGGCCCGGGCGCTGGTCGCCTCCGCGACCGGGCGACGCTCGGTGTCGTAGGTGTCCAGCAGCTCCTCCCCCGCCCAGCCGCCGAGCACCGCGGCCAGCTTCCAGGCGAGGTTGTGGGCGTCCTGGATGCCGGTGTTGGAGCCGAAGGCCCCCGTGGGGGACATCTCGTGCGCCGAGTCCCCGGCCAGGAAGACCCGGTCGGACCGGTAGCTGCGGGCGACGCGCTGGGCGGCGTGCCAGGGCGCCCGGCCGGTGATCTCCACGTCGAGGTCCAGGTCACCGACCGCGCGGCGGATGTGGTCGACGCACCGCTCGTCGGTGAACTCCTCCAGGGTCTCGCCGTGTTCGGGGTGCCAGGGGGCGTGGAAGACCCAGTTCTCCTTGTTGTCGACCGGAAGCAGCGCCCCGTCGGCGTCCGGGCTGGTCAGGTAGCAGACGATGAAGCGGCGCTCGCCCACCACGTCGGCGAGGCGGCGGGAGCGGAAGGTCATGCTGATGTTGTGGAACAGGTCGCCGGGGCCGCTCTGCCCGATGCCGAGCTGTTCGCGGACGGGGCTGCGGGGGCCGTCGGCGGCGACCAGGTAGTCCGCGCGGATGGTGGTGTGCTCTCCGGTGTCACGGCTCTTGACCACCGCGGTGACCCCGGTGGGGTCGGCGTCGAACGACATCAGCTCGGTGTGGTACCGCAGGTCGCCGCCCTGGCCGACGGCGTGGTCGAGGAGGACGGGTTCCAGGTCGTTCTGGCTGCACAGACACCATGTGCTGGGGCTGAACCGGGCCAGTCCGCCGCCCGGGTCGATCTCTTTGAACAGCCATTCACCCGCGTCGCCGACCAGGGTGGGGGTCTGCAGGATGCCGTGGTTGCCGGCCAGCGTGGCCGCGGCCTGCCGGATCCCGGGCTCGACCCCGGCCACCCGGAAAAGCTCCATGGTCCGTACGTTGTTGCCGCGACCACGGGGGTGGATGGACGTACCGGCGTGGCGCTCCACCAGCGTGTGCGGAACTCCCAGCCGGCCCAGGAACACCGAGGTGGACAGGCCGACCAGGGAACCGCCGACGATGAGGACCGGTACCCGGTGGGTGCCGCGGTCGGCGGAATCGGCTCTTTCCTTCATCACTCGCCTCCAGCGCGTCGTCTCCCCCGACTCGGCCGGAAACGGCCGGGACTGTCATGCATGCCCCGCGGGACGGAGACGGGCTCGGGCCGGTTCACCCGGCCGGAGGCGTCCGATCCGGCTAGTTGCTGGTTTGGAACGCGGCGAACGGTTCCCGGACAGGGCCCGGGGGCGGGCACGGCCGCCCCCGGGTGTCAGATACGGCCACCGGTGAGTCGGGTGAGGGGACCCTGCGCGGGGCGTCCCGCGCGGCGGCCCACCGCGTACGAGGCGGCGCTCACCGCGGTCAGGCCGGCTCCCGCCGCCACGGCGACGAGCTTGCGCTGGCTGATGACCGTCCAGGCCGTCCTGGCGGTCGACGCCACCTGGCCGGAGGCCGCGACGACCGCACGGCGGCCCGCCTCCAGCTTCTCGGCCCCGGCCTGCACGGCCCCGGTCGTCGCCTCGGCCGCAGCCCCGGTCGCCTTGTCGGCGCCCTCCTTGGCCGCTGACGTCGCGTCATCCGCCTTCGAGGCGGCCTTCTTCGCGCCCCGGGACGCCGGAGCCGTCGCGTCGGCCGCGGCGCTCCGGGCCTTTGCAGCCGTCCCCTGCTGGGAGTCGGACGTTCGCTTCGTGTCGTTGTTCGATTCACTCATGGACATCACCTTGCCGGTCAGTTGCCGGGCAAACAGGCCCGTCCGAAGTCGTCGAGTAGTCCTCAGCCGCCGAGTGCCGCCAGCACCACGGACTTCGCCTCCTCCTGTACCTGGGCGAGATGGCCGGCCCCGAGGAACGACTCGGCGTACACCTTGTAGACGTCCTCCGTGCCGGAGGGCCGCGCCGCGAACCAGGCGTGCTCGGTGGTCACCTTGATGCCCCCGATGGCGGCGCCGTTGCCGGGGGCCTCGGTGAGCACGGCGGTGACCGGTTCCCCGGCCAGGGACTCGGCGGTGACCTGGGCCGGCGAGAGCTTGGCCAGCAGCGCCTTCTCCTCGCGGGACGCCGGGGCGTCGATGCGGGCGTAGGCGGGTTCGCCGAAGCGGGCGGTCAGTCCGGCGTAGTGCTCGGACGGCGTCCTGCCGGTCACGGCGGTGATCTCGGAGGCCAGCAGGGCCAGGATGATGCCGTCCTTGTCCGTCGTCCACACCGAACCGTCCCGGCGCAGGAACGACGCGCCGGCCGACTCCTCGCCGCCGAAGCCGAGCGTGCCGCCGATCAGCCCGTCCACGAACCACTTGAACCCGACCGGCACCTCGACCAGTTCCCGCCCGAGGTCGGCCGCGACCCGGTCGATCATCCCGGAGGACACCAGGGTCTTGCCGATGCCGGTGCCGGCCGGCCACTGCTCGCGGTGGCTGTAGAGATAGGAGATGGCGACCGCGAGATAGTGGTTGGGGTTCATCAGGCCCGCGTCCGGGGTGACGATGCCGTGCCGGTCGGCGTCGGCGTCGTTGCCGGTGGAGATGGCGAACCGGTCCCGCTGCTCGATGAGGGAGGCCATCGCGTACGGCGACGAGCAGTCCATGCGGATCTGGCCGTCCCAGTCAAGGGTCATGAACCGCCAGGTGGGGTCGGTGTGCGGATTGACCACGGTCAGGTCGAGCCCGTGCTGTTCGGCGATCCGGCCCCAGTAGGCGACGGACGCCCCGCCCAGCGGGTCGGCTCCGATGCGCACGCCGGCCGACCGGATCGCGTCGAGGTCAAGGACGCTCGGCAGGTCGGTGACGTAGGTGCCCAGGAAGTCGTACCGGCCGGTCGTGTCGGCGGCGAGCGCCTTGGCGTAGGAGACCCGCCGTACGTCCTTCAGGCCGCCCGCGATGATCTGGTTGGCCCGGTCCTGGATCCAGGAGGTCGCGTCCGAGGCCGCCGGGCCGCCGTTCGGCGGGTTGTACTTGAATCCGCCGTCGGCGGGCGGGTTGTGCGAAGGGGTGACGACGACTCCGTCCGCGAGTCCGGTGGTGCGGCCCCGGTTGTGGGTGAGGATGGCGTGGGAGACCGCCGGGGTCGGTGTGTACCCGTCCGCGCTGTCGATCAGCACCGTCACGCCGTTGGCGGCGAACACCTCCAGCGCGGTCACCTTCGCCGGCTCTGACAGCGCGTGGGTGTCGGCCCCGAGGAAGAGCGGGCCGTCGGTGCCCTGGCTCTCCCGGTACTCGCAGATGGCCTGGCTGGTGGCGGCGATGTGGTCCTCGTTGAACGCGCTCGCCGATGACGATCCGCGGTGTCCGGAGGTGCCGAACGCGACCCGCTGCCCGGGCTCGGCCGGATCCGGGTGCAGCGCGTAGTACGCGGTGACCAGCCGGGCCACGTCGACCAGATCCTCGGGACCGGCCGGCGTGCCCGCTCGCTCGTGCGGCATGGGTGCGTTCCTCCGCTTCGGTTGATGTCTCGCTCGGCGTCTCATCTTTCCCCTTCGGGACACCTGTACGCGAGTGCGCCACCATCACGCTCGCCCAGGGCCGCGGCCGGACCACTCGGCCACGGACTTGAATCTCCCCCGGGGGGAGACGGAAAGGTGAGGTCATGGACGGCGATTCCCTGTACTCGATCGGTGAACTGGCGCGGCGCACCGGACTGACGGTCAAGACCGTCCGGCGCTACTCGGACCACGGCATCGTGGCGCCGGTTCGGCGTACCGCCGCCGGCCACCGCCGGTACGGCCCCGACGCCGTGGCGCGGCTGGCCCTGGTGCGCACGCTGCGCGAACTGGGGCTGGGAGTCGAGGCGATCCGCGGGGTCGTGCACCGGGAGCTGGCTCTCGGCGATCTCGCCGCGCGGCACGCCGCGGCCCTGGAGGCACAGATCGGGGTCTTGCGTCTGCGCCGCGCACTGCTGACGGCCGTCGCAAGGCGCCGGCCCACCTGTGAGGAGTTCGAGGAGATGGAGCACATGCACCGACTGGCCCGGCTCGCCCCGGCCGAACGCCGTCGCCTGGTCGACGACTTCCTCGAAGCCGTCTTCGACGGTCTCGGAGACGACGCGGGCTACGCCGCGGCCCGGTGTTCCATGACGCCCGAGCTCCCTGACGACCCCACGGACGAACAGGTCGAGGCTTGGGTGGAACTCGCGGAACTTTCCCTGGACCCGGGCTTCCGTTCCGGTCTGCGGCGCGGCGTGGCGGACCATGCGGCCGTCCGTCACGCGGGCGGCACCGTCCTGCCGCGCCCCGACGCGGTGGCGGTCGTCCGCGATCACGCGACGGCCGCCGTGCGGTCGGGCATCGCGCCGGACTCGCCCGAGGCGGGTCCCGTGGTCGCGGCGCTCACCGGGCACTGTGCCCGGGCCTTCGGCCGCCCCGACGACGCCGAGCTGCGGCGATGGCTGGTGCGGCGTCTGTCGGCCGCGCACGAGCCGCGCCGTGACCGGTACTTCGCACTGCTCGCCCTGGTCAACGGCTGGCCGACCCCGGAGCCGCTGGCACCGGCGGTCGAGTGGTCCGTCACGGCGCTGCGCGCACGGGCGGGCGACGACTCGCCGAGGAGGGCATGATCGTCGGCCGGTGGCGAGCCGCCTCGCCGGTCAGTAGTGGTGTCCGCAACCCACCGGGCCGACGCCTCTCAGAGCACAGGTCTCGTCCGCCGCGACCCGGATCCTCACCGCCTCCGCCTGTCGACCCGCGGCCTCCAGGGACCGTGCGAGGTTGTACTGCGTCTGCACCGTGGCGTACCAGTTGTCGTACTCCTCACGGATACGCAGTGACCCTTCCAGTGCGGTCACGGCCTCCTCGACCCGGCCCGCCGCGTGCAGGGCACAGCCGAGGCTGTTGAGCGAGTCGCCGTGGAAGATGCGGTCGTGCGCCTGGTGGAGCTCGCAGGCCTGCCGGAGGGCGGTGGCGGCCTCGGCGTGGCGGCCCATGTGGTCCAGGGCCAGGCCCAGGTTGTGCTGGGCCCGGCCCTCGTTCCACTCGTCCCGGAGGGCCCGGAAGCGGTCCCTGGCGCGCAGATGGGTGGCCAGGGCGACATCGTGGTGCCCGGTCCTGCGGTGGGCGAGGCCGAGGTTGTTCCAGGCCATGCCCTCACAGGTGGGATCCGCGATGCGCCGGAAGAGGTGGGCCGCGTGGGTGAGTGGTTCGAGGGCCGCTGCGGGGTGTCCGCCGCGCGAGAGCGCGTTGCCCAGGTGATTGCAGGCGGTGGCTTCGGCGTGGTCGTCCCCCAGCCGCTGGGCGACGGCACGTGCGATGCGGCTGACGGCGGCCCAGTCGTCGTAGAAGCGGCGCCAGCGCAGGTAGCCGGCCAGGTGCAGCGCCAGGCCGACACGGGCCTGGGGGTCGCCCTCGTCCGGCCACTGCACCGCGGCCAAGAGATTGGTCCGCTCGCTGTCGAACCAGGCCAGGGCGGTGTCCCGGCGCGCTGCGGCGGCGGGAGACGGGTCGTGGACCGGCACCGGCATATGGCGGTCGCAGTGCGCGGCCCGCCGGTGGTAGTGCGCTCTCGCCCGCGCCCGTGCGGTCCGCGCCTCCTCGGCCAGCCGGGGACCGGACGCGGCGGGGGCCGCCGCGTAGCTGCGCACGAGATCGTGGATGCCCCAGCGTACGGCCGTCCCGTCACCGTGCCGCTCCCAGGTCACCAGGTGGGCCCGGGCCAGGTCGTCGAGCACGTCCAGTGCCACGTGCTCCCTCAGGCCCATGATCTCCGCGGCGGTGTCGGTGCCGTAGTCGGCGCACGGAACCTGGGCCAGGAGGTACAGAGCCCGGGCCCGGTCCTCGGGCAGGCGACGCACACAGGCCTCGAAGACGGGGGCCAGCGACAGCGGCCTGCCGTACTGGTCCACGCCCTGGCTGCGGAGTGTGTCGGTGAGATCGGTCCGGGAGTGGAGTTCGTCGACCAGGGACGCCACATCCCGGCGTGAGGGGCGGTCGCTCAGGAGTGCGGCCGCGATCTGGAGGGCCAGGGGCAGGTGGCCGCACAGCCTGGTCAGCTCGCGCACGGCCTCGGCCTCCCGCTCCGGCCGTTCGTCGTCCGCCTGGCGCAGGCGCAGCGCCCTGGCGATCAGCTCGGCGGAGTCCTGCGGACACAGCGGGCCCAGGGACAACTCGCGGGCGGCCAGTGAGGGATGCGACTCGCGGGAGGTGAACAGGACGCGGTGCGCCGCGCCGCCGGGCAGCAGCGGCGGAAGCTGGCTCGGCTCGCACACGTTGTCGAGGAGCAGCAGCACCCGCTTGCCGAGGTCGGCGAGCCGGGCCAGCTTGCCGCGGTACACCCCGTAGGGGTCAACCTCCTCGGACGGCAGGTGGGCGCCGCCCATGTCGAGGGCGTACAGAAGGGACATGACGGCCTGCGCGGGCGTCACCGGGGTGTCCTCGTAGCCCGCGAGGTCGAGGAAGAGGGTGCCCCCGGTGAACCAGCCCTTGTCCTTGGCGATCTGCGCGGCCTGCAGGGCGAGTGTCGTCTTGCCGATGCCGCCCAGCCCGGTCACCGCCCACATCACGGGTGAGTCGGCGCAGGGGGTGTCGCCGGACGGCCGTAACCCCTCCAGGAGGAGGCCGAGTTCGCGTTCGCGGCCGGTGAAGCCGTGCTGGACCGTCGGCAGGGTGGAGACGGCGGTCGGCTCATGGGGCGCGTGCTCGCAGCCGGGGCCGAACGACACCGGCCCATGGAACTGACCGTTCCGGAAGTCGACGTGGTCGTGGTACCGGTCAGGGCCCGTGGGCCGATCGTCCCCTGTCTGCACCCGGTCCTCCCCCAGCGACGGTGCGGGCCCGGCATGGACCGCTTCGCGGCGCTACACGGTAGGGCATCCGGCGTCGCCGCGGTACGGGATCGGCCGATTCGCCCACTGTTGGTCCCGTCGTGGTACACGAGCCTCCCGAGGGCGGGTGCCATCGGCCGGGCAGCCCCGCCTCGCGCGCCCCGGGAGCAGGCCCAACCCCCGTCGAAAGGGTCGCGATCACCACGCGCGCGGTGAGGGTTCCGGCGACGGGGGCGGGCTGCCATCCGTCAGGTCCTGGGTGCCGATGACCGAGAGCAGCTCCAACTGGGCGGCGCCCTCCGTACCCGGCGGTGCGGTGAACCACAGCAGGCGCTGGCGGCCGTCCTCACTGAACAGGTTGTGGCAGTCCAGCTCGATCACGCCCAGGGCGGGATGGACGATGCGCTTGTGGTCGCTGCGGCGCAGGGCGACGTCGCGGGTCTCCCACAGGGCCGCGAACTCCTCGCTGTGCCGGCGCAGCGCGGCGACCATCCGGACCACCGCCGAGTCCTTGCCGCGCCGGGCGGCGACCGCCTGCAGGTCGGCGACGAACACCCGGGAGTGGTGAGGGTGGTCCTCGGCCGGGTAGACCGCGCGGGCTCCGGGGTCGGTGAACCAGCGGTACACGAAGCTCGCGGCGGGTCCGGTCGTCGCCGGGGGCGGGCCGAGGAGCGCCCTGGCCAGGGGATTCTGTACGAGTGTCTCGTGCAGGTCCGTGATCACCTGCGCGGGCGTGGTGGTGAGCCGGTCCAGCAGACCGAGCAGGGCGGGCTGGACGTGCGCGGCCGGGCCGTGCGCCGCCGGGGGCAGCGGGCGGTCGGCGAGGTGGAACAGGTGGTCGCGTTCGTCGCCGTTCAGCCGGAGCGCGCGGGCGAGCGCGGCCAGGACCTGGGCGGAGGGCTGGGCGCCGCGGCCGCGTTCCAGCTCGGTGTAGTAGTCCGCGGACAGCCCGGCCAGCTGGGCGACCTCCTCGCGCCGCAGTCCGGGCACCCTGCGCCGGGGGCCGGCGGGCAGGCCGACGTCGGCCGGGCGGACCCGGTCGCGCCGGGACTTCAGGAAGGCGGCGAGCTCGGACTGGTTCACCCGGCCATGATCCCGCGTATCGGCCGGCCGAGCCAGGGGTTGCCGACCCCCGGGTGGAGACAGCCATGGCTCCCACCGGGGCGCCGGACCACGCTGGAGGCGCAAGCACGGCACCACGCACTGTCGGAGGAGTAACCATGTCCACCCAGGAAGCGACGAGGGTCGCCGTCGTCACCGGCGGCTCACGCGGCATCGGCCGTGAGACGGTGAGCCGGCTGGCCGCCGACGGTCACGCCGTGGTGGTCGGTCACGCGGGCAACCGCGAACTGGCCGAGGCCGCTGTCAAGGAGGTAGCGGCCGCCGGCGGCCGGGCGGTCGCCGTCCGGGCCGACGTCGCCGACGAGGAGGACGTGGCCGCGCTCTTCGCCACCGCCGAGTCGCGGTTCGGCGGGGTCGACGTGGTCGTCCACGCGGCCGGACGCATGTATCTGTCGCCGGTCGCCGAACTGGACCTGGCGGAGCTGGACGCGATGCACCGCACCAACATCCGCGGTTCCTTCGTGGTCGCCCGGGAGGCCGCCCGGACCCTGCGCCCCGGCGGCGCGCTGATCACGTTCTCCACCTCGGTGGTGGGTCTGGCCTTCCCCGGGTACGGCGCGTACAGCGCCAGCAAGGGCGCGGTCGAGGCACTCACGATGGTGCTCGCGCGGGAGCTGCGCGGGCGGGACGTCACCGTGAACACCGTCGCCCCGGGGCCCACCGCCACCGATCTGTTCCTCGAGGGCAAGGACGAGGAGACGGTCGCCCGGCTGGCCGCCCAGCCCTCGCTGGAGCGCCTCGGTACCCCGGCCGACATCGCCGCCGTGGTGTCCTTCCTGGCCTCGCCGGCCGGTCACTGGGTCAACGGCCAGGTGGTCCGCGCCAACGGCGGCATCGTCTGACGGTCACCCACTCACCTCGAAGCCCCTTTCCGTCCCACCCCTTTCACACCCCAAGGAGAAGCACCATGCCGTTCGCCAACTTCAAGGTGCCCGCCGGAAGCCTCGACGACAAGCAGAAGGAGGAGATCGTCACCCGCGTCACCGAGCTGTACGTCGACCTCTACGGAGAGCGCGCCCGCGCCAACACCCTCGTCCTGGTCGAGGAGGTCACCGACGGCGGCTGGGGCATCGGCGGCAACGTCCTGACTCTCGCCATGCTCCAGCAGTCGTCCGAGGACTGACGCCCCGGCCCGCTGCGGGTGCGTGGTGGGCCGGTCCGGCGGAGTCTGGAAGACATGCCCCACGACGCGGTGGAGTCGGTGCTCGACGAGCTGTACACCACCCCGCCGGGCCGGTTCGTCGCCCGCCGGGAGGAACTGGCGGCCGCGGCCAGGACGGAGGGTCGTACCGATGACGCCCGCCGGATCCACGCCGCCCGCCGCCCCACCCTGGCCGCCTGGGCCGCGAACCTGCTGCTGCGCTCCCGTCCCGAGGAGAGCAGGCAGTTCCTGGAGCTGGGCCGGGCGCTGCGCGAGGCGTACCGCACGCTGGACGCCGCCGGCCTCAAAGAGCTGTCCGGAGAGCGCCGGCGGATCGTCTCCGTCCTGTCCCGGCAGGCGGCCCAGCTCGCCCGGGAGGCCGGGCACGGGCTGTCGGACGCGGCGCGGCAGGAGGTCGAGTCCACCCTGCGCGCGGTGCTGGCCGACCCGGACGCGGCCGACCGGTGGGCGTCCGGCCGCCTGGGTGGTGCGCTGACCCCGCCAGCGGACTTCGAGGCCGCCCGGCTGCCCGGCGTATCGCGGAAGCCGGCCCGGCGGACGGCCGCACCGCCGTCGGCGTCGGCCCGGGCGGACGAGCTCGCCGAGCGGCGCAGACAGCGCAGGCAGCAGCAGCTCGACCGCGCCCGCGAGGCGGCCGAGCGGGCCGCTCAGCGGCTGCGTGAGAAGCGCGCGGAACAGTCGGTGGCCGAGGCGCGACTGACCGATGCCGAGCGGCAGTTGGACCGGTCCCGCGAGATGCTGCGGCGGGCGGAACGCGAGCGGCAGCGGGCGGCTGAACAGCATGCGGCCGCCGGCGAGGCGCTGGCGCGGGCCGAACGGGAAGCACGCGAGGCGGCCGAGCGGGCCGACCGGCTCGCCGCCGACTCCTGACGCGCCGGGACATCCCCGAGCGGCCCCGCGTTCCGCGGTACTTCGGCCACGCAGGGGCGCTTGAGGGAACCGGACCCGCACGCCGGGCACCGGCCGACCGGGTGAGCCCGTACGGACGACCCTTCACCCACTTACCCCGCTGCGCTCGTGGTGTGGGACGGCACGGCGCAGGATCGTGCCCATGCGACCGGCGCGTTTACTTGCGCGGCGCGCCGGTCGCTGTCCGTTCCGCCCACCGGCCGCCCCTGACACCAGGCACAGGGGCCCGCGAAGGAGATGCGCACAGGATGACCACGATGTCTGAACGGGTTTCAGAACTGTCGGTGCGACAGGCGTCCCACCATGTCTCCCAGTCCGTGTTCGACGGCTCCAGGCTCCGGGTCGTCCTGCTGGTGGACGTCTACGACGGAGCCCAGCAGCAGTTCCTGGAAGCCTACGAGCAGCTGTGCAACCAGGTCGCCTCCGTTCCCGGGCACGTCAGTGACCAGCTGTGCCAGTCGATCGAGAACCCCTCCCAGTGGCTCATCACCAGCGAGTGGGAGAGCGCCCCACCGTTCCTGTCCTGGGTGAACAGCGAGGAGCACGTGCGGATGGTGGAGCCACTGCACTCCTGCGTCCGGGACACCCGGTCGCTGCGCTTCCACATCGTCCGCGAGACGGACACGGACACCACGGCCGGCAAGCGCCGACTGCAGGCGGCCCCCCGGATCGGTGACGGCGTGGTCCGCCACGCCCTCACCTTCACGGTCAAGCCGGGCAGCGAGGAGAAGGTCGCCGAGATCCTGGCGGACTACGCCTCGCCCGAGCCGCAGGTCGACGACACCACCCGGCTGTGCCGCACCTCCCTGTACATGCACGGCAACCGGGTGGTCCGCGCCATCGAGGTACGGGGCGACCTGCTCACGGCGCTGCGCCACGTCGCCCGCCAGCCCGAGGTGCGGGCCGTCGAGGAGGCCATCAACCCCTATCTGGAGCAGGACCGCGACCTGGACGACCAGGAGTCCGCCCGGGTCTTCTTCACCCGTGCGGCCCTGCCCGCCGTGCATCACGTGACGCAGGCCCAGGACGTCACCGAGGCGCAGCGGCACGCCTTGTACTACCCGGCCCGGGAGGGTCTCGGCATGCGACTGGCCGAGGTCCTCGCCGAGCAGGACGCGGTGGCGGCGAAGGACCCGCGCAGCCCGATCCTGCGCAGCACGATCTTCCAGCGTGACGATGTCGTCGTACGGCTGATCGACATGCGGGGCGCCCTGGAGGCGGCCGATCCCGTCGTCGCGCTCGGCCTGCCCGACCCCTCGCAGGCGGCCGAGCTGACCACGCTCCTCGACGCCGGCGCCAGGAGCGGTGACCCCGCGCGCCTGCTGGAGTCCGCCCGCATGGCCCTCATCACCGACCGCCGGTCGCCCGAGGTCTGACCGGCAGCACCCGGCCCGCGACGGCCGCACCCCCCACGTCGACGCAGCACAGCATCGGAGGAACGTCGTGACCAGACCCCGTCCCAAGATCGTGGATGTCAGCGAGATCGAGCCCAACACCAGGCGCGGTGGCGACCTGCGCGCTCTGCTCACCCCCACCACGGTCGGCTCGACCAGCGGTTTCATGGGCGTCGCCATGGTGCAGCCCGGCGACCGCATCGCAGAGCACTACCACCCGTACTCCGAGGAGTTCGTCTACGTCGTCTGCGGGCAGCTGGAGGTGGACCTGGACGGCGAGCCGCACCCGCTGCGGCCGGAGCAGGGGCTGATGATCCCCGCCCACATGCGCCACCGGTTCCGCAACGTCGGTGACGTCGAGGCCCGGATCGTCTTCCACCTCGGCCCGCTGGCCCCGAGTCCGCCGCTCGGCCACGTCGACACGGAGGAGACCGAGCCCGTCGCGGTCGCCGCCGAGGGCGGGGGCCGGTCATGACCAGGCGGGTGGCGGTCACCGGCATAGGCATCGTGGCACCCGGCGGCATCGGCGTTCCGGCCTTCTGGGACCTGCTCGCCAGTGGCCGTACCGCGACCCGGGGCATCACGTTCTTCGACCCGGCCGGACTGCGCTCACAGATCGCCGCCGAGTGCGACTTCGACCCGGCGGCGCACGGACTGGACGCGGAGCAGACCGCGCGGGCGGACCGGTACATCCAGTTCGCCCTGGTCGCGGGCGACGAAGCGGTGCGTGACTCCGGTCTCGACCTCGCCAGGGAGAACCCCTGGCGGGTCGGGGTGTCCCTGGGGACCGCGGTCGGCGGCACCACCCGGCTGGAGCACGACTACGTCCTGGTCAGCCACCGCGGGCAGCGCTGGGACGTGGACCACCGGGAGGCGGAGCCGCATCTGCACCGCGCGTTCTCGCCGAGCACACTCGCCTCGGCGGTCGCGGAACGGTTCGGGGCGTGCGGTCCGGTGCAGACGGTCTCGACCGGCTGCACGTCGGGGCTGGACGCGGTCGGGTACGCCTTCCACACCGTCGAGGAGGGCCGGGCCGATATCTGTATAGCCGGTGCCTCGGACTCGCCGATCTCGCCGATCACCATGGCGTGCTTCGACGCGATCAAGGCGACGTCCCCGAACAACGACGATCCCGCCCACGCCTCCCGTCCCTTCGACAACGACCGTGACGGGTTCGTCATGGGCGAGGGCGGGGCGGTGCTCGTCCTGGAGGAGCTGGAGCACGCCCGGGCCCGCGGCGCGCACGTGTACTGCGAGCTCGGCGGCTATGCCACCTTCGGCAACGCCTACCACATGACCGGTCTGACCAGCGAGGGCCTGGAGATGGCCCGGGCGATCGAGGTCGCCCTGGACCACGCCCGGCTCGACGGCACCGCGATCGACTACGTCAACGCGCACGGCTCGGGCACCCGGCAGAACGACCGCCACGAGACGGCCGCGGTGAAGCGGGCGCTGGGGCTGCACGCCTACGACACGCCCATGAGCTCCATCAAGTCCATGGTGGGGCACTCCCTGGGAGCGATCGGGGCGATCGAGGTCGTGGCCTGTGTGCTGGCCCTGGCCCACCAGGTCGTACCGCCCACCGCGAACTACGAGACCCCCGACCCCGAGTGCGACCTGGACTACGTCCCGCGCGTCGCCCGCGAACGGAAGCTGACCAGCGTCCTGTCCGTGGGCAGTGGGTTCGGCGGTTTCCAGTCCGCGGTGATCCTGACCCGGCCGAGGGAGAGGACACCATGAGCGAACCGTATCCGCGGCGCGCGGCCGTCACCGGGATCGGTGTGGTCGCGCCGAACGGAACCACCGTGGAGGCCTTCTGGAAGTCCACCGAGGAAGGCATGAGCGTCCTGGACCGCGTCACCCGCGAGGGCTGCGAGCACCTTCCGCTGCGGGTGGCCGGTGAGGTCCGTGGCTTTGAACCGTCGGCGGCGGTCGAGGAGCGGTTCCTCGTCCAGACCGACCGGTTCACGCACTTCGCGATGGCCGCGGCCGACCTGGCGCTGGAGGACGCCCGCCTCGGCCAGGCCGACACCGACGAGGCGCCTTTCTCGGTGGGCGTGGTCACCGCGGCCGGTTCCGGCGGCGGTGAGTTCGGCCAGCGGGAGCTGCAGCGGCTGTGGGGAAAGGGCAGCCGGTTCGTCGGCCCGTACCAGTCCATCGCCTGGTTCTACGCCGCCAGCACCGGCCAGGTCTCCATCCGCCGCGGTTTCAAGGGGCCCTGCTCGGTGGTCGCCGCCGACGAGGCTGGTGGTCTGGACGCCCTCGCGCACGCGGCGCGGGCCGTGCGGCGCGGCACCGACGTGATCGTGGCCGGGTCGACCGAGGCGCCGCTGGCGCCGTACTCGATGGTGTGCCAGCTCGGTTACGAGGAGCTGAGCACCGTCGACGATCCGGCGCGGGCCTACCGCCCGTTCACGGACGGCGCCTGCGGTTTCGTCCCCGCCGAGGGCGGCGCGATGCTCGTCGTGGAGGAGGTCGCCTCGGCCTGGGAACGGGGGCTGCCCGTGCGGGCCGTCCTCGCCGGGCACGCGGCGACCTTCACCGGTGCCTCGCGCTGGGAGGCGTCCCGGGAGGGACTCGCCGAGGCTATCCGCGGTGCCCTGGAGGAGGCCGGCTGCGCGCCCGAGGATGTCGACGTCGTCTTCGCCGACGCCCTCGGGGTGCCCGAGGCGGACCGGGCGGAGGCGCTGGCGATCGCCGACGCCCTGGGCGGCCGCGGCCGGCGGGTGCCGGTGACGGCGCCGAAGACGGGCACCGGACGGGGCTACTGCGCGGCTCCCGTGCTCGACACGGCGGCCGCGGTGCTCGCGATGGAGCACGGTCTGATCCCGCCGACCCCGAACGTGGTCGACGTCTGCCACGACCTCGACCTCGTGACCGGCCGGGCCCGCGCCGCCGAGCTGCGTACGGCGCTGGTCCTCAGCCGGGGCCTCATGGGGTCGAACTCGGCGCTCGTGCTCCGGCACGGCGCCGCCGACGCCTCGTAGCGAGGTCGCCGGAGCGGAACCCAAGCAAGGAGAGAGAGGAACGACATGAGTGCCCAAATCACCGTCGAAGAACTGGCCGAACTCATGAAGAAGGCGGCCGGGATCACCGTCAGCCCCCAGGAGCTGTCGGACCGCCCCGACACCGCCTTCGGCGAGCTCGGCATCGACTCGCTCGGCCTGCTCGGCATCGTCGGCGAACTGGAGAACAGGCACGGCACGCCGATGCCTCCCGACGCGGAGCGCTGCAAGACGCCCCGGGAGTTCCTCGACCTCGTCAACAGCGCCCTTCTGGCAGGAGCCTGACATGGCTGGACACACGCAGAACGAGATCACCATCGCCGCACCGGTGGACCTGGTGTGGGACATCACCAACGACGTGGCGAACTGGCCGCAGCTGTTCAGCGAGTACGCCTCCGCCGAGATCCTGTCCCAGGAGGGGGACAAGACCACCTTCCGGCTGACCATGCACCCCGACGAGAACGGCACCGTGTGGAGCTGGGTCTCGGAACGGGAGACCGACCGCCCCTCGCTCACCGTCAAGGCCCGCCGGGTGGAGACCGGCCCGTTCGCCCACATGAACATCCGGTGGCGTTACGAGGAGGTCCCCGGCGGCACCCGGATGATCTGGACCCAGGACTTCGCGATGAAGCCCGAGGCCCCGGTCGACGACGACTGGATGACCGACAACATCAACAAGAACTCCAAGATCCAGATGGCCCTGATCCGCGACCGGATCGAGAAGGCCGCCGCCGAGCAGGGGGCCCAGCCGGGCCTGACCGACTGAGCCGGACGGAGAGACACCGTGCACCAAGCCCTGATCGTGGCCCGGATGGCCCCCGGATCGGCCCCGGACATCGCGAAGATCTTCGAGGACTCCGACCGGGGAGAGCTGCCGCACCTCGTCGGTGTCACCCGGCGCAGCCTCTTCCAGTTCGGTGACGTGTACCTGCACCTCATCGAGTCGGAGAAGGAGCCCGGCCCGGCCATCGCCAAGGTGACCGGTCATCCGGAGTTCCGGGACGTCAGCGAGCGGCTGTCGGCGTACGTCAGCGCGTACGACCCCGAGACCTGGCGCTCGCCGAAGGACGCGATGGCCCGGCGCTTCTACCTCTGGGAGCGCGACCGAGCCGTCTGAACCCGCCGTCCGCCCCCGCGGACGGCCACCGGTCGCCGGGCCCGCAGCGTCGCGGGCCCGGCGACCGGTGTTCTGCGCGGCTTCCCACGGATCACCCGGGGACCGTGCAGTCGAACGCGTGCAGATAGGGGTTGACCGGGCCGATCTCGTCGATGACCAGGCCCGCGGCGGTCAGCCGGCCAACCATGCTGTCGGTGGTGTGTTTGGCCCCGCCGACGTTGAGCAGCAGCAACAGATCCATGGCGGTGCTGAACCGCATCGACGGGGTGTCGTCGACGAGGTTCTCGATGACCACGACCCGGGCCTTGGGCCCGCCCGCCTCGATCACGTTGCGCAGGCAGCGGGCGGTCGATTCGTCGTCCCACTCCAGGATGTTCTTGATGATGTACACATCGGCCTGGACCGGGATGGCCTCGCGGCAGTCGCCGGGCACGATGCGGACCCGGTCGGCGAGCGAACCGCCCGGGCGCAGCCGGGGGTCGGCGTTCTCCACGACGCGGGGCAGGTCGAGCAGGGTGCCCCGCATCGACGGGTACTTCTCCAGCAGGCTGGCCACCACGTGGCCCTGGCCGCCGCCGATGTCGGCGACCGACTTGGCCCCGGACAGGTCCAGCAGTTCCGCGACCTCCCGGGCGGACTGCTTGCTGGAGGTCGTCATGGCCCGGTTGAAGACGTCGGCGGACTCGGGTGCGTCCTCGTTGAGGTAGTCGAAGAACTCCTTGCCGTACAGGTCCTCCACGACGTTGCGGCCGGTGCGCACGGCCTCGTCGAGGCGCGGCCAGGCGTCCCAGGTCCACGGCTCGGTGCACCACAGCGTGATGTAGCGCAGGCTGTGCGGGTCGTCCTCGCGCAGCAGCCGGGACATGTCGGTGTGCGCGAACGTCCCGTCCTCCCGCTCGGCGAACACGCCGTAGCAGGACAGCGCCCGCAGCAGCCTTCTCAGCGGCCCCGGTTCGCTCTTCACCGCGGCCGCGAGGTCCGCCACGGCCATGGGGCCGTCCCCCAGCGCGTCGGCGACGCCCAGCCGGGCGGCCGCGCGGAGGGCGGCGGCACACGCCGCCCCGAAGACGAGTTCCCTCAGCCGCATGGACGGCGGTGGGGCAGTGGGTGCGGTCGTCATGTGCCGCCTCTCCTCCTTGGGTTACGGACGGGTTCGGCCGGTCAGCACAGTCCCGCGGGCTTGGACTTCCCGCAGTTGTTGCGGGCGAAGGTGTTGTTGCGCTTCGCGGCTTCCTGGTTGACGAGGTCCGCCGGCGCGTTGTTCTTCACCCGGTTGTCGTGGATCCGGTTCCGCTCGCTTGTGGTGCCCACGAAGCTCTTGTAGAGGACGACGCCACCGGAGAGCGGGGACCTGCCGGCGTTGCCGGTGATCACGTTGCCGGTCACCAGGGAGTCCTCGGCGCCGGTCAGCACGATGCCGGAGCCCTGCAGGAAGGGCAGCCGGGCGGTCTTCGGGCAGTACTTGTTGTTCTTGACGATGCTGTTGTAGGCCACGGTCGCCTTGCCGGCCTTGGGCTTGTTCTCGTCGCCGACGACGAACACCCCGGCGCAGTTGCCGGTCACCTCGTTGTGCGCGACGGTGATGTTGCGCAGGCGGCGGACGGTGACGCCGATGCGGTTGCCCTTCAGCACGTTGCCGTCGACGATCGTGCCCTTGGTGTCCTTGGCGCCCGCCTCGGTGAGCATCGTGTTGGCGAGGAAGACACCGGCGTCGCCGTTGTCGCGGACGGTGTTACCCCGCACCAGGCTGCGCACCGACCGCTCCTCGGCGATGCCCCACAGCTTGTTCTTCTCGGCGGTCACCTGGCGCACGGTCAGGTGGTCGGTGCCGACGGCGAACACCCCGGCCCGGGCGAAGCCGGTCACGGCCAGGTCGGCGACGGTGACGCCGTCGACGCGCCAGCTCTTGGTCCCGGCGACGCAGATGCCGTTGCCGTACCCGGCGCAGCTGGTGTCGGACTTCTTCTTGCCCGGCCTGATGACCGTCTTCCGGCCGTCGCCACGCAGGGTCACCCACGGTGTGGTGATCTTCACGCTCTCGCGGTAGGTACCGGCGGTGACCAGCACGGTGTCTCCGGGCTTGGCCGCGTCCACCGCTTTCTGGATCGATTGCCCCGGGCGCACGACGTGCAGCGTGGGGCAGTTGCCGACGGGCGCGGCCGCGCCGACTCCGGCCACGAGGAGCGCTGCGGCGCAGGCGCCGTAGACGGTATGACATTTCTTCATATTCCGCACGTTACTTCGCAAATGCCGCCGGACGGCCCGGATGAGCCGTCCGGCGGCGTGTCACGGCGTGTCAGAGCGACATGTATAGGCGGGTGCCGCCGGGCCGGTAGCCGACGCGTTCGTACACCCGGCGGGACCCCTCACCCGAGTACTCCAGCCAGACCGATCGCGCTCCCCGGGTGAACATCGTCTCGGTGAGCGCCACGGTCACCGAGGCGGCGATGCCCCGGCCGCGGTGGGCCGGGCGGGTGCCCACGCCCGCCAGTTCCGCGGTCCCCGCGGCGGGCGCGGAGCAGGTCGCCGCGCCCGCGCAGCCGCCGTCGAGGGCCCGGACGAAGCGGACGGCTCCGCCGCTGTCGGCTGTGCGGCGCAGCCGGGCGGCGCCTTCCGGGGAGGGCGGGAACTCACCGGCGAACGCCTCGGACAGGGCGGCGTCGATCGACGCGTAGTCCTCGTCCGTGGCGGGGACTTCGGCCACCGGACCACCGGCGAACGACGGCACCGCCAGTGTGTGCGGTGTGCAGACGAGGTAGGTGTGGCGGGCCTCGACGGTGAAGCCCGCCCGGACGAGCGCCGGTTCCACGGCGGGTGCGCCGTCGGGGGCGAACTCAAGTCGGGGCCTGAGACCACGCTCGCGGAACGCCCGGACCAGTGCCGCGACGTCCCGGTCGTCCGGTCGGGCACCGGTCAGGGGCGTCGCGTAGTTGACGTACGGGCTGGTGGTGGCGGGGTCGAAGCCCGCGACGAAGCCGCCGGTTTCGGTGACCTCGGGACGGCGCCGGAGGTTGCGGACGGCGAAGCTCTGGACGTCGGTGTCCATGGTGATGGTGACCTCACGTGAGTGGCAGGGAGTGGGCACGCTGCTGTCGCCCGGCCGTGGCCGGGCGTCGTGGGGCCGCCGTGCGGAGAAGGGCGAACGGCACCTTCAGTGCCGACGGCGGCCGCTGGGGGACGCCGCGGTCAATGGCTTCAGTCCTTCGGGGAATCGGGGCGGTTCATGGCACAAGGTCCGGTGCACGCTCGCACATCGGCGAGGGGAAGGGCAATCGGTTATCGCCTCGGTGCCGGACCCGTGCTGCGGCGGACGACGAGTTCGACGGGGACGACCGGGTCGACGGGGGCGGAGCCCCGCGCGTCGGCGCCTTCGAGACGGTCCAGCAGGAGACGCAGGGAACGGGTGCCGATCTCGGCGAAGTCGGTGCGCACGGTGGTCAGCGGGGGCAACAGGTGTGCGGCCTCGGGGATGTCGTCGTAGCCGACGACGCTGACCTCGTCGGGGACGGGGCGCCCGGCCTCGTGGAAGGCGCGCAGCACGCCCAGGGCCATCTGGTCGTTGGCGGCGAACACGGCAGTGACCTCGGGGCGTTGGGCCAGTCGGCGGCCGAGGTCGTACCCGGAGTCGGCGCTCCAGTCACCGAAGATGGGTTCGGTGGCGGGCGCCCCGGCCGCCCGCAGGGTCGCACGCCAGCCGGCCACCCGCACGTCGGCGGACGTCCAGCCCGCCGGGCCCGCGATGTGCTGGACGGTTCCGTGGCCGAGGCGCAGCAGGTGCTCGGTGGCCAGCCGGGCCCCGTTCATGGAGTCCGCGGCGATCAGCGACGTGCTGTCGCCGAGGTCGTTCTCCAGCACCACCACAGGGGTGGGCAGTTGCGCCTGAGCGAGTGCGCGGCCCACCCGGCGCTGGGGGGCGATGGCGATCACCCCGTCCGCGCCCTCGGCGGAGAGCCGATCCGCGGCCCGCACCACCGTGTCCCGGTCCGCGGTGTCGAGGGCGATGGAGCTCACGAGGTAACCGGCCTCCTGGGCCGCGGAGTTGATCGCGGTCAGGATGGAGGCGGGCCCGAACCGCGCCGCGTCGAAGGAGATCACGCCGAGCATCCGGGTCCTGCCGCTGGCCAGCGAGCGGGCGCTGCGGCTGGGGCGGTAGCCGAGCGAGCGCATGGCGGCCAGCACGGTCTCGCGGGTCTCGGGGCGGACGGCCGGGTTGTCGTTGATCACCCGGGACACGGTCTGTTTGGACACACCCGCCAGCCGCGCCACGTCGTCCATCACGGGCCGGGCGCCCGCGAAGCCCCGCCGGCTGCGCCGCGGGGGGACCGAGCTGTCGGCAGTGCTGCGGGGCATCGTGGGGTGCTTCCTCCGGCTGGTCGCGGCGGCCCTTCCGGCCCGGCGGATCCACAGGATAGGCACGTGGCGTCCACCGCGCGTCGACCCGGTGAAGATTTCGGCCGCACGGGCCCGGCCGGGCGCCGTGGGCCGACCGGAGCATGACGGCCCCGCACAGACCGCGCACAGCGGCAGCGGCACCGCGCGGGCCCGCGGACCACTCGACGGTCTGGCCCAGCGGCGCGCCCGCCCGGCCGGGCCCGTGGCGCCGCCCGATGCGGCCACGGCAGGCCGACGCGGGCCGCCCCGCGGCCTGCGCGCCGCACGGTTCGGGCCGGTCAGTTCGGTGAGGGGATACGGGTGGCGATCTCGCGGGCCATGCGGCGGGCCTCGGGGGACACGGGCTGGCCGTCCTGTGCGCTGCCCGCCTGCAGCAGGTCCAGCAGGTCCTGCGACTCCTCCTGGTACAGCTCCGCCAGCCGCTCGGCGGTGCCGTATCCGGGCAGGAAGTCGATCTCGTCCAGGTCTGGGGGGTCGTAGCCGTCCATGATGGGGCAACGTACCCGGTCTGGTCCGGGTCACGCAGCCCGGACGAGTCGGACGTCCTCCACACCCAGCAGTCCGAGGAGCGGTACCCGTCCGGTGCGCTGGTCCGGGTCGACCGTCAGGCCGGAGCCGCGGACCAGGTCCAGCAGCAGTTCGGCGAGCGGCATGACCATGTGCCGTCCCCAGCAGCGTTCGGAGGAATGGCCGAAGGGCAGGTAGCCGGGTGCGGTCTCGGGGTCCAGTTCGCCCCAGCGTTCGGGGCGGAACGCCGCCGGGTCCGGCCAGAGGGCCGGGTCGCGGTGGGAGAGCAACGGCAGCAGCAGGACGTCGTCGCCGTCGCCGATCCGGTCGTCGACGGCGGGGTACTCCGGTGAGGCGTTGCGCAGGATGTTCCAGGAGGGCGGGAGCAGGCGCAGCGACTCGAGGATGATGTTGCGGTTCGGGGTGTCGTCGTCGAAGGGCGCGCCGAGCCAGAGCGCGTTGGCCACCAGGGTGGAGACCGTGAAGCACACCGGTGCGGCGGCCCTGCGGTACATGCCCATGGCGTACCGGCGCTCCTGGTAGCCGACGGCGCGGGCGGCCCGCTGCGCGAGGCCGGTCAGGTGGCCGCCGGGGCGGGGCCAGCCGGGGAGTGCCGCGCCGACCGCGATCACCGACCAGGTGAGCTTGGGCGTGAGTTCGAGGTTGCGGCTCATCAGCATCCGCAGTCTGCGCGGGTCCTGGCCGAGGACGAGGTCCCTGAGGAAGAGATGTCCGGTCAGCGGCCAGGAGCCCGAGAGGTCCACGTCCTTCGGCCGGGGCCCGGCCAGGGCCGCTCGCACGTCATTGCCGATGGTGCGGGTCACCGAAGACGCCTCGGAGCGCGAGATCGAGCGGCCGTGCAGCGGTTTGAAGGTGGGCCGCTCGGTCTCGGTGGCGCGGCGTGCGGCGAGGATGCGGTCGGCGACCGCGGCCCCGGCGACACCGATGGTGTCGGGCTCGAGCCGGAAGACGTCCTGGCCCAGGTGGTCGCGCAGCAGCGCGGCCAGGCGCGGGGCGAACACGGTGGCGCGCACGGCGGGCGGGGATGAGAGGGCCACGGGCTCTCCGGTTCTCCGGGACGGGCGGTCGGGGGTGTTGCCCGGCCCGCCCAGGGGCCGGACAACGATGTCAGCGTGCTCAGTACCAGAAGTACCAGGCGTTGGCCTTCAGGCTCTTGCGGGCCGCGACCTTGTTGCGAACGGCGAAGAGAATCCTCATCACTTGCACCCCCTCTCGGGACGGACGCTGATGGCTCCGGGATCCTTCCCTGGTCTGATCGACGGATACTCGGTGTGCAGGTCATGAACCTTCCGGAGCACCGCTTTCGGACGTTCCGCGGGTGCTGGTTTTCCCTGGGCCTTCGGTGTCCGCCCAGGCCGCGCGCCGGCTCGTACGCATCCCACCGGGTACGAACTTCCCCGCGGCACTTACAGATTGGCCGGAATCCCCGGCGTGCGTCGGCCCCAGGGCGACCAGCACCGCCAGCAGGGCGCCCGCGACGAGGGCGGGGGCCGGGGACCAGGCGGCCGGCACCAGGGCGGCCGCGGTGACGGGGTACGGGAGCCACTCGGCCGCCCTGGTCTGGTGGGGGCGCAGGTGCACGGCCCAGACCGTGACCAGGAACACGGCCGCCGGAACGGTCACCGCCGCTCCGGCGGCCGGTGCCGAGGCGCCGGTGTGCCGCGTGACATGGTCGGCGTACGCGGCCAGCCCGGCCCCCTCGGCGGTCGCCGCGGCGAAGACGAGGTAGTGGCCGTAGGCCCAGGGGAACCTCCTGCGGTGGGCCTGGTGCGTCGTGGCGAGCAGGGTGTGCGCGGGCCGGGCGAAGTACAGCCACCACATGGCGTAGGCCGTTAGCAGGCCGCCGGCCGCCACCGCGGCGAGCGCCCCGGTGCCCTGGTGCCGGTCGAAGGCGCTCCGTACGGCGACGGTGGCGGCGGCGACGGACTCGCCGAGCACGATGAGGGTGAAGAGTTCGTACCGTTCGGCGATGTGGTGCGGATGCCAGGGTGTCATCCCGGCGGACTGCGCCCACACGGGCACGGAGAGTTCGGCGGCGATCAGGACGGCGATGCCGGGCAGCCGCAGCGCGGGCGGCACACCGAGCAGAGCGACCCAGCCCAGCTGGCAGGCCGTCACTCCCCCGGCGAAGCGCAGTGCCGTCCTGCGCCGGGCGGGGTCGGACAGCGCGGCCCGGAGCCAGAGGGACGCCAGAGTGGTGCGCAGGACGACGTATCCGAGCGTGACGATCCTGAGGTCGCCCGCCTCGAACGCCCGGCGCACGCCGGCCGCGAGCACGAGCGAGCCGGTGATCTGGGCGAGCACCGTCAGCCGGTAGGGCACGTCGTCGGGATCGTAGGCGGAGGCGAACCAGGTGAAGTTCATCCACGCCCACCAGATGGTGAAGAAGACCAGCGCGAAGCGCAGGGCACCGGACGCGTACTCCCCGTGCGTCAGGGCCGAGTGCAGGCTCGCGGACGCCTGTGCCACCGCGATGACGAAGCACAGGTCGAAGAAGAGTTCCAGTGGGGTGGCGGACCGGTGCGGTTCGCCGGGGTCGCGGCCCCGCATGGTGCTCATTCCGCTCCTCGCTGTGCCGGCTCCCGGGCGTCGGCCGTCCCGCCGAGGCTAGGGCGGCCCGGTGCCGGTGCCGTGTCCGCCGGTGCACGGGCTCGTGTCCGAGAGCGCACGGCCGGCGCGGGTGCGCGCGATGGTGTGCACCGGCGGGCAGCACCGCGTGCACTGCCGGACAACCCGCCGCCTTCGCGAGCGCCTAGCGTCCCCCGGGTACGCACAGCTCAGCACCACAGGAGGCGGAACATGACCACCAGCTCCCGGCCCGGCACCGGCAGCCAGCCCTGGCTGCACCAGAGGGGCGAGGTGATCCAGGAGTTCGGGACCGTCAAGCAGTTCCCGGTCGGCCTGTCCTACGAGGCACGCATGTACTCCTGTCAGCGCCTGAACAAGGTGCTGGCGGACACGCAGATCCTCTACGGCCTCTACAAGAAGCACCATTGGCTGATGCGCGGCGCGACCTTCTACCAACTGCACCTGGTGCTGGACAAGCACGCGGGGGAACAGCTGGAGATCGTCGACACCGTCGCCGAACGCGTCCAGTCGCTGGGCGGGGTCGCGGTGGGCGACCCGCGGCACGTCGCCGAGATCACCTCGATCCCCCGCCCCCCGGACGGGGTGGAGGAGGTTCCGGCGATGCTGTCACGGCTGCTGGAGGCCCACGAGAGCATCCTCGTCGACGCCCACGACGCCGCGGCCCGGGCCGCCGAACTGGGGGACGACGGCACCAACGACCTGCTGGTGTCTCAGGTGATCAGGACCGGCGAACTGCAGGCGTGGTTCCTGGCCGAGCACCTGGTCGACACGCCGCTGGTCCGGGCCTGACCGAGCAGGCGGGCACGCGGCCGGGGAATGCCCGCCGCCCCGGCGCGGTGGCCGGACTTCCGGACCGTCCGCCCGTCCGGGGCAGGCGGGCTGCTGGTGGCGGTCCGGACCGCCGCGGCTCAGCCGGCCTGGCCGGCCACCGCCCGCAACGGACACCCGGTGCCGACGCGGTGCTCCAACTCGGTTCGTAGAGCGGCGAGTTCGGCCATGCGGACATCGATGAGCCGGATCTTGTCCGCCAGCAGCTCGGAGAGGGCCGCCGCCGAGTCCGGGGCGTCGAGCAGTTCCTCTCCATGACGTGCGATCTCCGCGAGGGAGAAGCCGAGGGCCTGTGCGGTGCGGACGTAGGCGAGCCAGGGCACCGTATCGGGCGGGAAGTCGCGATAGCCGTTCGCCAACCGCCGGCTCCTGACCAGGCCGACCTTCTCGTAGAAGCGGATGCCGTCCTTGGTCATGCCGGTCCGCGCGGCCAGCTCTCCGATCAGCATGACTCCCCGTCAGTTCATCTGTCAGCGCTTGACCTTGGACCCTACTCCACTGTTTAGCGTGACGCGCGTCGCTGTCACGCAACCAGCAGGAGCCCTGCCATGATCTTCCTTGCCGCCCCGCCCCACCCCGTCTATCCACGAGTGGTGCGCGCCAGCGCCTGGTACGACCTGGTCGTCACCGCCGGGTTCGCGACGCCCTGGTCGTACGCCCTGGTGAACCGCGCACTGTCGGCACTGGGCGATGCGCTGGGGCTGGGTGCGCTGCCCGCGGTCGATCCGGTGCAGACCATGTACGCCAACCTGATGGGTTCGGTGGTGATCGTCTGGGCTCTGCTGCGCATCCTCCGGCCACTGCCGGCGCACGGGCTCTACGACGGCGCCGCCCGCGTGCTGTTCTCGGCGTGGATGTCGTACGCGGTCAGCCAGGGGGTCACGCGGTTGCTGTTGCTCTTCCTCGTCGTCGAGGTGTCGTTCGGCGTCGCCCAGCTCGTGCCGTGGTGGCGGAGCCGGGGGACCCGTCGGATCGCCTGCGATTAGTTCGCCGTCGATCCGATCGAGGGGAGCAGGCGCCGTGGCCGGCGGCGTGACCCTCTCCTGACGTGTGATCCGTCCCGTCCGCGGGTACTCGCCCGCGCACGGCAGGGAGGTCACGGCATGGACGGGCGAGCGCGGCGCGGGCGGATGGGTGCCCCGTGACGGCTGCGGACAGGACCCTGCTCACCGGATGGTTCAGCTTCCGGGACGGCGAGGCGACCGCCGGGGACGTCCTCGCCCTGAACCGCGTGCAGAGCGTCCTGGACCGCGCGGGGCACGCCTACGACACGGTCTGGAGCCCCGCGTTCCGGCCGGACGCGCTGCACCTCGACGACGTGCGCCCCGAGGCGTACGGCAGCCTGGTGTTCGTGTGCGGGCCGCTGCACGGTCCGCAAGTGGCCGATCTGCACCGGCGGTTCCCGCACTGTCTGCGGATCGCCGTCGGAACCTCGGTGATCCGGCCCGGCAGTCCGGCCGTCACAGGGTTCCACCGGGTACTGGCCCGCGACGGTCCGGCGCTCGAGCCGGTGCGGGACCTGTCGGCACGTGCCCCGGCCGCCCCCGCCCTTCCCGTGGTGGGGGTGATCCTCACCCGGGGGCAGCGCGAGTACGGGGACCGGCGGCGCCACGAGGAGACCGCCGACCGGATCACCCGCTGGCTGCTGGCCAAGGACTGCGCACGCGTGGAGCTGGAGACCAGGCTCGACACGAAGGACTGGCGGCTGTGCGCGACACCCGGGCAACTGGACTCCGTGCTGGAACGGCTGGACCTGGTGGTCACCGACCGGCTGCACGGACTGGTGCTGTCCCTGCGGGCAGGCGTACCGGCCCTGGCGGTCGACCCGGTCGAGTCGGGCGCCAAGGTCACGGCGCAGGCCCGGTCCTGCGGCTGGCCCGCCCTGGTGGCCGCGGAGGACCTCGGCGACGAACGACTGGAACGCTGGTGGGACTGGTGCCTCACCGAGGGAACGGACACCGCATGCCGGATCCGAGCCGACTTCCGTTCCGGGCGGACACCGGACAACGCCGACGGCCTCCTGCGGGCGCTGACCCGCCGGCCGCCCGGGGACGGACGGCCGGCGCCCGGAGGGCATTGGATGCCGCACCCGGGGAACACGGTGAGCCATGAACGACCGGAGTCACCCGGATGACGTAGAACTCACCGCTCACGAACGGCTGGCCCTGCTCCGCATCGAGGCGGAGCTGCGCCGTGACCGTCGTCTCACCCGCCGGATGAGCGCCTCGCCCCCTCGGGTGTGGCTGCCGCTGACGGTCGCCGTCCTGATGTGCGCGTCGATCGTCCTCGGCGTCCTGGGCATCCGAACCTCGAACCCGGCGCTGATCTGGGGGTTCGCGGTCATATGGCCGGCCACCCTGCTGGGGGCCTTCCGGCTGCTGTGCCGGATGACCGGGAGCGGCGACCGCGCCACACCCTGGATGTGACACCGCCCACCTCGGTCGGGGGCCGTAGGACCATCGCCCGAGGCAGCGCGGCCCCATGACGGGTACCGTCACCCGGTGTGAAGATCACCGAGAAGCCGCGGGACTCCGCGCGGCGCCGGCACGACGTGCTCGCGAAGCTGCGCACCGGGACGGACGTCTGGGTCGCCACGTCCGGCGCGGACGGTCTGCCGTGCCTGGTCCCGCTGTGGTTCCTGTGGGACGGAGCGGCCTTGTGGCTGTCGACCAGGATCACCAGCCCGACGGGACGCGACCTGCGCGACACCGGCCGGGCCCGTCTCGCGCTCGGCGACACCCAGGACGTCGTCCTCGTCGACGCCGTGGTGAGGACCTTCACCGCCCAGGAGGTGCCGGCCGCCGCCGCGGACGCCTTCGCGCAGCGTTGGGGCTGGGACCCGCGTGAGGACCACCCCGCCTACAGGTACTTCCAGGCGCTGCCGCGGGCGATCCAGGCCTGGAACGGGGTGCACGAGCTCAAAGGGCGGCATGTGATGCGCGACGGGGAGTGGGCCGACCCGGCACCGTGACGTCAAGAGCGGCGGGCGCGCACCCGCCCCGCCAGGTCGGCCGCGGCCTGAGGCCAGTGCGGGCGCGCGAAGGTGAAGCCCGCGTCCCGCAGGCGGCCCGGGACGACGCGCCGGCTCTTGAGCAGCAGTTCGGTGTCCGAACGCAAGCCGAAGGCGCCGATCTCCGCCATCCACGCGGTGGCGGGCAGACCGATGGGCATGCCCCACGCCTCGCGCAGGGAGCAGGCGGCCGGGTACCGGCCAATCGGCGCGGAGGTCCGGTTGAGCACGCCGTAGTCACCGGCCCGGTCCCGGGCCGGGGCAGGTGGCCCCGGCCCGGTCCGGTCACGGCTTGCGGGCGACCGCCCCGTACATCGCGATGTCCTCGTCGAGTATGTCCTTCTCCCCCGTGCCGTCCGGGTGCCACTTGTGCACCTGGACGATGCCCGGCTCGACCAGTTCCAGGCCCTCGAAGAACTCGTGGGCCTCGTCGAGGGTGCGCAGCCGCATCGGCATGTTGCGGGCGGCGTACTCACGCGCGACGCGGCCCACCTCCTCGGGCGCGAACTCTGCGGTGCCGATGGACATCGCCAGATAGCTCCCCGAGGGCAGCGGCTCCAGCAGTCGGCGCACGACGCCGACCGCGTCGTCCGCGTCGAGCATGAAGTGCACGATGGCGATCACGGTGAGCGCGACCGGCTTGCCGAGGTCGAGGGTCTCACGCAGCTCGGGGGCGTCCAGGATGGCCGCCGGGTCGCGGAAGTCGGCCTCGATGTAGGACGTCTTCCCCTCCGGCGCGCTGGAGAGCAGGCCCTGGGAGAGGGTGAGGACGATGGGGTCGTTGTCGACGTAGACCACCCGTGACTCGGGAGCCACCGACTGGGCTATCTCGTGCAGGTTCGGGGAGGTGGGGATCCCGGTGCCGATGTCCAGGAACTGGCGCATGCCCGCCTCCTCGGCGAGCCAGCGCACCGCGCGGTTCATCCAGTCGCGGTTGGCGCGCATGTGGACGGGGAGGGCGGGCCACTCCCGGGACATGGCGTCGCCGGCCTCCTTGTCGGCTGGGTAGTAGTCCTTGCCGCCCAGGATGTAGTCGTAGATCCGGGCGGAGTGGGCGTTCTCGGTGTCGATGCGGTCGGCCGGCCATCCGTTGTCGGGCAACGCCGTGTCTCCCATTCGAGTCGGGGCGGTCACAGGGATCCGAAGCGGATCCATGATCCACCGGAACCGGGGCAACGCTCAGCAGAACAAGGCAAGTTCACAGGAGAAAGTCGGCGTCACCCGCCTTGACGCCCGTCAGGAAGTCCGTCATCTCACGCGGGGTGAAGACGAGCGCCGGCCCGTCCGGGTCGGTGGACTGGCGGACGGCCACGCGTCCGTCGGCGAGCTTCTTCACTTCCACACAGGCGCCCCCGGCGTCGTCGCTCCACGGCTTGGTCCAGCCGCGCGCGCCCAGCTCCCGGGACGGCATGCCGTTGTGTACGTGGTGGTGCACTCAGAGCTCCTTGCGAATCGAACCGAGGAACGCCTCGGTCTTCCTGGCGGGCGCCGCCTGGGCGCCCAGCCGGTCCAGGGCCTCGCGGTACACCACGACGTCGTCCGCCTTGTCGAGGTAGACGGCGCCGACCAGGCCGTTGAGGTAGACGATGTCGGGCAGTTCGCGGGCCCGGAACCGGAAGAGGTGGTACGCGCCCGCCCGCATCGCCGGATGCGGTCCGTTGGCGAAGGGCATGATCTGCAGGGTCACATGGGGCAGCCGGTTCAGTTCGATCAGGTGGTCGATCTGCGCGCGCATCACGCCGGCACCGCCGACCGGCCAGCGCAGCACCGTCTCGTCCATCACCACCCACAGCCGCGGCGGCGCGTCCCGCGACAGCAGCTCCTGGCGGCGCATGCGCAGCGCGACCCGGCGCTCCGTGGCCTGCCCGGAGGCGTGCGGATTGCCCGCGCCCAGCAGGGCGGTGGCGTACTCCTTGGTCTGCAGCAGCCCGTGGACGAACTGGTTCTCGTAGGCGCGGATCTGCAACGCGGCCTGCTCCAGGCTGAGATAGGCGGCGAACCAGTCCGGCATCACATCACGGTAGGTGTGCCACCAGCCGCGCTTGTTGGCCTCGCGTACCGACTGCAGGAAGGTGTCGATCTCCTGCTGGTCCCGCACGCCGTAGGTGTTCAGCAACTTCTCGGCGTCCGCCAGTCTGAGCCGGGCCACCTTGGCGGCCTCCATCCGGCGGATCGTGGAGTGGCTGACCCCGATCGCCGCGCCCGCCTGCTCGTACGTCAGGCCGGCCCGGGTCCGCAGTTCCTCCAACTGCCTGCCGAGGATCATACGCAGGACGGAGGGCGCGCCACCCCAGTCGGTCTCCGCGGTCACGCCTTACCCCCTCACACCGTCGGTTGCAGGGTCACCGTCTCACGCGATCGCTACACAGGCTCATTCGATCACTTATTGCCGAAAGCAGCATGCACGCGGCTTCTTGCAAATTTCAACTTGCTGGTTGCGGGGTGTTGTTGGCAGGTGTCACAGTGGACTCACTGCTCCGGCCCAGGAAGGAGCAGGCGATGCAGCCCAGTTGGGGGAGATTGGGCTGCGATCGGGCGCCGCCGTGCCCGGGTCGCCGTCCGTCCCCAGCGGTCCGGCGGCCACGACACCAGCACACCCCCCACGATGCGAGCCGGACGAAAGGCGACGGCGATGCCCCCGCCCTCCCTCCCCCAGCCCCTGCACCGACTCCCCGGCGCCGAGCACCTCGACAACCAGTCCGCAGACGGGCGTCCCCACCGACCGTCGGCGGCGGCACCACCCCTGAGACCACCCGGAGGCGAGCACACCGGTCGACTCCCCGGGCCCGAGGGCCCCGACCGGCTCGCCTCCGGGGCCGAACCGCCCCAGCGGACGCACGCGTTCGCGCTGCCCTCGACCCCGGCATCGGTCGCCCGGGCCCGTGCGAGTGTGCACGAGGCACTCGCCTCCTGGGGCATCGACGGGGACGCGGCCGACAGCGCCGTCCTCATCACCTCCGAGCTCGTCACCAACGCGCTCACGCACTCCGCGGGCGAGCGAATCGTGTGCCGGCTGCGCCTCACCCCCGAGCGGCTGCGCATCGAGGTCGAGGACGACAACCGCGGTCCCTCGCGTCCGGCGCCCCGGCAGCCGGGCCCCGAAGACCAGAGCGGCCGCGGGCTGCTGCTGGTCGAGGCACTGAGCACCGACTGGGGCGTGACGGGCGCCCTCCACCTCTACGGGCGCGTCGTCTGGGCCGAGCTCACGACCACCGTGCACGGCGCCGGACCCGCCACGCCGCCTCTCGCTCCCTGACCCCCCGGCCGCGAAGCCTCCCCCACGCACTCCGCGGCCGCCCCGGCCCATCCCCCACCAGGCCGAAGGACTACCCGCCTGATGATCCACCCCCACTCCACCTGGCGACACGGCTCACATTCCCCCCACCCCCCCCACACCCCCCACACCCCCCTCACCCCACTCGGCCCTCTCGCCCCGGCGCACCCCCGGGTGCGTATGGCTGATCCCTCCTGGACCCGTACCCGCCCCAAGCCGGGCCCGGACCACCCCCAGCGGCGCTCGGGGCACGCCGTGCACTGACGGCACGTCAGCGCCGCTGACGTACGGTGGAGGTATGGCCCCTTCCCTTCCGGGCCCGCTGGCCCACCTGGCACCGCTGCTCGGTCACTACGGTTACTGGGCCGTCGGCGCTGTGGTCTTCGTGGAGGACTTCGGCATCCCCGCTCCCGGCGAGACGATCCTGATCGCCGCGGGCGTGTACGCGGGGGCGGGGCAGCTGAACATCGTGGCCGTGGCGGCCATCGCGTTCGTCGCGGCCGTGCTCGGCGACAACGTGGGCTATCTGATCGGCCGGTCCGGCGGCCGTGCCGCCGTGCACCGGTGGGGCCGGTACGTCCTGCTCACACCGAAGCGCTTCGAGGCGGCCGAGGAGTTCTTCACCCGGCGCGGCGGCGAGATCGTCACCGTGGCGCGGTTCGTCGAGGGACTGCGGCAGGCCAACGGCATCGTCGCGGGCACCACCGGCATGCCCTGGCGGCGGTTCCTGGCGTTCAACGCGCTCGGCGCGGCGCTGTGGGTCGGCCTGTGGACGACCCTGGCCTATCTGGCGGGCAGCCACATCGACAAGGTCTACGAGCAGATCACCCGCTACCAGCGCTACGTCCTCCTCGCCCTCGGCCTGCTGGCCGCCGCCCTGCTCGCCCGCCACCTACTGCGCCGTCGGCGTCAGACCTGACCCGGCGCTCGCCCGGGCCGAGGCCGCCTGACGCGCGGGCGGCCGGGAAGCCGTCCGAGCGGGTCGCGGGGCACGTGGCCGATCCCCCCGGGCGGCGCCGCCCTGCCGCCACACCGGCCCCTGCACGCATCGCGGAGCCCTGCGGCATCGGATGCGCTCAGGGGCTGTTCACGACGCGTCCATCAGGCCCGCGGCGATCGTCGCGCCCAGTTCCCAGCAGGCCTCGGTGTCGGTCCTGCCGGGCTCGCCGGTCACGACGACCGGGTCGGCCGCCCGCCGCCAGCCCAGGCCGGTGGTGATCGTCTCGATGGCGCGCAGCGCCCCGGTGACGTCGCTGCCGCCGTGCACGTACGAGCCGAAGGGGCGGCCGCGCGTCTCGTCCAGGCAGGGATAGTAGATCTGGTCGAAGAAGTGCTTGAGCGCGCCGGAGACGTACCCGAGGTTGGCGGGCGTACCGAGCAGGTATCCGTCGGCGGCGAGCACATCGGACGTCGTCGCGCTCAGGGCCGCACGACGGACCACCCGAACCCCTTCGATCTCCGGGGCCGTGGCCCCGGAGACGACGGCTTCGAACAGGGCCTGGCAGTTGGGCGAGGGCGTGTGGTGGACGATCAGCAGGGTGCGCACATCCGCACCATGCCGTGCCCGCCCTCCGGTCGCAAGGCCGCCGGGGCCCGGCGGTGGCCGGCCGTAAAGGCGTACGGCCCTGTCGGTGCCCTCGGTTAGAGTGACCGACCTGGACAGAGGGGGGTTACAGCGTTGCGTGTCGTGATGGGGTCCGTGCGGGGCAGAGTGGCTCAGGTCGCCCTGCTGGCGGTGGTGTTGGGGGGTTGCGCGGGCTCGCCGGAGGGCGGGGACGTGAAGTCGTCGCCGAGCGCGTCGACGGCGGGCCGGGGCCCCGGGACGGCGACGGGCGAGGTCGCCGAGAGCGCCGGGAGGACAGGAGCCGCCGGTTCGGCCTGCGAGCTGCCCGTGACGTTCGACATCGCCAAGGGCTGGAAGGCGAAGGCGGTCGAGGCCGAGGCGCACGCCGACGGGGTGGCCGGCGACCTCGCCGACGCGCTGCTCCACCAGGGCCCGGTCACCGCCGTGTGCGAGATCGACGCCAAGCCCGCCGGGCACATCGGCTTCCTGCGAGTCTGGAAGGGGAAGCCGGGCGACGCCGACGCGCGTGCCGTCCTGCGGGCCTTCGTGGCGGCGGAGGACAACACGAGCAAGGAGAAGTACCGCGCCTTCCGGACGGGCGGCGTCTCCGGCGTCGAGGTCGAGTACGTCTACACGAGCAAGCTCCTCGACGAGTCGAAGAAGGAGACCGCCCTGGCCGTCACCACACCGCACGGCCCGGTCGTGCTGCACCTCGGCGGGCTCGACACGGAGGAGCACGAGAAGATGCGTCCGGCGTACGAGCTGGCGAAGCGGACCCTGCGCGCCTCGTGAGTGTGCCGCCCGGCCGTCACCGCGGCCGGGTGGAGCGGCCCGGACAGGTGAGGGGGCCGGGTTCCCGCACCGGGATCTCCTGGAAGCCGAGACGGTCGTAGAACGCGCGGGCCGCGGTTTCGGCGGTCACCATTCCCAGGCGGACGGCGGGGACCTCGCGTTCGTTCAGGGCGTTCAGCAGGGTGTCCATCAACCGGCGCCCAGCCGCGCCGCTGCCATGCCGGCAGCAGGTCGATGTGCAGATGTGCGGGGTGGCCGGCCAGTTCCGGCCGGATCATCCGTTCGGGTCGGTGCAGCAGCGCCACCATCTCCTCGCTCGGCGTGCGCGGCGGCGCCGAGGGCTTCGGGTAGCGGTCGGCCACCCGGGGGATCCATGCCTCCCGGAAGTTCTCGACGAACCGCTGCGTGTCCGCCGTCCCGACGACGTATCCCACCGGTCGTCCGTGCCCGGCGTCCAGGACGAAGGCGAGGCCGGCTCCAGTGTGCGGTACGGCTCGGCGAACAGGGTCGGCATCAGGCGGTGGTCCGGACCGAGGGCACGTGAGTCACCGCCGTTGTGGGCCGTGCGGACACCTACCTCGGCGACGCCCGCTCGATCTGACGGACGGTAGGGCGAGGGTGGGGCATGGAGTCCATGAGCGCCATCCTGAAGCCCATGGAAGCGGTCCCATGACGTCCGGGAAACAGGCCGGCTTGGGTCCGCAGGCGGTTCAACGCCGCGACTTCGAAGACGGTTTGAGCGATCTTCACCAAATGATCACCAGCAGCAAGACGAATATCACAATTACGTATCGGACATTCCGCGCTTCAACCTTCACACCAGCCACACAAGTTGGCTAGGTTGGCGACCAGACCGCACGGCTCCCCCCGGCGAACCCCGTCGGGCCGCGCGGCCTCCGCCGAGTCCGGTGTGCCTGCGGGGCAGCCGGAGCCGGGGACCCAACCGACTTGGGGTGAATCGGCCCGACCGCCCGACGGGGCAGGGGCCGTAGGGCATGCCTTCCACCATCGACCGCCCGAACCCGCCAGCTAACCCGGTAGGCGGAGCACGGAAGGAGTACGTCCCCCATGGCGCGCGAAAGCCGCGACGAGGTTCGGCAGCGAATCGACAGCCTTTACGACCAGACCGAGAACGCCACGGGGAACTTCAACGCGACCCGCGCGACATCAGGGGGAACGCGCGGTCGGGGTGTACGCCTGCGCAGGCCGGACAGGGGTGCCGATCCCGGTCTGGACAACATCGCCCGGCAGTGGATGACGGGGGCCCGCTCCAAGCTGGGCCCCACCGTTCCCGCCGCGGTGCCCTCGGACCGGACGCCGTCGCGCGCGTCCAACGCCGCGCTGGACAATGTCGCCCGGGAGTGGATGACGGGGGCGCGTTCCAAGCTGGGCCCCACCGTTCCAGCGGTACTGCCCAAGGACCGCATGCCCAAGCGTTCGCCGCAGGGGCGCCCTGGCGCCGATGTCCCGATCCCGCCAGAGCTGCTGGAAGCGGCCGAGCGCTCCCTGCCGGAGCTGACCGCCGGGCCCTCCGGGAAGACGGGCGGCCGTGCCGTGCCAGAACTGACAGCGCGTCCCAGAGCGGAACTGACCGCCGGGCCCGTCGCCGCGCTGCCGGCCGTGCCGGAGCCGCGGCGGGAGACCCCCATGGCGCTGCCCGCTGCCGAGCCGCGGCGGTCCTCGCCGCTGGCCTCGAAGGGGAAGAACCAGCAGAAGCTCGCCGCGGCCCGCGACCTCCTCGCCCGCCGGATCGCACAGCCTGACTCGTCCGCGCCCCGCCCCACGGCCGAGCCCGCGCGTCCCGCCACGGAGGCTTGGCGCGGCGACCCGGAGCAGACCCTTCAGCCCGAGGAGCAGGAGTGGCTGCGCCAGCAGTGGTCCGGGCTCAGTGGGGGCCTGTCCGCCGTGGGTGGTGCCACCGCCCGCAGAGGTGCGACGGCCGGGACGGGCGCGATGGCCGGTGCCGACGTGGCCACGCCCGCGGGTCCGACCCCCGGCGCGCCCATGGGCGTTGCCGCCCAGGGCGCCACCCCCATGACCGGCACCGGCACCGGCACCTTCAGCGTCCCCAACCCTCTGACGGACAGCGGCGCCTTCGCCGTCCCCAACCCGGTCGCGAACACCGGCGCCTTCGCCGTCCCCAACCCCGTCGCGAACACCGGCACCTTCGCCGTCCCCAACCCCGTCGCGAACACCGGCACCTTCGCCGTCCCCAACCCCGTCGCGAACACCGGCACCTTCAGCGTCCCCAACCCCCTGACCGACAGCGGCGCCTTCGCCGTCCCCAACCCCGTCGCGAACACCGGCACCTTCGCCGTCCCCAACCCGGTCGCGAACACCGGCACCTTCGCCGTCCCCAACCCCCTGACCGACAGCGGCGCCTTCGCCGTCCCCAACCCCGTCGCGGGTACAGGGACCTTCAGCGTCCCCAACCCGGTGGCGAACACCGGCACGGTCACCGCCGCCGCTCCCCTCACCAACACGGCGACCGTCACCGCCCCCACCCCCGCTCCCAGCACGGGTGCCTTCAGCGTCCCCAACCCCCTCCTGAGCGCTGGAACGGTCACCGCCGCTCCCCTCGTGACCGACTCCGGCGCCTTCGCCACCGTCAACCCTCTCGTGGCGCCCACCCCCGCCCCTGCCCCCGCACCCGCCCCGGCCCCGTTCGAAAGCAGGGCCGCGAAGGCGCTGGCCTTCGCCCGGGCGCAGATCGGGCGGCCCTGCGTGTGGGGTGCGACCGGACCGGGCTCCTACGACTGCTCGAGTCTGACCCAGGCGGCCTGGCGATCCGCGGGCGTGACGCTGCCGCGTGCCGCGCGGGAGCAGGCGGACGCCGGCACCCCGGTGCCCCTGAGTGACGCGCAGCCCGGGGACCTCGTGTTCTTCTTCGACGACGCGAGCCACGTCGGCCTGTACGTCGGCAACGGCATGATGATCCACGCGCCGGGTCAGGGCGCGTACATCCGCGAGGAGTCGGTCTACGGCGCCGGGGAGGCGGCGATTCAGCGGGTGATGCGGCCCGCGTGAGACCGGCCGCGCCAGCTCTCGTAGTGGTCGAGCAGGGTCTCCTGGACCGGTCGGTAGGTGAGACCCAGCTCGCGCACGCTCCGGCTGTTGTCGACGCGGAAGCGGATGCCGAGGTGCCCCCGGATGTAGTCCTGGGTGAGGCCGAAGGCCGGGCCCAGGACGCGCACCGGCCAGTGCGGCAGCGCGGTGCGGGGCAGACGGAGGTCGTGGGGGTGGCGGGCGCGGATGACGCGGGACATCTCGCGGAAGGACGTCATGGTCTCGGCCGCGACGATGTAGCGGCCCTTCGCCGCCGGGTTCTCCGCGGCGAGGATGTGCGCGTCGGCGACGTCCCGCACGTCCGCCGTCGTGAAGCTGAAGTCCGGGGCGCCGTAGCAGAAGTAGCCCTTGAACAGCTCGTCGAGCAGGAAGAGGCTGCCCGATGCGGACGCGGGAGTGAGTGAGGGGCCGAGGATCAGGCCGGGGTTGACGGACACCATCCGCCAGCGGTCCTGGGCCCGTTCGGCCTCCCACGCGGTGCGCTCCGCGACGGTCTTCGCGTAGTGGTACGGGTTGTTCTCCACCGTGCTCGTGGTGTTGAAGTACTTCTCCGACAGCACCTGGCCGTCCATGGCGAGGACGTCCGCGTAGTCGCCGAACACGGCGCCGACCGTGGAGGTGAACACCAGCGTCCGCACCGACGGGGTGCGCTCCACCGACGCGAGCACGTTGCGGGTGCCCCGCACGGCCGGGTCGACGACGTCCCGGCGGCCGTCCTTGATCTTCTCCGGCATGAGGAACGGCGACGCCACGTGGAAGACGACCGCACAACCGCGCATCGCCTCGTCGAAGGAGTCATCCTCGAGCAGGTCGGCCTCGAACAGCGCCAGTTGCCCGGGGAAGGCCTCCTGCAGTTCCCACAGGGGCCGCACCTTCGCCGGGTGGGCGATCCTGCGCACGGTCGCGTGCACCTGGTAGCCGCGTTCCAGCAGCCGCCGCACCAGATGGCTGCCGACGAACCCGCTGCCGCCGGTCACCAGGACGGTCGTCGAACCGGGATCCATCGTCACACCCACCATCCCACCCACCCCATAAGATCGGTTTATGAGCTCATAGAACGGACCCGCGTACTGAGTTAGGCGTACCTTAGTTTAGGCTTCCCGATCGAGTCGCCTGTTCATCGCTCGAAGGGAAGCTGATCATGCCGCGCCCGCTGCGGGTAGCCATAGTCGGAGCCGGCCCGGCCGGGATCTACGCCGCCGACGCCCTGCTCAAGTCCGAGGTGGCGGCCGACCCCGGCGTGTCCATCGACCTCTTCGAGCGGATGCCCGCCCCGTTCGGCCTGATCCGCTACGGCGTCGCGCCCGACCACCCGCGTATCAAGGGCATCATCACGGCCCTGCACCAGGTGCTCGACAAGCCGCAGATCAGGCTGTTCGGCAACGTCGACTACCCGACCGACATCAACCTCGACGACCTGCGCGCCTTCTACGACGCGGTGATCTTCTCCACCGGCGCGACGGCCGACCGCGAGCTGCCGATCCCCGGTATCGGACTCGACGGCTCCTACGGCGCCGCGGACTTCGTGTCCTGGTACGACGGCCACCCGGACGTGCCGCGCACCTGGCCGCTCGAGGCCGAGAAGGTCGCCGTGCTCGGCGTCGGCAACGTCGCCCTCGACGTGGCCCGCGTCCTGGCCAAGACCGCCGACGAACTGCTGCCGACCGAGATCCCGCCGAACGTGTACGAGGGCCTGAAGGCCAACAAGGCCCTGGAGATCCACGTCTTCGGCCGCCGCGGCCCGGCCCAGGCGAAGTTCAGCCCGATGGAGCTGCGCGAACTGGACCACTCCCCGAACATCGAGGTCATCGTCGACCCCGAGGACATCGACTACGACGAGGGCTCGATCGAGACCCGGCGCGGGAACAAGCAGGCCGACATGGTCGCCAAGACGCTGGAGAACTGGGCGATCCGCGACGTGGGCGACCGGCCGCACAAGCTGTTCCTGCACTTCTTCGAGTCGCCGTCCGAGATCCTCGGCGAGGACGGCAAGGTCGTCGGCCTGCGCACCGAGCGCACCGAGCTGGACGGCACCGGCAACGTCAAGGGCACCGGCCAGTTCAAGGACTGGGACGTCAGCGCGGTCTACCGTGCGGTCGGTTACCTCTCCGACAAGCTCCCCAAGTTGCCCTGGGACATCGACTCGGGCACGGTCCCGGACGAGGGCGGCCGGGTCATCGAGGAGAGCGGCGCGCACCTGCAGTCCACGTACGTCACCGGCTGGATCCGGCGCGGCCCGGTGGGCCTGATCGGTCACACCAAGGGCGATGCGAACGAGACGGTGGCCAACCTCCTGGACGACTTCGCGAACGCCCGGCTGCACACGCCCTCTTCGCCCGCCCCCGAGGCCGTGGACGCCTTCCTCGCCGAGCGGAACGTCCGCTACACCACCTGGGAGGGCTGGTACCGCCTGGACGCCGCCGAGAAGGCGCTGGGGGAGCCGCAGGGCCGGGAGCGCGTGAAGATCGTCGAGCGCGAGGACATGCTGCGGGAGAGCGGGGCGTAAGCCCCCGTCAGGTCGCCGCGGTCCTGCAAGGGGATCGCCGGCCTCCGGGCCCCGCACGGCTGGTCCCCCCTGTCGAACCGATGACCGGGGGGTGTCGCCGGGTCCGAGAGGCGCCGTCGGAGATGCTGATGAGAGGTCCGACTCCCGCCCGGCAAGGCGCGCCGTCCGGCCGAACACGGACGACACGTCTGTATGACGTGGTCGTCCGACAAGGCCCGCCCGGTCCCCACTCCCGTTCTGATCCAGACGTCTGACCCGCCACACGGATGGAACCGCCACCGGGCTTCAGGCATGACATCCACCTTGCCGTCGCCGACGAGAACGGCCGCCTCGTCGTCGATGAAGCGGATCGGGAAGTCCGCCCGCGCGGCTATGCAAGCTCAGGAACCCGCATTGAAGCACTCCCGGCCGGGTCGGTCAGCCGAAGGGTAGTAACAGCACCGCAGTCCTGTGGCGTGCGCAGCGGCGATCATGGTGGTGGTGACCATCTCTCCAGCCGTCGGCAGGGAAGTTGGAGCGGTGACGGCCTGACCGTGCCCGTCAGGACTCGTGATCTCGATGCGGAAACCACCATGTGTGGGCCGGCTGCGTATCCATCCGGACCGGCAGCTGGGACTGAGGCGGATTTCCAGCCGGGTGCCATCGGCCGCCGTGCGCGAACCCACTGTTACGGGATCTTCGCACGCCGTTGTCAGCGGATCACGGCCCTCGCAGGAGCGCAGTCGGCAAATGGGCGGGCGCACGGCGGCCGTCGAACCGGTTCCATAGGAGGCGTGGATGACAGCGGCTGGTGCGAGCATCACCGTACACAGGACGAGAACCCCCGCCGTGGTGGCCCGAGGCCGTGTGGCGATCAGGGCGGAAGCAGCGACCAGGGCTCGATGCACGAAACCGCCGGTGGCCTCGGGCTCCCTGCCGTCGGCGCCACCAGCAAGGTGCTCTGTGGCCTGATCCGGCCGGAATGCGGTCGATGTCGCGGTGTGCCCCCGCCGGCTCCAGGCCGCATCCGCGCGTTCCCACCGGAGCAGCACGGCTTCCTCGCTCACCCGCGCTGCCCGGCACAGCGCCTGCACGGCATGCTGGGGAGGGAACTGCTTGGCGTTGAGATAGCGTTCCCAGGACGACTTGCTGATGGCGGTCGTTCGTCCCAGCTCCGTCAGACTCAGACGGCTGCGGTCCTTGAGTCGCCGCAGCTCCCTGACCAGATCCCGGTACTCGGCGGGCAAGGTCTGCGGCAGCGTCCGCCAGTGGGACCTCCCCGGTAAGTGTCTCATCGTTTGGGCTTCCCCTTCTGGTTCGCGGTAGATGGTCACTCCACGTGACGCAGCAAGGACCACGTCTGCTCACCGACGATTCCGTCCGGGGAGACGTGGTCCTGCTGCTGCAGTGTCTTCACCTGCGCTTCCGTCCGCTTGCCGAAGTACCCGTCCACGTCGCCCGGCGAGAGGTGATGGCGGCGCAGCAGGCATTGGACTTCCGCCACGTCGGGACCCGTGCTGTTCAATGCGACGAGGTGGGAGCTGGTGGTGCTGTTGCCGGCGAGCATCAGATCCCCGTGTCTCACGTAGACACAGCTGTACCTGCCCACTTCGGTGGCCGTGCCCGCCGGATGGCCAGCAGCGTTCGGGCGGTCGACGATCAGCCACCCGGACACGACGGCGGAGAGCAACAGGGCGCCTCCCACGACGGACAAGGCCACCCCGTGCACTCTCTCCTGCTTCTGATCGTGCTCTCGGTCCTCGCCCAGGTCGTGCTCTCGGTCCTCGCCCAGGCCCACGGACGAAGAGGGAGGACCGGAGGGGGCGAGAGCCCGTTGGGGGGCCGTCTCCGCGTCAGGACCAGGATGGCGGCGTTCCCTCGTTGTACCGGATTCCTGTGCTGCGTGTCGCAGGGCCAGCAGTGGTGAGGCGTCGGCATCGGTCAGACCGGCGAGGGCTTCGACCGCCGCGGCGGGCGGCAGTACCTTGCCGTTGAGGTACCGCTCCCACGACGAGCCGCTGAAAGGCGTCTTGGCCTGGAGCATCTGCAGCGTGAGGCCGCTGTGGTCCTTCAACCGCCGCAGTTCTTGAACAAGTTGCCGGCCGTTCGGGTCCAAGGTCTCGGGTAGCTCTCTCCACCTCATGGCATCCCCCTGAGTACGAGTCTCCTGGAAGCCGAGCCTTCTCTGCGACCCCACCTGCCCCGAACCTGCGCCGCGTCGGAGGAATCCGGCAATTGGCGTCACGCCCCCACGACGCCATGAGATTTCCCGAGAAACCGTCTCCATACACACATCGCCGCAGGTCAGGGTCTGGGAATGTCCCGGGACATCGCGAGACGCCCGATACGTATGGCGGCCGGCGCAGCTTCTTCGGAAAGCTCGCTCGGGCCACACCACTTCGAGGACCTCGGTTCCAGGCGCTCCGCGTCCAGCCGGGCCGACTCGACCCATTCGCCACCCACATGGGGGATCACATGCAGATGGTCGGCAAGTCGAAAATGGCCAAGCTACTGTCCGTGGCGGCTGCAGCGGTGAGTATCGCAGTGCAGACTGCGGGGCCCGCCGCCGCAGCCGACGACGGGCATCTCATCAAGACGGACCCCAGCCCGTGCGGCGGACAGGAGTTCGTCGACTACGGTCCCGGCGCTGCCGGAGGGGGGGACAACGACGACTACTTCCTCATCCACGACTACTGCAGCGATGGCCATGGCGTGAAAGCATGGGCCTGGCAGAACGGAACGTATCTGGGCGGAAAGTACAACGGCAACGGCTTGAACGGCGCTGCCGTCGTCTGGGACCCCTTCATCAACGGCAACGTCGCACCGGGCGACGCTGTCGGCATGAAGGTGTGCCTCGTCGACGGCGACAGCGACCCGACGCCCTTCGACTGCAAGTCCTACACCTTCACCAGCCAGGACGGCTGACTCGACTCCGCTGCCGGCAGCCCCCCTGGCGGTCCCCGCGGTCCTCCCGGCCGGCGAGCTATCTCGACCGTCTTGAGGGCACGGCGCTGATGCGGCAGATCAGCTCGGTCATCGAGCGGTTCCGGGACGAACTGCCGAACCAGCGTCCGCCCCGCGCGTTCCCGCACCGAACCCGGGCCGGGTCAGCCGGTCGTGGCGGTGACGTCGCCGTTGACGGTGGTGAGGGACATACGGTGGCCGCCGGCCGCGGACGCGGTGGGAACCGTCACCGACGGGCGGCCGTTCGCCGCCCGGGCCGTGATCCGGTAGGCGGGGGCGCCGTGCGACACGCCCACACGGACCGACCCGTTGGTGGTGGCCGCCGTGACCGTGGCCGGCGCGGTCGCGCAGTCGAGGTCCACGTCCCCGTTGACCGTCCCGGCCCGCAACCGCCCCGCGTCGAGGGCGGTCGCGCGCACCGACCCGTTGCGGGTGGCGAGCCGTACGGTGGCCCCGTCGCGTCCGGAACGGGTCACCGTGACATCCCCGTTGACGGTCGTCAGGTCCAGTGCGCCGGACACCCCCGCCGCGTCGATGCCGGCGTCGCGCGCCGAGACGGTGACGGCCGTGCCCGCCGGGACGTCCACTTCGGGCAGGCGGGGGCAGCGGTCCGCCCGATCGCCGTGCGCCGGGCAGGACAGGTCCAGGACCCAGGTGTCACCTTGGTGGGTCCAGTGCCGGTCGACCCGCCGGTCCACGTCGGCCGCGGGACCGTCGGCCGGGCGCAGCCGCAGCCCGTTGTCGGTGGTGATCACCAGGCGGGCGGCCCCGGATCCGCCCGGCAGGGCCGCGAGCGGACGGCCGCCCACACGATGGTCCCCGTGCCCCCCGCCCGAGCAGGCCGCGGCGGCGAGGACGACCGCGAGGAGGGCGGCCGCACGCCGTAAGGGCGTGCTTCTCGTCATATCCATGCGGGGCGGGTTCCCCCGCCTACGGGAGTCCATCGTCACGCCGCGGGCCGCACACGGGCATGGCGGGCGGACGGGGTCCGCCCCTAAGCGGATGGTGGGCAGGCCCCGTCCGCGCCCCATTGTCGTGCCCGGGGACATTCCAGCGGTATGTGTGAAGCAGCACCCCCGGGAGTGCGCCGCGCACACCCCGTGCGTGCGACACGATCCCCGGTGAAACGCGGCCCCCGCCTGAGGCGCCGCGATCAACGGCCGCAATACTGGAGGGCACCCGCCGTCCCCCTCCGCAGATTGGCTCATGTCGAACTCCGCCACCGACCGCGCCACCACCCCCCGCACCGTATGGCTGGCCCGCGGCCGCCACACCGGTTCCATCGCCGAGGACGTCCTCCGCCGTACCCTGCGCCGGCTGAAGGTGGACGAGGTGCTCGACGACTTCTCCGAACCACCGGACCCGGAGGACACACCCGGACGGGTCTTCGAAGCCCGCTGGCGGGCCCCGGGCGGGGTGACCGTACGAGCCCGCCTGACCCTGCTGCCCCCGCAGATCCGGGAGGACGGCAGGGAGTGGACCCTCGTCGCGGAGGCGGAGCGGCCCTGGGACGACGCGTGGCCGTCGCCCGCCACGATGTTCTGGCCGGACGACTCCGACGGTACGGACACCGCCTGGGACCATCACCACTCCGTGCCGGAGCTGCGCCTCAGGCGCGTCAACCCGCTCCCCGCCGACGACAAGGACATGCGGCGCGTCCTGCGGAGCGCGGCGCGCGAGTCCTGGTGCGTCAACGTCGTGGTGCACGAGGCGATGACCCCGGACGAACGCGGCAAGCTGCCGCTGGCCCGTCTGCTGCCACCGGGGCTGCGGCACCGGGTCGTGGAACACCGGGCCGCCCCGCAGCAGCTGCGCGCCGTCAACTACGCCCTGAAGGACCTCGGCGTCGAGGTGCCGCGCGGCGGTGCGGTGGTCCTGCCTCCGCAGCCGGCCCCGCCCGGGTACGACGGCAAGGACTTCTCGGTGCGCAGCGTCTTCCTGGACGGCTCGGAACCGGCCGAACTCATCGGCGTACTGCGCCGCTTCACCACTCTTCCCCGGCCGCTCCCCGAGGGCGCGGAAGAGGCGCTGGCCGGTCTGCGGGAGAAGTGGACGCTGCTGACCGTCGAGGAGGACCTCGCCCGCCACAGGGAGCTCGTCGCCAGGTACGCCGAGGCGCTCGAGGCCATGACGAAGTCCCGCGACCTCTACCGGGAGGCCGCAGAGCGCGCGAGCGAGGCACTCGCCGCCTACCGGGACGCGCCCGCCCCGCCCGCCGAGCAGCCCGCCGAGCCACCGGCGTCCCCGCTGCAGCAGCTGACCCGGACCTTCGAACGCCTCAAGATCACCGCCATGGGGCTGCGGCCGTCGCCCGCTCCGGCCGCCACGTACCCGGCCGACGACACCGACGAGGGCGAGGCGGAGGGCACGGACCGGACTTCGTGACCCGTCCGAGAAGGCGATAGGGCGGGCGGTACGGGGAAAGCGAGAGGGAACCGAGCCGCCCGAGGTCCGAGAGGGCCGGGAGGAGACCTCATGGACGGGACCACAACCTGGTTCGTGGTCGCCGCGGTCGTCGCCGCGGCCCTGCTGGTGGCGGCTCTCGCCGTCCTCGTACGGCTGGTGCGCACCCGGCGGACCCTGCGCCGGGCCGGTCTGCCCACCGGATCGCGCTGGGTGTTCTGGGGCGCCGTCCTCTATCTGGTCCTTCCCACCGACCTGCTGCCCGACCCCGTGTACCTGGACGACATCGGCGTCCTGCTCCTCGCCCTGCGCAGCATGCGGGCCGCCCGGCCGCTGCCGCCGGACGAGGCCGAATCCTGACGCCCCTCGGACCTGCCCGGCCCACCATGGTGCGATGCAACCCACGTTCACCGGGGTCCCCGGGCTGTCCGCGACACCCGACGTCGCCGTCGTCATCGATGTGATGCGCGCGTTCACCGTGGCCGCCGGGGCCTTCCGGCAAGGGGCCGAGCGAATAGTCTTCGCCGAGACCGCCGAGGATGCGCTGGAACTGAAGGCCCGCCACCCCGGCTGGCTGGCCTTCCAGGACGGCGAGCCGAAGCCCGGCTTCGACCTGGCCAACTCCCCCGCCCACCTGCGCTCGCTCGACCTGGCGGGCCGCACCGTGGTGCAGAAGACCACCGCCGGCACCGTCGGCGCGCTGGCCGTCGCCGACGCCCGGCTCCTGCTGTGCGCCAGTTTCGCCGTGGCCGGTGCGACGGCGAGGCTCCTGCGCCGCGAACGGCCCGCGGCGGTCACCTTCGTCGTCACCGGCGACGGCGGCGAGGCCGAGGAGGACCTGGCCTGCGCCCAGTACATCGCGGCCCGCGCCACCTCCGACACGGCCGACCCGGCCCCCTACGTCACCCGCGCCCGGAACTCCGGCGGCGCCGCCCGTCTCGCGGACGGGGTCCGGCGCGGCTGGGCGGGCGTCCACCCCGAGGACGTGGGGCTGTGTCTCGAGGTGGACACCTGCGGGTTCGCCATGGTGGCCCGGCAGGAGGAGGGGCGGCTGGTGCTCCGGGCGGTGTGAGCGACGCCGCCCTGGAACACAGCTCTTACCGTCCGCCCAGGTGCGGTTCTCGGCCGTCGTGACGCATTCTTGCTGTGTCACCCACCCGGCGGAGCACGGACGAGGCAGGGGCGATGACTGGGAGCGGGGAGCGCGCAGGCCGGGCCCGCGGACGGCTGGCCCGGCTGCTCGTCGACGCCTCGAACCGGGCGCTCGCAACCGCCGACGGACGCGTGAGCGGTGTGTACCTGCCCTCCGCCACACCGGGACTGCTCCGGCTCGCGGTGCTGGTGGGGCTGCCCGGGCCGCTGTTCAAGCCGTGGTGGCAGCTGCATGTGAAACAGCCTTTTCCGGTCGCCGACGCCTACCGGCTCGGCGTCCAGGTGGCGCTGGCGAACGCCACGGAGACGGTACGCCGCTACCCTCAGCTGGCGGCCGGTCTGCCGTTCCAGTTCGGATCGCTCTACGTGCCCGTGCCGGGTGCGAGGTCGGCCATGGGGGTGCTGACCGTGCTGCGGCCGGCGGCCGTCGACGCGGCCGACGAACTGCCCGACCCCGACGCCCTGGTCCCGCTCGCCGAGGACCTGGGCGCCGAGCTGCGGCTCCTCGGAGACGGCGACGAGGGCGCGGTCGTCTGGGACGGGGAGCCGCTGTGCGCACGCCCGTCCTCGGCGTCCCCCGTGCCCTGGCCGGTCGGCCGGTTCACCTGGGACCCGGCGACGTCCGCGGTGACCGCGGACGGCGGGCTGCACGACCTGCTGGGCGTGCGACCCGGGGATCTCATCGGCACCGGGGAGGCCCTCGCACAGACCCTGGCCGCGTCCGACGCCGACCGGATCACGGCGGCGCTCGCCGAGACGGCCGCCGGGAGACCTCCCCCGCTGCCGCTGCACGTCCGGACCGACGACGGCACCCCGAGGCTGGTGGAACTGTGGGCGCCGGAGCACTCCTCCGGTACGTCCCCGGTGCGGGGCCTGGTGCTCGAACCCGGCCCCGCCATGTCCGGTGACGCGGCGGCCGACCAGCTGCCGCAGGGCGTGTTCCGCCTCGACCGGCTCGGCGTCGTCAGCTACGCCAATCCGGCCGCGGCCCGTCTGCTGGGCCAGGAGCGCGCGCGGCTGCTCGGGCGTCCCTTCGGGGACGTCCTGCCGTGGCTCAGCAGGCCGCCGTACGAGGACCACCTCCGCGGTGCCCTGCTCTCCCCGGAGCCGGTGCACTTCCACGTCCGGCGGCCGGGAGACGGTGACAGCGACTGGCTCGCGCTGTCCCTGCATCCCGGCCCGGACGGGCTGACCTGCGCCGTCGTCCCGGCGAACCGGATGGACCCGGCGGCGGACACCCATGTCGACCTGCCACCGGCCGAGCCCGTACCGGGTGACGCGGTCGATCCCGCCATCGCCCCGCTGTACCGGCCCATCGCCCTCGCCATCGCGCTGACCGACGCCGTCACCGCCCGTCAGGTGTCCGAGGTCGTCATGCGGGAGCTGCTGCCCGCCTTCGGCGGCCGGCGTCTGGCGATCTACCTGCTGCAGGAGCGACATCTGTACCTGGCCTGGGAGACCGGCTTCCCGCAGGGCTTCCTCGCGCCCTTCGACGGGGTCGGCCTCGACGCGCACCTGCCCGGCGTGGAGACGCTCACCACGGGCCGGCCGATCTTCTTCGAGTCCATGCAGCAGCTCAACGCCTGCTACCCGGGCATCCCGCTGGACGCCACGGAGGGCGCCCGTGCCTTCCTGCCGCTGATCGCCTCGGGACGCCCGGTCGGCTCCTGCATTCTGGGCTTCGAGCGCCCGCGCCGGTTCAGCACCGAGGAACGCACCGTCCTCACCGCGCTCGCCGGACTGATCGCACACGCTATGGAGAAGGCGCAGCGCTACGACTCCGAGGCGGCGCTCGCCCGGGGACTGCAGCAGGCGCTGCTGCCCCGGCGGCTGTCGGCGCATCCGCGGGTGGAGACCGCCGGACGGTATCTGCCCGGCACCCAGGGCATGGACGTCGGCGGTGACTGGTACGACGTCGTGGAGGCCGGGGACGGTCTGGCGCTCGTCATCGGGGACGTCCAGGGGCACGGGGTGCAGGCGGCGGCGACCATGGGGCAGCTGCGCAGCGCGGTTCGGGCCTTCGCACTCGGCGACCGGCCGCCCGACGAGGTGATGAGCGGCACGAACCGCCTGCTCATCGACCTCGACCCCGGACAGTTCGCCAGCTGCTGCTACCTGCGCCTCGACCCCGCCACCGGGGCGGCCCGGGTGGCCCGCGCCGGGCATCCGCCGCCGCTGCTGCGCTCCCCCGACGGGCGCACCCGCGTCCTCGACCTCCCCGGCGGTGTCGTCCTGGGCGTCGACCCGCGCGCCCAGTATCCGGTGACGGAGCTGACGCTGGAGCCCGACGCGATCCTCGCCCTGTACACGGACGGGCTCGTCGAGCGGCCCGGTGCGGACATCGACGCCGGGATCGGCGCGCTGCGGGCAGCCCTCGCCCGGGCGGGTGCCGCCGCCGGGCGCCGCGGTGGCCGCTCCCTGTCCGGTGTGGCGGACCGCCTCACCTCGACGGCCCGGCACGCCACCGACCGCCCCGACGACGTCGCCCTGCTGCTGGCGACCCGGCGGACGGCAGCGGTGCGCCCGCGGTGACCGCGGGCGCACCCATGCCCCCGGCACGTGCCCCACGACGGCGGCCCTCCCGTCCCCCCCAGCCCCTCGCCTACGGAAGCCGGGCAGTGTAGACATGGGGCATGGTCCGACTGTTGGGCCGGACCGCGCTCCGGCCGGTTCGTCGGTCCGGAGATCCGCAGGCACCGCTCCCACCGCGGCAGGACGGCACCGGACCGCCCCGAAAACGGGCCGGCGGCCTGCGGTCGGCGCTGAGCGGACGCAGTGTCGCCGGTCAGGTCTTCGTGTTCCAAGTGGTGATCGTGCTGCTGCTGGTGGTCTCCGCGGTGGTGGCGCAGGTCCTGCAGGTCCGGCACGACAGCGACATCGAGGCCGAGAACCGTTCCCTGGCCGTCGCCGAGACGTTCGCCAACGCACCGGGCACGGCGGCGGCCCTGCGCGGCAAGGACCCGACGGCTGTGCTCCAGCCGAGGGCGGAGGCCGCCCGCAAGGCCGGCCGGGTGGACTTCATCGTCGTGATGAACAGGGACGGGATCCGTTACACCCATCCCAAGCGGGACCGCATCGGCAAGAAGTTCGTCGGGACGATCGCGCCCGCGGTGGCCGGGCACACGGTGGTCGAGCACGTCAACGGCACCATCGGGCCGCTGGTGCAGGTCGTGGTCCCGGTCCGGGCTTCCGACGGCACCGTGGTCGGTCTGGTGTCCTCCGGCATCACCACAGCGCACGTCGGCGGTGCCGCGGACCAGCAACTGCCGCTGCTGCTGGCCGCCGCCGCGGCGGCGCTGGCGCTGGCGACCGCGGGGACGGCCCTGGTGAGCCGACGGCTGCTGCGGCAGACGCACGGCCTCGGCCCGTACGAGATGACCCGGATGTACGAGCACCACGACGCGGTGCTGCACGCCGTCCGGGAGGGCGTCCTCATCGTCAGCGGCGAAGGCCGGCTGCTGCTCGCCAACGACGAGGCGCACCGCCTCCTCGACCTGCCCGGGGACGCCGAACGCCGGCATGTCCTGGAGCTCGGCCTCGACGCGGCCACCGCCGGGCTGCTGGCCTCGGGCCGGGTCGCCACCGACGAGGTGCACCTGGTCAAGGACCGGCTGCTGGCGATCAACCAGCGGCCCACCGACCTCAGGGGCGGCCCGCCCGGCAGCGTGACCACGCTGCGCGACTCCACGGAGCTGCGCGCCCTGTCGGGCCGGGCGGAGGTGGCCCGCGAACGCCTCGACATGCTGTACGACGCCGGAGTCGGCATCGGCACCAGCCTTGACGTGACCCGCACCGCCGAGGAACTGGCGGAGCTGGCCGTGCCCCGGTTCGCGGACTTCGCCACCGTCGACCTGTTCGACGCCGTGATCGAGGGTGCGGACCCGCAGCCGGGCACCGCCCTGCGCCGCACCGCGTGCAGCGGCGTCCGCGAGGACGCCCCGCTGTATCCGGTGGGCCGACGCATCCGGTTCGTGGCTACCTCGCCGCAGGCCCGCAGCCTGGCCACCGGCCAGTCGGTCGTGGAGCCCCGACTGAAGGAGGCCCCGGGCTGGCTGGCGCAGGATCTGGAACGCACCGAGCAGGTCGTGGAGTACGGCATCCACTCGCTGGTCACCGTGCCGCTGCGGGCAGGCAGCCTGGTGCTGGGCGTGGTGAACTTCTGGCGCTCCCAGAGGCCCGAGCCGTTCGACGTCGAGGAGGTGGCGCTGGCCGAGGAACTGGTGGCCCGTGCCGCGGTGTCCATCGACAACGCCCGCCGCTACACCCGCGAGCACAGCATGGCGGTCGCCCTCCAGCGCAGCCTGCTGCCCCGCTCCCTGCCCGCCCAGAGCGCCCTGGAGATCGCCTACCGCTATCTGCCCGCGCAGGCGGGGGTGGGCGGCGACTGGTTCGACGTACTGCCGCTGTCCGGGGCCCGGGTGGCGATGGTGGTGGGGGACGTGGTGGGGCACGGGCTGCACGCGGCGGCCACCATGGGGCGGCTGCGCACGGCCGTGCACAACTTCTCCGCGCTGGACCTGCCGCCCGACGAGCTGCTGGCCCTGCTGGACGAGCTGGTCGCCCGTATCGACCAGGACGAGACGCCGGCGGACGGCGCCGCGGTGGTCACCGGGGCGACCTGTCTGTACGCGGTGTACGACCCGGTCTCCCGCCGCTGCACCGTCGCCCGGGCCGGTCATCCCCCGCCCGCGCTGGTCCGGCCCGACGGGAGTGTCGACTTCCCCGAAGTGCCCGCCGGGCCGCCGCTGGGCCTGGGCGGACTGCCCTTCGAAGCGGCCGAGCTGGAACTGCCGGAGGGCAGTCGGCTGGTGCTGTACACGGACGGCCTGGTTGAAGACCGGGAACGGGACATCGACGAGGGCCTGGAACTGCTGCGGGACGCCCTGAAGCGTGCCGGGGACTCCCCCGAGGACACCTGCCGGGCGGTACTGGACCGGCTGCCCGCCCGGCCGAGCGACGACGTCGCCCTGATCGTCGCCCGCACCCGCACCCTGGACGCCGACCGGGTCGCCGAGTGGGAGGTGCCGTCCGAACCGGCGGCCGTCTCCGAGGTAAGGGCCGCGGTGACCCGGCAGTTGGCCGAGTGGGAACTGGAAGACCTGGCGTTCACCACGGAGTTGATCCTGAGCGAGCTGGTCACCAATGCCATTCGGTACGGCCGCGGGCCCATCGGCGTACGGCTGCTGCGTGACCGGGCGCTGATCTGCGAGGTGTCCGACGGCAGCACCACCTCACCGCATCTGCGGTACGCGGCGACCACCGACGAGGGCGGTCGTGGCCTGTTCCTCGTCGCGCAGCTGGCCGAGCGCTGGGGCACCCGCTACACCCCCACCGGCAAGATCATCTGGGCGGAGCAGGCGGTGCCGTGAGAGCGGTCTCGGCGAAATGCGTTTGAAAACCTGCAAGTTGACGGGTGACGATCTCCTCCATGTTCTCGCGCAGGAATCGCCGTTCGAAGTCCCCGGAACTCAGCAAGGCCTGGGAGTGCCTGGAGTCCGGAGACATACCCGCTGCCATACGGTTGCTCCGGACCGCCGCGGAGGAGCTGCCGCCCGGTGAGGTGGCCCCGGTGGTCGGACGGGCGGCGAAGGCCGTCGGCTTCGACGACCTGGAGCAGGCGGCCGTCGCGCTGGCGGCCCGCCCCGACCACGCGCAGGCGCTCTTCGACTTCGGGTACGCCTGCGTGGAACGAGGCCTGTCCTTCCTGGCGATCCCGGCCCTGCGCGAGGTGCTGCGCACCAACCCGGGTCGGCTGACGGTCGTACGGGAGCTGGTGTCGGCCTATGAGCGGGAGGGCCGGCATCGCGAGGCGGCCGGGGAACTGGCCCGGCACGAGGCGGAGTTCACCGACTGGCCCGACCGTTACCTGCTGGTCTTCAACGCCGTCATGTCGGGCGATCTGGCCCTGGCCCGGCGGCAGCACGCCCTGCTGCCGGATCCGGAGGACGCCATGTGGCAGCCGGCCCGGGACCGGCAGAACCGCATGCTGGAGCGGGCCGTGGCGGCGCAGCGGTGCGGCCCGCTGGACCTGTCGGATCTGCGCGGTTGGCAGTACGTCATCGGTGGCACCGTGCTCGGCACGCTCTCCCCGTTCGGCTTCGACGCGGGGATGGCGGGCCGGTACGCCTTTCTCCAGGACACCCCGGGGCAGTGCCTGCGGGGTCTGCAACGGCTGCGGACGCTGCTGACGGCCGCCGGGGTGCGGCCGCGGTCGGTGTCGCTGCTGCCCGACCGGGGTTCCCGGATCCTGGGTCTGGCCGCCGCCGAGGTGCTGGATCTTCCGGCGGAGCCCTTCGTCGCCGGGCGCGAGGACACCGTCGTCGTGGCGTACGACCTGAACGAGCTCGCCCGCGAGGACGACGGGCCCGAGGTGATCGGGCAGCTCTTCGAGCGCGCCGACGGGCAGGTTCTCCACGAGCACGCGAGCTGCTGGACCGACGCCCCCGCCGTCACGGCGGACAGCGTCACCCTGCTGCACCAGTCCGTGCTGGCACCGTGGGGTGAACAGATGCGTCTGGGAGCCGACGGGGACGTCGAGCGGGGCCCGGCCGACGACCGGCCGGAGGCGGAGATCGCCGACGAGATCACACGAGCGGACCCGGCCGCCGACGAAAGCGACGGCTCGGGTCCGGCTGACCATGACGAGGCGTTCGCCGCCTTCGCCACGGCTGTGCGCGGCACCTGGCTGCGCGGGGACCGGGCCCGCCTTCCCTCTGCCGGACCGGTGGCCAGTTCCCGCTTCGCCTGAGCCGCGGAGCGTGCGTCAGCTTCCGTTCAGCCGCGAGCGCAAGAGCTGCTTGCCCAGCTCGGCTCCCTTGCGGCTGTCCGCCTGCGCCTTGCGGAACAGGTCGACGACCTCCTGGTCCTTGTCGCGTTCCGCGTCCTGGATGTACTGCTCAAGGCGGAGAGCGTTGCTCAGACACGCCTCGACGTACCAGACCAGGTTGTAGTCCTTGTCCCGGGTACCGGTGACGTCGCCGGTCTCGGTGCTGCTGGTCATAGGATTTGCCTCCATCTCCTGACCCAGCTCGCTGTGCTTTCCGACAGGCCACCGAGTACCCATGCCGTCTGCGGACACACCGCCCCATCTGGGACTATTCGTCGATCACCGCACCGAAGCGGGCGCCGTACCCGTTCCCGCCGAGGGCGGAGGCGCCGTACACCCACGATCCGTCAGCGAGCAGGCCGCGACCGCTGGCGGGCAGCAGCCACACCGCGCCGTCCCCGGCGTTCTCAGCGGGCGCCGAAGCGAGCAGTTCGGCGCGGCCGTCGCCGTCGGTGTCCACGAGCCGCACCTGGGCACCCCAGCCGTCGTCCGCCTCGGCCGCGCCGGGGATCCCGCGGGTGTTCTGGTCGAAGGACTGGGCGCCGGTCCCGGTCAGGCCCTTCGCGGTGCCGCGCAACAGCCACACCGCTCCCGCGTCGGCGACGGTGCCCACGTCCTCGCCGGGCGCGCCGACGGCCACGTCCGCATAGCCGTCGCCGTTCACGTCGGCCACGGACAGGTCGGCGCCCCAGGCGTCGCCCTGCTCGGCCGTGCCGGGCACGCCCGGGGAGTTCTGCGACCACCACTGCGCGGGTGTTCCGGGGTCCTGGGTGCCGGCCGGCCCGTCCTCGCCGCCGTAGTAGACGCCGACCAGGCCGCCCGGCGCGTCCGCGACGTCGGAGGCGCTGGGCTGGCCGACGACGAGGTCGTCGTAGCCGTCGCGGTTGATGTCCCCGGAGGCCGCGCCCAGGCCGCCCTGTAGGTCCCGCCGGTAGCCCAGGCCCTCGGCGCCGCCCGCGTAGTACGCGGACCAGCCCTGGCTCGAGTCACCGGGAGCGAAGCCGGAGACGACGAGGTCTGCGTAGCCGTCGCGGTCGTAGTCGCCGGTGGTCACAGAGGCGGGCTGCAGCTTGCGGCCGGTGGAGTGCGGGGCGCCGACGCGCCGCAGCACGCCCGCGTGGTACGTGAAGGCGGTCAGGCCCACCTTCTCGTCGACGGCGACGAGTTGGTCCGCGTCGGTGTCCCCGGTGAACCGGGCGGCGGCGACCGCGAGCCCGAACCGGGCCAGGCGGGCGGGCTTCGCGGCGGTGACGGTGGCGGTGCGCTCGGCGCCCAGGCCGGCCTTGGAGCCGTACAGGACGGTCACCCGGCCGGCGTCGGCGACGCTGCCGACGTCCTCGCCGGGCGCGCCGATGACCGCGTCGTCGTAGCCGTCGCCGTCCAGGTCGCCGGTGGCGACCGCCTGACCGAAGTCGTCCCAGGCCTCCGAGGTGCCGGGCACGCCCTTGGTGGACTGGCTGATGACCGCGGTGCGGCCCTTGGGCACCGTCCTGTTGGTGCCGATGCCGTTCGGGGCGCCGTACTGGACGGTGACGTATCCGGCGCCCTTCTTGCCGTCGACGGTGCCCTCGGGAACGCCGGTGAGGACGTCTGTGTAGCCGTCGCCGTTGAAGTCGCTGTTCCGGTCGGCGGCGCTGGTGCCGCCGGGAACGCCCGCGAACGCGGACGGCGCGGCCAGGATGCCGGCGCCTGCGAGCAGCAGGAAGGAGGCGGCCGTGGCGGCGGCGGAGGCGGTGGTGCGGCGGGTCGTGCGTGCGATGCGGGTCATGTCCCGTTCCCCCATGGTCGGTTGACGTCCCGTCGGATCCTGTTTGATGGCCGACGCCCTGTTCGACACGGGACGCCCAGGGGGAGTTGTGGTGCCGCGCTCGACTGTTACGCTCCGGTGACAGACATTGCCGGAGCGTGACGCTCCGCGGTTCAGCCGAGGGCGCGGTCCAGGTTGAAGGCAGCGCTGATCAACGACAGGTGGGTGAACGCCTGCGGGAAGTTGCCCTGTTGCTCGCCGGTACGGCCGATCTCCTCGGCGTACAGGCCGAGATGGTTGGCGTAGGTGAGCATCTTCTCGAACGCCAGGCGCGCCTCCTCCAGCCGGCCGGCGCGCACCAGGGCCTCGACGTACCAGAAGGAGCAGATCGAGAAGGTGCCCTCGTCGCCGCGCACTCCGTCGGGGCTGGCCTGCGGGTCGTAGCGGTACACGAGGGAGTCGGAGACCAGTTCCTCGGTCAGGGCGTCCAGGGTGGACAGCCACTTGGGGTCGGTGGGGGCGATGAACTTGGCCAGCGGCATCATCAGCACGGAGGCGTCCAGGACGTCGTCCCCCTCGTGCTGGACGAAGGCGCGACGCCGCGGCGACCAGCCGCGGTCCATGATCCGCCGGTAGATGGTGTCCCGGCTCTGCCGCCAGCGGCGGTGGTCTGCGGGCAGGCCGCGCCGGGTGGCCAGGCGGATGGCCCGCTCGATGGCCACCCAGCACATCAGACGGGAGTAGAGGAAGTTCTGGCGTCCGCCGCGGGTCTCCCAGACTCCTTCGTCGGGCTGGTCCCAGTGGTCGCAGACCCAGTCGACGAGCTGGCAGACGTCGTCCCACTGGTCGCTGGAGATGGGCTGGGCCCACTTGTCGTAGAGGTAGATGGAGTCGATGAGGGCGCCGTAGATGTCGAGCTGGAGTTGGTCGGCGGCGGCGTTGCCGACCCGGACCGGGGCGGAGCCCTGGTGGCCGGAAAGGTGGCGGAGTTCGCGTTCGGGCAGGTCGGTGCGGCCGTCGATGCCGTACATGATCTGCAGCGGGCCGGACGCGCGGCCGTCGCCGGGGCTGATGTGGGTGGTCAGGAACCGCATGAACGCGGCGGCCTCGCCGGAGAAGCCGAGCCGCAGCAGTGCGTACACGCAGAAGGCGGCGTCCCGGACCCACACGTAGCGGTAGTCCCAGTTGCGCTCGCCGCCGATCCGCTCGGGGAGGCTGGTGGTGGGCGCGGCCACGATCGCGCCGGTCGGCGCGTAGGTGAGCAGCTTCAGGGTGAGCGCGGAGCGGTGGACCATCTCGCGCCAGCGGCCGCGGTAGCGGGACTGGGACAGCCAGCGCCGCCAGTAGGCGACGGTAGCGGCGAACTGGCGTTCGGCCTCGGCGCGGGCGCAGCCGCGCGGTGCCACCTGGTCGCCGACCTGGTCCAGGGCGAAGACCGCGGTCTCCCCCTCCGCGAGCTTGAAATCGGCGCACGCGTCCACGCCGTCGCTCTCCAGGGGCACGGTCGCGGTCAGCGCCAGGGACATGTCCGGGGACTCGAAGAGGGCGGTGTCGCCCAGCATGCTCAGGGTGTGCGGGGCGGCGCCGTAGTCGAAGCGGGGGGCGACACGGGCCCGGAAGGGTACGGTGCCGCGGACGCACAGGACACGTCGGATCAGCCGGTGCCGGCCGGCCTCGGAGGGCTCCGTGGACTCTGCGCTGACGGGCATGAAGTCCTGCACCTCGCCGACCCCGTCCTCGGTGAAGAACCGGGTGATCAGCACGTTGGTGTCCGGGAAGTAGAACTGCTTGGTCCGGGCCGACACGGTCGCCGCCAGCTCGAAGGCCCCGCCCCGCTCGCTGTCGAGGATCGCCGCGAAGACGCTGGGGGCGTCGAAGGCCGGGCAGCAGTACCAGTCGATCGTGCCGTCGCTGCCGACCAGTGCCACGCTGCGCAGATCGCCGATCAACCCGTGCTCGGCGATCGGCAGGGGGCGCGTGCGCCAGGGTGCGTCCTGCGAAAGCTGCGTCTCGGCCATGTGCGGCCTCCCGGCTACGGGCGAACGGGCTGGTTCCAGCTTAGGACCCCGGGGTTTCCTTCCGCCGGGTCAAGGTACCTCGTCAGCGCAGTCACCGGGCCCCGTCCCTCTTCCGGATGCAGGGCGCGGCCAAGCGGTGAATCGTGAGAGTGGGCCCCGGTACCGCGGCAGGGGCCGTACGGGCCCGACGAGGAGGCATCATGTCGACGTCAGAACCCGAAACGTCCCGGTCGTCCGACGACCTGCGCACCCCGGACTCACTGCTCCACACCGGCTCCGGCGGCCAGGTCACGCCGGAGGACCTGGTGCTGGCGACGGGCCGGGACGTCACCCCGGCGAACCTCGAGTGGGCCCAGCGCAAGCTGGCGGCCGAGGGCCCGGCCGCCATGGAGAAGCTCCTGCCTTAGAGGGCGCCTTGTGGATCATGCCGGGGTCGCGGGGCCTGGCACGCGCTCCCCCACGCTCGACCGGTCTCGAGCGGGGGCACCCCCATCACCCCCGCTCGAGTCAGCCGGAAGGCGCCGTGACTCACGGACGGCCTGATCCACAGGAAACCCCCTGGGTTCTGCGCGCGGCGGGGGCGGTGGTGCTCCCGCGCGGGCGAAGTCCCAGTGCCCGCCGGGCAGGTCGGCAGTCGCGCCGGGCGGTGGTCCGCCGTTCGTACTTCCGCTGCGAGCCCGCGGGCTGTCAGACTCCGGGGGTGCCCGACTTCGACTTCGACATGCTTGTCATCGGATCCGGACCCGGCGGCCAGAAGGCCGCCATCGCGGCGGCCAAGCTGGGCCGCCGCGTGGCGGTCGTCGACCGCCCCGACATGGTCGGCGGGGTCTCCCTCCACACCGGAACCATTCCCTCCAAGACGCTGCGCGAAGCGGTGCTGTACCTCACCGGCCTCACCCAGCGTGATCTGTACGGGCAGAGCTATCGCCTGAAGGAGGACATCACCGTCGCGGACCTGATCGCGCGCACCCAGCACGTGGTCGGCCGGGAGATCGACGTCATCCGCAGCCAGCTCTCCCGCAACCATGTCGCCCTGCACGCCGGCACCGCCCGTTTCGTCGACCCGCACACCGTCGCCCTGCGCGAGGTGACCGGCCAGGAGCGGCTGCTGAGCGCGGAGCACATCGTGATCGCCACCGGGACCCGGCCCGCCCGCCCGGACAGCGTCGAGTTCGACGGGCGGACGATCCTGGACTCGGACAACGTGCTCACGCTGGAGCGGGTGCCGCGCTCCATGGTCATCGTGGGCGCCGGGGTGATCGGGATGGAGTACGCCTCCATGTTCGCCGCTCTGGGCAGCCGGGTGACGGTGGTCGAGAGACGCCCGGGCATGCTGGACCTGTGCGACGTGGAGGTCGTCGAGTCGCTCAGGTACCACCTGCGGGACCTGGCCGTCACCTTCCGGTTCGGGGAGACCGTCGCCGCCGTGGAACGTCATCCGCGCGGCGCGCTGACCGTCCTGGAGAGCGGCAAGAAGATCCCCGCGGACGTGGTGATGTACTCCGCGGGCCGCCAGGGCGTCACCGACGGTCTCGACCTGGACAAGGCCGGGCTGTCGGCGGACGCGCGTGGCAGGATCACGGTGGACGAGCGCTACCGCACCGGGGTGCCGCACATCTACGCCGTCGGTGATGTGATCGGCTTCCCCGCGCTGGCCGCGACCTCGATGGAGCAGGGCCGGGCGGCCGCCCACCACGCCTTCGGCGAGCCGGTGGGCCGTATGCACGACCTGCAGCCCATCGGCATCTACACCATCCCCGAGATCAGCTTCGTCGGCCGGACGGAGAACCAACTCACCGCCGACAGCGTGCCGTTCGAGGTGGGCATCGCCCGCTACCGGGAACTGGCCCGCGGTCAGATCATCGGCGACTCCCACGGCATGCTCAAACTGCTGGTCTCCCCCGAGGACCGCACACTGCTCGGTGTGCACTGCTTCGGCTCGGGGGCCACCGAACTGATCCACATCGGCCAGTCCGTGATGGGCTGCGGGGGCACTGTGGACTACCTCGTCGACGCGGTGTTCAACTACCCGACGCTCGCGGAGTCGTACAAGGTGGCCGCCCTGGACGCCACGAACAAGCTGCGGCAGATAGACCACCTGGGAGACTGACCCGGCCCGGCCCTGAGAGCGGCGCCAGCTACTCGGGCAGCGCCGTCTCGTCCTCGACGACGTGCACCGCCGCCTCCTCCGCACCGGCCGCTCCCCCGTCGATGCCCACGTCGTCCGCGACGGACTCCTTCGTGGTGTCGGGGTGGGCACCCTCGTCGGGGGCCACGAGCCGGCCGGCGCGATCGGTGCCCGCCTCGGGGTCGACGGGCTCACCCTCACCGCCCGGCAGGTCTCCCACGGCATCCCCCGGGGGCGGTGACACGTCGGGCCGCTCCTGGGCCAGCCGCTGGTCGAGACTCTCGCCGTCGTGCTGCTCGGCCGCGGTCGTGCCGTAGCGGGTGGCGCCCAGCGGCTTCTCCGGGGGCGAATAGCCCTCGTCGAGGGTGTCGTCGTAGGTCCGCTCGTCCAGTGCGTCCTGCAGGTCCAGGGGTGCGGCGTCCTCCTGGTCCTCGTTGCTCCCGGTCGGCTGGTACGCGTCGTCCGCCATCGGGGTCTGTTCCGGCTGCCGCTCGCTCATCGCCGTCTCCCTTTCGTCGCTCGACGCCTGTGCTGGCACGGTCCCGGTTCGCGTTTCCCGCAGCCCAGCCTCTAATCCCCCGCGCTTCGGACGCCACCACCTGCGGGGAGGCCGCCGCCGGGCGACCGCCATGGAGGGTTTACCGGACGCTCACCTTGAAACGTAAACAAATCCCGATATCATCGCTGCCACCCACGCCATGTGACCGAGTGTCCCCGCAAGGCTGCTCGTCGTCACATCCCCTCTCTCCTCCTGACCGGCCCTGACCCGAGGCCACCCCTCTCCGGGTCCGGCCGCGGGGCCGGAGCGAGTCCGCACCCCCCTCCCCACCCCGTACGCCGCCGGGCCGGGCCGCCCCGCGCGCGTGCACGAACGAAAGCAGCACGACGATGAGCAACCAGAGGGGCAGAGGGCTGCAGGCCAATGCCCTCGGCACGGTCGACACCGTGGTCATGGCGGTGGCGGGCAGCGCCCCCGCCTATTCGCTGGCGGCGACCACCGCGGTCCTGGTAGGAGCGGTGGGCCTCGCCAGTCCGGCGGCACTGCTGTACTGCGCGATACCCATGCTGGGCATCGCGCTGGCGTTCAGCTACCTCGGCCGCATCGACGTCAACGCGGGGGCCAGCTACTCCTGGGTGGGACGCACGCTGCACCCCTTCCTCGGCTTCCTCAGCGGCTGGGCACTGGTGGTGTCGGCGACCATCTTCATGGTGGCCGGTTCGCTGCCCGCCGGGTCGATGACACTGGCCCTGTTCGACGGCAAGCTCGCCGACGACACGATGCTGTCGACGGTGGTCGGCACCGTGTGGTTCCTGGTCATGCTGGGCGTGGTGCTGGGCGGCGCCCGGCTCACCGCGCGAGCACAGCTGCTGATGTCGGGCGTCGAGCTGGCGATCCTGCTGCTGTTCGCGGTGCTGGCGCTCTTCCACACCGGCAACGCGAGCGCCTTCGACTGGTCCTGGCTGGGTTTCGGCCACTTCGACGGAGTGTCCGGCTTCGCCTCGGGCGCGCTCATCGCCGCGTTCTACTACTGGGGCTGGGACGTCACCAGCAACCTCAGCGAGGAGACCCGCAACAGCCGCCGCACGACGGGGCTCGCGGGGCTGATCGGCGTGGGCATCGTCTTCCTGCTGTTCGAGGTGTTCACCATCGCCGTGAACGTCATCCTGTCCTCGAAGCAGATCGAGGCGAACGACGCCAACGTGCTGGCGGTGCTCGGCGACGAGGTGTGGCCCGGCTGGGGCGGCAAGCTGCTGATCGTCGCCGTCATGCTGTCCACCATCGCGACCCTGGAGACGACGCTCATCCAGGTCACGCGTTCGCTGTTCGCGATGGGGCGCGACCGCACGATGCCGTCCGCGCTGGGGCGGGTGCACCGCACCTGGAACACGCCGTGGGTCGCCATCACGGTGGTCGGCGGGGTGGCGCTGGTGATGTTCATCGCCTCCAACGCCCTCGGCTCGGTGGGTGAGATCCTCGCCGACGCCATCTCGGCGATCGGTCTTCAGATCGCCGTGTACTACGGTCTCGCGGGGCTCGCGGTCGTGGTGGCCTACCGCAAGATGCTGCTGAGGTCGGCGGCCGACTTCCTGTTCGGCGGGCTGTGGCCGCTGTTCGGCGCCCTGTTCATGTTCTGGATCCTCATCGAGTCGCTGGGCGAGCTGAGCGGTGCGGCCGTCGCGATCGGCATCGGCGGGCTGGCCGTCGGCCTGGTGCCGATGCTGTGGTACTGGAGGCGGGGCAGCGACTACTACCGGCCCGCCAAGCTGGACGCCACCCGCACCGTCGAGGCGGACTACGTCACCGACGACCGCGCCGCCTGGAACTCCGTGGTCCACGAGGGTCTCCCCACCGACTTCTGAGCGGGAGCAACCCGATGGCGCGAGACCGCTTCGCCTCCAAGTTCACCCTCGACTTCGACCCCGACTGCGGGGACCACGCCCTCACCTCGGCCCGGCAGGACATCGTGATCGGCCGCTGGCAGGGGCTGCGTGAGCTGTTGCGGTCCTCCGGGGTCGACTGGTCCTCCAGGGGCCACCGGGTCCGGCTGCTCGCGCAGCGTTGCGCGAGCAGCACGACGGTGGAGTCCTGGCTGGCCGCCGAGCCCCACGCCGCCGACGCGCTGGTGCTGCGCGCGGCGACCGAGACCGCCCGTGCCTTCGGTGTGGCCATCGCGGCGGGCCGGGGGGCGACGATCGACCGGGACCGGATCGACGCCGCCGTACTGGCCTGTCTGCGGGCCACCGAGGCGTACCCGGAGGACCCCACGCCGTGGGTCTCCCTGATCTCGGTGGCACGGCTGTACCCGACCGGGGTTCGGCGGCAGGAACTCGCCCGCTGGTGGGACGAGTTGTACCAACGGGACCCCTACAACCTGGAGGGGCACCTGCAGGTGCTGCACTACTACTCCGCCCGCTGGCACGGCAGTCACGGCCTGATGTACGACTTCGCACGCGACGCGGCCCAAGTGGCCCCGCCCGGCAGCGCCCTGCCCGTGCTCGTGCAGTACGCCCGGGTCGAGGAGTTCCGGCACGCCGTCGACGGCGCGCCGGGAGGGCACGGCACGGTGGGCCTCAGCCAGCACTGGGACCACGACGGCGCGGTCAGCGACGTGCGCCGCACCTGGCAGCGCTGGATGGCCGGCCGGGGCGAGACCGCGGTGGCGCCGGCCGAGCTCCGCGACCTCAACCACCTCGCCCACGCGGCCTGTCTCGCCGGCACGACGGACATCGCCGTGCCCGTGCTGCGACTGCTCGACGGCCGGGCGACACGGACGCCGTGGTCGTACACCGGGGATCCGGACAAGCAGATCGTTAAGTGGCGGAAGGCGTTGCGGGTGCGGGATTAGCGGGGCGGGGCGCGGGGAGCCCGCCCCGCTACTCCCCTGCCTGCTCGGCCGGCCGGGCCGGCCCCGCCTGCCACTTCTCCTCGATCCGGCCGAGCCTCCACACCAGCAGGGCGGCGGCCCAGGCGGCGAGGAACAGGGCGGCGACCACGAAACCGAGTACGTTCAGGTCCAGGCCGCCGATCCAGTCCCAGAACGGGCCACGCAGTGCGAACCGGTCGGCGATCAGGCCGAGGAGTTCGGCCGTGCCGATGAGCAGGGCGACGGCGACGGACAGGCCGGTGACGGTCAGGTTGTAGTAGACCTTGCGGACGGGCTGGGAGAACGCCCAGCCGTAGGCGAAGTTCATGAACGAGCCGTCGACGGTGTCCAGCAGCGACATGCCGGCGGCGAACAGCACGGGCAGGCACAGGATCGCGTACCAGGGCAGACCGGAGGCGGCACCGGATCCGGCCAGCACGAGCAGTGCGATCTCCGTCGCGGTGTCGAAGCCGAGGCCGAAGAGCAGGCCCAGCGGGTACATGTGCCAGGGCTTGCCCACCGACTTGGTGACGCGGCCGAGGAGCCGGTTCATGAAGCCCCGGTTGTTCAGGTGCTCCTCCAGGGCGGCTTCGTCGAAGTGACCGGAGCGCATCCGCCGGAACACCTTCCAGATGCCGGCCAGGGCGGCGAGGTTGATCGCGGCGATGAGGTAGAGGAACGTCCCCGAGACCGTCGTACCGATCAGCCCGGTGATGTCGTGCAGCCGCGAGTCGTCGTCCTCGACCGGACCCGCCAGGGTGCGTACGCCCATGGAGAGCAGCAGGGCCAGGGCGAAGACGACGCTGGAGTGGCCGAGGGAGAACCAGAAGCCGACCGACAGCGGCCGCTGCCCGTCGCCCATCAGCTTGCGCGTGGTGTTGTCGATCGCCGCGATGTGGTCGGCGTCGAAGGCGTGCCGCATGCCCAGTGTGTACGCGGTCACTCCGATGCCGATGCCGAAGGACCTGGTGCCGACGGTGTAGTGCTCCGGCGCCACGACCGCCACCAGCGTGAACCAACCGACGAGGTGCAGCGCCAGCACCACGGCGGCCATGCCACCGACCCTGATCCACTCCTGCCGCGTCATGGAGCCGCGGACGCGGTGCCAGGCCGAGTGCTTCGTCCCGGACTGTGCGGGGAGGGTTGGAGCGGAATCAGGGGCGGCCGTCATCGGGGTGCTTGTTTCCTTCGGTCGGGCGCGAGCGGCTGCCATCCACAGCCTTGTGCCATCTTCCGGTACCTGCAAGTCATGTGCAGTAAAACCGGAGGCAGGCCTTGGCCATGGGCAGGGAAAGTCAGGCCGCCAGCAGCCCCCGGCCCAGCCAGTCCTTCGAGTCCCTGACGCCCGGCAGCGCGAAGAAGTAGCCGCCGCCCGTCGGGGAGATGTAGTCGACGAGGGGTTCGTCGATCAGCCGGGTCTGGGTGGCCTCGAACTGTCGCCTGACGTCCTGCTGGTAGCAGCAGAAGACCAGACCCATGTCCAGGTTGCCGACGTTGTCCACGCCCCGGTCGTAGTTGTAGCCGCGCCTGAGGATCCGGGAGTCGTCGCTGGCGGCGGTGCGCGGGTTGGCGAGCCGGATGTGCGCGTCGAGCGGGATGACCGCGCCGTGCGGGTCCTTGGCGTACTGGGGGATGTCGGTCTCCCTGGCGCCGTCCAGCGGGGCTCCGGTGTCCTTGCGGCGGCCGAACATCTTCTCCTGCTCGGTGAGCGACACCCGGTCCCAGAACTCCACCAGCATCCGGATGATCCGGATCACCTGGTAGCTGCCGCCCTTCGTCCAGGACGGCTCGCCCTGCCCGTCGCCCACCCAGATCAGCCGGTTGGTCTCCCGGGCCGAGGTGACGTCCGGGTTGGCGATGCCGTCCTTGAAGCCGAGGAGGTTGCGCTGGGCGCCGGTGGGGCGCGGGGTGTTCTGGAAGCCGTCGACACGCCACTTGATCTGCATGGCGCCACGGGTGTGCCGGGCGATGTCGCGCAGAGCGTGCAGCACCGCGTCCTGGCGGTCGGCGCAGATCTGCAGCGACAGGTCGCCGTGGCACTCGGCGGGGTCCAGGTTGTCGTTCGGGAAGGTCCGCATCGGCGTCAGCCGGGCCGGCCTGGCCTTGGTGAGGCCGTAGCGGTCGTCGAAGAGGGAGGCGCCCACGCCGACGGTGACGGTGAGCGCGTCGGCGGGCACCTCGGGGCCGAGGATGCCGTTGTCCGACGGCGGGGCGCCGACGCCCAGGTCGGTGGGTGTGCCGCCGGCGGTCAGGAAGCGGGCCCGTGCGGTGATGGTGCGCAGCAGGTCGGCGAGTTCGGCGCGGGTGTCGGCGATGACGTCGAGGGAGACGAAGGTGGCGGCGGCCGGGGCCGGGGTGATGATCCCAGCCTGGTGGGTGCCGTGGAAGGGGACCGTCTTCGCGCCGGTCGCCTCGGCGGCCTGTGCCTGGGCCGAGCCACCGGTCCGGCCGAGCGCGAATCCTCCGCCGGCCAGGGCCGCGCCCGCGGCCGACGCGCCCAGCGCGCCGCGCACGAAGGAGCGGCGGCCGGCACCGACCGGGCAGGCCGGGGGTTCGGCGGAGGACGCAGAGGACATGGAGGGGTTCCCTTCTTCGTGCGTGTGCGTGTTCGTGTGCGCGTGCCTGGACGGGTCCATCAGGCGGACTTCCGGATCTCGAGTAGGTCCGGGACCGGGGCGAGGTCCTCCAGCAGTTGTCCGGTGGCTCCGTTCAGCGTCTGCCGGGTCGTCGTCGGGAGCCGGTCGACGGGGGTCCACCGGTCGCCGTGGTGGGCCGCGTCCAGCAGCTTCTGGAGGCGGGCGATGTCCGCGTCGACCGTGGGCAGCAACTTCGGCGCACGGCTGGTGAGCAGCGGCTGGAGTACGGTGAGCAGCTCGCGGGTGCCCGCCAGGTTGGCCTCGGCGGTGGCCAGTTCGGTGCCGCTGCCCTGGTCGGCGTCGCCGGTCAGCTCGAACTGGAGGGTGTTCTCCAGGATCTCGTGGGCGCGCAGCGGCAGGTCGCCCGGGTCGAACTTCTGCCGCGGGAAGGCCGCCCGCAGCCCGGCGACGGCCTCGGCGAGCTGCCGGGCCGGGGCCTTGAGCTCCCCCGCGGACTGACCGTGCCACAGGCCGTACTCGATCCGGTGGAAACCGGTGAAGTCCTTGTCGCGCACGCCGTCCGGGAGACCGTCGGGCAGGCCGTTGATCGTCTTGTCGTAGTCCTCGAAGGTGCCGTAGGCGGCGCCGAGGGAGGCGTAGGTGCCGTGGGCGGTCAGCCAGTCGGTGCGGGCCCGGCCCAGGTGGCCGCCCGCTATGTCGTCGTCGAGCTTCCGGGTCTGGGCGACGAGGGTGGCGAGGCGCTGGTTCACGTACGCCTTGTACGCGCCAAGGGGGCCGGCGAGGTCGTTCTCCGAGACCGGCGCGACCGCCCTGGCCGCTCCCCCGCCGGTGACCGTGACGGCCTTGGAGGTGACGGCCGCCGCGCCGGTCGGTACGCAGCGCCAGGCGTAGCTGCCTCCGGCGACGGTGGCGACCAGGTCGCGGGTGGTGCCGGGGGCCAGGCCCTCGATCTCGCCGTAGACCGCGCCGGAAGCCGGGTTGATCAGGTAGACCTCGGACGTCTTGTCGCCCGTGTTGTGCATCTGGAAGGTCTGCCGGCCCGGCCTGGGCGCGGTGAACCCCTTGCCGCAGTCGGTCTCGGAGACGGCCACGGTCTGGTCCCCGGCCGGCTTGGGCCGGGACAGGGCGACGACCAGTCCCGCCAGGACCGCGGGGACGGCGACGACGGCGACGGGCACCACCCAGCCGGGACGGCGACGGACCGCGGAGACCGGCCCGCCGGGGGCGGGGCCGGCCGCGGGGACCGGCTCCGAAGGCGCGGCGGGCGTCGGTGTGCTCGCCCGTACGCCCCGTACGAACAGGGTCATCACCACCGCGAGGTAGAGGACGTACCCGGTCACCTGGAGCCAGGTCATGGTCGGCGTCAGGTTGAACACGCCCTGGACGAGCGTGCTGTACCAGGAGCCGGCGTCGACGCTGCCGCCGAGGTCCACGGCGTACGCGGTCCCGCCGGGCAGGACACCGCCCTCCTGCAGATCGCGCAGACCGTAGCCGAGGACACCGGCCGCGATCACGATGAGGACGACGCCGGTGGCGGTGAAGAACCTGGTCAGGTTGATCTTGAGGACCCGGCGGTACAGGCCCCAGCATAGGCCGGCCGCCATCACGAGCCCGATGCCCGCCCCGGTCATCGGGCCGGCGGACTCACCGGCCGCGCGGGCGGTGGTCCACAGGAACAGGGCGGTCTCCAGGCCCTCACGGCCCACCGCGAGGAACGAGGTCAGGATCAGCACGCCGGCGCCCGTGCCGAGTGCGCCGGTGACCTTCTCCTTGATCTCACCGGAGAGGCTGCGGGCGGAGCGCCGCATCCAGAACACCATGGCGGTGACGAACGCGACGGCGATGACGCTGAGCGTGCCGCCGAACGCCTCCTGGGCGGTGGCGGACAGGGACGCGGCGGTGAAGGTGAGCACCGCGCCGAAGCTCATCGCCACGGCGATCGCGGCCAGTACGCCCGTCCACACCTGCGGCAGCCGGGACCGGGCACCGGCCCGCACCAGGGTGGCGACCAGGATGGAGACGATGAGCCCGGCCTCGAGCCCTTCCCTCAGCCCGATCAGGAAACTCGGAAACGCGTCGTCCCACATGTGTTGCGACCCCACTTAGCGAAGGCATGCCTTACTTCGGTGACCATCATGACTACAGGCATGTAGTCGGCTGGTCATGAAGCGGCAATGGCGGAGCAAAAGCCGGGTCTACACGTTTGTAGTCGTGACAGGCACGGCAAGACGCACGGGAAGACACAGGGAAAGGGCGCACCGCGATGACCAGGACGGTATGGGCGGGCACCCTCGCCGTGTGGACGGCGTTCGGCGTGCTCACCGCGGTCGTCGCGGGTCACGGCGTCCCCCTGCCACCGGACCGGGGCCTGCTGTCCTGGTCCCTGGCACACCGTCCGCCGGTGGCGGTCGCCGTGGCCCGCGGGCTCACCGACACCGGGACCGGCGTCGTCCCGTACGCGCTGGCGGTGCTCGCCGGGCTGCTGGCGGCACGGACCCCGCGGCAACGGCCGGCCGCCGCGGTGCTGGCCGTCGCCTGTCTCGGCGCGGGGCAGATGCTGCGGTACCAGGTGATGGAGCTGGTCGCCAGGGCCCGCCCGCCGCAGTACGACTGGGAGGCGCACGCCTCGGGATGGTCCTACCCTTCCGGCCACACCACCACGGCGGCGCTCGCGGCCGGGCTGCTCGTCCTGGCGGTGCGGATACGCGTCCCGCTCGGCCGGACGCCGCTCTGCGTCGCCATCGGCTGCTGGGGCGCGTCGGTCGGGCTGACTCGGGTCTTCCTGGGGGTGCACTGGTTCACCGACGTGGTCGGCGGCTGGCTCTTCGCCGTGGGTTGGCTGGGGGTCTGCGTGTGCGTGGGCTCGCGGTGGCTCGCGCCGGGCGTGGCCCGGCGCGAGGTGCTCACACCTTGAAGAGGACGGCTTCGATCAGCTTCGCCGTCGTGTCGGCCAGGCCGCAGAAGAGGTAGTCGGGCTTGCCTCCGCTGCTGCCGCACTGGGTGACCTGCCAGCCGACGCCCGAGGAGACGTAGGTGTTGGCACAGACGGTGCCCGATTTCACCTTAGTGATGAACGCTTTCATCCCCGCCCCCGAGCCGGGGGTTCCGATGACGAGGTTCTTGCCGTTCACCGCGCCCTTCCAGGGACCACCGCCCTGCCAACCGCCGCTCGACATGTACGCGTTGGCTTCGCTGCCCGCGGTGCCCGAGGTGGACAGCTCGACGGCTTCGAGGGGGCGGTTCTTCCCGGCCGCACCGGCCACCCCGCCGTCGCACACCGGTGCCGTCCAGCCGGCGTCGGCGACATAGGCCCGGTAGCAGATGTGCCGTCCCGGGTGGGCGGCGGCCAGATGCGCGACGGCGGACGCGGCGGTCGCCGGCGGTGACGTCTTCTTCCCGGACGAGGCCGGGGTTCCGCCATGACCGGCGGCCTTGGGCGTCGTCTTCGCCGTCGTCCCCGTCGTCGCCTTCGGCTCGCTGTGGTGCTTGACCTTCGCGCTCGCCTTGGCGGTGGTGTGGGCGGTGTGGCTGGGCGAGGCCGACGGTGAGCTGGGGGTGTAGCCGCCGGGCTGGGCGCTGCCCTGTGTGGCCAGGACGGTGTCGCCCTGGGGCGCCGCCGAGCCGCTGCTGTGCCGGTCGCTGTGGTGGGTGCGTCCCACCAGTGCGATCGGTATCGCGATCAGCAGCGCTCCGGCGATGGACGCGGCGGCCAGTACCGTCTTCCGTGGCCCGCCCGGGCCCTGCGCTTCCTCCTCACCGTCGGGGTCGTCCGGAGCCGACGGATCCTGCCCCGCGCGCCCGGCACCGGCTGCCGTCCCGACTTCCACGGCGGATTCATCGGGGTTCACCGCCCCTTCCTCGTCCACCGCGGACTTCCGCTGTTCCGTGCTGCGTGAGCCCCGTCCCGTGACCGTCTCCTCCTGGGTGGCGGACGCCGTGAGGGAGGCTTCGGAGGCGGTCGCCGGGCTCGCCGGAGCAGCCGCCCCCGCGGAGCGGGGGGCGGCCTCGGTGCGTGGCGCCAGCATGTCGCCGGGGTCCCCGGCGGCGAAGGTCATGTTCACGGCCCGGCGGACCGACACGGCGGCGCCGTCGGTCACGGGTGACTGTTCCTGCTGAGGTGGCATCCTCGGTTGTCTCCTGGTCGTTGTGGATGCGGGTGAGGCTTTCGTCAGTTCCGGCCGAGCGGTGGGACGGTTCGTGGAGATCGGCGGCGGCCGACAGGTCGGCCCACCCCCGCGCCCACCACCGCGCGGGCCGCCGTGTCACGCGCCGAGAGCCGCCGGCAGGTCCTCGGGCAACAGGGTCTGCAGCTCCGCCATCCCCGGGGCCTCCATCGCCGCCAGTCGCCTGGCCTGGCGCGTGGCCATCTGCTCCACCGTCTGACGGGCCAGACGGGCGTTGCCGAACGAACGGCCCCTGGGCAGTGACTCGAAGAACTCCAGCAGCGCGTCCGGCACCCGAGGGGCGCATTCGAAGCCGGAGGCCGCCGCCTGCCGGTGCACGATGGTGACCAGTTCCTCCGACGTGTAGTCCGGGAACTCGATCCGCCGGGAGAAGCGTGAGGCCAGGCCCGGGTTGGAGGCCAGGAAGCGGTGCATCTCGTCGGTGTAGCCGGCGACGATCACGACGACCTCGTCCCGGTGGTCCTCCATCAGCTTCAGCAGCGTGTCCACCGCCTCCCTGCCGAAGTCCGAAGGCGAGCCCTCCGGCGTCAGGGTGTAGGCCTCGTCGATGAACAGCACACCGCCGAGCGCCTTCTCGAACACCTCCTGGGTGAGCTGCGCGGTGTGCCCGACGTACCGCCCGACCAGGTCGGCGCGGGAGACCTCGACCAGCTGGCCGCGCGGCAGTGCGTCCAGGGAGCGCAGCAGCTTCCCGTACAGCCGGGCGACCGTCGTCTTGCCGGTGCCGGGCGGACCGGCGAAGACCAGGTGGCGGTTGATGCGCGAGGCGGGCAGACCGGCCGCCTGCCGGCGCTGGGACGCCGAGAGCAGGTTGATCAGGTCGGTCACCTCGTGTTTGACGCTCTGCAGGCCGACCATCGCGTTCAGTTCGTCGAGCGGTGAGGCCGAGGCGGCTCCTTCGGAGGTCGCCTTGACCGCGGCGGCGGCCGCCTCGCCGACGTCCTGCGGCAGCAGCAGGGTGAGGTCGTGCTCGCCGGCTTCGGGCAGGGTGGCCAGGCGGAGCGCCTGCCGGTCCACCATCTCCTCGAAGATCTGCCTGGCGACGCGGCCGTTGCCGAAGCTGGAACCCCGGTGCATCTCCCGGAAGTGCACCTCGAGCGCCTGCCTGGTCTCGGGCACGAGTTCGTAGCGGTGCCGCGCGCACTGGGACTCCACGATGGTCACCAGCTCGTCCACCGTGTAGTTGACGAACTCGATGGTCCGGGCGAAGCGGGAGGCCAGACCGGGGTTGACCGCGAGGAAGGACTCCATCTCCTTGGAGTATCCGGCAGCGATCACCACCACGTCGTCCCGGTGGTCCTCCATCAGCTTGACCAGGGTGTCGATGGCTTCCCGGCCGAAGTCGGCCCCGGAGCCCTTGCTGTCCGAGGCCAGCGTGTAGGCCTCGTCGATGAACAGCACACCGCCGAGCGCCTTCTCGAACACCTCCGTGGTCTTGATGGCCGTGCCGCCGACGATCTGGGCGACCAGATCGGCCCGGGACACCTCGACCAGGTGTCCGGAGCGGAGCGCGCCGAGCTCGGTCAGGACGGACCCGTAGAGCCGGGCGACCGTCGTCTTGCCGGTTCCGGGGGCGCCAGCGAAGATCAGGTGGCGGCTCATCGGCGGGGCGGGCATGCCCAGGCTGGCCCGGCGCTGCGCCAGCCGCGCCAGGTTGACGAGTCCCTTGACCTGCCGTTTGACCCCCTCGAGGCCGACCAGTGCCTCCAGCTCCGCGAGGGGTCCGTCCGGTTCTTCCGCGGCCTCGGCACCGGCCCCCGGGCCCACGGGGTCCGGTTGCGGTGCGCCGTCCCAGGCGTCCCGGGAACCGTTGCCCACGCTCGTCAGGTTGTCCACGAGCAGCCGTGCGCCGTCCTTCGCGGTGTGCCGCAGTCCGGCGCCCCGGTTGTCGCTGACGGTGCAGCCGGCCACGGAGACCTGGTGGGTGGTCTCGACGCGTATGCCGTCCGCTCTTCCGCCGACCACCTCGCATCCGTTGAGCGCCGCCCGTGCCCCGGCGGCCAGCAGCACGCCGTGCGACCCGGAGGCGGTGATCCGGTTGCGCAACGCGGACACCTCGCCGCCCTCCTCGACCCTGATGCCCTCCGCGGCGCCCGCGTCGACGACGGTGTCGCGGATGTCGGCGAGACCGCCCGCACCGACCAGTACACCGGGCCCGGTGGCACCGGTCAGCGTGCTGTTGCCGATGTATGGGCGGCCGTCGGTGTCGACCCGCAGGGCGGCGCCGCCCGCCTTCTCGACCTCGCAGTACTCCAGCCGGCCCCGGCCGCCCTGGACGACCTCCACACCGTGGCCGCCGGACGACATCACCCTCGCCCTGCGCAGCAGCGGATTGGCCCCGGAGCGCACGGAGATGCCCACTCCGGGGGCCGACTGCACCTCGAGTCCGTCGAACTCCGCCGCGGACTCACCGGTCAGCAGCACGGCGGCGCTTCCCGAGCAGTCCCGCACGACGGTCCGCAGCAGCATGGGCGCCGCGCTGTCGGTGGCCAGGACACCCGATCCGGCGCAGTCCGCGAAGTCGCAGTCCTCGTACGTCCCGCGGGCCCGCCCGGTGACACCCAGGCCGCTGCCCCCGGCCCGCCGGACCCGGCAGCGGCGCAGCACCGGTTCGGCGCCCGCGGAGACGAGGATCCCGTGCTCGGCGGTGGCGAGGACGTCCAGCTCCGTCAGCTCCGGGCGGGCGTCGCTGGTCACCAGCACACCCGTGACGAGGTCGTGCAGGGCGGTGCGCAGCACCCGGGTGGCACTGTGCTGCTCCAGCGCGATCCCGGGCTTGTCCGTGCGGGAGATGTCGCAGTCCTCGACGGTGCCCCGGGTCTGCCCGTTGGCCAGCACGCCGTTGCCCCGGGCGTCCCGCATCGTGCACCCGCGTACGGTGGTACGGGCCCGCTCGCTGAGGACCACCGCCGAACTGCCGAGGTGCTCCAGGACGCAGTCCGCGACGACGCTCTCCTCCGCGGAGGTGTCGACGATCCCGGCCCCCGCCGGGTTGCTGATCCGGCAGTGCCGCATCGCGAGTGAACCGGTGTTCCGGCTCAGCACCGCCGTCCACCCGTTGCCGACGATCTCGCAGCCGTCGAACGCGGCCTGGCCGTGGAAGGCGTCGACCACCGGCGCGTCGTCGTCCTCGGGGCCGCGCAGCAGCAGATCGGTGAGCATGACCGCGTCCGTCAGCAGCGTCACGGCGGAACCCGTGCGGGGGGCGATCTCGGCGCTGCCGCGGGCACCTGAGGCGACGACGGTCACGCGTGTGGAGAGGGTGAGGTTCTCCTCGTACCGTCCGGGCGCGACACTGATCACCGCTCCCGTGCGTGCGGCGGCCACGGCCTCGCCGATCGTCCGGAAGGCGTCCGGCCCGTCGGGACCGACCGTGAGCATCTGGCGTGCCACGCTCGAATCTCCTCCTAGCGTAGGGCAGTTGGGGGCTTCGGCGTGGTTCTATCATGCGCCACATGCGACGCGCTCCGTCACCGGCCACCCTGTTCACCGTCCCGTTGACCTCTGTCTTCCCTGCCGTCTTCCTCGCCGCTTTCCTGACCGTTTTCCTGCTCGGAATCCCGCCCGCCGCCGCCTCCGTGCCCCTGCCGACCATGCCCGTCCGGCTCGGCACCAAGGAGTCGTGTACGGCGGCGTCCACCCGGACCGCCACCGCCGCCTCCTGGGCGCAGCAGAGCCTGGGGCTGCCGCGCGCCTGGCAGTTGACGCAGGGGGCCGGTGTCACGGTCGGCGTGGTCGACACCGGAGTCACGCCGGGTGCGGCGGCCTTGTCCGGGCGCGTCACGGCAGTGGGTGCGGCGGGCGACGACTGTGTCGGTCACGGCAGTTTCGTGGCCGGTCTCGTCGCGGCCGGGCCGACCGGCTCGACCGCCTTCGAGGGCGTCGCGCCACGGGCCCGGGTGCTGGCGGTGCGCGGGACGGACACCAGGGGCACGGCCACGGCCGGCCTGGTGGCGGACGGCATCCGCACGGCCGTCGACCACGGGGCCCAAGTGGTCCTGGTGTCGGCGGCGTTGAGCGACGGCGAGGACGAACTGACGGCGGCCGTCGGGTACGCCACCCGGCACGACACTCTCGTCGTGGCCCCGGCCGCGCCCGACGTCACCTCCTGGAGCGAGTCGGCGGCGCCGACCCGCTACTGGCCCGCGGCGGCGCCGGGAGCCCTGTCCGTGGTGGGCGTAACCGCGAACGGTACGCCGTTGCAGAGCGCCAAGGGTGTGACGGGGGCCGCGCTGACCGCGCCCGGCGGCGGAATCGTCAGCATCGGCGCCCGTGGCACCGGCCACTACCTCAGCGCCGGTTCCTCACTCGCCGCCGCGCTCACCGCGGGGACGGCCGCGCTGGTCAGGTCCTACCACCCCGATCTGAAAGCCGCTCAGGTCGCCGAGCGCCTCACCGTGTCCGCCGCGCCGGCCGCCCTCGCGCCACGGCTGGACCCGTACTCCGCGGTCTCCATGGTCCCCGGCTCCGGCCCGGCAGCGCGGGCCGCGGCGCCCGGCGCGGTCCGTATCGCCCTGCCGTCCGACCGGCCGCGGCAGCGGGCGGCGTGGGCGGCGGCCGGGGCGCTGCTCCTGGTGCTGGTCGTGGCGGCCGCGCTGGTGGTGACCCCCAGGGGCCGGGCACGCGGCTGGCGGCCTTAGGGGTCCTTTCACCATGCCCGTCCGGGTCGCGCGGCCTGGCACCGCACCGCCGACCACCGTTGCCGACGGCCCCCGGAGCGCGCCCGGCGGAAGCGCAGGAGGCCTCCGGGGCGGCTCCGGCAGGCGGGGACGTGCCGGACGCGGTCCCGTGTCTCAGCCCTCGGGGACCTGCGCCGTCTGCACCATCGTGACCTTCCGGCGGGCCACCCGCATGGCCCGGCCCGGCGGGAGGACGCGTGGCTTGACGTTGCCGAAGAAGTACCCCTCGGCGGGTGGGCAGGACAACATCAGGCCGGGCGAGTTGACCTCCGTCATCCGCCGCAGCAGCGCCTCGTTCAGGCCCCGGCCCGCACCCGAGGCGGAGCGGGCGACGACCATGTGCAGTCCGACCTCGTAACCGAGGGGAAGGTGGTCGAGGAGGGGCAGGAAGGGGTTGTTGCCCGGTCCGGCGCCGACCATGTCGTAGTCGTCGACCAGGACGAACAGCCGCGGTCCCTGCCACCAGTCGCACTGCCGCATCCGGGACGGGGCGACGTCCGGCCCCGGGAGACGCAGGTTGATGGCCCGGGCGGTCCCGGAGACGAGGTCCCTGAGCGCGTCGACGGAGACGGCGTGGCCCAGCCGGTACTCGGCGGGAACCTCGTCCACCAGGTCGCGCCGGTAGTCGACCAGCAGGATCCGGGCCTCCTCGGGGGTGTACCGCTGGATGATCGCCCGCGCCAGCAGCCGCAGCAGGTTGGTCTTGCCGCTCTCGGTGTCGCCGACGACGATCAGATGGGGGGTCTCCGCGAAGTCGTGCCAGGCGGGCGCGAGTTTGTCCTCCTCGACGCCGAGGGCGACGCGCAGGCCGGCCGGCGCGGCGGCGGAGACCTCGGGGGCGGGCAGTTCGGCGGTGGATATCCGTCCGGGCAGCAGTCGCACCTCCGGTGCGGGCAGGCCCGTCCAGTGTTCGCCGATCTCGGTGACGAGGCTCGTGATGCCGTCGGTGAGGTCGGCGGCGTCGCCGACGCCGTCGATGCGCGGCAGGGCCGCGATCCAGTGCAGCTTGGCGTCCGTTGTCAGGCCACGGCCGGGGATCCGGGGCACGGTGGCCGCCTTGCGGATGTCCACCATGGACTCCATGGCGTCGCCCATCCGCAGCTCCAGGCGCGTGCCCGACTGGTCGCGGATGGCTGCGGCGAGTTCCACCCAGCGGGCGGTGGTGACGACGAGGTGGATGCCGAAGTTCAGCCCGCGGGTGGCGATCCTGGTGAAGACGGGGATGAGGTCCTGGTGGTCCTGGCGTACCGTGGCCCAGCCATCGACCACGACGAAGACGTCGCCGAGCGGCTCGTCCGGGAATTCACCGGCGGCCCGGCGGCGCCGGTACTCGGGCATCGAGTCGATGCCACGAGTCAGGAAGAACCGCTCCCGTTCGTCCAGCATGGCGCTGACCTCGGCGACCGTACGGCCGATGCGTTCGGTGTCGACCCGGGCCGCGACGGAGCCCACGTGCGGCAGCGCGGCGAGCGGGACGAGGGAGCCGCCGCCGAAGTCCAGGCAGTAGAACTGCACCTCGCGCGGGGTGTGGGTGAGGGCGAGCACGCAGATCAGGGCACGGACCACGGTGCTCTTGCCGCTCTGCGGGCCGCCGGCCACGGCCAGGTGGCCGCCGGCGCCGGACAGGTCGACCGTCAGCAGGTCGCGGACCTGGTCGAAGGGCCGGTCCACGATGCCGAGCGGCACCGAGAGCCGGCCGCGCCCGGGCCAGTCGGCCGTGGTGAGGCCGTACTCGCCGTGCGGGGCCAGCGGCGGCAGGATCTGGTCGAGGGTGGGCGGGACGTCCAGGGGCGGCAGCCACACCTGGTGGGCGGGCGGACCGGAGTCCCGCAGCCGCTCCAGGGCGACGGACAGCAGGGTCGGGCCGCCGGGCGCGTCGGGGTCGGTCTGGACGACGCCGGCCTCGGGCTCCTCGGGTTCGTCGGGCAGCGTGCGGGGCGCCACCCACTCCGTCGTCCACGGCACGATCTCCCGGGCCGCCCGCGAGCGCGCGACGGTGCCGCTCCGCTCGGTGTACGGCCCGGACACGTAGGCCGCCCGGAAGCGGGTCAGTTCCCCGACGCCGTCCTTGAGGTAGCCGCTGCCGGGCTGGGGCGGCAGCGAGTAGGCGTCCGGCACGCCGAGCACGCCGCGGCTCTCCATGGCGGAGAAGGTCCGCAGACCGATCCGGTACGACAGATGGCTCTCCAGCTGGTGCATACGGCCCTCGTCGAGGCGTTGCGAGGCCAGCAACAGATGCACGCCGAGGGATCGTCCCAGACGGCCGATCATGACGAAGAGCTCCATGAACTCCCGGTGCGCGGCGAGCAGTTCGCTGAACTCGTCGACCACCACGAACAGGCTCGGCAGCGGTTGCAGCGGGGCCCCGCCGGCGCGTGCCCGCTCGTACTCCAGCGCCGAGGTGTAGTTGCCGGCCGCCCGCAGCAGCTCCTGGCGTCGTATCAGCTCGCCGTGCAGGGCGTCCTGCATCCGGCCGACCAGGGCGACCTCGTCGGCGAGGTTGGTGATGACGGCGGACGTGTGCGGCAGGCTGTCCAGGCCGAGGAAGGTGGCGCCGCCCTTGAAGTCCACCAGCACGAAGTTGAGGGTCTCCGAGGAGTGGGCGAGGGCCAGCGCGAGGACCAGGGTGCGCAGGGTCTCGCTCTTGCCTGAGCCGGTGGCGCCGATCAGCATGCCGTGCGGTCCCATGCCGCCCTGCGCGGACTCCTTGATGTCCAGTACGACGGGCTGCCCGTCCGCGCCCACCGCGATCGGCACCCGGAGCCGGTCGGCGGGGCCGCGCCGGTCCCAGAGCTCCTTCGGCTCGAAGCGGCGCAGGTCCCTGATGCCCAGCAGGGTGGTCAGTTCGATGTCCGTGGACAGCGGCTCCGCGGCGTCACCGCCGAAGCCCATGCGGTACGGGGCCAGCAGTTGTGCCAGCGTGGCCGCCGACGTCCGCCCGAGCCGGTCGGGGCGGCCCAGCAGCGCGGACTGCTCCTGGCGGTTGCGGTCGGTGCGCACGAGGCTCACCTGCCCGGTGTCCCCCGCGAAGTCCAGGCGCAGCGTGGTGCGTCCGGGCCGCCAGGTCAGCTCGCCGGAGAGGTCGAGGACGGTGACGTTGCGGAACCCGGTTCCGTCGAAGCGGTGCCCGGACGGCACCTGGCCGCCGTCCAGCACGATCACGGCGAACGGCTCCTCCCGGCCCGGGCCGGCGTCCGGGTCGAACGGCGGCCGCTCCGCGAACTCGGCGCCCAGCAGGTCCTCCAGGGCGCCCGCCGAGTGCACCACCATCCGGGCCGGGCCCGCCCCGTCGTGTTCGTCGGGATGCAGGGCGTGCGGCAGCCACTTGGCCCACTCCCAGGCCGGCCGGCGGTCGTCGGCCACGCAGAACGCGATCCACAGGTCCTCGGGCGAATGGAAGACGGCGAGCTGGGCCACCATGGCCCGCACCGCCGCCCTGATCCGCTCCTCGTCGCCCCGGAACAGCACCCGCGACCAGGCCCGCAGCGACAGTGCGATCGGCTGGTCGGGGACGGTGGTGTAGGCCCGGATGAAGCTGCGCAGCGCGTGCGCGGACAGCGGCTCCAGGTCCTCCACCGGCTTGGTGGACAGTGGCGCGAGCCGCAGACCGAGCCGCTGCCCGCCCACCGCGACGCGCACCTCCGCGAAGTCGTCGTGCGCCGGCCGGCGCTCCCACAGCCGGGTCGAGCGCACCATCGACGACAGGGCGCCCGGCTCGGGATGCCGCCAGCCGAGCGCGACCTGCTGCTGCACGAAGGCGCCCCGCACCTGCTGCCGGGTCTGCCGCAGATAGCGCAGGTAGTCGCGCCGCTCACCCTTGAGCCGGCGCTTGCGCTCGCTGGACTTGCGCATGACCTGACCGAGCATCATCATGCCGGACGCCGCGAGCATCATGGCGAGCGCGGTGTAGGCCAGCGTCGAGTTGCCGCCTCCCATCCGCAGGAACATCAGCATCATGGACGCCGACATCATGCCCATGGGCAGGTAGTTCCAGATGGCCGAGTTGTCCGGGACGACCTCCGGGAGGGTCGGGGGCTCCTGGAGACTCAGCTCCCCCTCGGGCATGTCCGGCGCCCGGCGCCGGGCCGGACGGCGGAAGATGACCACGCTCAACGAACGGCCTCCTTCGAGGCGGAATACGGGGAAAACGGGCCCCGGCACCGGACGGTGTCGGGGCCGTCGTACGGCCTTGTAGATTACGGCCGTTCAACTTCCCGTTCACAAACGGGAGTTACGCTCCCGCTTCCAATGACGGAACACGCGGTGAAGTGCCCTGCCCGGCCCCTGGACCGGGGCGGCGCAGGCACGCACCGCACACCGCTGTGAAGGACGAGCCACCAGTGACCGACAGCGCGACGGCGGGGCTGTGCCGTATCACGGTACGTGCCCCTTCGAAGTCCATGGACCTCGCGGTCCCCGGCGACATCCCGGTCGCCGAACTCCTGCCGGCCCTCGTCGAGTACGGCGGCGCGGACCTCGCCGAATCGGGTCTCGAACACGGCGGCTGGATCCTGCAGCGCCTCGCCGGCCGGCCACTCGACGAGGAGGCGACCCTCGACGCAGCCGGACTGCGTGACGGCGAGGTCCTCTACCTTCGCCCACGCGCCGACGCCCTGCCCGAACCGCACTTCGACGACCTGGTGGACGGCATCGCCACCACCATGAGCCGTCGGCCCCACGCCTGGACCCCGGAACTGAGCCGCACGGTACTGATCGGCTGCGCGGTCGCGGCGCTCGGCGCCGGCCTGGCCGTACTGGGGCTGCCCGGCCAGGAGCCGTGGACCCAGGCCGCGGTGGCGCTCGGCGCCGGGCTGCTGCTGCTCGCGGGGGCCGCCTCGGCGAGCCGCGCGGTCGGCGACGCCGGGACCGGTGCGGCGCTCGGCGTGGTGGCCGCCGGGTACTGGTCGTACGCCGGCTGGCTGCTGCCCGGAGGGTCACTGCACGGCACCGGCGGCGCCGAGGTGCTCGGGTCCCGGCTGCTCGCCGCCTCGGCCGCCGGAGCCGGCGCCGCGGTGCTGGCGCTCGCCGCGGTGGCCGCGCTCACCCCGCTGTTCCTGTCCATGGCGACGGTCGCGGCGGCGGGTGCCCTGCTGGGCGCCCTCATGATCGGCTTCGATCTGTCCGCGCGGGACGCGACGAGCGTCGTCGTCCTGGTCACCGTCGTGTTCGGCGCGCTCGTGCCGGCCATGTCGTTCCGGCTGTCCGGTCTGCGCACCCCGCCGCTGCCGACCAACGCGGCGCAGCTTCAGCAGGGCATCGACCCGCACCCCAGCGCGGACGTCGCCGCCCGCACGCAGGTCGCCGACGGCTGGATGACCGCCCTGCTCACCGCCGCCGGACTGATCTGCCTGGGCTGCCTGGCCGCCCTCGTCGTCCCGTTCGACGCGCCCGGCGGCGCCATGGCCGGAGCCCTGGCGCTGCTGCTGGTCCTGCACGGCCGCGGCATGGGCAGCCTCTGGCAGCGGCTCGCCCTGATCGTGCCCGGCGCCCTGGGAGCGGTCGGCCTGGCCGTCACGCTCGCCCGGACACTCGCCCCCGGGTCCCGGCTGCTGCTGGTGGCCGGGCTGGCCGCGGTCGCCGCCGCCCTCGCCATCGCCTCCTGGACGGTGCCGGGCCGGCGCCTCGTGCCGTACTGGGGCCGCGCCGCCGAACTGCTGCACTCCGCCGCCGCGGTCAGTCTGCTGCCGCTCGCCCTGTGGGTGCTCGGCGTGTACGGCTCGCTGCGGTCGCTGAGCCTCTGAGACGGGAGCGGACGTCATGCAGAACCGCCGCGACCAGGTCCAGGCACACATGTTCACCATGGGACGGCTCACCTCGGGCCTGCTGCGCACCGACCTCGACGCACCGGAGAGCCCCGTCGGCCGCACCAACCGGGGCCTGGCCATGGGGATCGTCGTCGCCCTCCTGATGTGCGCCGGAGCTTTCGTCTTCGGCCTGATCTCCCCCGGCGGCAGCGGCACCTGGCAGGTGCCGGGCAAACTGATCGTCGACGGGCGTACCGGCGCCCGCTACCTGTACGCGGACGGCCGGCTGCGCCCCGTACGGAACTACGCCTCCGCGCTGCTGCTGGTCGGTTCCCAGAAACTGGGCACCACCACGGTCGGCCATGAGACGCTGCGGCGCGCACCGCGAGGCCCGGCGGCCGGGCTGGAGGGGGCGCCGGACACCCTTCCCGACGGTGGCGACCTGACGGCCCGCCGGCCCTGGCTGGTCTGCTCCACGGACGCCTCGTCGGCGAGGACGACGCTGGCGGTCGCCTCCTCGGCCGCCGACTCGGGCGGCCGGCTCCCGGCGCACCGCGCGGTACTGGTGGCGGGACCGGACGGCACCCGGTATCTGGTGTGGCAGGGCAGCAGGCTGCGGATCGACAGCCGCAGCGGCGCGCTGGAGAGTCTCGGCTACGGGACGACGGCCGCACGGCCGGTCTCGGCGGCCTTCCTCAACGCCCTCCCCGCCGGACCGGACCTGGCCCCCGCGGCCGTTCCCGGGATCGGCGACGCCGGTCCGTCCCTGGGCGGCACGAGCACCAGGATCGGGCAGGTCTTCCAGACCCGTGTGCCCGGTTCGGGCACCCAGTACTACCTGGTGCGCCAGGAGGGCCTGGTCCCCCTCACGGCCACTGGGGCGGCCCTGCAACTCGGCGCCCCGGACACGGTCAAGAAGGCGTACGGGGGCGGCGCCGCCACAGCCCGGCAGGTGCAGGCCGGGACGCTGGGCGGCCACCTCGCGGGCGTGTCGGACGCCGGCGGGAGCGCTCTGCCGGCGTCTCCGCCCGATGTCACCGGGGTGCCGGACGGGTCCGCTGTCTGCGCGAGCGTCCGGCCCGGTGCGGCCACCGGCTCCGTGGTGCACGTCGACGTCCGCATGGTGCCCGTCTCCGGTCTCGCCTCCGCCGCCGAGCGTACCGACACGTCCTCGGACACCGTCCCGGCCTGCCTGCCCGTGGACGCCGTCGCCGTGGCCCCGGGCGGCGGCGCCCTGGTCCAGGCGCTCAGCGCGGGCGGGGGTGACGTCGGCGGCAGCACCTACCTGGTCGGTGACACCGGCGCGAAGTACCGGGTGCCGACGGACAAGGACCTCGGCGCGCTCGGCTACTCCGCCGGCGAGATCGCCCGGGTCCCGGCGTTGCTGCTCGCGATGCTGCCGTCCGGCCCCGACCTGGACGCGGACGCCGCCGCGCGGGGGCGTGTTGCCGGCCATGGGGGCGGCGGGTGCAGCGGGACGAGCGGCTGAGGGGACGGCTCGGCCGCGCCCCACCCGTACGGGCTTCCGCGGTTATCGGGAAATGAATTCTCAACTGCGCACCCTGTGAGGGGAGTTGAGAAATGGTATAGGTGTTCATGATCCGACTGCCCGTGCGAGACAGGCGAGTTGGAAGCCTGTCCCGATGGGGCCGGCTGTCGTCCAGAGCGAGAAAGAGGAGGCGCCATGTCCGAGATGACCAGTGGCCAGCAGTCGTCGGAGTCATCGACCCAACGCGGCATCAATGCGCTGGAGCAGGCGCACAGCGCCATCTCCCGTTCGAAGCAGGACGTCGATGACACCAAGCACAGCCTGTCGTCCACGTACACGGGCGGAGACGGCCACGGTTACCAGGACCTGCTCACCGCCTGGGACGAGCAGTGCCAGATCATCCTGAACAACCTGCAGGACATGATCGACAAACTGCAGCGGAGCGGCACGCAGCACAGGCAGACACAGAGCGCTGCCACGGACGCCATCCATCACGCCCGGAGCGCCGGCCAGGCCGCGTTCGACGCCCTCGCCGGATGAACTGACCGCCGCCGACGGTCCGGGCCCCGCCGCCGGGCCTCCCGGCACCCCCACTTCTCCCGCACCCCCGAAAGGAACGAGGACAGACCATGGACCCCCTGAACCCGAACCTGGAAGACGGTCTCATCCATGTCGAGTACCGTTACGCCGACAACGCCGCCGACGACATGGTGAACCAGACCCGGGCGATCGAGGGCACGCTGAGCAGCCTGGAGGAGGAGCTTAACGAGCTGAAGAAGACCTGGCAAGGTGACGACGCCGAGATCTACAAGCAGAAGCAGGCCGCCTGGGACGCGGCGATGGTCGCCATGGAGAACCTGCTCGACTCGAACGCCGCCCTGCTCAACGACGTCGTCGGCCAGTACAAGTACACCGAGCAGAGCCTCACCAACCTCTGGTCCGAGGTCACCATCGGTCGCTGACCCATGCCCGGCCGGGATACCGCACCCCAGCGCGGCCCGGTCGCCGGCCCCGCGTACGGCGGCCCCGTCCGGGCCGTACGCCGACCCCTTGAGAGGAAGAACCCGTGAACGCGAACCTCACCCACCTCGATTCTGCTGCCCTCACCGCGTTCGCGGACCACGACGTCGCCACGTTCCACGACGATCTCAAGAAGCTCGACGCCGACTCCGATGCTCCCTCGATGAAGGGACTCAGAGACGGCACCACGACCGCGGCGACCGAGGGACTGGTCAAACCGCTCGCGATCGGTCTGATGGCCAAGGACGAGGGCGGTCACATCGACGGCGTCGACTTCACCAAGGCCGTCGGCGGCGGTATCGACGCGCTGGTCACCATCCTCGACCAGCAGAAGAAGCTCTTCACCGACATCGAGGCCAACCTCCGCACCACCGTCAGCGAACTGCTGAAGACGCAGGGTTCGAACCTGGCCGAGATCAAGGCCGAGGACTTCATGAAGGGCTTCTCCGACGTCGACGGCGACTTCGACAAGTCCTCCGGCTCAGGCGGTGGCGGCAAGCAGCAGTAACCGCGCTCCGGCCCGCGCCTCCAGATCCCCCACCGTCCTCCCACCCCGGAGCGTCCCTTGGCCCCCGACTACGGCAATGACTACTGGGCGATAGCCGTCAACCTCCTGACCGGCTATCCGATGCCGTCCCGTGACAACGTCTTCAGCGACGTGACCGGTGACGCCAAGGTCCCCATGCTCAACGTCACGATCGAGGACCGGACCTGGTCGGGGACGGTCCCCGACGCCGGGACGGGCGGCGAGGACGTGGACGGACACGACTTCGTCATCCCGTTCTTCATCGCCGGCTCGGACGGGGCCAGCGAGAAGAAGCCGATCCTGCGCCGCGCGGTGTTCGACTTCGTCACCGCCGGACCGAAGATGGCGTACGGGGACGCCTACTGGAGCGACGAGACCAAGCATGCCCTGGACGGCAAGGCGCTCGGGCAGTACATAGGCGGTTCGCTGGACGCGCTGCAGGCCATCGCATTCGCCCCGTACTCCTCCGTGGGGCTCAAGCTGAGCGGCGCTGCCGTCGTGGACGCGGCGGCTGTCGACATGAACACGTTCTACCGGGCCGCCGGGGCGTTCGACCGGGTCGGCCAGTTCTTCGTCAACCACGCCGCGACGGTCAAGCAGTGGCAGGACTCGCTGGGCAAGGAGGACGCCGCCTGGAAGGGCAAGGCAGCCGGCGTCTTCAAGGAGCTGATCGACACGCTCCAGAAGAACTACCAGAGCTACGCCGACCAGATGCACCCGAGTGACTTCAAGGGAGCGAACACCTGGCAGCCGCACTTCTACACCTCGATCACCAAGCAGGGCGACGCGCTGATCGGGGCCGGAAACGCCGTCCTCGACGAGGCCCGGCACCTGCTCAGCACGGGTAAGAAGTGGGCCAGCGGGGCGAACGGCACCTACGCCGGCATGTCGGAGGAGGGGTCGGAGTCCCACCAGGTCGGCATCGGGAATACCGACGGCACCGTGTCGCAGGGCGCGGCGCTCTCCCACCTCGTCGGCATCGGGAATCCCTACGGGATCGTCCAGTCGCTTCTTCGCGAGGTCCTGTTGTGGGTGATGAAGCACAACTGGCCCGAAGTGCAGGTGACGACGAAGACCAGCTACGTCGGTGGCAACCAAGGAACGGGCGTGCTGGTCAAGGACACGGAGTACGGGACGACCGCCAACTTCAAGGAGAACTTTCCCGGCTTCGGCAACCTGAACGCCATGTCCACCTGGCAGGCGCTGGGCAAGGACGCGGTGAAAGCCTGGAACGACGCCGTCGACAGCCAGCTCGTGCCGGCCGCCAAGCAGTCGCTGTCGAACATCAACAACGCCTGGATCTCGGCCCAGCACGTCCTGGAGAACGTGGTGGAGACCAAGTCCACCAGCTCGCTGAGCAGTTCCTCCGACCCCTACGGCGACGGCAACGACGGCCAGGACACCGACAGCTATATCAAGCAGCTCCAGGACCAGGCCCAGAAGGCGATCGACGACGCCAACAAGGCGGCCCAGGACGCCATCGACAAGGCCAACGCGGCGGCCCAGGCGGCGCAGGACAAGGCCGAGAAGCAGGCCCAGGACGAGATCGACAAGATGCAGGCCGAGATGGAGAAACAGCAGGAGGAGGATCAGAACCCGCTCAAGCAGGTCCAGGACGAGGCGAACAAGCAGATCGACGACGCCAACAAGCAGGCGCAGGCGCAGGCCAACCAGTACCAGCAGCAGCTGACCGAGAGCCAGCAGGGCACCGGGAACATCAGCACCACCGGCTCGGACGGCCTCGGCGCCAACGGCGGCACCTCCCTCACCGGCGACGGCACTACGAGCCTGTCGACGACCAGCACAGGCAGCGGAGACCTCAGCACCACCGGATCGGACGGCCTCGGCGCCAACGGCGGCACCTCCCTCACCGGCGACGGCGGTACCAGCCTGTCGACGACCAGCACAGGCAGCGGAGACCTCAGCACCACCGGCGGCGACCCGCTCACCGGCGACGGCGGCGTGGCCGGCTCGCCGCTCGGCACCATCTCCTCGTCCGTGACGAACACGGGCGGCGGCAGCATCTCCGCGGGCGGCGGTCTCGGCGGCGGTCTCGGTGGCGGCCAGACCGGGACCGGGACGCTCGCCAACCCCGACGGCAGCATCACCCAGACCAACCCCGACGGCACCAAGGTCACCACCGCGCCCGACGGCACCGTCACCCGTGTCGACCCCGACGGCACCACCACGGTCACCCTCCCGGACGGGACCGTGCAGACCCAGAACCCCGACGGTACGGTCACCACGCACACCGGCGAGGGCACGGTCACCACCAACAACCCGAGTTCCGCGGGCGGCGGCGTCAGCACGAAGTACCCGGACGGGACGAGCACGACCGCGAACCCGGACGGCTCGACCACGGTCACCGAGTCCGACGGCACGACCACGACGACCGACCCGGGCACCGGCCAGGTCAGCACCCACTATGCCGACGGCACGTCCTCCGTGACCGCGCCCGACGGCACGATCACCACGACCCACCCGGACGGTTCCACCTCGGTCTCCCATCCGGACGGCAACACCTCCGTGACCGGCCCCGACGGGACGGTGACCACCTCCGACGGCCACGGCACGACGACGGTGCGCTATCCCGACGGCACGTCCCTGACGTCGCTTCCGGACGGCAGCACCAAGATCACGGGCCCCGACGGCACCGTGACTACGTCCGACGGCGCGGGCACGATCACCACGGCGAACCCGGACGGCTCGACGACGGTGACCCACCCGGACGGGACGATCTCGACCACGGGGCCCACGGGGTCGACCGTGACCGACACGGGTTCCGGAACCACGACGGACACGGGCCTCGGCTCCGGTTCCGGACTCGGCTCGGGCCTCGGCGCGACCGATGGCGGATCAGGCCTCGGTTCCGGCCTCGGCACGGGATCCGATCTGGGTTCCGGTGTGGCCACGGACACCGGAACCGGTCATGTCTCAACCGGACTCGGTGGCGCTTTCGGCCCCTCCGACTCCGCGAGCGTGCCGAGCGCCGCCGATCTGTCGGGCGGCGCCTCCGGCGTCGGCCACTCGGGCGACGGATACGCCTACGACGAGATGTCCGCGGGCGGCGGCGACCTCACCGGAAGCAACCCGTTCACCGCGTCGGAGGCTTCGCAGCAGTCCGCCGGCTCCGGGATGCCCATAGGTGGCATGGGCGGCATGGGCGGGATGGGCGGCAGTCAGGCCGGCAACGAGGCGCGCGACGAGCGGGTCCGCAACAGCGGAGCCCGCGGAAGCATCGGCACGCCCGGCCGGGGCAACAGGTCCCGCCGCCGCGCCGCGGAGGAGGAACTGTACGAGGAGGAAGAGGCCGCGTTCACCCCGGGCATGCCGTACGGCACCGCACCCGGCGCAGGCACTCGCCCGGAGCGTACGGCGACGGAGAGCGGTGACCGTGAGCGGTCGGCCTGGGTGCAGGAGGACGAGGACGTCTGGGGCACCGAGGAGGGCACGACGCCGGCGGTGATCGGGCGATGAGAGGAGCACGGCGGATGACGGCGGCGACCACAGGGGTGGGGCGGCGATGACCCGGCAGCAGCGTGGTGCGGCAGATCCCGTGGGCCCCGGCGATCCGCTGGAGCAGCGTCTCGGGCGGGCCATGGAGGAGCTCGAGCAGTTGCAGGGCGCCGTCGCACGGGCCGAGAAGCGGATGAACGACTTCTCGGCGGTGGTGGTCTCCCGGGACGGCTCGGTCGAGGTCAGTGTCGGCCCGCGCGGGGAGCTGACGGACCTGAAGTTCCTGGACGGCAAGTACCGCGAGATGTCGGCGCCGCAGCTGGCGGCCGCGGTCCTGGACGCCGTCGAGGAGGGCCGTCACCAGGCGACCCGTGAGGTCATGCGGCTGTTCAAGCCACTGACCGAGGCGAGCTCAACCATCGTGGGCCTGCCCGGAACGGAATTCGACTGGGACCGACTGCTGGGCCGTCAGGACTCCTCCCCGGCCGGGCGCGAGAGCACCTGGCAGGCGGCGAACGCCCGGCTGCGGGACGAGATCAGCGAAGACGACGAGTGACCACCATGAGTGACCACCAGCGGGGAGGCATACGGTGACCGGTCCGGCCTTCACCACCGATCCCGGCAACATCACGGCCGGCAGCAAGGCCATCAAGGAACTGGGCGAGGCGGCCAAGCACCTCGCCGACGCCTTCAGGGCCGCCATGGCCGACACCAGCTGGACCGGCGACGACAGTTTCGGCCGGGACCTGCGGCCGAAGTTCGTGAAGAACCGGGACTCCATCCAGGCCACGATCGACGCCATCTCCGACGGCATCTCGTCCATCGGCGACGGCACCATGGCGAACCTCGGCACGATGCAGAGCACCCAGAGTTCCGTCATCCAGAGCATCGAACAGCAGAGCGCGGCCACCGGGGGCCACCCGTAACGTGGCCATCACCGTCAAGGGCTTTTTGGCCGTTCTCATCTTCGCGCTGACCGGGGAGCACTTCCTCGAGGCCAACGAGGACGTGGCATACGACAAGAGCCTGCGTATCGACGAACTGAAGACCGGCGTCAGCACCCTCAAGGGGCTGGCGAAGAACTCGATCGAGACGATCGGCGCGGGATTCCCGCCGGGCGTCGCCGAACAGTTCATCAAGGCGATCAACGAAGTACTGCCCTACCTCGACGAGTTCGAGGCGGACCTGGAGAAGTCACGGCAGGGTCAGCTCCAGATCTCCATGCAGATCAGGGAGGCGAAGTGGAACATCATCGCCGAACTGATCCGGCTCGCCGCGGAACTGGCCATACTCAGCGCACTGTCCTTCTTCACCGGCGGCCTCAGCGCGACCCACGCGGCCGTCGCCAAGATGATCTCCAGGATCCGCATCCTGACGATCATGCTCGAACTGCTCAACCGCACCAAGCTCATCCCAAGTCTGACGGAGGCCGCGGAAGAGGCGTTCATGACGCTGGCGGTGCGGCTGGCGATGATGACCGTCGCCCCGCAGGGGCAGCGCCCCAAGAACATCGACTGGAAAGAAATCGGGATCAGCGCTCTGTTCGGCGCGGGCGTCGGACTCTTCCAGCCGATCCTGTCGAAGGCCTTCAACAATGTCGCGAACAACATCGTCAAGAACCGGAAAGACCCGTTTACTCAACTGGGCAACAAGTTCAACACGAAGATCGACCCGCCGAAGAAGAAGAACGGGGGTGGCGGTGTCACCAACCACTACAACGACGCCCCTGAGCCCCACACCACGCCGAACACGAACAAGCAGACGCACCATCAGAACACCGGGCAGAAAATCGCCCACCAGGTAGCGGAGTTCAACGCCGACGGTCTGTCCGAGTTCCTCGTGGAACCGTTCATCAACGGAATCTTCTACGGCAACTGGACCCCCAACTGGCAGACGTATCTCGGATCCGGACTGAGTGAGCGCGTCGAGGCAGGCCTGCACCACCTCACCACCGGTGGCGCCGAAGCGCTCCGCGACAAACTGAACCTGACTTCACAGAACCTGACCGCTACCCCCAACAGCGTCAATGCCCTCGCCCCACAGGGCGGCGGCACGAACACGGCGGGCGAAGACGGTCAGCGGTCCGATGGCGGCCGGGAGACCGGCCAGGACGGCACGTCCTCCCGCGAAACGGAGACCCAGGACACCACCAGATCCAGCCCGGTCACGTCCGGTCCTCTCACCTCGAGCCCTCTCACCTCAAGCCGCCTCACCTCGAGCACCCTCACGCCGTCGGCGACCACTCCTGAACCGACGCGGCAGGCCCCACCCGCGCCGCCCCCGCCACCGGCCGGTACGGAGTCCGACACGCCCTCACGGACCACCGGGACGGACCAGGCCACGACGCCGCATGCCACGGGCCCGGACCCGGACCCGGCCCGTACGACTCCCCCGCCGGACACCCCGGAGACATCGGGCCGGCCGGCGAACACCTCCAACGCCCCGGCCCCGGTGTCGACGCCGGACACCGGGCGGGCCACGCCGGGTCCCACGGGTCCAAAACCCCCCGGCTCCACGCCCACACCCACGCCGACGCCGACGCCCACGCAGACCCAGACTCAAGCGCCCTCACAGACGCCGGACGACCTGAGGACGGACGGCCCGAAGGCGCCGGCTCCCGTGCCGACCGGCTCGGCGGAGGCAGTAGGAGGCCCCGCGCCAACCACCGTGCCACCGGCCGCCGTTCCCACGCACACCCCAGACACCCCCCCGCCCCCCGGAACCGTCAACGGCAGCCACGACGCGCCCGACTCGAACGGGCAGGGCGCGCCGGATCCGGCGCCCCACCCTCGTACGACGGAGAGCGGCCCCGACCGGCCGGTCACGGCCCCTCCAGCCCTTCGGCGTACGGACACCGGGACCACGGACGACTCCGCCATCGACCTCGACACCCACTCCCACTCCGCGCCGCAGCCCGGGTCCCACGAAGTCAGGCTCGACGACCAGGACAGCAGCTACGACAGCGACACCAGTTACGACAGCGAGGGCAGTCACGACAGCGAGAGCAGTCACGACAGCGGTTACGACAGCGATCCGTCGGAACCCACCAGGAACCCGCACGACGACACCACGCCCGTCGTGCACGACGTCCCCCAGCGGCAGTGGATCGCACGCCATGTCACCCCCGATGACCTTCCCGACCTGTCCGGACTCCGCCTCGACGGCAGCGTGGACACGGCCGGCCTGGCCGCCGCCGGCATCGCGCTCAGCCCCGAGCAGCAGGCCCAGGCACTGCTGGGCGGCGGCCGACTGCCTCTGAGCGGCAGCGGCTTGACCCCGGCCGACCAGGTGAAGGCGCTGATGCTGCGCCCCGGACCGTGGCCGCAGGCACTCGACGTCACCGCCGCCAACGCGACCCGGCGGATCTGGCAGGAGGCGTACACCGACTTCGCGCAGTCCGTGCCCGACAGCGCCAAGGACGCCGCCCCCCGCGCCTGGGACTCCGCCACCGCCCTGGTCCTGCCGTCGAGCCCCGACCACACACCTGGGGACCCGAAACACACCCAGGATGCCTACCGGGACGCCGTACGCCAGGTCGCCGACCTCCTGGTGACCGGTGACAGCCAGGCGCAGGCCGCCGCACTGGCGGACCGCCTCCGCCAGGACCTCGGCCTGCCACCCCGCCCCCAGAGCGAAGGTGCCGGGACCACGACCGCGCCGCGCCCCCTCCGCACCACCTCACTGGCACCCTTCACCACGTCGGCGACGCCCCCCACGCCCTTTCCGACCTCGTCCGAGTCCGCGTCCGGGACGGATCCCACGTCCTCCTCCCCGCCCTCGGGCCCGGCCGGGTCTCCCGGCCCGGCGTCCCCCCGCCGCGCCGTCTACTCCGCACCGTCCGGTGACGAGCCGAAGCCCGATGGCGTCGTCGAAGACCCGGACGAAGTGATGGCTGACGCGAGCGAGGACTCCGAGCCGGTCAGACAACCGGTACGTCTCCCGACTCCCGTCACGGTGCCGCCGGGCAGGCCCCGTCGCGGCTCCCGGCGCGGCCCCCGGCGGGACCCCAACGAGATCGACGACGAACAGCGGCGGCAGATCGCCGAGTTGGCGGACCAGATCGTCGCGGCGGGCCTGCGGGATCTGCGGGCGGGACTGAGAATCCCGCAGATGACGATCACCGCGTACGGCACCGGGCGGCGGGCCGCGGCCGCTCGAGCCCAGACGATCGGCCTGCGGCGGGCGCGCCTCGTAACGGGCCTGCTCCGCGCCGAGATCCAGCGCCGACTGGACCTCGCCCCCGAAGCCGTACACATGGTCCAGAACGTACGCGGCCACAGCATCACCGCCGAGGACTTCCCGATCACCGTACGCGGCGAGACGCGTGACGTCTCCGCCGCCGCGGCCGCGCGGCCGGGCGACTTCTTCCTCTCATGGTCGGCACGACAGCAGATGACGATCACGGTCGACCGCTCACCCCACTCGGCGGCCGTCGAACGACTCGCACAGCTCTTCCCGGAGGAGTTCGGTACCGACCCGCGGAACTTCGATCCGGACTGGGTCGCCCTGACGTTGCGCCCCGGGCCGGACCAACCCCCGGCCTCGCCCACCGACTCCGTGTCCAGCACGGACAGCCGCCCTGACACATCCGACGACGCGGACTCCACGGCAGCCGCATCGTCCTTCACGGTCGATGATCCGCAGGGCGACCTCCGAGAGTTGTACGAACTGATGACCGAGGCCATGGCTGCCGGCCGGGCGACCAGCGTCCCGGCGCTGACCGCCCATCACCTCGGCAGACAGGGCCTGCTGTCCGACGCCACCCGTGTCACCGCCCCCGACGGAGCACCCCTGGGCCGCAACTGGACGGGCCGACCGGTCCACGACATCGACACCTCCGCCCACTACACAGTCGACGGCATCCGGGAAACGCGTGACGTACCGCAGTGGGCCAAGGGGCCCACGCCGACCCGACCGTACGTCGTCGGAACCGCCGGCGGTGACCACTCCCAGGTGGAACTGAGCCTGTCCGACGGCCGGACATGGACGGTGTCCGAGGACGTCTTCGCCGAACTACTGGCGGCGGACCCCGACCTCGCGGCCGCCGCTCCCGACGTCCCGGTGGTGCTGGCATCGCCGAAGGCGGGCGACATGGGACTGGACCTGCCCCGCAAGGCCGCCTTCCGGTCAGGAAGGACGGTGTGGTCACACACCGGCACCGCGAGACTGGCGTTCCACCCCGGCACCGGCCGGGACCGCGTCGAGGTGTTCGACGAACGGGGCCACACGTCGAAGAAGGTGGGAACCTGGGTCGACAGCCGACCGGACGATCTGGGAGTCGGCCCGGACACGGACACGGCGCCCAACGGCTACGGCCGGATCCGGACGATCGGTGGGGAGGAGATCCCCGACCGCCTCATCAAGACCGTCACCCTGACCAACGCCGGGCGGCCCACCGGCCGCGCGTTCCTCTCGGATCCCGACCAGAAGGAGTTGGAGCACGTCCACGATGCGCTGGACCGGTTGACGCACTGGTACAGCGTCGACCCGGTGACCGTGCAACTGGAGGGCACCTCCATATCCGTGCCGTGGAAGGGCCGGAAGGTCTACTACGTCTATGTGCACGGGCTTCCTGGCCGCTCGGAGATGGTGACGCACCCGGATCAGCGCAAGGTGATGGTGAAGGGCCTTGAGACAGGCCGTCTGCTGACCCGGCGTCGGAGTCTGCGGGGGCTCGACAAGGACGTGCCCATCGTGCTCATCTCGTGCTGGGGGGACGCGGAGGCCGACCCGTCCTTCCACGGCGGCCCGGCGAGCCCCTCCCCGTTCGTACCCGATCCGCTGGCGGTCCTGTACGCGTCCGTGGCCGAGGACATCGCCACCTTGACGGGCCGCGATGTCTACGCCCCCAACCGGATGCACGCCACCTGGGACGCTGACACACAGGGCATCGTAGGCACCCCCGACGGCAGCGCCCGGGTCACCTGGGACAAGGTGAAGCCCCGCCCCACGGAGGAGCAACTCGACGACCTGGCGGAGGCGGCGGGTCTGCGGACCGGGCGCGACCTCGCCCCGGAGGCGGTCCGGCCGACAGCGATGCGGCTGGTACGCGCTCTGCGCAAGACGTTCGGCCCGGACGTCGAGGACGACAAGGACGACCCGACCGGCACCTACCGGACACTGCTTCGGGACATCGTCGCACTGGAGAAACTGCGGCGCGCGGACCCGAACCTGCAGGGCACCGGCGAGTTCACCCTGGACCTCCTCCACCGGGCCACCCGCGCCCACCTGGGGCAGTCACACACCCCCGGGACCCGACCGCCGCGGCTGCTGCAGTCGGACGTCCGCACGTTCCTGGCAGCCGCCTACTCCAGGCTGGACTCCGACCCCGGGGCCGTCCTGTCGGACCTCGTGTCCCTGCCGACCCTGGACCGCGCCCGGCACCTGCTCGCCCAGCACAGCGATCCCGACGCCCTGACCCGTGACGTGATGGGCCTCGACCCGTCGGACCCCATCACCCCGGCCGACCGCCAGAACCTGCTGTGGACGACCGTCAAGGCCGTCGAAGCCGTGGACAACCACCCCGACGCCGACACGCTGACGACCAAGGTGCTGCACCTGCGCGACGGCGAGAACCCGCGGGATCCGGACCGCCAGGCCGACCTGCTGTGGACGGTGGCAGCCGCGGCGGCCGTCGGTCGTGACACCTACGACCCCACCGCCCTCGCCGCCCACCACCTCCAACGCAACGGAGCACTGGACCGCGCCACCGAACTCCTCGCCACCGACGGCAGGCCGGTCGGACGCAACTGGACAGGAAAACCCGTCCCCGGCGGCGTGGAACCGCGCCGGTACTGGGTCGGCCACCAGGGTGGTACCAGCTACACCCCGTACCCCGGGCACTGGGTCAGGAAAGACGCCAAACATCACGGGGGTTACTTCCTCGCCATGAACCCGGCCGCCGTCCCGGACCGGATGGACATGCCCTGGCCGGACGGCAGCACCCGCCAGGTGCCCTATGACGAGATCGGCCAACTGCTCGTCCACGACCGGCATCTGTCGGTGAAGATGCCCAACCAGGTCGACCTGGTGCCCGTGGGACTCGAGCCCCGCGCGCTGGGGCCCGCCAGGGCACTCGGCGAGAGAATCGCCACCGGCAGGACCGTGCACGTGTCCGAGTACCCCCTGGCCCTCGGCCACCACGCGTGGACGAACACGGCCCGTCTGGCGATGGTCACTCCGCCGAACGTCGACGGGCCCAGCTGGATACCCGTCGTTCCCCCTCCGTCGACGACACCGACTCTCGTGCCCCCCGGCGGCGCTCCCATGGTCACGACCTCCGCCGAAAGCGCCGAGGCGCCCACCACAGCCTCCGGCACGCCATCCCTCCACCCCACGCGGACCTCTGGGGGCTTGCCGCCGCGCCGTACCCTCGCGCCCCCGCCGGCAACCCCCCGCGTCATGCACTCCTCCGCGCCCGAGGACGAGCGGGAGCCCGATGACGTCGTCGAGGATCAGGATGCCGCGATCGATGACGCGGGTGACCTGGCCGACGATTCGGACGAGGTGATGGCTGACGCGGGCGCGGAGTCTCCGCCGGTACGGCAACCGGTGCGCCCGCCGACTTCCGCGACGGCCCCGCCGGGCAGGTCCCGTCGCGCCCCCCGGCGCGGGCCCCGGCACGTCCCCCAGGAGATCGACGACGAACAGCGGCGGCAGATCGCCGAGTCGGCGGAGCAGATCGTGGCGGCGGGCCTGCGGGATCTCCGGGCGGGACTGAGAATCCCCCACGTGACGATCACCGCGTACGGCACCGGGCGGCTGGCCGCGGCCGAGCGTGCCCAGACGATCGGCCTGCGGCGGGCGCGCCACGTGGAGGGCCTGCTCCGCGCCGGGATCCAGCGCCGGCTGGACCTCGCCCCCGAAGCCGTACACCTGGCTCTGAACGTACGCGGCCGTGACATCAGCGCCGCGGACTTCCCGATCGCCGTCCTCAGCGAGACCCGTGACGCCTCTGCCGCCGGGACCGGGCGGCGGGGCACCTTCTTCTTCCCATGGTCGGCACGACAGCAGTTGACGATCACGGTCGCGCGCTCACCCCTTTCGGCGGCCGTCGACCGGCTCGAACAACTCTTTCCGTCCGAGTTCGGTACCGACCCGAGCACCTTCGACCCGGACCGGATCGCCTCGCAGTTCGGCCTCGGACCCGACCAGGACCCGGTCTCACCCACCGACTCCCTGTCCAGCCAGGGCAGTTACCCGGATGAATCCGACGACGAGGACACCGCGGCAACCTCGTCGCCCTTCGCGGTCGATGATCCGCCGAGCGGCCGACGGGAACTGTACGAACTGGTGGCCGATGCCATGGCTGCCGGGCGGGCGGCCAGCTTCCCGGCGCTGGTCGCCCACTACCTGGTCAGGCAGGGCCTGCTGTCCGACGCCACCCGCGTCACCGCCCCCGACGGAACGTCCGTGGCCCGCAACTGGACGGGCCGGTCGGTCGGCGACATCGACACCTCCGGCCACTACGAGACCAAGGGCGACCAGGCAAAGCACGAAACACCGCAGTGGGCCCAGGGGCCCGCGCCGACCCGCCCGTACGTCGTCGGAACCGCCGGCGGTGACCACACCCGGATTGTGCTGGGCCTGCCCACTGGCAGGACATGGACGGTGTCCGAGGACGTCCTCGCCCACCTGCTGGCCGCGGACCCCGACCTCGCGGCCGTCGCTCCCGACGTGCCGGTGGTGCTGGCATCGCCGAAGGCCGGCGACATGGGACTGGACCTGCCCCGCAAGGCCGCCTTCCGGACAGGGAGGACGGTGTGGGCACACACCGGCAGTGCGAAGCTGACGTTCCACCCCGACACCGGCCGGGACCGCATCCAGGTGCCCGACGAGCGGGACTCCAAGTCGATCCCCGTGGGGACCTGGATCGACAGCAGACCGCACGATCTCGGAGCCGACCCGGACCCGGATCTGGCATCCGACGACTCGGGCCGGGTCCGGACCGTCGACGGGAAGTACCTTCGCGACCGCGACATCAAGACCGTCACCCTCACCATCGGCGGGCGGCCCACCGGCCGCGCGATCTTCACGGACGCCTACGAGATGGACGCCGAGGCCACTCACCGGGCGATGGAGCGGCTCACGCACTGGCACGTCGTCGACCCCGTCACCAACGAGATAGGCCCCCCCATACCCGTGCCGTGGAAGGACCGCGAGGTCTACTTCCTCGACTTGCACGGGGCACCGGGCCACTTGGAGTTCGTGGAGCACCCGAGTCAGGAGACGGTGACGGTCGACGGCGTTCAGACCGCCGGCTACCTCACCCGGCGTCGGAGCGTGGAGCGGCTCGACAAGGACGTGCCCATCGTCCTCTTCTCGTGCTGGGGGGACGTGCAACCCGGAGGGTCCGGGGCGGACTTCGATGCCCATTGGGCGGCCCCCGCCCCGTTCGTGCCCGACCCGCTGGCTGACGTGTCGACGTCGCAGGGCATCTCCACCCGTACACGGCGCGACGTCTACGCCCCCACCCGGGTGCTGACCGTCTGGGACGACTACACCATCGGTCTCGAGGACACCCCCGACGGCACCCTGGTCGCCTGGACCAAGTCGACGCCCGAACCCACGGACGAGGAGCTGGACGACCTGGCGGAGGCGGCGGGTCTGCGGGCCGGGCCCCACCTCGCGCCGGAAGCGGTCCGGCCCACGACGCTGCGGCTGGTACGCGCACTGCGCAGGACGTTCGGCCCGGACATCGAGGCCGACAAGCACGACCCGACCGGAACCTACCAAGGACTGCTGCGGGACATCGTCGCCCTGGAGAAACTGCGCCGCGCGGACCCGAACCTGCACGGCACCGGCGCATTCACCCTGGACCTGCTCCACCGGGCCACCCGCGCCCATCTGGGCCAGCTCCACACCCCCGGAACCCGGCCCCCGCGGCTGCTCCCGTCCGACGTCCGCACCTTCCTCAACGCCGCCTCCACCAGACTGGACTCCGAGCCCGGAGCCGTCCTGTCGGATCTCGTGTCCCTGCCGACCGTCGACCGCGCCCGGCACCTGCTCGCCCAGCACGCCGATCCCGACGCCCTCGCCCGTGATGTCCTGGGCCTGGACCCGTCGGACCTCATCACCCCGGCCGACCGCCAGAACCTGCTGTGGGCCACCGTCAAGGCCGTCGAGGGCGTCGAGAACCACCCCGACAGCGACACGCTGACGACCAAGGTGCTGCACCTGCGCGACGGCGAGAACCCGCAGGACGCGGACCGCCAGGCCGACCTGCTCTGGACGGCGGCAGCCGCGGCGGCCGTCGGCCGTGACACCCACGACCCCACCGCCCTCGCCGCCCACCACCTCGAGCGCAACGGAGCACTGGGCCCTGCCTCCATGCTCCGCGCCACGGACGGCACCCCGGTCGGACGCAACTGGACGCGACAGCCCGTCCCAGGACCGGTGGTGGCGGACAGGTACCGGGTCACCACCCCGGACGGCGCCAACTCCCCGTCGTTCCGGGCGCCTTGGCACCAGCGTGACGCCAAGCCGGACGACCACCCGGGGAGCTACTTCCTCGTCATGGACCCGGCCTCCGCCCAGGGCATGATCGACATGCCCTGGGCGGACGGCGGCACCCGCCAGGTGCCGTATGACGAGATCGGCCAACTGCTCAGACACGACCCGGAACTGGCGCCCTTCGGACTTCTCGACGTCGGTTTCGTGCCCGTGGGGCTCGCCGCGGGCGACCTGCCGCTCGCTCAGGCAATCTCCGCGAGGACCGCCACCGGCAGGGCCGTGCACATGCCTGAGTATCCCCTCAGGTTCGTCCACGATCCATCGAAGCGCTGCGCCCGCCTGGAGGTGACCTGCCCGCAGCCCGCCGGAGCGACGTACTGGACACAGGTCAGCCCTCCTGCACGGCCGCGACCTGGCTCCACGCCGGCCCAGCGGCCCAGCGACGTCAGGGTGGTCACGTCCTCCGCCGAGCCCGCCAAGGCGCGCACCACACCCACCGACGCGCCGCCCCTCCGCCCCGTGAGGTCCCTCGAGGACAGGCCGCGGCACCGCAACTCGCCCACACTCCTGACGGCGAGACCTCACATCCTGTACTCCTCCCCGTCGGATGACGAGCGGGAGCCCGAGACCGTCGGCGAGGGCACATCAGGTCGCGACAGCGGCTCTGCCGCCGGGGAGGGCCCTCGCACGGCGTTCCAGAACGCGATGACGGAGGAGACCTCCGCACCCGCCGTGCGCTCCGGGCCGGACGCGCATCCCCTCTCTCCGCCGCACACCGGCGTGGGCGTCGTCGGGGGTCAGGATGTCGTGACCGATGATCCGGGCGACCTGGCCGACGCGCGGGACGACGATCCGGGGAGCGAGGCGAGCGGGGAGCGTGCACCGGACGGTGAACCGGTACCCGTCCGGACCGCCGTGGCGCTGCCGCCGGCCAGCTTCCCCGTGCGCTTCGGGCACCGCGCCCGCGAGGTCGACGACGGCGAGCGGCGGCGGATCGCCGAGTTGGCGGAGCAGATCGTGCAGGCGGGCCTGCGGGATCTGCGGGCGGGGCTGAGGATCCCGCGGGTGACGGTCACCGGATACGGCAACGGACCGCGCTTCGCGATCGGCGACGGCGCGGTCGAGCACGCCCGGGAGACCGGAATGCGGCGGGCAAAGCACGTGGCCGACCTGCTCCGTGCCGAGATCCAGCGCCGACTGGACCTGGACGAGGAGGCCGTGCGACTCGTACAGAGCGTACGCGACCGTGGCGTCAAGGCCGAGGACTTCCCGATCACGGTGCTCAGCGGCGGTCGTGACCTCCCGGCCGCCGGGGCCGGTTGGTGGCAGACCATGTTCGCCCGCCCGACAAGGCGGCAGGCCGTGCTCACGGTCGACCGCTCACCCCTGTCGACGGCCGTCGACCGGCTCGCACAGCTGCTTCCGTCCGAGTTCGGTACCGATCCGAGGTACTTCAACCCGGACTGGGTCGCCCGGAGGCTGCGGCCCCGGCCCGACCGGGACCCGGCCCCGGCCTCGCCCACCCGCGGCCCGTCCGCACCGCAAAGCGACCGGATGGCCCCCGGCGGCGCGGGCGTGCCCTCCTTGGTGGTCGATGATCTGCCGGCCTCCTTGCGTGAGTCGTACGAGACAGTGGCCGAGGCGATCGCTGCCGGGCGGGCGGCCAGCGTCCCGGCCCTGGTCGCCCACTACCTGGCGGGGCAGGGCCTGCTGTCCGACGCGACCCGCGTCACCGCCCCCGACGGAACGTCCGTGGGCCGCAACTGGACGGGCCGGCCGGTCCAGGACATCGACACTTCCTCGCACTACGTGGTCAAGGGCAGTCAGGTAACCCTTCGCACGCCGCAGTGGGCACAGAGGTCCGCGTCACCCCGCCCGTACGTCGTCGGGACCGCGGGCGGTGACCACTCCCAGGCCGACCTGGCCCTGCCCGACGGCCGGATGTGGACGGTGTCCGAGGACGTCTTCGCCGAACTGCTGGCACTCGACTCCGACCTGGCGGCCGTGGACCCCGATGTTCGGGTGGTGCTGGCCTGGCCCAAGGCCGGCGACATGGGCCTTGACCTGCCCCGCAAGGCTGCAAACCGGGCAGGCAGGACGGTATGGGCACACACCGGCGGCGCGCAGCTGAAGTTCCACTCCGGCACCGGCCAGGACCGCATCGTGGTGCCCGACGAGCGGGACTCCAGGTCGATCCCACTGGGAACCTGGGTCGAGAGCCCGCCAGACGCTCTCGGAACCGGCCCGCACACCAACGCGGTCCCCGACTCCGGCCGCGTCCGGACGACCGACGGGGAGGAGATCCCCGACCGGAACGTAAAAAGCGTCACCCTCACCAACGACGGGCGGCCCACGGGCCGCGCGATCTTCACGGACCGCGACCAGATGTGGCGCGAGGCCACCTTCCGATCGATGGAACGGTTGACGCAGTGGTACAAAGGCGACCCCGTGACCGGCCGGCCGGAAGGCCCCCCCATACCTGTGGGGTGGAAAGGCCGGAAGGTCTACGTCCTCTTCCTGCACGGGTCGCCGGGAAGCTCCCGCATGGTGGAGTACCCGAGTGGGCGCAAGGTAGGGACCAAGGGCACTGAGACCGGCCGCTACCTCACCCGGCGTCCGAGCGTGGAACAGCTCGACGAGGACGTGCCCATCGTGCTCATCTCGTGCTGGGGGGACGCGGAGGGCAAACTGTCCTTCCACGGCGGCACAAGGAGCCCCGACCCGTTCGTCCTCGATCCGCTGGCGACCGCGTCCGTGTCCGAGGACATCGCCACCGAGACACGCCGCATCGTCTGGGCCCCCAGCCGGGTGGCCACCGTCTGGGACGACTACACACACGGCGTGTACGGGACACCCGACGGCACTGGCCGGGTCGCCTGGGACAAGACGAAGCCCCGGCCCACCGAGGAGGAACTCGACGCCCTGGCGGAGGCGGCAGGTCTGCGGGCCGGGCCCGATCTCGCCCCGGAGGAGATCCGCCCGACGACGCTGCGGCTGGTACGTGCGCTGCGCATGACGTTCGGCGCGGATGTCGAGGACGACAAGGACGACCCGGCCGGCACCTACCAAGGGCTGCTGCGGGGCATCGTCGCGCTGGAGAAACTGCGGCGCGCGGACCAGAACCTGCACGGCACGGGCGAGTTCACCCTGGACCTGCTGCACCGGGCCACCCGCGCCCACCTGGGCCAGTCCCACACCCCGGGGACCCGGCCGCCGCAGTTGCTCCGCTCCGATGTCCGCGCCTTGCTGAACGCCGTCTCGGCAAAGCTGGACTCCGACCCCCGGGCCGTCCTGTCGGACCTCGTCGCTCTGCCGACTGTGGACCGGGCCCGGGAACTGATCGCCCAGCACGCCGATCCGGACGCCCTGGCCCGTGACGTCCTGGGCATCGACCTGTCGGACCCCATCACCCCGGCCGTCCGCCAGAACCTGCTGTGGGCGACCGTCAGGGCCATCGAGAGCATCGAGAACCACCCGGACGCCGACGTACTGACGACCAAGGTGCTGCACCTGCGCGACGGCGAGGACCCGCGGGACGCGCACCGCCAGGCCGAACTGCTGTGGACGGCGGCAGCCGCAGCGGCCGCCGGCCGCGACACCTACAACCCCACCGCCCTCGCCGCCCACCACCTCGAGCGCAACGGAGCACTGGACCCCGCCACCGGACTCCTCGCCACCGACGGCTTCCCGGTCGGACGCAACTGGTCGGGACAACCCGTCCAGGGCGGGGTGATACCCAACAAGTACTGGGTCGTCGACGGCGGTACCGTTTCCCCGCCCTACCGTGCGCGTTGGTACCAGCGCGACGCCGAGCCCGACGACCACCCGGGGGGCTACTTCCTGGTCATGAACCCGTCCTCCGCCCCGGGCAGCATGGACATGCCCTGGCCGGACGGCGGCACCCGCCAGGTGCCCTACGAGGAGATCGGCCAACTGCTGATCCACGACCCGAAGCTGGCGCCGTACGACTACGTCGACCTGGTGCCCGTGGGCCTCGGGACCGGCGCGCTGACGCCCGCTCAGGCACTCGCCGACAGGACCGCCACCGGCAGGTACGTGCACGTGGCTGAGTACCCCCTCCGCCTCGTCCACGATCCGTCGACGAACGAGTCCCGCCTGGAGATGAACCGTCCGCAGTCCGCCGGGACACCCAGTTGGACACGGATCAAGCCTCCTGCGCCCACGCCGGCAGGCACCGCCGAGGCGGGCACCGCGCCCACCGGCGCACCGCCCCTCCGCCACATGCGGGCGCCCGCGAGCAGGCCGCCGCGCCGCACGGGCCGTACGTCCCGGCCGGCAAGATTTCCGTTCCGTCCCGACGCGCTGCCGCCGATCCCCGAGGACACCGCGCTCCTCGTCCCACCCGACTGGACTCCGGCCTCGGGTTCCGCCGGGACCTGGTCCAACTCTGCTCTCACCGCGTCCGCCTCCGCTCCGGCCGTGTCCAACTGGGGCCTGACCTCATCCGGCTCCGCTCCGGCCACGTCCAGCACGGCCGCCACCTCCGGCACAGCCCCCACCACGTCCGGCACGGCCGCCACCTCCGGCACAGCCCCCACCCCGCCCACCACCCCCCGCCCCGTGTGGATCGGCCAGGACCTCGACGAACGGCGCCCGCCCCGGCTCGACAGCGACCTGCCTCCCCCGCAGGAGCCCGGCGGAGAGGTGCCGTTCTCCGACGGGACGCGGCTGCCGGTGTACATGGGCCGGATCGGTTCCGTGCTGCGGAAACTGTCCCACGGGGTGGTGCAGCGTTCCTTCACGTTCGGGCAGAGCGACCGGGCCCTGCGGGACGTCGACCAGGTGGTGGCCGAGCTCGACGCCCGCCTCGGGACGTCCGGCAACAGGCCGAAGCGCGGCCGTGCGCAGGAGCCCGAACTGCTCTCGGAGGTACGGCGCAGGCTCATGCGGAAGCCGCAGGGCTTCTTCGGGGACGGGCAGCGCTTCCCCTACACCACGGCTGACGGAAAGCACCGGGTGCTGCACGTCACCACCCGGCCCTACGGGCACTGGGAGCGGTTCGCGTTCGGGTACGCGAACCCGGTCAAGATCGACGCGATGCAGCGGTTCACCACCACCAACGGACGGACCGGCGTGCACAGCACCTCCGGCGCGCTCGTGACGTCGGTGCCGCTCGGCCCGGCCAAGGGCCCGGTGAAGCCCTTCGGCCGGTTCTGGCTCCGCTACGCGCGGCGCAAGCGCCTCGATTACCCGATGCAGAACCAGACGATGAGCCAGATCGAGACCCGCACCACGGACGGCTCGCACGCGCACCTGGACGACGTCCGGTACGACTTCAGGGTCACCGACGCAAAGGGCCGCCCGGTCGACCGGACCGGCAAGACCATTCCACCGTGGGCCACCTCCCGCGATCCGTTCTCCTTCGGTTTCGCCATGCGCCACGGTCTGTACGTACGGCTGCCCGACAGCCTCACCCAGCCGCAGCCGGCGACTGCCCGCCAGGACTTCCCGGACACCTTCGCCTTCGGCCCGCAGTCCGGCTACCGGGCGGTCAGCACCGAGGGGTACGGTCCCGTGGCGCACATCCGGGACTGGGCCGTCAAGCAGGCGGGCGTCGCCCCGGACGGCATCGCCGGCACCCAGCTGGGCGACTTCTTCTCCACCGAGGGCTTCCACCGGATGAGCCGGGTGCTGAACGCCGGGCAGGTCACCACACCGCCCCTGTTCCGCGACAGTTCGGCCCGGCACCCGATCGGCGTGTTCTCGGTTCGGGTGCGGTCCGTGGAAGCGCACCTCATCGACGCGACAAAGGCGGCGGAACTGCGCGACATCACGCAGTCCACCGTCCGCAACGAGCGGATCCTGGGGAAGGGGCGGAGCACCGATGTCGGTGGCATGATAGGCCCCTCGTTCCAGTGGGCGGGGCTGAGCGCGGGCAAGCTGGACGTGCGGTTCCTGGCCGGACTGCTCAACGTGCGCTACGGCTCCTCGCGGAGCCGTTCCGTCGCCACCGGCGGGTCGGGCGGCATCAAGTCGGCCGCCCAGGCCAAGGGCGACCCCACCGGCCTGTACCTGGTCCACAAGACCGTCACGGTCACCGCACCGCCGGGCGGGAAGCCGCCACTGCCGGACCGGCGGCAAGCGGGCCCGGACGGGAAGCCGGGACCGGCCAAGGTGCGCAAGAATCCACCGAAGGAATGGGGTTCGCGGCCACGGACGCGCATGTTCGAGACCTGGAGCGTCGAGCGGCTGACCCGCACCGAGGCCCGGCGGCTCGCCGGCCTCGAGCAGCCCCCTCGTCAGGCCCAGGAGCCGGTGCCACCCCCGTACCTGACGCAGGACGACCCGGCCACCCTCGGCATGAGCCGCGTCGAGGAGTTCACCTTCGACGACGGCAACCACACAAGAACCATCGACGGCCGGGAACGCACCTTCCTGGAACACTTCGCCGACCAGGTGCTCAAGGCCACCGCCAAGGCCTATCCGGGCCTGGTCGCCCCCCTCGACCAGCTCGATCCCGACGACCCGCGCTGGCGCAACGCCGACCACTTCCAGACGGTGCTGAACAACACCCTGGAGGTGCTGGGCGCCCTCTCGCACCACAGTCAGGCCGGGACCCTGGAAACGATGGTGAAAACCGGGCTGCCCATCACGCTGGTCGACTCCGGCCGCTTCGGACGCGCCATCCGCTACGTGCGGATCAGGGCCGCGCTGACCGGGCGGCGGTACGAGGGCACGCAGCAGGACGAGCGGTTGCGCTTCAGCGCGCCCGGCACCGAGAGCCTAGGCGCCGCCCAGGGCGGAGGTCGCAGCACCGACATCGGCGCCGAGTTCCAGCTCTCCCTGCGGTCCAGCGCGACGAACGACGTCGGCGGCCCCATGAAGGCGGGCACGGGCTCGGTGGGCGCCCGGTACGGTCGGCGCACGGACACCGAGAGCGGCCACGGCGCCGCGGCGACGCACGAGGCGATGTCGATCGGCACGAAGGGCTCCCACCTCTACAGCTACGACATCACGCTGACGGCGGAACGCGGCGGCTACTGGCGGCTGCGCGGGCTGCTGCGCGGCATCCTCACTCTCAACCTGCTCAGTCTCCAGCCGTTCGTGTTCTCCGAGCCGGAGACGACCCTGATCGGCACGGACCCGTCCGGCCGCCCGGCGCCCGGCGGCGACGCCCTGACGGGCCGGGTGCTGCTGAGCATCCCGGTCGAACACGCGCCCACGACCGTCCCGCATGGTCCCCCCCACCCCCGGCACGGCGCCGTGCTGCGCGCCACCGCACGGAACGCCCGGGATCTGGCGCTGCGCACCCGTGCCCTGTTCCGCCAGGCGGCGGACCACCGGCCGACGGAACTCGAACGGCACCCCCACCTCACCCTCACGGTCGTCTCCCACCCGGGGATCACGCAGGCCGCGGAGGAGGCGCTGGACGAGGCGTCCGGAGGGTCCTGGCACGTCACTCAGCAGGGCGCGCCGGCGCACGACTCCGCCCTGCGGGCCTTCCAGAGCCAGTATCTGACCGCCAACTTCGACCAGACGTCGGCGCCCATGGGCTGGCGGGCGTCCGGCCTGTGGGCCAAGGGCCCCTACACCAACCGCACCACGACGCTGGCCCACCGCACCCGGATCCCTCCGGAGACGCTTGTCGCGCTGACCGGTGCGGTGCCGGTGGACACCGAGACCACGGTCGGCGGCGCCGGCCAGGCGGTCGGGCGCACCACCCGGACGAGCACGGTGTTCGTGGGCGGCCAGGCGGTCTACCTGCACTCGCACGAGACCCGGCCGGGTGTCACCGGCAACTACGGTGTGGTGGCGAGTCCGTACCGGCTCGACCGTTCGCGTGTCCGCACCGTCATCAGGGCCGCGGTCGCGGAGATCAACCGCAAGGACATGGGCCGGCAGGTCCAGGTGCGCGGTGACGTGAACCACGAGATCGCCGCGGCGTCCAGCTCGGTCGGCCGCCGGGCGACCGGACGGCGGTGGATCCCCGGGTGGCTGGCGGGCGCGGCGGGGCGACGAGTGCTGGTCGAAGGCGGCTGGGTCGGGCACGTCCCGGAGAAGGACGCCCACCGACTGGGCCTGTTGAACGACGGTCATGGTGATGTACCCATGTACACCGGCCGGTCGTGGTCGCCCCAGCCCTGGCTGCTGGACAACCCGTTCGGCAGCTTTCCGGTCAACTCGCTCAACACCGCGGGAGTACTGGCCGACTTCGACCGGAAGCTGCGGTCCGTGGGCCTGTCCTCCGCCGACCGGGACACCGTGCACCGGCTGGTGACCGGCCGGGTCGCGCGGGCCCTGGGCAAGGAGATGGTGGGTGCCGGTGCCTCGACGGCGGGAAGGATGGGCCGCTGGGGATCGCAGACCGTCGGGGTGTGGGTCGGCGACCGGCTGGTGCGCACGCGGGCCGAGCTGATCCCCGTGAAGGTGCCGCGCACCGGCGGTGCGCCCGCGGACACCGGCTTCACCGGCCTCGGGCACAGTGTCGAACTGGAGGAGCACCGGCAGGGCTCCGAGACGGTACTGGACGGCCGCAGCCGGGCCTCGGGTGCCACGGTGGGTCTCAGCGTCACCGAGGGCGTGCACACCACCGACCGGACCGCCGACCTCGTACGGATGGCCGGGCCCACGTTCTCACAGGTCGGGTCGACCCAGCAGACCACGGGACAGAACACCGTCGACGGCGGTGTGCGGATCGCCACCGCCACCACCACCCAGGCGCACGGCGAGTACGTGACGCGTTATCGCCTCCGACTGACCGCGGAGATCGTCGGCGGACCCGAGCGGAGGACCGACCACCCCACGTCCGGGGCCGGCGAGCACTCCGGCGACCCGTCCGCGCGGCTGAAGCGGTGGGCGGGCAGGCAGTGGAAGCGGCTGATCGGGCACCCCGTGAGGCGGATCACCGTCGAGGGCGACGTCGGCGAGCAGGTCGAGCACTTCCCGCTCAGCCTCATGCGCCCCGACCCGCCGGCCGGCGTGGACGAGTCGAACGACCCGCTGGCCCCGCCGCGGCTGGACGACCCCGGTGAGCCCCACCGGGTCCCGGTGCCCGCCTCCCTGGGGGCCGGGGGCTGGCATGACGTGCGCCATCCGCGCGACGGCTCCGTCAAGCCGTTCGCCCTGCCCGAGGACGGCTTCAAGGTCCGCCGGATCACGGGTCTGAGCAACCTCCACGCGGCCAACGCCCTCGCGCTCGGCTCCGCGTACGACGCCTCCGTCTCCGTTCCGGAGACCGGCACCCTCGACGAGGACGTGCTGGCGCGTGCCATGGACACCCCGCTGACACGCCCCGGCACGGGTCCCGCGCAGAACCTGGAGGACGGCACGACCAACGGCGCGCTCACCGCCTTCTACGGCGACACCCTCACAGCGGGCGGCTATCCGGTGCCCGGTCTGGACGACACCGGCTTCTTCGGCGGCGCCCAGGGCGAGCTCAGCCTGTACTCCCGGCCCGACCTCGGCGCCGCCCGGCTGCTGGCGGTCACCGACGGGATGAAGCACGAGGCCCCCAAGCGGGACCTCCAGGGCGGCGGCATGTCCACGTCCCGGGTCGCCGCGACCGAGATGTCCCTGGGCGGCGGCCCCGTCGTGTCCGCGCAGCAGACCGGCACCAACCAGATCGCCGGCGCCCCCGGCGACTCGACCACCGATTCCGAGGCCCTGGCGGCCTCGGGGGACCGGCTGACGTCCGTCAACGTCAAACCGAACACGACCCGGTCGTTCCTGTTCGCCATCCCCACCACCTGGCTGAGCATCGCGGGCGTGCACCACCATGTGAAGGACAGCCGGGTCGGCCAGGCGGTGCGCGGTACGTTCGGCCACGCCGGCCGGGGCCCGCAGGCCATGGAAACGCAGACCACGGTCCTGGCCTGGGTCCGCGAGGACGTGGCCCGCGACCTGGGACTGATCGAGGACACCGGCTTCCCGCCGAAGGTCGCCAAGGCGTGGGACGCGGTCACCAAGGCGGACAAGGAGTGGACGGCGGCCGACAAGGAGTACTGGAACCTGCGCCGCGACGGCAGGGCCAGGCGCCAGGCCGACCTCGACGAGGCGGAGCGCGCTCTGGCGCAGCTCACCGCGCGCGACCCGGACACCGTGCCCGGGGTGGCCGCCGCACGCGCCGCCCTCGACCGTCTCGACCAGGACGAACCGGCCCACGACGGCTGGGCGGACGTCCAGGACGGTCAGCGGCAGGCGGCCGAGGACCGGCTCGCGAGGGAACTGAGCGCCGCGGCCGACGAGGTGGCCGCCGCCCGGACCGCCCGGGACGCCGCCCAGGCCAAACTGGACGGCCTGGCGCGGGATGTGGCGGACCTGCGGACCAGGGCGGAGGCCCTCGCCGAGGAGTACGCCCGGGTGCGTACGGCAGCCGACCGGCTCACCCGCTGGCACCAGCTCAACGCGTCCCGTGAGGGCCGCACACAGCTCGCCGGTACCCCGGAACCGGACGAGGTCGTCTTCACCCCGCCGCCCGCCCCGCCGAAGAACGCGCCGGACGGGAAGAAAGGCGACGGGAAGAAGGCGGACGACGGCAAGAAGACCGGCAGTTCGGCGACGGCGGCCGGCAGCGGCACGCCGGGCACCGAACCCCGTCCGGCGTACGGCAACCCGCCGTGGGTGCCCGGCGCCGCCCCGGACCCCGCCCTGCGCCGCTTCGACACCGCCGCTGACCACCGCACCCTCACCGCCACGGACCCCGACGGGCAGAGCTACGTCTATGACCTGCACCCCGCCCCCGGCGAACGCGGCGGCAACGGCTTCTACGCCGCCGTCCAGCTGGCGAGGGGCCGCCGCCACGACCAGGACGGCGTCGACCAGGTGGCCGGCCTGGTCGCCCAGAGCTCCCGACTGCCCGCCGATGCGGCGCTCGACCCCCAGGCGGTGTTCCACACCTGGGAACTGGACAGCAGGCTCGGGGACGACTTCCGTAAGGACGGCGGGCTGCACAGCGACATCACGGCAGCCGGCGGCCTGCTGCCCGACTCCGTCCGGGCCGGGCTCACCCCCGCACAGCGCGAGAGCCTGGTAAGGCTGAACCTGCGCAAGGGCCGTCGCTGGGACGCGGCGACGGGCGACCTGGCCGCCTCCCTCACCGCCCGGGCCCTCGACGTCGACATCACCGTCGTCGCCGAGGACGGCTCCTACGGGTACTTCCCTGGTGCCGGCCCGGGCACCACGGGCCCGCTGCCGCAGGTGACCCTCTACCGGCGCGGCGGCGACTACTTCGCCGCCCTTCCCCGCACGGGCGCCCCGGCGCCCGCGCCACCGGTACCGCCCTCCGCCTCCGGGACCGCCCCAGGCGGTTCGCAGGCCCAGGCCGCCACTGCTTCCGGCACCGGAACGCCCGTACCGCCCAACACGACGAACACCGCAACCCCGCCGCCGAAACGGGCGTCCGTCCCGCCGCCGAAGAACCAGGCGCCCCCGCTTCCGCCGAGCACCGGGCGCGAGGTCACCGCCGACGGCCGGCGTTTCGCAGTGCACCCGGTAAGGCCCGACGGGAACTGCCTGCCCAACGCGTTGCTGACCAGCATCAGAGCCCAGTATCGCGGCTCGCGCGTGCCAGCCATGGACGTGCGGCAGCTGCGTGATCACGCCGCGGACTGGTACATGAACTCCGCGGACGCCGCCGCCGCCCGCACCGTGCACTCCACACAGAATCCCCTGGAAGAGCTCGTTCGTACCGAGTTCCGGGACCTCGACAGCCTGCTGCGGTTGCTGGGCCGCAATACGCCTCCGGAGCTCAACGCCCGCCAGCAGGCAGAGATCACCGAACAACTGGAGGATGCCAGCCGCCGCGCCGAACTGCGGGCCCTGGCCACGGGCAGGGACCGCGGACTGCTGGCCGACCTCCCGCGCAGCGCCGTACGAGCGCTCGTGCCCACTCCGCGGCACGTCGACCCGACACTCGACCCGACGAAGGACTCGCCGGAGAAGCGACGCCTCGAGGCACAGGCTCAGGCCGCTGCCCTGCGCGACGAGGTGGTGCGGCTGCTGGACGCGCCGGAGAACGATGCGCAGGCGGACGAACTGTGGCAGCGGATCCTCGCGAGCCTGCCGTTCCGGGTCCGTCCTGACGGCATGGCGCAGGACCGCACGCAGTTCCGGGCCGCGGGATACCAGGGGGTGGTCGTCGACTCGCTCCGCTCGGCGTCGATGTGGCAAACGCCGTTCTACGACGATGTGCCCCTGGTCCTCGCCGGCGCGCTCAACATCGACCTGGTGCTCGTCCAACCGGACGGTGAGGGCGGCTCCACCACCCAGCACCTGAATCCGGGCGCGAGCGGCCCCACCGTGTACGTCTACTACAACGGCCACAACCACTACGACACGCTGTCCCCGCTCGGCCCGGCCACCCCGGCCGCCACCGGCGATCCGACGGCGCAACCGGGACGGTCGTCCAGGAAAACGAAGAAGACACCGAAAGCCCGTCAGCCGGAGCAACAGACGCGGGCCCGGCTCGCGGACTTCGCCCGACACCACGGGACGAGCGACGCCTACGCCCAGCGGCTGGCCGCCGAACTGTCGGAGGCAGCCTTGGCCCGGCTGCGGGCCCTGGGCAGCGAGCGGACCGCAGCGGGGCCTTCCACGGCTTCCTTTTGGACGCTGGCCGGCGGGAGCCACAGTGGCAACCCTGCGCCGTTGACCGACCCCACGCCGTTGACCGACCCCACGCCGTTGACCGACCCCACGCCGTTGACCGACCCCACGCCGTTGGCCGACCCCGCGCCGGCGGCCCCCACGTCGAGCGCCCTCGCTCCCTCCCCCGCCTCCGTGCCCGGCAGCGGGGCCGGCGGTGTCCGGGCGGTGCGGCCGCCCTCCCGGTCCGGGGCGGGCCGGCACACGTCGCGTTCCCGGGTCGGCTTCGATCGGCGTGTCCAGGACATCGGTCCGGCCCAGCTCCGTGAGATCGAGAAACTGGCCGAGGAGACGGTCACCGCGGGCCTGCGCGACATGGCGGCCGGTCTGCCTGCCTCCCGGATCACGGTCACCGGCTACGGCAACGGCTCCCGACTCCGGTTCTGGGACCGTCACACCGCCGGTTGGCGGCGCGCCGAAGCCGTGGCAGCCACGCTGCGTGAGGAGATCGCAGTCCAACTCCAGGTCCACCATCGTCTCGTGCAGGCCGTCGCGGCCTCGCGGGGGTGGGACGAGGTCACGTCCGGCGCCTTCAAGGTCGACACGGTGGACGGGGGCCGCGTACTCGGCGCCGACGCGCGGTTCGACGGGGTGAGCGGACGGGAAGCACGCCAGCAGGCCGTCGTCCGAGTCGAACGGTCGGACCTGGCACCGGTCGTCGACCGGCTCAACGAGCTGGACCCGCGGCATTTCGGCCCCCAGATGAGCATCCTGGAGACCGCCGCAGCCGTCCTCCACACCGACGACCTCGGCAACGCTGACGGCGCCGACTCCGGTTCGCAAAGCCAGCCCCCGCCTCGCTACGACGTCGAGGAGGTACCGGACTGGCTGCGGCAGCTGTTCAACCTGACGGCCGAGGCGATGGCGGCCGGACGGGCGACGAGTGTGGCGGCGCTGGGCGCCTTCCACCTGCGCAAGCAGGGCCTGCTGTCGGACGCCACCCGTCTCACCGCCCCGGACGGCACCGCGCAGGGCCGCAACTGGACGGGCGAACCGGTCCAGGACCTGGACCCCTCGACGTACGACGAGGCGGACGAACTGGGAAACACCAATTCCGTCCCGTCGCGGTGGGCCGATTCCCCGGGGGCGCCTCGTCCGTACGTCGTCGCTCCACAGAACGGCGACCACGAGACAGTCGTGCTGTCCCTCCCTGCCGACACGAGGCGGTGGCGGGTCCCGACCGACCAACTCGCCGAACTGCTGGCGATGGACGAGGATCTGACGGCCCACGACGAGGACGTCCCGGTGGTGCTCGCGTCACCGAATGCCGGTGACGCGGGGCTGAACCTGCCACGCAAGGTCGCGGCCCGCGTCGGCCACGCTGTGTGGGCGCACTCCGGCAACGCCCGTGTGACGACGAACCTGGACACCGGCCGGTACCGCATCACAGCGGAGCGCCCGGTGCTGCTCCCCAAGGCGCCGGGAGAATGGATCATCAGCGAACCCGGCGATCTGGGGCCTGATCCGGAGGAGCCGGCCGACGACATCATGCTGGTGGCGATCGACGGCTCGCGCTTCTCCAGCAGCCAGGTCAGGACCGTCACCCTGACCGACGAGGGAAGGCCCATCGGCCGTGGGACGTTCGGCGATGCGGATCTGCTCAAAAGGTGGCCGTACTTCCGTTCCTTGGGCAGCATCACGGAGTTCGTCCTGTTCGATCCGGTCCGAAATGAGTTCCATGGGACAGCCAAGCCGGTGCCGTGGAAGGGCGTGAAGTGGAAGGGCAAGAGACCCTACTTCGGCCAATGGCACGGGCAGCCCGGCACATCAGCGGTGGTGCCGACCGAGGGGGAAACCCGTGAAATCGACGCTCCGCAGACCGGTCGCCTGCTGGGAAGCCGCCCGAGCGTACGGCGACTGGACCGGGACCAGCCGATCGTCCTCATCGCCTGCTGGCTGGGAGCGGCGCGCGGCCGCAAGGGCCGTACCCGCCCGAACCCGGCACTGCCGCCGTTCGTCGCCGATCCCCTTTCCACGTCGGCGATGCCAGTGGGCCAGGGGATCGCCAACGAAACTCGCCGTACCGTCTTCGCCGCCGATGCTCCCGTGGCCAACCGCATCCTCTCAGCCAGCCAGAAACTGGAACTCTCCCTCTTCACTCCCCCTACGGGGGATGAGATCGGCTTCAAGAAGTACACGCCCGAGCCGGCCGGCGAGGAACTCGGCACCGTGATCGACCAGGCCGGTCTGGACGATGTCCCCCTCGGCCAGGTAGAGAGGCGGGAGACAGCTCTGCGGCTGGTACGGGCGCTCCGTCAGACCTTCGGTCCGGACATCGAGGACGACAAGGACGACCCGGCCGGTACCTACCGGCGGCTGCTGCGTGGTATCGGGGCACTGGAAGGCATGCGTCGGCGGGACCGAAACCTGCGGCACACCGGAGAGTTCACGCTCGACCTGCTGGACCGGGTGACACGCGCCCGGATGACGGGGCAGCCCGCTCCAGGAGTTCGGCCCGGACCGCTCGACCCCGACGGTGTGCGCTCCGCTCTGGAGGCGGCGTCGGCGCACGTGGCCGCGGACCCGGACGCCGTACTGTCCGACTTCGTGTCCCTGCCGTCGGTGACCCGGGCCCGCGAACTGCTGACGGCGAACGGAGGCACGGACGCGCGGGTCCGCCGCGTGCTGCAACTGCCCCCCAACACCCGGGTGAAGGCGGAACACCGTCAGGATGCCCTGTGGGCCACGGTCAAAGCCGTCGAGAGCGTGGAGAACGCCCCTGACGCCGATGCCCTGGCGACCAAAGCGCTGCACCTCCAGGACGGCGACGATCCCCGCGACGAGGTGCACCGCAGGGGACTGCTGTGGCTGGCGGCCCAGACGGCCGCAGTCGGCCGTGACCCGTACAACCCCGCCGCACTCGCCGCCGCCGACCTCAAACAACGCGGAGTACTCGGCCCGGAGACCAGGATCATTCAGAACGGAAAGGTGATCGGCCGCAACTTCACAGGGCGGCGGCTGGGCTATCTCATCACGGACTCGTACGTGGCATCCGCGGACGGCAGCGACCAGGGCGAGGAGAGGGCGCCGGCCTGGTCCAAGTCCCACAACTACTTCCTGCTTCCCCCCCTGGCATGCCCGCCGACGAGCTCGCCGAACTCCTGACGCACGACCCGCACCTCGACAGGTTGGACCCCGATGCCCAGGTCGTTCTGCTCGGCGGGGAGGGGTCCACGACGGCGCAGGCCCTCGCCGACCGGAGGGCGACCGCGAGAAACGTGCTGCTGGCCAATTCCGACGTCAACCTGGTGCATGATCCGACCCTGAACGCCGAGACGATCGTCGTGACGGTACCGCCGGAGCGCCCGAACGGGCCCGGAGAGGACTGGTCGCTGGTCAGGCCCGCACCCCTGGGCACCGGAGCAGCCGATACCTCCGGCGACGGAGCGCCCGTCATCACCTCCGGTGCCGGCACGGACACCATCGACGCTCCCTCGGCCCTCGAACCGGGCACGCACGCTCCCGCCGCGGGTCCGGAGCCGCATTCAGCCGACGGCTCGTCCGGCGCTCCCCCCGCTGCGGTCCCGGACACGCCCGGGAACCGAGCGGACGCGCCGGACCCGGCAGACGGTACCGGACCGGCGGACACCGGTTCCACGACGCCGGACGGAACGGCACCGCCATCGGCGGCCACCGCTCGGACCGCCCGCGAAACCGGCCGGCCGAGTCCGGGCCCCGGCGCGGACGCGGCGGCCGCTCCGCCGGACGCGGCCGCGGCTCCGGTGCCCGCGCCCGCGGGCTCTTCGCGCCCTGAGGGCGGCACGGACGACGGCGAGTTCGACCGCCGAGTGCTCGCGGTGAGCGCGGACCGTTTCCTCGGGGCGGTGGCGGCCGTGCTGGAACAAGACGCTCCCGAACTGTCGCCGGGGACCGCCGCGTTGGATGTCTCCGGGCCGGTCACGGCCGACGGACTGCGCGACTGGCTCGACCGGCGACTGTCCGCCGCCTCTGACCCCGCCGGCCCCGACGCCTCGGTCAACGGATTCGAACAGGTTGGGATAACATCCCTGCTCGACCGGGACTACATGGTCACGATCGAAGAACTCACCCGGCTGGGTGCGGACTTGACGGCCTCTCAGCAGGCGCACGCCGTTCTGCAGGGCGGTCGGCTCCAGGTGCGGGAGGCCGGACTGACGCATCCGCAGCAACTCCGTCTGCTGCTGTCGCGGTCCGGTGACGGCGGGAGCGTTCCGTTCATCGAGGCACTGGCCGAGGCGCTGGCGTCCGGGCTGGGGGTGCGGCTGCGGTTGGCCGACTCCTCCGGCAACCGGCTCACGTTCGGTACGGAGCCCAACCCGGTCGTGTCACTTGACGTTCACCGTCTGGAAGTCCTCTCTCAACCGGAAACGGCCCAGAGTTGAAGAGTGTGTGATGTTCCTACCCGCCGCACGGTGCCGCGGGTAGGACGGACAAGGGCCGGCGATGACGGAAAGGCGCGTGTGGATGAGCAGCGAGGCGAGTGAGCAGGGCGGCGGGACGATGCCCGTCCCGCCCCAGGACATCGTCGAGGCCGCCCGGCTCGCTCCCGACCACTGGATCAGCATGGTCGATCCGGGCTGGCAGGGCGAAGGGGTGCCGCCCTCGTGGGCGGTGGTCGGCCGGTGGCGGTCCGGGCTCGACGGGACGATCGTGGAGTGGGAGGACAACGAGGAGCACCGGCCCTCTCCCGAGTCGCTCGACTGGCCCGAGCCCACCGACGACGTGGACGCCGCCCTCCAGCTCGCCGTCACGGGATACGGACCGGCCGACGCCGTGGCCGATGCGCTCGCCGACGCCGAGGTCGCGGTGCTGATCCAGCAGGAGGGCACACCGGTGACCGCCGTCGCGGCCGACCGTACCCCGGTGATGCCCGTCTTCACCTCCGTTGACCACCTGGAGGACGCCGGCGGCTTCGCCTTCGAACTCCTGGGAGGGAAGGAGCTGTTGGACCGGCTTCCGAAGGATCACGCCCTGTACCTCAACCCGCCCAGTCCGGCCGGGGCCGTCGTGGACGCCGGGTTCCTGGCCGAGGCGGTCACGCGCCGGGCCACCGAGGCCTCGGAGAACCTTGCCGACGCCGACGGCACGGAGGGCGGACCGCTCGCGGCAGAAGCGGCAGAAGAAGAGGGAACCGGTACCGACGTCGGCGCGGAGCCGGCCCGCGCCGCCGCGCCGGAGCCGTACGTTCCCGAACCGCTCCGCGTCACGACGGTCGGCGGTGCCGTGCCGTCCGACGTGGCCACGGAGCGACTGGACGCGCCGCGGGAGGAGACGGACCACGGGGTCACGAGAGGGGAAGCCGGGTGAGCCGCTGGACCGGCCGTCTCAGCCGGCGCCCTGCCAGGACGGTGCGCTCCGCCGAGGAGCCGCACACGTCCACCGGCTCCGCACCCCGGGTGCTCCTCGAGGACCACGACGGCCTGCTCCTGCTCCGCCCGCCCACGGACGACCCCCTGAGCCCGGCCGACATCCGTGATCTGGCGCGCACGCTCGCCCCGCAGGAGGGCACGGCCACGGTCATGGCCTTCGCCGAGGGCGAGGCGTCGGGGTCGCTGTGGTCGCGCCTGAGCGAGGTGCTCGACTCCTTGCGGGAGACGGACACCAGGACGGTGCGGCTGGTGATGTCCGGGGCCGGGTACGACCGTCCGGACCGGCCCGCCGTGGCCCGTCGGATCGCCGAGGCGTGGGACCTGACCGTCGAGGCCCCGGACGGGCCGGTGCTGGTGGTGCCGGGCGGCTCGGTGTTCGTGCCGCCGGGGGACGGCGGCTGGTGGCGGTTCACCCCAGGGCTGCCGCCGGTGCCCCTCGGACCCCGTCTTCCGGTCCCGCGCTGGCAGGCGGACCTGCGGGAGGTGTCGGCGACGGCGGTGGACGGGTGCACGGTCGACCAGATCCCGGCCGGGCTGCTGATCCGTCCCGTCGAGGCCACGGAGCCCCGCCCCGGCGACCTCTTCCACGCCATCCCGGCCGACCCGAGGCGGCCGGCGGTGATCGTCGGTGTGCCGTGGGGCGAGGACGTCTCCGCGTCGGACGTGGCCCAGCTCCTCACCGCCCTGCCGGCCGAGACCCGTACCGGGGTCCGGCTGGCGCCGGGCGGACGGCGGGATCTGCTGCCGCTCGGCCGGTCGGTCGCCGGGATGCTCGGCACCGAGGTCGAGGTGACGACCGGGTTACCCCTGTTCGCCGCCGGTCCCATGAGCCCGTACGGCGTCCGTTCGGTGCTGGTCGGCCCGGACGGGACGCCACGCTGGCTGCCTTTCGTGGACGCCGTCCTGTGCTTGCCCGGCAAGGATGCGGAGAGTCCCGTCCCGCCCCGGCCGCTGCGCTGCTTCTCCCCGATGCCAGGACCCCGCGGATCCGACGCGAGGGTGATCGACCTCTCGGACGACTGGCGGGCCACCCTCACCAGGGCGGGGCTGTGGGTCGGTCCCAGGGACGGTGCCCCGGCGCCGCACAGCGAGCGCCCGGTCGCCTTCGACGGTCCCGTCATCGACATCGGCCGGGCGGGTGAGCGCCTCGCGCCCTCGCTCTGGCCGACGCTGTCCCGGCTGCTCGCGGCCCTGGCCCCCGACCTGCGGGCCCGGACCACCCTCCACGTGCATGCCCACGTGCCCGACGGTGGCCGCGCGCTACGCGCGCTGGCCGCCGAGCACGGGTTGCGCGTCGTCCGCTTCACCCTGCCCAAGGCGCTGCGCGCGCCGGCACCCGTAGGCGCGGCGGCACCGGCAGGCGCAACGCCGCTCGCGCGCCCCGCGACGACCGCGTCGCATCCGGTGCCGCCACCATTGCCGACGGCACCGGATCCGACGTCCCGCCGCGCCGCGGCCCCGGAGCGGGCGGCAAAGGCCTCGGCAGAGGGCGTGCTGTCCGGCCCGGCCGCCCCGGCCCTCACCGCGCCGGGCGCAGCCGAACCGCACCGGGCGTCACCGGCGGCGTCCTCCGTGGCGGCCGGGGCTGTGCAGACCGGCACCGGCACGGGACCGGCCCCGGCCGAACCGGGACCGGCGGAGCGTGACCCCGCGGAGACCGGCACGGGGCGGCCGCGTCCCGCACCCCAGACAGCCCAGACAGCCCAGACAGCCCAGACAGCCCAGCGAGCGTCGGCCATCGGCTCGACGACCGAAAGCCCCCGCCCCGCGGCGGAACCGGCACCGCCGTCGGAGTCAGCATCGGAACCGACAGCCGTCTCGGCGCCTGAACCGGCGAGAACGTCCGCTCAGGACCCGACGCCGAGTCCGGCGCCGACGTCGGCTCCGCCGGTCACGCCGGCGCCGGCCGCGTCAGTGACACCGTCGGAACCGAAGGTCCCCGCACCGCGGCCGGTGGCGGGGCTGATGTCCGGTTCCGCGGCCGGCACCACGCTCGGCTCCCACGGCGAGGAGCCTCGTGTGGCGGACGCCGAGTCGGTCCGGCAGCCGAGGGCCGCTGTCACGCGACCGCTGCCCGTCGTACTGGTGTCGCCGGAGCATCGCAGCACCGTGCTGGAGCGGAACGCCTTCCGGCCGCTGGCCGAGGCGGTGTGGGAGCGGCACGGTGCGGCGGTGAGCAGGGTACTGGCGGGTATCCCCGCGCTGCGCGGAGAGGCCCAGGAGGCGGCCCGCGCCGACCTCATCGCCGTCCGGATGTACTTGCAAGGGGAGAAGGAAGGGCCGCTGAGCCACACCGAGCTGGTCCGGACGCTCCGGGCCGGCGAGCACCGGCTGGTGCCGTACGCCGCCTGCCTGGCCTCCGGGCTCGGGCGGCTCCCCTCGTACCGGGGCGTGGTCCTGCGCGGACCGGGCGATGTCGCCGGTCACGGGGTCGGTGTGCGGCCCGGACAGCTGCTGCGTGATCCGGCACCGGTGAGCGGCGTCCCCCTCGACCCGGCCGGCAAGACGGGTGTCGCGGGAATCGGATACGCGATCCTGTCGATCACCGGCCGACGGACGCGCCAGTTGCTGGACGAGGGTGACGAGATCGTCTTTCCGCCGGGCACGGCCTTCAGGGTGCTGGACGTGCGCACCGACGGCGCCGTCCCGCTGGTGCTGCTGCGGCAGCTGCCGGCCGGGGACAGGGCGGCGAGCGTCCTGGAGGACGCGGACGACACCGCGCTCACCCGGCTGGACCAGGCCCTGGCGGGCCGTACGACACCCGGCGAGGGCAGCTGGCCGGACCGGTGCGCGGGACCCGTCGGCGGCCACTGACCTCCTGCCGGACGCTCCGGAACCGCCGCCCCGCTCACAGCGCCTTGCGCCGGACCAGCACGGCGAGCACCAGCAGTCCCGGCATCAGCGGCAGCCACACGGTCAGCAGCCGGTAGCCGAGTACGGCGGAGGCGGCAAGGGCCGCCGGGGCCCCGGACGCGGTCAGGGCGAGACCGAGGGCCGCGTCGAGGGAGCCGAGGCCGCCCGGGGTGGGCAGCAGGGCGGCGGCGCTGCTGGCGGCCAGGTACAGCAGGGTCACCCGGGCCGGGGCCAAGGGCAGTCCGACGGCCCGGGTCACGGCGATCAGCACCAGGGAGTGCAGCGCGGCGAAGCCCACCGAGCCGCCCCACAGGGCCGCCGCGCGGGCCGGGTGGGCGTGCACGGCCCGGATGTCGGCGAGAACGGTTGCCAGGGCGGCGCGGCAGCGGGACCAGAGCGGGCTGGCGAGCAGACCGGCCACCAGCAGGGCGACCGCGAGGACGACGGGCAGGGCGGCCGGGGGGAGGCGCGGGATCCGCAGCAGGCCCGGGCACGCCGGGGCGAGCGCCGCGATGAGCGCACCGCGGACCAGCACGCTGGCGGTGGCCTTGACCGCGAGCGCACTCGCCGAGCGGCCCGCCGGGAGTCCGCAGCGGATCAGGAACCGCAGGTTCACGGCGCCGGCGCCGAGTCCGGCGGGCAGGACGTGGTTGGCGGCGCAGGCGGCGAACTGCGCCGCCAGCAGGCGCCTGCCGGGCAGCCGCCGGGCTACGGCCCCCTGCTGGGCGAACGCGGAGGCGGCCCAGGTGCCGGCCGCCGCCGTCGCGCCCACCAGCAGCCAGCCCTGGTCGGCGACGGCCAACCGAAGGGCGCCGGTCTCCAGGAGCGTCCAGTTGCGGCGGGCCAGGTAGGTGGCGCAGGTCAGGACGGCGAGGCCGACGGCGGTCTGCCCGTACACCCGCCGACGGCCGGTACCGGCGACGAGGTCCGGCGCGGACGTCATCGGCGGGCCACGGGTACGGCGTAGTGGATGCGCAGCCCGCCGAATGCCACGGAGGCCCAGTGCCGGGCGTAGGAGGGTGGCCGGGATCCGGCCGGGACGAGGGTGGCGACCGGGGTGTGGCGTGCCGTGCGGGCGATGATCTCCTCCGTGCTGTTGGCGTTGTGCCCGGCGGTCGCGGCGGAGGAGCAGCCGGCGTAGTAGGCGATCGGGATGGCCTCGTGCCCGGTGATCAGGCAGGACGGACGGACACCGAGCCGGTGCAGTTCGGCGGCGGTACGGGACCAGCCGCGGTGGGAGGCGGTGGTGCGGTCGACGGTGTGCTCCAGGACGACGAACTGGAGGGCGAGGTGCGCGGCCAGGCCCAGCGCCACCAGCGCCACGGCCACCGGTCGCCAGGCACGGGAGGGGGCGGTGACCAGATGGGTCAGCGCACCGGCCACCGGGAGCGCCAGCAGGGCGTAGGCGGGCAGCAGGAACCGGGGCGCCGCGTAGCCGATCATGAACAGGTACGGGAAAGCGGCCGTCGCCCCGCAGACCAGCGGCACCAGGGTGGCGGTGCGGCGGCCGGCCCGGACGGCGACGACGAGGCCGGTCACCGCGAGCAGCGGCAGGACGAACCACCAGACGGTGAGCAGCGGGTTGGGCAGCGCACCCGTGCACGGCCGGCACAGAGCCCGTCCGCCCAGGCTGCGCACCTGGTCGATGATCGCGAGGTGCCAGCCCAGGCCGCCCTGGATCGCGGAACCGTCGGCCAGCCGCCGGGCGAGGCCGCCGTAGCTGACGTACGCCTCGATCACCCACTCCACCGCTCCCGCCACGAGCCCGGCGAGGAGCATGCCGCCCGGGCGCCAGGGGCGGCCGAGCAGGGCGAGGACCAGCAGGGGCAGGGTCACCCAGACCGCGTCGGTGGGCCGCATCAGGGCCATCAGCGCCGCGCTCGCGGCCAGTCCCCACAGGGCGGCCCGGTCCGATCGGTCGGCGCGGGCGCGCAGGAAACAGGCGACCGCGGCCAGCGCGCCGACGGCCACCCAGTAGTTGGGCATGGCCTGCGGGCCGTAGAAGAGCGTCACCCACAAGGAGGCGAACAGAGCTCCCGCCAGGGCGAGTACCCGGGGCGGGAAGAGGCCGCGCCAGGTGCGCAGCGCGAGGAACAGGGCCAGGCCGGACAGGACGGCCAGGTAGATCCGCAGCAGGGGGGTGGAGGAGGACCAGGCCGCCACGGGGGCGACGAGCAGTGAGACGCCGCGGGCCCGGGGCGCGCTGAAGAAGGCCGCCGGGGCGTGGGCGCCGACCTGGCTGACGTACACGGTCTCGTCCCAGCCGAGGCCCATGCCGGGCCGGACCAGCAGGAGCTGGGCCAGGGTGAAGGCGATCGCGACGGCCGCGAGCAGGCCCTCGGGGCGGGTGTGCCGGGCGCCCCGCGGCACGATCCGCGGACCGCGGCGCCGGGTCCCGGTGAGTGTGGTGTGCGCGCTGCCGGACATCATCCCCCTTCGCCCCTACAATTTGTAGGGTTTCCGCCACCCTACAGCTTGTAGTGCCACAGGGGGACTCGAGAAGACGTACCTGTGAATTCACGAAAAACACGGTCACGCTAACCCGCGCCGAGCCCGTGTGCACGACGGATACGGCCATCCGGCTCGCGGCCCTACGCGCTGTAAGGTTGGGGCATGGCTGGCACAGGGTCCCGGGGCAGGATGGAGCGGCGCAGCGCCGGGGAGCTGGAAAGCGAGGTGCTGGCCGCGCTGTGGGCCACCGAGCGACCGCTGACGCCCGCCGAGGTCCAGGCCGAGATCGGCGGCGGCCTGGCGTACAACACCGTGCACACCATCCTCAAACGGCTGTACGACAAGGGGCTGGTGCTGCGGGACGCGGACGGGCGGCGCGGCGCCTACCGGCCCGCGAAGAACGCGGCCGAGCTGACCGCCGAGGCGATGCACGAGGCCCTCGACCGGGGTCCGGACCCGATCGCCGCGCTGCAGCAGTTCGTGTCCGGTCTGAGCCCGGAGGAGGAGCGGGCCCTGCGGGACCTGCTCGCCGGAGGCGGCGCATGAGGATCGACGTCTACACCCCGCTACTGCTGTCACTCCTGCTGCCGCTGGTCGGTCCGGTGATCGGCCGGCGGGTGGCCCCGGCGCTCGCCGCCCGGGCACTGACCTTCGCCGCCGTGCTGACCGCGGCGGCCACCACCTGGTCCCTGGTGCTGCTGGCGACCGCGCTGCTGGGTGACGCGCCCCCGGTGGTCGCGGAGGCCCGGGAGGACGGGCACCGGCTGGCCGATCCGGTACCGGGGGTCATCGGGATCGCCGCGGCGCTCACCCTCGCCGTCGTCGCCCGGCGTGTGCTCCGGGCGGTGCGGGCCGAGCGCGGCACCCGGCGGTCGCTGCGGCGGCTGTGCGCCGGGCATCCCCCGGACACCGAACTGATCGTCGCCGACTCCGCGCTGCCGCAGGCGTTCGCCATTCCCGGGCGGCCTGGCCGGATCCTCGTCACCTCCGCCATGCTGGGCGCCCTGCGCCCCCCGGAGCGCCGGGTGCTGCTCGCCCATGAGCGGGCCCATCTGGACCATCGGCACGGGTTCCTGGTGACCGCGGCCTCGCTCGCCGCCGCGGCCAATCCGCTGCTGCGTCCGGTCCGTTCGACCGTGATGTTCCTGGTGGAGCGCTGGGCGGACGAGCAGGCGGCGGCCGCCGTCGGAGACCGGGACACCACGGCGCGTGCGCTGGCCCGTGCCGCGCTCACGGCGGGCGGCGCCCGTGCCGGGTGCGCGCTCAGCTTCACGGACCACGCCGTCACCCGCCGGATAGCGGCCCTGCAGACGGCTCCTCCCCCGCGGCTGTGGACCGCCGCCGCGGCCGTCCTCGCTCTCGGCGCCCTGCCGGCGCTGGGCGCCGCCGACGCCACCGGCGACCTGATCGGCCTGCTGGCGGGCGCGCTGAGCTGAGACGCCGGCGAACCGCCCGGCTGTGGACGGCGGTTGGCCGCGCGGGTAGGTTCACCGGTCATGCGTCAATACGGACCGGACGTCCTCGACGTCGCCGACCCGCTGACCCGCGCGTACGTCGCGGTGTGCACCGCCCCGCCCTGGCAGCACCGGAATCCCGCCGGCACGGGCGCGGCCTTCCGCGAGCGGCTCACCGCGGACGCCCGCCGCCCGGGATTCCGCGCGGTGCTGTCCTTCGGGACCGACGCGGAGGTGGACGGCTTCGTCACCGGCTGGATCACCGAGGCCCCGTTCCGCACGGAGCGCGCCTGCGGCAGCGTGACCGAGCGGCTCGGCGCGGACCGCGTGGACGAGCTGCTCGTCGGTGCCCTCGAGATCGACGAACTGGGGGTGCGCCCCGGGCTCGCGGCACCGGGCTGGGCCGCCGGCTGCTGTCCGCGCCGGCCGGCCGGGCGCCCGGCGGCCGGGCCTGGCTCCTGACCTGGAGCCAGGCACACGACACACTGGCGTTCTACCGCCGCCTCGGCTGGCGGGAACCCGCCGCGCTGCCGGGCCGGGAGATGGACGTCGTGGTGTTCCTGGCGCCCGCCTGACCCCGGTCAGCGGCGGCTGGGCGCCCGGTGCGGTGGTTGTTCCGGGGCCGGGCGCGGCTTCGCCGGCGGTACGGCGCGGACGGCCGGTTCGTCGGTGCTCACGGTGAGCGGCTCGCCGTGGTGACGGATCGTCAGCGGCGCTCCGTCGAGGAGTGCGTACGTGGCCTTGTCGGCGTGCACCTCCACCCGCAGCCGGCGGTCGAGGAACCGTACGGTGAAGGCCAGGCGGCGGATCTTCTCCGGCAGGCGCGGCGCGAACGACAGCCCGTCGTCGTGCCGGCGCATTCCGCCGAAGCCCGCCACGAGCGCCATCCAGGTTCCGGCGAGGGACGCGATGTGCAGCCCGTCGCGGGTGTTGTGCTCCAGGTCCGCCAGGTCCATCAGGGCGGCCTCGGCCGCGTAGTCGTAGGCCAGCCGCAGATGGCCGGCCTGGGCGGCGATGACGGCCTGGCAACACGCCGACAGGGAGGAGTCCCGTACGGTCAGCGGCTCGTAGTAGGCGAAGTTGCGGGCGGTCTGCTCGTCGTCGAAGTACCCGTCGCAGGTGTACATCGCCAGCACCAGGTCGGCCTGCTTGACGACCTGTTTGCGGTAGAGGTCGAAGTAGGGGAAGTTCAGCAGCAGCGGGTACTGGTCGGGCCGGGTGTTCGCGAAGTCCCAGCGCTGGTAGCGGGTGAAGCCCGCGTGCTGCTCGTGCACACCGAGTTCGCGGTTGTAGGGGATGTGCATGGCCTCGGCGGCGTCCCGCCAGGCGGCGCTCTCCTCGTCGTCGACGCCGAGGCGCTCCGCCTGCCGGGGGTGGCGCTCTACGACGTCGGCGGCGGCCAGCAGGTTCTCCCTGGCCATCAGGTTGGTGTACGTGTTGTCGTCCGCGACCGCGCTGTACTCGTCGGGACCGGTGACGCCGTCGATGTGGAAGGTGCCGTGGTGGTCGTGGTGGCCGAGGGAGCGCCACAGGCGGGCGGTCTCCACCAGCAGCTCCACGCCGGTGTCCCGTTCGAAGTCGGTGTCCCCGGTGGCGGCGACGTAGCGTACGACGGCGTTCGCTATGTCGGCGTTCACATGGAAGGCGGCGGTGCCGGCGGGCCAGTACGCGGACCCTTCCGAGCCGGCGATGGTACGCCAGGGGAACGCGGCGCCCTCCAGGCCCAGCTGGGCCGCGCGTTCCCGGGCGGAGTCCAGGGTGTTGTACCGCCAGCGCAGCGCCTCCGCGACGGACCCGGGCGCGGTGTAGGTCAGGACGGGCAGCACGAACATCTCGGTGTCCCAGAAGGCGTGCCCGTCGTAACCGGAGCCGGTCAGGCCCTTCGCCGGGATCGCCCGCTGCTCGGCGCGGGCGCCGGCCTGCAGGACGTGGAAGAGGGCGAAGCGGACGGCCTGCTGAATCTCCTCGTCGCCGTCCACCTCGACGTCCGCGCGGGACCAGAAGTCGTCCAGGTAGGCCTGCTGTTCGTCGACGAGGCCCTGCCAGCCGTCGTGCGCGGCGGCGGCGAGGGCCGCGTCGACCTGGTCGCTCATCGCGGGCAGCGACCGGGCGCCGGACCAACCGTGGGCGACCAGCTTCTCCACCCGCAGCCGCTGGCCCGGTTCCAGTACGGAGGTGACCGTGAGCCGGGCCACGTCCGGGTTGCTCTCGCTGGTCGTGGTGGTCCGCTCGGGGCCGGTGACGACGTGGTCGGCGGCCACGGCGACGCGCAGGCCGCTGCGGCGGGTGCGGTGCACCAGACGCAGCCGCCGGTCCGAGGCGAAGTCCTCCTCCGGCTCCAGCGGTGACTGCAGGGCCATCGCCGCGCGCGGGTCGCCGTTGGACCCGGGCAGCTGCTCGTTGGCGACCAGCTCGGACTGGATCACCACACGGGCCCGGTTGCCGACGGGCTCCACCTCGTACGCGACGGCGGCCACCGCGCGCTGGGTGAGCGAGACCAGCCGGGTCGAGCGCACCCGCACCGTCGACCCCGTGGGGGACGTCCACTCGCAGGTCCGCTCCAGTACACCGCGCCGGAGGTCCAGGGTGCGTTCGTGGCCGACGAGTTTGCCGTAGCGCAGGTCGAACGGCTCGTCGTCGACCAGCAGCCGGAGGACCTTGCCGTTGGTGACGTTGATGACCGTCTGGCCCGACTCCGGATAGCCGTAGCCCGCCTCGGCGTACGGCAGCGGGTGCACCTCGTGCACGCCGTTGAGGTAACTGCCGGGCAGACCGTGCGGTTCACCCTCGTCGAGGTTGCCGCGCCAGCCGACGTGGCCGTTGGACAGCGCGAACACGGACTCGCTCTGGGCCAGCACGTCGAGGTTCAGCTCGGTCTCGCGCACGGTCCAGGGTTCGACGGCGTACGACCGCTGGGTGATCACTCCTTGCCCCCCAGTTCGGCGAGGTCCTTCACGACGATGTCGGCGCCGTGCTTGTACAGGGCATCGCTCTGGCCGACCCGGTCGACGCCGACGACGAAGCCGAATCCGCCGGAGCGGCCGGCGTCCATGCCGGCCAGCGCGTCCTCGAAGACGGCGGCCCGCCGGTACTCGACGCCGAGGTCGCGGGCGGCGGCCTGGAAGGTGTCCGGGTTGGGCTTGCCGGGCAGCTTGCGCTCGGCGGCGACCACCCCGTCGATCCGGACGTCGAAGAGGTGCTCGGCTCCGATGGAGCGCAGCACGTCCCGGGTGTTGGCGCTGGAGGAGACGATCGCCGTCTTCAGCCCCTTGCCCCGCACGGCGTCGATGTAGCGCAGCGTGCCCTCGTAGGCCTCCACGCCTTCGGTGCGGATCTTTTCTAGGACCAGTTCGTTCTTGCGGTTGCCGAGACCGTGGACGGTTTGGGCATCGGGTGGGTCGCCGGGATCGCCTTCGGGCAGGTCAATGCCCCGGGAGGCGAGGAAGGTGCGCACTCCGTCGGCGCGTGGGCGTCCGTCCACGTACTCGTCGTAGTCGGCCACCGCGTCGAAGGGGCGGGCGCGCTCGCCCTCGTATCCGCGCAGGAAGTCGTCGAACGTCTCCTTCCAGGCGGCCGCGTGCACGACGGCCGTCTTGGTGACGACCCCGTCGAGGTCGAAGAGACAGGCCTGGATGGTGTCGGGCAGACCGAGCTCAGTCATACTCAGCACACTTCCCCGCAGCACCGGTTCCACCCGGTGGCGCACGCCACATGATTCATCGGCCGCCGACGGGTGACAGACTCTCCGGCGTGCCCCTGACTTTCGACGACCTCCTCAGCCGCGCCCGTTCCCTCGCCGAACGCGGCCCGCGTGCCCTCCTCGGCATCGCGGGCAGCCCCGGCGCGGGCAAGTCGACGCTCGCCGAGCACCTGGTGCGCGCACTGAACGGGACCGGGGAACCCTGGGTGGCGCACGTCCCGATGGACGGCTTCCATCTGGCCGACGCCGAACTGGACCGTCTGGGCCGCCGGGACCGCAAGGGCGCGCCCGACACCTTCGACGCCGCCGGGTACGCGGCGCTCCTCGGGCGGCTGCGCGAGGAGCGGGACGAGGTGGTGTATGCCCCGGGCTTCGAGCGGGTGCTGGAGCAGCCGCTCGCGGGCGCGATCCCGGTTCCGCCGTCGGCCCGGCTGGTGGTCACGGAGGGCAACTACCTGCTGCTCGGCACCGGCCCCTGGGCCCGGGTACGGCGCCGGCTGGACGAGGTGTGGTTCTGCGAACTCGACGAGCCGGAACGCGTCCGCCGGCTCGTCGCCCGCCACGAGGAGTTCGGCAAGGACCACGAGGCGGCGGTGGCATGGGTGCTGGGCAGCGACCAGCGCAACGCGGACCTGGTGGCGGCGACCCGGGACCGGGCGGACCTGATCGTGCCGGTGGCCGCGCTGCCGCCGGGCGCCTCCTCGGCGTGAGTCACGCGTGCGGGTCACCGCCCCGGCGGGCACGCAGAGTGAGACTCAGCGTGTGCGGGCCGAACCCGCCGAGGCTGACCCGTGGCCCTGTCGTCGCGTCGGTCCCCCGCAGCAACGTGTAGTCCTGACCCGGGTCGTACCGCAGCAGGTCGCCCTGGTCCGGCCCGGCCAGCGGTTCGCCGGAGTGGACGCCGGCCTCGACGCGGATCTCGTCCTCGCCCACCCGGTAGGTCATCGCGCCGTCGCCGAGACACCAGCGCCCTTCGCCCAGCGGTTCGGCGCCGTGCACGACGCCTCCGGGCCGGAAGGTCAGTTCGAGTGCCCACGGCACCCGCGGGCCGGCCATGTCGAACCGGATGTCGGCACCGTCGTCGCGGAGTTCCACGTCGACGCGGGTGGCCAGCTCGACCTCGTCCCGCGGCCGCCGCCCGAACGACATCGCGGCCGAGAAGCGTCCCTCGTCCGCCATCTCGTAAGCGCCGTCGGTCCGGCGCTCGGCCGGCGGGAGCGGCTGGTAGTAGGCGGCCGTGAGGGTTTCGGCGAGCCGGTACCGGCCGTCCCCTAGACCCGTCATGTCCGTGGCGCGGAAGGGACCGAGGTCGAAGAAGCCCCGTGACAGCCGCACGGCGTCGAGGACCGCGTCGCCGGCGAAGAGCCGCAGGAAGGTCGGATTGCAGGCGAGACCCGAGCGGATGCGCCGGTGCCCGGGCACGTCCGACCCCCCGTACAGGACGGTGTGCGCGGTGGCGGAGGCGTGTGAGGCGAGACGCGCCGTGGTGAAGTACCGGTCGCGGGGAAGCGTCTGCGGCGTCGGTGCCGGCAGCTCGTGGCACAGGTCGGGGGTGAGGAGGGTCTCGGCGAGCAGATCGGGGTCGTCGATGCCGTCGGCTGCCGCCAGCCGCGCCGCGCGGCTGAAGTCGCCCCGGCCGGTACGGATCGCGAGGAGCCGATAGTGCGGCAGGTAGGGCGCCAGGGGGAACACATGGGTCTGGTCCTGCCGCCGGGAGTGGACGGTTTCCACCGTGCCGTCCGGGCAGATGAGGTCCAGGGTCGCGGTGAGGTTGCGTTCGACGGCGTCCCGCAGGTCGGGGCGGTCGAGGACGTCGGCCAGCAGCAGCAGCGACGGGTTGGACACGTGGGCCGCGTAGTTGGCGCTGCGCTCCGAGTACAGGCCCTCCGCGTCGATGTCGACGCCCTCGGCGAGCCACGCGTCGATGCGGTCGAGCAGCCGGCCGTCCGGGAACGACCGGTGCAGCCGGGCCAGCGCCGCGCACAGTTCCCACCGGTGGTTCGGCGTGTGCACCCCGCCGGCCCGGAGGCTCTCGGCGGCCGCGCCGGCGATCTCGGCGAGGGCGGCGGCGGCCTCGTGCAGTTCCGGCCCCGCCCCCGTGGCGAGGACGTGCGCGTCGCACACGTCGTTGATGGTGAAGGCGGAATCCGGAGGTGACTGCACGTTGTCCCCGCCGGCGAAGAGGCCGGAGGGGGTCTGCAGGGCCATGAGAGCGGCGAGGTGGGTCGTCGTGGCGGCGACGGCCCGCTCGCTGCCGTGCAGCGCCGAGTCGGGTGAACGGTATGCCGCGAGCAGTGTCTTCACCCGGCGCGCCAGACCGCGATGGGCCACGCCGGCTGGTTCTTCGTCCGGGCGGGCCGTCAACGGGACGGCATGCCGGTCGGCGGCGCGGGCCGTCTGGCGGACGAACTCGCGGTCTAGCGTGATCTGCACGGTCAGTCCTTCAGTCCTTCAGTCCGGCGTTGATGTCGGCGCTCATGACGTAGCGCTGGAAGACCAGGAAGATGGCGATCAGCGGGATCATGGAGATGACCGACGCGCCGAGCAGGACCGACCAGTTGATGTTCTGGGCGCCGACGATGCTCTGGATGCCGATCTGCACGGTGAACTTGTTGGGGTCGTTCAGCATCAGCAGCGGCCAGATGTAGTCGTTCCACCGCCACTGGAAGGACAGGATGGCGAGGGTCAGCATGATGGGCCGGGAGAGCGGCACCATGATCCGCACGAAGATCGACAGTTCTCGGGCGCCGTCGATGCGTGCGGCTTCCACGAGTTCGTCGGGAACCGTCAGGAAGAACTGGCGGAACATGAAGCATCCGGTCGCGGTGAGCACGGCCGGGAGGATGATGCCGGCGAAAGAGTTGTAGAGGTTGAGGTTGCGGACCACCAGGAACTCCGGGGCGAGCATGACCTCGCCCGGCAGCATCGTGGTGGCCAGGATGCACAGGAAGAAGGCCTTGAGCCATATGTTGTCGTACTTGGCCAGCGCGTAGCCGGTGCAGCAGCTGACACCCACCGTGAGGATCGTCGTGATCACGCACACGATGGCCGTGTTGATGAAGTACTGGGAGAAGTTGGCGCTGTCCCACGCTGCCCTGAACCCCGACAGGGTGGGGTTGTGCGGGACCAGCGTCAGCGGATAGGAGAACAGGTCGCTGGACGGCTTGAAGGCGCTGAGGATGAACCACAGCACCGGTAGCCCGTACAGGCACGCCAGGATCCACAGCAGTGTCGTCGCGGGCACCGCTCGCCGGAGCCCACCGCCGACCGTGTCGCGGGGCCGCTTCTTGGACACGGGCTGTTGGGCATCGGCGTCGAGCGGGCGGGGCATGTCTGTGGTTGTCATCGGTTCTCCACCCGCCGGTTGACGATCAGCTGGATGATCGCGACGGCCATCAGGATGAGCATGAGCACGAACGACGCGGCGCTCGCGTAGCCGATCTGGCCGCGTTTGAAGCCGGTCTCATAGATGTACTGGACGAGCAGGTTGTTCGACGATCCGGGCCCGCCGTTGTTGAGGGCGACGAACACCGGGTATTCCTTCATCGCGTTGATCGTGTTGAGCAGGATGACGATGAACGAGGTGGGCGCGATGCTCGGCAGCGTGATGCTGATGAACTGGCGCCACGGGCCGGCGCCGTCGAGCGAGGCCGCCTCGTAGTACGACACCGGAACGTTCTTGATCGCGGCGATGAACAGCAGCATCGTGAACCCCGTCCACATCCAGGATGCCGCCATCACCACCACCAGCAGCGACAGGTCCGCGTTCGACTGCCACGGAACTGCGGACCCGCCGAGCTTCTCGATGACGTAGTTGACCAGTCCGAAGTTCTCACCGAACATCCACCGCCACAGGACGCCCACGACGATGGGCGACAGCAGCCACGGGATGAAGAAGATGACGCGGGCGACCGATGATCCCTTGGCGTGCTTGTTGACCACCAGGTTGGCGGCGAGCAGCGAGAGCGCGAAGTTCAGCGGGACGAAGAGGACGGTGTAGAGCAGAGTCCTCGTCAGCGCGTCGTAGAACGTGGAGTCGCCGAACAGATTGTGGTAATTGTCCAGTCCGACCCACTGGAACACCCCCACGCCCGTGTAGTTCGTGAAGGAGTAGACGAGCCCGATCACCGCAGGCCAGACGAAGAACAGCGCGAAGAGCACGACATTGGCCGCGATGAGGACGAGCGGCGCAAGGGTGTACTTGCCGCGTCTCCTGGGCGGGCTCGCGGACACGTCCGAGGCGCTAATTGTCATCTTCCTGACTCCGTGCTGGTGGAAGGGATTGCAGTGGGCTCGCGCATGAGCCCTCATCACGGGGCGCGTCCAGGGCCGGGCGGCGGTGTCTCGCCCCGCCGCCCGGCCCGGCGGCCTACGAGACGCCGCCGACCTGCTGGTTGTAGCCGGCCACGATGTTCTCCAGGGCCTTGTCGGGCGACTGCTGGCCGTTGATCGCCTTGCCGAGTTCCGTCTTGGTCGGGTCCTCGGTGATGCTCTTGCCCTTCAGCACCCACTGCGTCTGGGCACCGTTGAAGTAGCCGGAGATCGGGGCGTAGAGCGGGATCTCCTCGTTGTACAGCTTGAACGCCGCCTGGGCCGCCTCGGAGTTGAACGGGTACTTCGGGTTCAGGCCGTTCTCGACGGGCAGGAATCCGGAGGCCTCGCACAGCTCGCGGTAGTGGTCCGGCTCGTAGACCCAGGACAGGAACTTCTTCGCGGCGGTGGCCGCGTCGCCGTTGTTGTTGAAGCCGACCATCATGCCGCCGGCGTTGACGTCGCTGGCCTGCACCGGCTGGGCGGGAGTCGGGACGCTCGCCCAGTCGAACTTCTTGATGCTGTCCGCAAAGGCGGCGACCTGCCACACGCCGGACCAGTAGGCGACCACGTCACCGCTCTGGAACATGGCGGACGGGTCGGCGCCGCTGGTCCACACCGACTTCGGCATGGTCTTGTTGTCGTTCCAGCCGACGAAGGTGTTCACGGCCTTCTTGGTCGCCGCGTCCACGGAGAACTTGCCGGAGGAGTCCGCGTGGACGTACTTCCCGCCCATCTCGTACACCATGGCGCGGAGCCGGGACGGTGACTGGTCGAAGGTCAGGGAGTACTTGACGCCGGTCTTCTCGCGGACCTTGTTCGCCGCCTTGATGAAGTCGGTCCAGGTCCAGGTCTTCTTCGGCGAGGTCGGGAAGGAGACGCCGGCCTTCTTGAACAGCGACTTGTTGATGAACAGACCGGACGCGGTGACGTCCGAGGGGATCGACAGCACCTTCCCGGACGAGTCCTTGGCGAGGAAGTTGGCGTTGATGTTGTAGCTCTTCTTGCCGGCTATGGAGCTGAGGTCGATCAGCTTGCTGGACCAGATCGGGTCCAGCGCCGGCACGGCCGCCACGTCGGGCAGGGAGTTCGCCTGCGCGGCGTTGTGCAGCTTCGTCGTGTAGCCGTCGTAGGGGATGTTGACGAGCTTGACGGAGACGCCGTTCTCCTTCTTGTACTGCGCCACCAGCTTCTTCCAGCCCGCGTCCTGCCCCGGAACCGTGGAGATCCAGAACGTCAGCGACTTCGCGTTGCCGCCCGAGCTGGATCCCGACCCGCAGGCGGAGAGCAGAAGGGCACCTGCCGTGGCCACGGCAGCGAGGGGAACCACACGGCGTATGCCGCCGCCGAGTCGGCGGGAGCGCCGCACACCCACACTGGTCATTTTCGATCCCTTTTCGTCGTACTGGACGGAGCACGGCGCCAGCCGAGGCGGCACGGGTGCATTTTGCAGGAAATTTCGCTTTCCGGGGGCACGGCCTCGCCCGGCCGCATCGCCTTGACGGGTGGGGTCCCCGGCCATGACCGGCCGTCGTCGCACGAGCACGCCCTCGTGCGGCTGCCGTACTTCGCGTACGGGCGGGAGGCTACCCTGAGTCGGCGTCCCGGCCGACTTAGAAAGCGCTTGTCCGGACATTGGCAGATCGAGTGGAAGCCGTCAATCCTTCGTCCCCGCGGCCTCGGTCACGTTTTGGACTCCTCGGGAGACCGCGAGCCGGGCGGCACCCACGACGGTGCCGAGATCGCCGACCGTGCTGCTGACGACTTCGGTGGGCCAGCTCAGCCGGGCGAGCTCGGCCCGGACCCCGTGCAGGAGCTGCGGGAACGCGCCGGTGCTGCCCCCCAGTACGACCAGCCCGGGGTCCAGTACGGCGGTCACGGCGGCGGCCAGTCGGCCCACGTCCACGGCATGACGGTCGACGACGGCGCGGGCGACGGCCCGGCCCTCTTCGGCCAGGGCGAAGAGCTGCTCGGCGGTGCTGGGGCACGGCCCGTCGGTGGCCGGCCAGGCCTCCGCGGCCCGCCGCAGCAGGGAGCGCGCGCCGATGTACTCCTCCAGGGCCTCGTGGCGGGGTTCGCGGCCGTCGTCCCACGGGTAGGGCAGCCGGGCCAGCTCGCCGGCGGCGCCGTTCGCTCCGCGCAGCACCTGGCCGCCGACGACGATGCCGAGGCCGATACCGACGCCGATGCGCAGGTAGCCGAAGGTGTTCCGGCCCTGGGCGGCGCCCTCGTGCAGCTCGGCGAGGGCGGCACAGTTGACGTTGTTCTCGAGGTGGACGGGGACACCCGGTGGCAGCGCGACGGCCACGGCGTCGAAGACGGGACCGGCCTTGGCGGTCGCCGGGCGCATCCCGGTGCCCTCCTTCGCCCTCGCGGTGACGTCACCGACGGCGACGACGATGGTCCGCAGCGGGGCGCCGGCGGGCAGGGCGTCGAGCGCCTCGTGCACGACGTCGGCGGCGCCCGCCCGGGAGCCGGTTGCCTCAGCGAGCAGCGTGCCGTCCAGGGCGCAGGCGCGTACCCGGGTGAGAGCGGGGCCGAGGTCGATGGCGAGTACGGCCCCGGCTGCCGGTCCGAGCCGGTACACGGCGGCGGAGCGGCCCGTGCCGCTGGAGGCGGTGCCGGAGTGGGCGGCGAGCCGGAAGCTCTCCAGCTCCGCGACGGCGGAGGACACCGTCGGCTTGGACAGGCCCGCCATGCTCGCGAGCTGCGGCCGGGTCGCGCTGCCCGCCGCGGCCAGCACGGCGAAGACCGCACCCGCGCTCTCGGTCAGACGCGGGGTTCTTGCCAGGTCGTGTTCCAACAGATACCCCACACAGGTCACGGGCCGCTGTCCCCCGGGCGGTCGGCTTCCCGAACGGCTCCCTGGGATGCGGCGATGGGATTCCTCTTGACGCACTCTACTTCGTTAGTAAACTTCCTAACGAACCTCACGGTACTCGCCTGCCGTGCTCCGTCAGAAGCCCGTCCCGGGGCTTCCCGAGTTCAGTAACTGCCCCTCCTTCAGGCACGGTTCGCCCGCCGTCGCAGCACTGCGCACCGACGAAAGAGGATCCGTGCAGGACTCCCCCTCCGCCAGCCCGCTCGTGCTCGGCATCGACGTGGGTGGAACCAAAACGCACCTCCGCGCTCTCGCGGGGGACCACCGGGTCGTCGACCACGTCCGCACGAGCAGCGGCTGGCGACCGCACGACACCGCGGCCGCCGCCGACTGGCTCGTCGGCCTGGTTCGAGAGACCCTGCCGGCCGACGCGCGTCCCGCCGCCCTGGCCGTGGGCGCGCACGCCTGTGAGACCCCACCCCAGTGCGCGCGGATCCGCGCCGCGCTGGAGAACGCCCTCGACGTGCCCGCGCTGGTCGTGGGTGACGCCGAGCTCCTCGTTCCCGCCTCCGGACTGGACAAGGGCGTCGGCCTGGTCGCCGGCACCGGCTCCGTCGCCGTGGGGCGGCTGCCCGACGGCACCCCCGTTCAGGTGGGCGGCTGGGGTGCCGTACTCGGTGACGAGGGCGGCGCCGCAGGACTCGTCCGGGAGGCGGCCCGTGCCGCCTGGGCGGCGCACGACCGGGGCGAGGAACCCGACGAGTTGGCCCTCGGTCTCGTGGCCTCGCTCGGTGTGCCGGAGGTACCGGCGCTCGGCGCGGCCCTGGAGAGCGCCACCGACGTCTCCGCCGAGTGGGGTCGGCACGCTCCCGTCGTCTTCACGGCCGCCGAGGCGGGCTCGACGCTCGCCCGCGGCGTGATCGCCGAGGCGGGCCGCTCCCTCGCCGCGCTCGTCGCCCGCCTCGCCGCGCGCGGGGCCGTCATCGACGACGTGGTGGTCGCGGGCGGCACCGTGCTGTCCCAGCCCGCGCTGTACGACGCCTTCACCGCCTCCCTCGTCGAAGCCGTGCCGGCGGCTCGCGCCAGGCCGCTGCGGGAGCCTCCGGTCGAGGGCGCGGTGGCACTGGCAAGGTCGCTGCTGTGAGCGGCGAGCAGGAACGAGCCTCCCGAGCGCCATGACCCGCGTTCACCCGCGGGCCACCTCCCGGCCGCCGAACCCTCGCCGATGGGACACGACCCGCCCGTAGATCTTCGCTCGTAGGCACCACTTGACGCACGGGTCACTCAAGTCCCCGTCGAGTCAGGCACGACCTCCCCCGGCCACACCGCCGAAGAACTGAAGAGAGGCACACCCATGCCGTCATCCGCAGGGCACCACTCCCCCACCCTGAACCGGAGGGGTTTTCTCAGAACCTCCCTGGGCGGCTCGGCCGCGCTGCTCGCCGCGCCCACCTTCGTCGGCTGGCTGGCCGCCGCGGACGCCAAGGCCGCCATCGCGCCGGCCGCGTTCGTCGACGACTACAGGACCAACGTCCCGGCGAACCTCACCGCCGAGACCAACGCGGTGGTCCGGATCCTCGGCGGGTTCGCCCAGGTGTGGAAGACCGGCGGCGCCTGGAACACCGGCACCCCGCTGATGCCCGAGGTGCTGCGCGCCAACATGCGCTACTGCGCCAGGATCACGGCCACACGCACGGACGCCGAGGCGAAGAAGGCGTTCCTCTACGACCGGCAGCACCAGAGCTACGCGATGATCGCGGGCCTGGGTCCGCTCGCCGACCTGTACAAGGCGGGTGCCAAGGCGGTCACCTCGATCACCACCGCCCCCGACGGCACACCGCCGACCAAGGTCGACGACGCCGTGCCCGCCGACGCCCCGGCCGGCTCGGCGCTCGGCGCGGGCTCGCACGACTCCGCGCTGGGCAAGGTGGCGGAGCTGGTCGACACCGTGCGCGGCCCCTACGCCTCCGGCAACCCCGCCAAGTACGCCTTCCAGTACCCGCGCCCCTGGCGCATGAACGAGGACAGCGAGGTCGTCGACACCGGGAAGACCGACGCGTTCGGCTACCCGGTGTACGACTCGAAGGTGGTCGTCGCCCCGCAGCTGCTGCGCCAGCGCAGCACCTCCCCCACCGACGACGGCGGCTTCCCCAGCGGCCACACCAACGCCTTCCACCTGGCGGGCCTCGCGCTGGCGTACGCGGTCCCGGAGCGTTTCCAGGAGCTGGTGACCCGCGCCTTCGAGCTCAGCCACACCCGGATCATGGCGGGCATGCACTCCACGGTGGACGTCATCGGCGGCCGGATCATGGCCACCGCGCTGGCCGCCGCAACCCTCGCGGACCCGGCCAACGCCGCCCTCAAGCAGGCCGCCCGGGCCCAGGCGCTGGCGTACTTCGAGCAGCGGACCGGGACGGACGCCGACACCCTGTACGCCTACGCACACGCGGCCGGCCCCGACACCGACCCCTACGCCGACCGGGCCGCCAACGCCCGCGCGGTCACGCCACGGCTGACGTACGTCCTGAACCGCCGGGGCCACAGCGCGCCGCTGATCGTGCCCAAGGGCGCGGAGGTGCTGCTGGAGACGCGGCTGCCGTATCTCGACGCGGCGCAGCGGCGCGAGGTGCTGCGGACCACCGGGCTGCCCGCCGGGTACGTCCTGCTCGACGGCTTCGAGCAGTGGGGCCGGCTGAACCTGTTCGCGGCGGCGGACGGCTACGGCGCCTTCGACTCCGACGTCACCGTCACCCTCGACGCGGCCGCCGGGGGCTTCTCGGCCGCCGACAGCTGGCGCAACCACATCGACGGACGCGGCGGCCTGACCAAGCGGGGCACCGGCACGCTCACCCTCACCGGCCGCAACCGGTACAGCGGCGGGACCGTACTGGCGGGGGGCACGCTGGTCGCGGGCTCGGAGGACGCCCTCGGCCACGGTGACGTGCGGGTCACCGACGGCACGCTGCGGGTGGACGAGCGGGTACGGGTGCGCGGGATGTACGGCCAGGACTCCGGCACCCTCGAGGTCACCCTGGGCGCCGGCCGCAAGGCGCCGCTGGTGGTGCGGCGGCGCGCGGTGCTCGGCCGGGGCAGCGTGCTGTCGCTGCGGCTGGACGCCGAGCGGCCGCCCGCCGCGGGCAGCACGGTGCCGGTGATCGACGCACCCCGGCTGAGCGGACAGTTCGACCGCGTCGAGGTGAACTCCGACCGGCTGCGCGCCGTACCGGTCTGTACGGCAGACGGTCTGTCGGTACGACTCGTGAGGCGGTGACGCGCCCGGTGGCGGGGGCGATGCGAGAGTAGGGCCATGAGCGGCCCTCCGATCGCCGCCGCCACCGACCGGCGCGGGGCACCGCAGGGCGGACGATGACGCGCGAACAGCACTCGGTCCTCGCACCCGAGGTCCCCGAGGCACTTCAGGCTCCTGGCTCCGGCGGCCCGGCACCGCGGGCGGCACTGTCCGCCCAGGCACGCCTGTACGCCGGGCTGCGCCGCCGCCGGCGGTGGCTGGTGCCGCTGCTGGTGGCACTGCTGCTGGCGCAGATGGCCGTGGCGATGGTGACGACGGCCGTGCGGCAGACGCCCACGATCGACGAGCCGGTGTACGTGGCCACGGCCACCGACTACCTGCGCGAGCACCGCGTCCGCTACAACGCCGAGCACCCGCCGCTCGGCAAACTGGTCATCATGGCGGGGGTCGCGTTCGCCGACCCGCGCTACGACGCCTCGTTCCACGGGGACCAGGGCGAGGTGGGCCGCCATCTGCTCTACGAGTCCGGCAACGACCCGTGGCGGCTGATGCTGTGGGCACGGCTGCCGGTGATCGCGCTGACGCTGCTGTTCGGGCTGGTCGTCTTTGCCTTCGCACGGGAGGTCGCCGGTCGGGCGGCCGGCCTGGCGGCGCTGGCGCTGTACGCCTTCTGCCCCGATGTGATCGCGCACGGTTCGCTGGCCACCCTCGACGTACCGGCCGCCGGGTTCGTCCTGACGTCGGCCTGGCTGGTGTGGCGGGCCCGCGGCCGGCCCCGGCTGTACCTGCCGCTCGCGGGGGCGGCGCTCGGAGCGGCTCTGGCGACCAAGATGAGTGCCCTGCCCGCGCTGCCGGTGCTGATGTTGCTGGCCGCCGTTTCGGTGTACCCGCGGGAGTGGGCCGGGCGCCGCACGGTCGTGGCGCGGGCGCTGGTCGCGGCGGCCGTCGTGGCGCTGGCGGCGCTCGCCGTCGTCTGGGCGGCCTACCTGGCCGTCGACCCCCGGCTGCGCTTCGCGCCCGCCGACCCCGTACCGGTCGTCCACGGGCTGCGCGGGCGCCTCACGGCCCTGCTGCCGTTCCCGCACGCGTACCGGGCCGGGATGCTCATGCAGTTCTCCATGGAGGACTACCCGTGGCAGGGCTACCTGTTCGGACGGCTCTACACCGGCTCGCTCTGGTACTACCTCCCGGCCGCCCTGCTGGTGAAGACCCCGCTCGGCATGCTGTCGCTGTGGGCGGCCGGGGCGGTGGCCGTCGTACGGATACGGAGGCCGCGGCCGGCCGCGCCGTACATCCTGCTGCCGCCCGCCGTCCTGCTCGCCGCGGCGATGACCGGCTCGCGGGACTTCGGCACCCGGTACGCCGTGTTCGTGCCGATGTTCCTGGCGGTCGGCGCGGGTTCCCTGCTCCTCGTGCGCCGCCGGTGGGCGGGCGTGGCGGCGGGGGCGCTGGTGCTGTTCGTCGCGGTCAGTTCCGTGCGGGCCTTCCCCTACTACCTGCCGTACTCCAACGAGGCGTTCGGCGGGCCGGCGAAGACACATCTGCGACTGCACGACTCCAACGTGGACTGGGGGCAGGACCTCGGCCGGCTCGCCGACCGGCTGCGGGAGCGGTACCGGGGGGAGCGGGTCTGGCTCGTCTACAAGGGGGCGGCTCCGCCCGCGTACTACGGCATCCACGCGGCCGATCCCCGCCGGGCGCCGCTGGACGAGGTGCACGGGGTGCTCGTGGTGTCCGACTCCTCCGTGGCCAAGGCGCGCGGGAAGCTGGCCGCACTGATCCACAGCAGCCGTGCGATCGACGACGTGGGGCATTCGATCACCATCTACCGCCGGTGAGCCCGGCGGGTTTCCCGCCGGTGCCACAACCCCTGGTCATCACGGCCCGTCGGCTATGTTGAGACATCGTGGGAGACAAAGGAGGCGCACCGGTGCCATCGCCCCAGCAGGCACGCGCGCAGGCATCCGCGATCACCTCGGGCAAGGCCGTACCGGAGGCCGAGGCGTCACCGACCTCCCGGCTCCGTGAGCTCTTCGACGGGCCCCGGCTGTCGCCCGGGCAGCGCCGGATCGCCCAGTACCTGATCGAGAACATCACCGAGGCCGCGTTCCTGTCGATCACCGACCTCGCCGACCGGGTCGGCGTGAGCCAGCCGTCCGTGACGAGGTTCGCCGCCGCGGTCGGCTTCAGCGGTTACCCGGCGCTGCGGGAGAGGCTCCAGTCGATCGCGCTCGGCACGCTCGCCGGCGGCCCCGCGGCGGCCGAGGAGAACCGCAGCAACGAGCTCCAGGCGGCCGTCGACGCCGAGATCCAGAATTTGGAGAACCTCCGGCGGGACCTGGCCGACCCCGCCCGGGTGATCCGGATCGGCCGCGAGCTGTCCCGGTCCGCCCCGCTGACCGTGCTGGGCCTGCGCATCTCCGTCTCCCTGGCCGAGTACTTCGCCTACGCCGCCCGCCGTATCCACCCCGACGTACGGCTGGTGACCCGGGGCGGCAGCGTGGCCTACGACGCGTTGCTGCAGTCCCGCGAGGCGGGCGGTACCTGGGTGCTGGCCTTCGGCATGCCCCGGCACGCGCAGGAGACGCTCAACGCGGTCCGGGTCGCTCGAGGCGCGGGCCTGAGGGTCGCCCTGGTCACCGATCTGGCGCTGGGCCCGCTGGCGGACGAGGCCGACGTCACCTTCACCACCGGCACCGGCTCCCGGCTGGTGTTCGACTCCTACGCCGCTCCCGGCCTGATGGCCGCCGCGCTGCTGCAGGCGATGACCGACGCCGACCCTGAACGCACCCAGGCGCGGCTGGAGGAGTACGAGCAGATCGCCGAGCAGCATCACTTCTTCCTCAAGGACTGAGAAAGGCCCCCATCCGGGGTCGTGGCGGGATCATTCACCCATATCGCGCATGAATGTTTTCATACGTCTTGCAAAGCCGACGGCATATATAAATACTGCTCACGGACCGCTCCCGGCCAACTCCGGGTACGGACCGTCCCCAAGGACTCACCCCTGGCAAGCGCCCGAGAAAGCCGACGGACCGCCCATGCGCACGCAAGCACGCACCCCGCGCCGGCGACCGCCTTCCCCGGGCCCCTGCACGGACACCCCCAGCCGCCGTCCCCTACCCGCGTCGGCGCCGGGCGTGTTCGATCGGGCGTCGCCTGCGCGCGCGCCCCTGGCGGCCCCGGTCATCCCCTAGACCGGGGCCGCCACATCCCGTCGGACCACCCCGCACGACGCCGCACACCCGGAAGCGATGACCATGCCCCTCACCACCACGCGCACCCGCCCCGACTGGCCCTGTCAGGTCAAGACGCCCGGCTCCTACGACTGGGAGCGCTCGGCGGCCAGATGGCTGCGCGAGCTGATCCCGGCCCGCTACGCCAGCTATCCGGCGCTGATCCGCCACCCGGTGCTGCTCGCCCGGCACGCCCAGATACAGGTGCAGCAGGAGATCCGGGTGGCCCGCACCGCGCTGCAGACCGCGCGCGCCGAACTGCCCGTACTCGGCCTGCCCGAGTCGGTCATCGAGCACACGATCAAGATGTACGCGGCCGAGGTGCTTCAGCTCCAGCACATCGCCCGCAGCGTCCGGGCGGTCACCGAGGCGCTGGTCGGGCACAGCACGGGCCGCTGAGCCGGCCCGGGGCCCACCGCCGGGGCCCGCGTGCGCCGCAGGGAGTGATCGGAGCGGCCCGGATGTGCCATGCTCGTTCGCGTGACGAGCGAGCCCGCGCCCACCCCGCAGACCGGCGGCGTTCCCGACCTGGCGGCGCTGGCCAAGGTGGTGGCGAGACAGCGCGCAGAGATGGACCGGCTCCAGGAGCTGGCGGCGACGTCGGCCGTCGTGGAGCGGGCCAAGGGTGCCCTGATGGCACTCACCGGATGCTCACCGGACAGCGCCCACGAGGAGCTCCTCCACCGTGCCAAGGCGGGGGGCCGCACGCTCATCGAGGAGTGCTGGCTGACCCTGGGCGCCCTGATGCCCACGCTGCAGGACCTCGACCCGGCGGAGACGGCGGCCCCGGCCGCCGGGGACGGCGACGCCGATGCCGGTGACGGCGCGGGCCCGGTGTTCCACGCGGTCGCCGAGTCCCCCATCCGGACCGGCGCCGCTCTGCAGGCCGCCGGGCCCGACGACCACTCCGAGGTGCTGGCGCGGATCGGCCGTACCCTGGTGCGGGTCGGCTCACCGCAGGAGCTCGCCATATGCCTGCTGGAACGCCTCAGGCCGGAGGTGGGGGCCGATGCCGTCCTGCTCTTCAGGCGCCTGCCCGAGGGCGGGCTCGAACTCATCGGGCACGCCGGTGTGGGCCCCACGCTGGCCGCGCAGTGGCACCGGGTCCCACCGCTCGCCGGAGTCGCCCCGTTGGACGTCCTGCGCGACCACGAACCGTGCTGGCTGGAGGATCTGCCCTCGGACCGGTTGCGGTACCTGCTGATAGGGGATCCGCCCGAGCGGTGGCGGTCGCGCGCCTGGCTGCCGGTGACGACCGGGGAGACCGCCGACGTGGCGCTCGGCGTGCTGTGCGGGAGCGGCGAACCGTTCGCGCCCCGTACCCGGGAGTTCCTGCTGGCCGTCGCCCGGCTCTGCGCCGGCCGGCTGCGCGCCTTCGAGACACCGCAGGAGAGCCCCACCGCGAGCGCCGCCGAGGCCGTGCAGACCGTGTTCGACGTGCTGCCGGGCACGGCCGTCCTGCTCACCCCGCTGCGCTCCGCGTCGGGCGAGGTCGAGGACTACCGCATCGACGCCGCGACCCCGGACTCGATCGACGTCCTGGGCCGCACCGGGCGCGAGCTGATCGGTCTGCGCATCCTGGAGTGCTATCCGTCCGTGGCGGGCGAGCCCCTGTGGCACGGGTACCTGACCGCGCTCACGACCGGGGAACCGTACGAGGGCGAGCCGTTCGCGTACCACGAGGTGGTGGCCGGACAGCCGCGGATCGCCACCTACTCGGTGCGGGCGGCGCGGCTGGGTGACGGGCTGATCGTCAGCTGGATCCGGCACGACCCCGCCGAGCGGCAGGAACAACGGCTGGCGGACGTTCAGCGGCTCGGCAACCTCGGCTGGGCCAACTGGAACCTGGTCACGTACGAGGCCTCGTGGTCGGTCCAGGCGTACGCCATCCTCGGCCGGGACCCCGTGCGTGGTCCCGTCCCCCTGGAACGTCTGCCCGACCTCGTCCTGCCCGAGGACGCTCCGCTCCTCTCCCGCGCCGTCACCGAACTCGTCCGCGCCGGGCGGCCGTTCGACGTGCCGTTCCGGATCCCGACCGGGAACGGGGTCCGGCACCTGCGGGCGGTCGCGGAGGCGGTGGCGGACCAGGACGGCACGCCCGTCGAGGTGCACGGCTTCGTCCAGGACCTCACCGCGCAGCGCAGCGCCGAACTGGCGCTGGTGGAGAGCGAGCGGGCGGTGCTGATGCAGCGCGGCATCCTGCAGGCGGAGCGGGCGATGGCCGCCCGGCTGCAGCACGCGCTGCTCCCGCTGCCGAGCAAGCCGGTCGAGCTGGCCGGGCTGCGGGTCGACGTGGCCTATGTGCCCGCCCAGTCGGAGATCCATGTCAGCGGCGACTGGTTCAGCGCCGTGGAACTGCCCGACGGAAACGCGCTGTTCGTGGTCGGGGACGTGGCGGGGCACGGCATCGGCGCCGTCGCCACCATGGCCCAGCTCCGCTTCACCGCGAAGGGCATGGTCAGCACGGGTTCCTCGCTGACCGGCGCGCTGGCCCGGCTGAACACGCTGCTGCTGCACTCCCGGGACAGCCACGGCACCGCGACCATGGTCCTCGCCCGCTACGAGCGCGAGGGGCGCCGGCTGTCCTGGGCCCAGGCGGGACATCCACCGCCGCTGCTGCTGCGCGCGGGCGAGGCCCGCTTCCTCGACCGGCCCGCCGGCATGCTGCTCGGAGCGACCGCGTCGCCCGTGTACCAGGCCGCCGAATGCCGTCTGGAGCCCGGGGACCGGCTGCTGCTCTACACCGACGGCCTGGTCGAACGGCCCGGCGAGAGCCTTGACGCGGGCCTCACCCGCCTGGCCGCGGCCGTCCTCGCCCGCCCCACCGACGAGCCGGGCGCCCTGGAGGCCCTGCTCGCCGCGATGCTTCAGGGCGAGCGACGCGACGACGTGTGCGTCCTGGACATACGGGTGCCGCCCGAGGCGGAGTGAGACGGACCCGGCCGGGTCAGTCCGCCGGATGGCCGGGGTCGATGGCGAGGGCGTCGCCCAGCCGCAGCAGCGGCCCCGCGCGCCGCTCTCCCCACTCCACGGGATCGAGGAGGAAGCCCACGTGGTCGCCGCCGTCCACGCGTTCCAGCACGGCGCCGACGAACCAGGCCGCCGCTTCCTCGAGGACGACGGCCCCGCCGTGGCCCCGGGTCCACGGCACACCGGCGAACTTGTCGACCCGGTCGCCGGTCTCCCCGCCGAAGAGCGCCGCGGTCTCGTACTGCTCCCGGGTCAGCAGATGGACGGCGAGGCAGTCGGCGTGCCGGGCCACCCGGTAGGTGTGGTTGACCTTGGACAGCCACACCATGAAGCGCACGGGCTTGAGAGAGCACTGTGAGGCGAACCCGACCAGGCAGCCCGAGCGTTCGTCGCCCACCGCGGCCGTGACCACGCACATGTCGGGGTTCAGCCGGTGCATGAACACGTCCGGGTCGGCCATGCCGGCCCCACCTCCTTGGACTCGACCGCCGTCGGCGACGGCTCACCCCTCGGGTGCCCCGGGGCGCCGCCGTCTCACCCGGTGGTGAGGCTGGTACGGGACTCCAGGGAGCGGCGTGTGTCGTCGCCGTAGACGCCCCTCTCGTCGCCGCTGATGCCGTACCAGACCTGGAAGCGGGCGACCGCCGCGGTGAGCGTGGCGTCGTAGTGGCCGCTGGTGGGGCCGTCGCGGTAGACGTCGGGGATGCGCAGCAGACGCTGCTGCAGTTCGGTGACCTCGGGGCCGCTGTCCCCCTGGCGCAGGGTTCCCGCGCCGTCCGGGTCGGTGGCTGCGGTGGGGCCGGTGGAGGCCGGCGTGGTGGGAGCGGCGGGTGTGGCGGGGGCGGTGGTGGCCGGTCGTCGGGGCTGCGCGGCCGAGGCGGTCTCCTGGCGGCCGGGCAGCAGCAGGGCGCAGCCGAAGCCGACCAGCGAGGCCGCGGTGACGGCGACCGCGACGGCGGCGCGGCGCAGCCCGGGGCCGAAGCCGAACCGGCCGGTGCCGGGCGCGGCGGGCGCAGCGCCGGAAGGGAAGGCGGAGACGGGCGGCAGTTCCTCGGTGTCGTCCTCGGCGGGCGGTCCCGCGGGGGCGTGTGCGGCCGAGGGGCCGCTCCGGGCGCCCGGCGCGGTCCGGTCCGCGGGCGGCTGCGGTCGGGCGGCGTCCTGCTCCATCTCCCGCATCAGCTCGGCGAGCGTGTCGAGGCGGCGTGGACGCAGCACGCGGATGGGTTCGAGGACCGGACCGCGGTGCGGTCGGTCCTGCTCAGGCGGTGTCGACACGGGTGCTCTCCTTCCGTCCCCGACCAGAGATACGCAGGCGCGCGCTCCGGAGTTCAGAGAGCACTCGGTTCCCCATGAGCCGCACTGAGTGCCACGGCATCCGGACGGGTGCTACGTTCACGTCCATGAGCTCGAGCAGCGCGGCGCCCGCCGCGAAGCCGCCCATGCGGGACGCCCTGGTCGCGGCGGCCTTCCGGCTGTTCCTGGACCGCGGCTACGAACAGACCACCGTGGACGACATCGTGGCGCTCGCCGGGGTCGGCCGGCGCTCGTTCTTCCGTTACTTCCCGTCCAAGGAGGACGTGGTCTTCCCCGACCACGAGCGCTGCCTGGCCGACATGACCGCCTTCCTGGCCGCGAGCGACGAAGAGCACGAGCCGGTCGGGCGGGTCTGTGACGCGGCCCGGCTGGTGCTGCGGATGTACGCGGAGAACCCCACCTTCTCGGTGCAGCGTTACCGCCTCACCAAGAAGGTGCCGGGGCTGCGTGCGTACGAACTGTCGGTGGTGTGGCGTTACGAGCGGGCCCTCGCCGACTACCTGCGCGGCCGTTTCGCCGGCCGGCCCGACGGGACGCTGCGGGCCGATGTGATCGCCGCCGCCGTGGTCGCGGCGCACAACAACGCGCTGCGCTCCTGGCTGCGTTCGGGCGGAGAGGGGGACGCGAGCGTGACGGTGGACCGTGCGCTGGGGTACGTGCAGTCCGCGTTCGGCCGGCCCTCAGTGGTGGCGCCCGAGGGGCAGCGGCCCGAGGACGTGGTCGTACTGGTGTCCCGGCGCGGGGCGCCGCTGTGGCGCGTGGTGCAGGAGCTGGAGTCCGCGCTCGGCCGGGGCTGATCCGTCGGCTCGCGCGGACGACCGACCGAAGTTCAGGGTACCGAGTGCCTTTACGAGTGGCACTGAGTGCCATACTCTGTCGCCGTGCACGGTGGCACGGTGAGCCGCGCACCCGTGTGCGCGGCTGTGCCGGGCAGACGGTTTCCGGCCGAGCGCAGGGAGTTAGCAGCGTGTACCACCAGTCAGCAAGCGCCGTCGCTCCGGCGGCCGGCTCCGCGACGGGCATCCTCGACACCCGGACCGCGGACCCCAAGGACGCCCTCGTCTTCCAGCGTTGCAACTGGTGCGGCACCGCCACGTACCACCGGCTGCTGTGTCCGGTGTGCCAGGGCAGCGACCTGCGCACCGAGCGCAGCGAGGGCGTGGGCACGGTGCGCCACTCGACCGTGGTGCACCGCAACACACCCGCCGCGCGCAACGTGTCGCTCGTCGAGATGGCGGAGGGCTTCGTCGTCCGCGGCCGGGTGATGGGGCATCCCGTCGGTATCCACAGCGGTGACCGGGTGCGGCTGTCCACGGCGAAGGACCCGGTGCGGGGCGAGCCGGTCTTCCAGCTGCTCGACGAGCCCTACCGGGCCTGGAGCTGACGCCCCGCCATTCTCCCCCGCCGCACAGGCAACCCACAGCCCTCTCCTCCCGTCCTCCGGGACACGGGGCCCCGGGACGTCCGGATGGCCCCGACCGGACGTTCAAGGAGGGGAACAGTGGTCCGTGCCCGGCGAATATGGGTCACCGCCGCCGTGTTACTCGCGGTGGCGGGAGGATCTCCAGGGCTGGCGCAGGCGGAGCAGCGGGCAAACGGGGGGCTGGCCGCCGCCCAGGCGGGCGAGGGTCTGCCCCCGGGCTGGCACATCGACGGTGCGCGCTCGGCGCCGCAGTTGGTGTGGCGGTCGGCCTCGCGGGTGCCCATGGGCGATGCGCGGGTGGAGTTCCGTGCGGCGGGACGGTCCCTGGGGGTTCCGGCGCCGGGGAAGGACGGGCGCAGCTTCCGGCTCGGCCTCGACGGTGTGCGGGCGGACGAGCTGAAGCGCCTCGAAGTGTGGGCGGGCGGGCGCCGGCTGGACGCCGGGGCGACCGCCGTCCCGCAGGACCGCTCCGCTGCCGCCCGGCCTCCGGCCCCGCTTCCGGCGGGCCGCGTGGACCCGGGCAGACCGGGCTCGTACCGGACGACGACCGGTGAGTACACACTCAAGTCGGTGCGGCTGCCCGGGTTTTCGCAGCCGGTCGAGATGAAGGGCGTGGTGGTGGCGCCGACCGGGGTGGCCGGGCGCAGGCCGCTGGCGCTCTTCCTGCACGGACGTCACTACACCTGCTACACCGCGCACGGCGAGATCACCGGCGACTGGCCCTGCAAGGCGGGCAGCAAGCCGGTGCCGAGCCATCGCGGTTATCTGCGCGACCAGAAACTGCTGGCCTCGCAGGGCTATGTGACGGTGTCGATCTCCGCGAACGGCATCAACGCCCAGGACGATGCCGCCGAGGACGGCGGGGCGCAGGCCCGCTCGTCGCTGGTGCGGCTGCACCTGGCGCGGTGGGCCGACTGGGCCGAACACCCGGGAACCGCGCCGGCGGTGGTCCGCAGCGCGCCTCGCGCCGACCTGTCCCGGGTCCTGCTGGTCGGGCACTCCCGGGGCGGCGAGGGCGTGAACCGGGCGGCGCTGGACAGTCTCTACCCGCCGCCGGCCGCGCAGGACGGCTACCACGGCCCGGTGCGCTGGCACATCAGCGGCACCGTCCTGATCGGCCCCACCGTCTTCGGCCAGAACCCGGTGGCCGACGTGCCGTCGGTGTCGATCCTGCCGGGCTGCGACGGTGACGTCTCCGACCTCCAGGGCGAGGTGTACGTCGACGGCACGCGGGGCGTCAGCCGGGGCAGCGCCCTGCACAGTGCCGTCTACGTGATCGGTGCCAACCACAACTTCTTCAACACCGAGTGGACGCCGGGACAGGCACAGGCGCCGGCCGAGGACGACTTCTGGGACGACTCGGACCACCCGGACCCGGTCTGCAAGAAGGGGTCGGCCACCCGGCTGACCGCGAACCAGCAGCACAAGGCGGGCTCCACCTACATCGCGGCCGCGGCGCGGCTGTTCGTCGCCGGGGACGACCGGGTGCGTGAGTTGCTCGACGGCTCGGGCCTGCGGGCCCCGTCGGCGGACCCGGCGCGGGTGCTCACCCACGCGGTCGGCGCGAACCGCGGGGGACGGTTCCTGCCGGACGACCCGGCCGGCGAGGTGTCCGTGTCCGGCGCCCGGCTGTGCTCCGCGGTCGATCCCGACCCGGCCGTAGCCTGCCTGGGCCGGAACACGAAGGGCAGCTCCCCGCACTTCGTCACCTGGGGGCCGGACAAGGAGGCCGGCCGGCACGCGGTCGCGCTGCGCTGGACGTCGCCCGGGTCCGCGGCACGGATCGGCGCGGCCCGGCCCGTCGCCCTCGGCGGCGCCAAGGCGCTGGCACTGCGCGTGGTCGTCCCGCCGAACACCACCGGGACGCAGCTGGACGTGGCCCTCACCGACGCCTCCGGCCGCACGGCGACCCTCGGCCGGCTGCGGGTGGACGGGCTGCCGGGCAGTGACCGGACCGCGTCCTACTGGGCGCGTGAGCTGCGCGTACCGCTGACCGCGGCCGGCCGGGCCGGGCTCGATCTGCGCCACGTCACGTCGCTCCGGCTGACGCCGCGTTCACGTTCGGGGCAGGCCTGGCTGATGGACGCATGGGGCTGGCGGCCCGGCACACCGGCGGTGCGTGCGGCGAAGCTGCCGCGGGTCGACATCGGCCGGACGACGGTTGCCGAGGGCGACTCGGGTGTGCGGACCTACCGGGTGCCGGTGCAGGTGTCCGGGCAGGGCAGCGGCCAGGTGCGCGTGTACGTCGTCGACCCGGTGAGCGGGCATGCGAAGGACCGGCTGGTGACGGTCCGGCCCGGCGGTCACGACATCGACGTACAGGTCAAGGTCCAGGGGAACACCCGGTACGGCGACGACGTGCCGCACGACATCGCCGTCAAGGCTGTGAAGGGCGCGGTCGTCGGCTCCTACGCGGGTGGGGTCACCGTCCGCAACGACGATCCCGCGCCGAAGATCACCGTGACCCCGGTGGCCGGCCGGGTGACCGAGGGACAGGCCCTGAAGTGGCGGGTCTCCCTGTCGGAGGCAGCTGACGCGGACCTGGGGGCGGCGTTCGCCGCGGTCCCCGTCACCGGCGCGGAGCTGTCCAGCAAGGATGTCGCCCCGGACTGGCTGCGGGAGATCGCCGACGCGTCGCCCGACCCGGAGCGGCCGCTGTCGAAGGTGGACGGCCTGCTCCTGTGGGTGGACATCCCGGCGGGCCGGCTGACCACCGACGTGACCCTGCCCACGGTCACGGACCGGGTCGCCGAACCCGAGGAATCCGTGCGCCTGCAGCAGATCGAGGGCGGGCCTGAGGCGGACGGGCTGGTCCTGGACGGCACCGTGCTGGACGCGTCGTAACGGCGCACCGCACACCGGCGGGGCCGCGGCGTACCGGCCGCGGCCCCGCCGGCCTGTCGGGCCCCGGTGTTCAGTCCGTGAAGGTCAACGTGATCCCCACGGTGCCCGCCGCCCCTCGGCGCAGACGGCTGCCCAGCAGTGTCAGACGGCCGACGATGCCGTACTTGCGGGCGATGAGGCTCCGGTAGCGCTCGGCCGTGGCCGCGTCACCGATCCGGGCGGTGGCGGGGATCTGGCCGCCGGTGGGTCGGCCGCGCACGTCGCACGGGCCGACGAGGACGTCGGGGCGGCGGCGGATGCGCTTGACCTTCCACGAGTCGGCGGTCGTCCAGACACCGAGGGCGTCCCCGTCCCGTACCACCCAGACCGGAGTGGCGACCGGGGTGCCGTTTTTGCGGTAGCTGGTGACGAGCAGGTATTTCCCCGCGGCGAGCCGCTCCGCCGGCGAATCGTCCATGCCGCCAGTCTAGGCGGGCGCAGGAGGGGTTCAGCGGACGGGCCGGCGCCCTCACAGGGCCGCCGCCATCCGCCGTACCCCCTCCGTGATGACCTCGGGCGATGTCCCCAGGTTCAGCCGTACGTGACCGGCTCCGCCCGTGCCGAAGGGGATGCCGGAGCTGAGGGCGACCCGGCCGCGCTCCAGGAAGACCTCCGCCGGGTCGGCGCCGAGGCCGAGCCCGCGGCAGTCCAGCCAGGCCAGAAAGGTGGCCTCGCCCGGGCGGTACCGGACGGCGGGCAGATGCTCGGCGAGCAGCCGGGTGAGCAGACGCCGGTTGTCGTCGAGGCCGGCCAGCAGGGCGTCCAGCCACGCGGTGCCCTCCCGCAGGGCGGCCGTGTGCGCGATGGCGCCGACGTGGCTGGGTCCGTGCCCCACCTCCTCGGGCAGCCGGGCGAGGTCGGTGGCGGCCCCGGGCCCGGCGAGGGCCAGCGCGGCCTTGAGGCCCGCCAGGTTCCAGCCCTTGGACGCCGACATCAGCGACAGGGCGCGCTCCCCGCCCGGCACGCCCAGGTACGGCACGAAGGCGGTCCCCGGGGCGACCAGCGGTGCGTGGATCTCGTCGGCCACGACCCGTACGCCGTACCGCTCGGCGAGCGCGGCGACGGCGGCCAGTTCGCGGGCCGTGTGCACGGTGCCGGTCGGGTTGTGCGGGCTGCACAGCAGGTACGCGGCCCGCCCGCCGCCGGCGACCGCACTTCGGAAGGCCTCCTCGAGGACGTCGAGGTCGATCCGCAGGTCCGCCCCGAGCGGCGCCTCGACCACGCGTCGGTCCATGTGGGTGACGAACTGGAAGAACGGCGGGTACACCGGCGGGTTGACGACCACCGGATCCCCCGGGCCGGTGACCAGCTTGAGCATCTCGACGACGCCGAGCATCACGTCGGGCACGATCGCCGCGCGTTCCACGGCGAAGCCGTGCCGGCCCCACCGCTCGGCGGCGAACGCGACCAGTGCCTTGGCGTAGTCGCTGCCCGCCGGATAGCCGGTGTCCCCCAGCTCCAGCGCCCGGGTGACCGCGCCGATCACGGCCGGGGCGAGCGGCACGTCCATCTCCGCCACCCACATCGGCAGCACGTCCGCCGGATAGGTGCGCCACTTCATGCTGGTGCGGCGTCGGAGGCGGTCGAGGGTGAGTACGCGCAGCGGATTCGGTTCACCTGGTGTGTCGTGCGGGATGCTGCTCATGAGCCCAAGATAGGGCGCCGGAGTGTGACCGGGTACGGGGCGCGGCCGGGGACGACCGGTGGAGATCGGCTGGAGTCGAGAAGATCACCGGAGCGGTGAACGCCCGCGCCTCGGGCCGCGTATGAAGGACAGGGCGCTCAACGACCGGAGGGCCCCGCGGTGTTGTAGGGGCATCGCGCGTTCGGGGTTCGGGAGCCATGCGATGAGGCACGCACGACGACGGGTCGTCCGGCGGGTGACACAGCTGGCGGCGGTCGGCGGACTCCTGTTGGGAGGCGCGATGGTCACCCAGGCCATGGCGAGCGAGAGTCCCGGCACGTCCGCCGCGCCCTTCAGTACGGCGAGCGGGGCCGGGAAGACCGGCACCGCCCTGGTGGCGAAGCTCGGCACCACGCGTACGGCGGGCAGTTGGATCGGCGACGACGGGCGCCCGGTCGTCGCGGTCACCGACGACAAGGCGGCGGCCGTGGTGAAGGAGGCGGGGGCCAGGCCCAAGGTCGTGCCGCACAGCATGAAGGAGCTGAAGTCGGCCACCGCCACGCTGCGTTCGGCGCCCCGGGTGGCGGGCACGGCCTGGTCCGTGGACTACAAGACCAACCAGGTGGTGGTGCAGGCCGACAAGACCGTGTCGGCCGCCGACTGGAAGCGGCTGTCGAAGGTGGCGAAGAGCATCGGCGGCTTCGTGCGCATGGAGCGCACCCAGACCACCTTCACCACCCGCCTCAACGGGGCACAGCCCATCCTGTCCACGACCGGCCGCTGCTCGGCGGGCTTCAACGTCACCAACGGCAAGAGCGACTTCATCCTGACGGCCGGTCACTGCGGTCCCTCCGGTTCCACCTGGTTCGCCGACAACCAGGGCAACCAGCAACTGGGTACGACGCTGCAGAGCAACTTCCCCGGCAACGACTTCTCGCTCATCCAGTACGCCTCCGGGAAGGCCGGGGACGGGGCGGACGTGGTGGCCATCGGCAACGGCAACGGTGTCCGCATCACCGGTGCGGCCGATCCCACGGTCGGGCAGAAGGTGTTCCGCAGCGGCAGCACCAGCGGGCTGCACGACGGGACGGTGACCGGGCTGAACGCGACCGTGAACTACCCCGAGGGCACCGTCACCGGGCTGATCCAGACCAACGTGTGCGCCGAACCGGGCGACAGCGGCGGCCCGCTGTTCTCGGACGGCGTCGCGCTGGGAGTGACCTCGGGCGGGAGCGGCGACTGCACCGCGGGCGGTACGACCTTCTTCCAGCCGATCACCAAGGCGATGTCGGCGCTGGGCGTCCAGCTGATCGTGTCGACGCAGAGCGCCGCCGGGAACCAGGGCGCCTCCCCCGCTCCGTCCGGGGCGGCCACCCAGAGCGCTGTCGCGCCCAACGCGGCCACCCCCGGTTCGTCGGCGCCGGTCACCGGTACCGTGGAGGGCACGACCTTCCTGTCCCGGCTCACCGACACCAGGAACGTCGGCCCCGGACTGCTGGTGATCGCGGGCAGCCTGATCGCCCTGGTCGCGACGCGGTACTTCCGATCGGAACAGGACCGCAGGGCGTACCAGAGGTACTACGGGGCCACGTGGGGCTGACCCGGCCGGAGACGAAGAACGAGAAGGGCACCCGTGCGCTCACGGGTGCCCTGGACGGTACTGGTACTGCGGGGTCGGCGGATCAGGCCGCGGGGTCCGGCTGAGGGGTGGCGGCGGCCCATTCCAGGACGAGCCGCTGGTACTCCTCGCGCTGCTCGGTGGTCAGTGTCCCGCCCGACCGGAGCCACAGGGCCCGGATCTCCTCGTTGACCTCCGCGGCCGATCGCTCGGAGACGGCTTCAACAGTGGTGGACATGATGTGAAGCATATGCCGATCCGCGTGAAGGTGCCGTGAGTAAGTACCTTGAATTCGGGCATTACGGACCGTGTTGCTCGTCACGTCAAGAGAGCGGCAAGCTACGGCGAGTTCACCTTGCGGCGCCGCCGAGGAGTTCACCCTTCCGCGCCGCCGAGGACCAGCACCTGGATCGCCAGCACGGCCGCACCGCGGGCCCAGTCGTGGAAGTCGGAGACCTTCGTCTCCAGGCCGACCGGCACGGCCAGCGGGTGACGGCCCGCCCGGATGCCCTCCTCGACCGTCGCACCGGCCACATCCATCAGCCCGACACCCTCCCCGGCCAGCAGGATCTTCTGCGGCATCGCGAAGTTGGCGATCTGCGCGATCAGCGCGCCCAGCGCACGCGCCGCCTCGTCGATCACCCGCGCGGCCATCGGCTCCCCCTCGGCAGCGCCGGCGAGGATCTCCTCGTACGTCGCGTCGCGGCCGGTGGCGGCCCGGATCTGGTAGCGGATGCTGGGGATCGTGAGCAGGGACACGGCGCTGCCGCGTGCGCCGTCCGGGGTCAGCGGACCGTGCGGCTGGATGATCCAGTGGTGCCCGAAGCCGCGGTCCTCCCCGGCGTGCGGCACCCGCTTGCCGCCGAGCACGAGTCCGTAGCCGATACCGGCCCCGATCGTCAGCACGACGAAGCGCTCGAGGCCGCGTCCGGCGCCGAACCAGGTCTCCGCCTCGACCAGGGCGGCGACGTCGTTCTCGACGACCACGGGCAGCCCGGTGCGCTCCCCCACCAGCTCGGCCAGCGGTACGTCACGCCAGCCCAGGTACGGGGAGTCGCCGATCACGGCCCGTTCCCGGACCAGGCCGCCCACGCCGATGCCTATTCCCGCGAGCGGGGCACCGGCGGCGGCGCCGAGCTCGGCCGTCATGGCGGCCAGTGTGCCGGCCACTTCCTCGGGTCCGTGGCCGGTGAGCCGGCGGTCCAGCCGGGCGGTGACCTCACTGCGGAGCGTGGTGCGCACGCCGTAGACCGTGTCGCCGGTGACCTTGAACCCCAGGAAGGCGCGGGATCCGGCGACGACATCGAGGGGTTGTGACGGACGGCCCTGCCGCGCCGCGGCCGTGGGGCCGGCGTCGGGCACCTCGACCAGCAGTCCGGACCCGATGAGCGGCTTGGTCAGCCGGGTCAGACTGCCTGCCGACAGATTCAGCCGCCGGGCGAGTTCGGTGCGCGAGAGGGGGCCGTGGAGGAGCACCTCGATCGCCACGGAGCGCTCCGCGGGGCTCAGAGGGGGCCACCCGAGTCCTGGATTCTTCTGCATCAGAAGTAATCATGCCATCAAGGCGCTGGTTCGGTACGGGATCGATGGCCGGATGCCGGGCCTTGACACCGTGATTCTTTCGAGCCAAAAGTAATCCCATGACTTTCTCCCTCGGCATCGTCGGAGCCGGACAGTTCTCCGGTCAGTTCGCCACGCTCTTCCAGGCCCACCCGGGGGTCGGCGACGTCTACGTCACCGACCTGCTGCCCGAGCGGGCCGAGCGACTCGCCGCCGCGCAGGGACTCGCGGGGACCTTCCCGTCGTACGAGGCCATGCTGGAGTCGAAGGCCGTGGACGCGGTCGCGATCTTCACCCAGCGCTGGACCCACGGCCCGCTGGTCCTGCGGGCGCTGGGAGCCGGAAAGCACGTGTACAGCGCGGTGCCCATGGCGATCACCACGGAGGAGATCGCGGCGATCGTGGAGGCGGTCCGGGCGACCGGTCTGACCTACATGATGGGCGAGACCAGCCAGTACAACCCGGCGACCGTGCACGCCCGCGACAGAATCGCCGAGGGTGCCTTCGGGAGGCTGTTCTACGCCGAGGGCGACTACGTCCACGACATGGACCTCGGGTTCTACGAGGCGTACCAGTACAGCGGCGGCGAGAACTGGAAGTCGACCGCCAGTTATCCGCCGCTGCTGTACCCGACGCACTCGGTGGGCGGCGTGCTCGGCGCCTGGGGGACGCACGCGGTGAGCGTGTCGGCGATCGGCGTGGTCGACGAGCGCGGGGACGGCGTGTTCGACAAGGAGGTCAGCCGGTTCGACAACGACTTCTCCAACGCGACCGCGCTGTTCGAGGTGGCGGGCGGCGGTTCGTTCCGCACGAACGAGTTCCGGCGGGTCGGCTACCCCTCCCACATACGGGAGTCGCGGTTCCGGTTCTTCGGCACGGACGCGAGCATGGAACAGCTCGCCACGGTCGCGCTGTGGCAGGACAAGAAGGGCGTGAAGGACATCACGGAGCTGCTGGAGCCGAAGCCCACGATGTCCCCGGACGACCCCTCGCTCCAGCACATCGCACCGGAGCTGCGGGCGGCGTTCACCTCCGGGTCGGCGCCGGTGCACGACCGGTCGCGGCTGCCCAGGGAGTTCGACCACCTGCACAACGGTCACGAGGGCAGCCACCACTTCCTGGTGGACGACTTCGTGACCGCCGTGGCCACCCGCACCCTGCCGTCGGTGAACGCGTGGGTCGCGGCCCGCTACACCCTGCCGGGCATCGTCGCCCACGAGTCCGCACGGCAGGGCGGGGTACGTCTGGAGATCCCCGACTTCGGGGACGCGCCCGAGGCGTGAGACTCAGGTGCCCGGCTTGCGGCCGTAGACGAAGACGTCGTCACCGGTCTTCAGCAGCGACCAGTACTTCTTGGCGTCCTTCGTCGTCATGTTGACGCAGCCGTGCGAGCCCGGCGGGTTCCACATGCTGAGGTTCACCGAGTGGAAGGCCTGGCCGCCGTCGAAGAACTGGCTGTAGGGCATCGGCACGTTGTAGACGCTCGAGACGTGGTCGATGTCCCGCCAGTAGATCTTCTTCAGGCCGGTGCGGGTCTCGAACTTGTCCCGCCCGGTACGCACCGGAACCGGGCCGTAGACCAGTTTGTCGCCGTCCTGGATCCAGCTCAGCTGAAGGCTGAGGTTCACACAGGCGATGCGGCCCTTGTTCACCGGGCACTTGCCGTCCTTGTTGGGGTTGTTCCCGACGGCCTTCTGCTTGTTCATCAGGTCCATCACGCCCCAGGTGACGGGACCCGCGTACCCGACGGCGGGTGTGATCCCGTGCTTGTTCTGGAACGCCTGGATGGCCTTGCAGTCGGCGGAGGACTGCTTTCCGTCGACCGGGCGGCCGAGGAACTTCTCCACCTGCTTCTGGTACGGCCCCGCCTGTGTCGTACAACTCGCCGCCTGCGCCGGGGCGGTGCCCAGCGCGAGGGTGAGCGGCGCCACAAGTCCCGTTATCCCGAGCGCCACCGCGCCCCGTCTGCGTATGTCCCCCATGCCAACCCTCTGCCCTTCAGTCGCGGTCACCATGCCCACGGTGCCGGAAAAGTAGACTCGCGGGAGGAGACGGCGGTTGTAGGAACCATCACGTTGTGACCGAACAGGGAACTTCGTTACCGACGGACCCCGGATCAGCGGTAGCCCGTGGTGTCGGCCGGCCCGCCCCTGTCCTGTACCTCCACCAGATAGCGCCAGGCGTCCGGGCGGCTGCCGTCGAGGTCCGTGAAGCCGTACACCCGGGCGAGCCCTCCGCTGGAGAGGGAGGTGCCGTTGAAGCGGGCCACGTCCGGGTCGGCGGCGAGGGCGGCGACAGCTCGGCCGATGTAGCGCGGGGTTTCGGAGATGGCGAAGTGGGGCTCGCGTTGCAGGGCGTCGCGCCAGTTGTCCTCCCTTACCCCGAAGCCGTCCAGCATCATCTCCGAGCGCAGCCAGCCCGGGGTCAGGGCCACGGCGGTGGCGCCGCGCGGGCCGAGTTCATGGCCGAGGGCGAAGGCCATGCGCAGCACGGAGGCCTTGGCCAGGTCGTAGAAGAAGTTCACCCGGTAGGTGTCGCGGTTGTACTCGGCGGTGCCGTCGGTGACCTCGACGACCAGGCCGCCGGGGTGCCGCAGCAGCAGCGGCAGCGCGTGGTGGCTGGTGATCGCGTGGGTCTCGACGGCGAGGCGGAGCAGGCGCAGTCCCTTGTCGAGGTCGTGTTCCCACAGCGGGGTGTCCCAGGCGAAGAGGTGCTCCGCGCCCCAGACGTCGTTCACCAGGACGTCGAGGCGCCCGCAATCACCGGCGATGCGGTCGACGAGGGCCCGGACCCGCTCCGGGTCCAGGTGGTCGGCGGGTACCGGGACGCCCCGGCCACCGGCCTCGGTGACCAGGTCGGCGGTGTCCTCGATGGTCTCGGGGCGGTCGTACTCCGAGCGCCGCGCGCGGGTGCTGCGTCCGGTGACGTACACCGTGGCGCCGGCCGCGCCGAGCTCCACCGCGATCCCGCGTCCCGCACCGCGCGTCGCCCCCGCGACCAGTGCGACCTTGCCTTCCAGCGGACCCGGCATGTCCGGCCTCCCTTACCTGTACGACTGCTGTCGCGGTCCAGAGTGACGGGGAAGCCGGACACCTTCTGTCGCCTTTTTCAGCGGCGCAGTCTGTCTTCCAGGGCGTCGTGTCCGGGGACGAACCAGAGGTGGCCGCCCTGGTTCGCCTCGTACACGAAGTCCCGCAGGGCCGTGCTCGCCTCGACGCGCGAGGAGATGTCCCCGAGGACGGCGAGCAGCAGCCGGTAGTTCACGAACTTCTGCACGACGGCCCCCGCGACGCCGGACCGCAGCCGGAAGAACTCGTCCGCGACCCGCTCGACCGGCACCGCGACGAGTTCCGCGTCGTGCCCGAAGGCGTCGCCGATGAGCTCGAGGGCCGCGGCCTCGCCGTCGAGGGACGGGCCGTCGGCGGCGCAGCGCAGGACACGGACGTCGTGGAGCGTTTCGAGCGTGTTGGTGGTCATGTCCCTGATCGTACGGTCAAGTTGGGGATCAGTGCCCGCGCTTCGTCCACTCCTCCAGGTGAGGTGCCTCGGCTCCGATGCTGGTCGGATCGCCGTGTCCGGTGAGGACCTTGGTCTCCGGGGGCAGGGTGAGGAGGCGGTCGCGGATGGAGTCGATGATGGTCGGGAAGTGCGAGTAGGAGCGGCCGGTGGCCCCGGGGCCGCCCTGGAAGAGGGTGTCACCGGTGAAGACGGTGCCCAGTCCGGGGTCGTACAGACACACCGCGCCGGGCGCGTGGCCGGGTGTGTGCAGCACGGTGAGGTCGGCGCCGGCCGCCTCGATGACCTGACCGTCGGCGAGGTGGGCGTCGGGGTCGCGGTCGGGGTGGGTGAGCTTCCATAGGGGCAGGTCGTCCGGGTGCAGCCAGATCGTGGCGCCGGTGCGGTCGGCGAGGGCCGGCGCGGCGTCGATGTGGTCGTTGTGGGCGTGGGTGCACACGATCGCGGTCAGCCGGCGGTTTCCCACCGCCTCGGCGATGGCGTCGGCGTCGTGCGCGGCGTCGATGACGATCACCTCGTGGTCGTCGCCGACGATCCACACGTTGTTGTCGACGTCCCAGGTGCCGCCGTCGAGGGTGAACTGCCCGGACGTGACGAGGCGTTCGATGCGCGCGGCCATCACAGCACCACCACCGAGCGCAGCACGTCGCCGTGGTGCATCCGCTCGAACGCCGTCTCCACCTCGTCGAGTTGGATGGTCTCGGTGACGAACTTCTCCAGCGGCAGCCGCCCCTGCAGGTGCAGGGCGATCAGCAGGGGGAAGTCGCGGCTGGGCAGGCAGTCGCCGTACCAGGAGGACTTCAGCGCCCCGCCGCGGCCGAAGACGTCCAGCAGGGGCAGTTCGAGCTTCATCTGAGGGGTGGGCACGCCGACGAGCACGACCGTGCCGGCCAGGTCACGGGCGTAAAAGGCCTGCTTGTAGGTCTCCGGGCGGCCGACCGCCTCGATGACGACGTCCGCGCCGAAGCCGCCGGTCAGCTCGCGGATCGCCTCGACGGGGTCGCTCTCCTTGGAGTTGACCGTGTGGGTGGCGCCCAGCGAGCGGGCCGTGGCCAGCTTGCGTTCGTCGATGTCCACCGCGACGATCTTCGCCGCGCCGGCCAGGTACGATCCGGCGATCGCCGCGCCCCCGACCCCGCCGCACCCGATCACGGCGACGGTGTCGCCCCGGCCGACGTTGCCGGTGTTGATCGCGGCGCCGATACCGGCCATCACACCGCAGCCCAGCAGCCCTGCCACCTGTGGGGAGACCGACGGGTCGACCTTGGTGCACTGCCCGGCCGCGACCAGCGTCTTCTCCGCGAAGGCACCGATCCCGAGGGCCGGGGAGAGCTCGGTGCCGTCGGTGAGGGTCATCTTCTGCCCCGCGTTGTGGGTGTCGAAGCAGTACCAGGGCCTCCCCCGCAGACACGCCCGGCAATGCCCGCACACCGCCCGCCAGTTGAGGACGACGAAGTCGCCCGGCGCGACATCGGTGACGCCCTCGCCCACCGACTCCACCACGCCCGCCGCCTCATGCCCCAGCAGGAAGGGGAAGTCGTCACTGATGCCGCCCTGTTTGTAGTGCAGGTCGGTATGGCAGACGCCGCAGGCCTGGACCCGCACCACGGCTTCGCCCGGCCCGGGGTCCGGTACGACGATCGTCTCGATCCGCACGGGCTGGTCCTTGCCGGGTGCGATCACGCCGCGTACTTCCTGCGCCATGGTCAGGCTCCTTCCGTCGAAGCTCCTGCTTCGGTGATGCTCCTGCACTGGTGACCCTACGTGCGACCGATCGGTAACCGCAGCGCGCACGGCGCAGGTCGCCGATCTTTCTCCGAGGCACCCCCCGCGGCGGCCGGACTGCGCTTGCCGAGGCCGTCGCGGCGGAGGAGTCTCGGAAGGAGGGGCCCGCGCGGCCCGCTGCTTTCTCGCGTCGCGGGCCCTGGAAGGAGATCACCATGGGCACCGCGTCAGGATCCGCCTTCAGCACCGAGACACTGCGTCGAGGGATAGAGGGCGGCAAGAACACCCTGCTGTCGCTCTACTCGGACGACGCGGAGATCCGCATCGTCGACCGCAACTCCCAGCCCAGTCACCCGAAGGTGCTGCACGGTCGCGGCGAGATCGCCGAGATGCTCGACGACGTCTACAGCCGCGACATGACGCACAGGCTGGACGGCTGCGTCGTGCAGGGCGACCGTGCCGCCTTCACCGAGTCCTGCGAGTACGCGGACGGCGTCCGGGTCCTCGCCGAGTCGATGATCACGCTGCGCGACGGCAGGATCACCGAGCAGATCATGATCCAGGCATGGGACGAATAGGGAGGAGGACCGCGAGGGTCCAGGTCAGCTCCCGTCTGACCTGGACCTTCTCGGCGCGGGCTGCGCTGGGGCGAGCGCACCGCGCTCGGCCTCGGCGGCCAGGACCAGTTTCCGCAGCAGGTCGGACAGTGTCCGCCGCTCCGCTTCGGTCAGTGCTGCGAGCAGCGCGCTCTCGCCCGCGTCCTCGGACCCGGCCTGCGCTTCGAAGGCGGCGTGCCCTGCCGCGGTGAGCCGCACCCGCACCCGCCGCCGGTCGCCCTTCTCGTGGGTACGGGTGATCAGCCCGGCGCCCTCGATCGGTCCGAGCCGCGCCGACAGCGCCCCGCGGGTCAGCCCCAGCAGATCGGCCAGCCGGGACGGGCTGCACTCGTACGGCGGCCCCGATCTGCGCAGCATGAGCAGCACCTTGTACTGGCCGTGCCCGAGCCCGCCGGAGTCCAGCGCGTCCCGCCGGACCTGCGCTGTGTGCCGCGCCAGGATCGTCAGCCGGGCGACGATCGCCTCCTTCACCGGGTCCACCCGGTGCATCTCCCGAGCCCAGACCGCGACGAGCCGGTCGACCGAGTCCTCCATCGTCTGCCTCCCGCAGTGGTTTTCTTGTGGATGATTTTCGCCCTAACTACCGTGCGACGCATGACACTTGAGTCGAACAACGGCACGACACCTGTGAGCTCTGACGAATTCTTCGCCGCTGTGCGGGAGTTGCGGCTGGCAGGCCGCTGGGAGCGGGCCCTGCGACTGCTGGAGGCGGCCGTTCCCGACGGGCCTGCGGCCCATGCGCGCATCGCTCGGGCGGCGGCGGAAGTCGCCCTGGAGCAAGACTGGTTCGCGGGTACGGACACCGCCGCCGAGCGGATCACCGACGCGGAGAAGGCGTTCCCCGACGGCGACTGGGACGTGGCCTTCCTGCGACTGCGGCACACCTACGGCCGGCTTCTCCTCGTCGACGGTTCACTGCTCCGCGGGCCGGACGGCAAGGACCCGGAGTCGCTCGACGCGCTGCTGCGGCGGGCGCGGGAGCTCCACGACGACGCCCCGGACGAGGTGCGCCGCGGCTGGGCGGCGCACTACCTCGGCCTGATCACGGACAACCACTTCGCCGACGCCGCGTCCGCCACCGCCCACTACGCGGCCGCCCTGCGCGCCGGCGAGTCGGGCCCCGACGACCTGCTGGCCCGCGAGGCGCTACGGCATCTCGGCGGCCAGGACCACGACGCCGGTGCCTACGACCGCGCGCTCGACCGCTGGCGCCGGGCCACCGCGCTGGGCGCCGGTCAGGGCACGGTCCCCGGCACACTCTCGCAGCACCTCGTGCTGGCGGTGCTGGCCCGGGACACCGGCGACGAGGCCGGAGCGAGGGCGCTGGCGACGGAGATCGTCCGCTGGGCGGAGGCCATCGGCGCGACCCGGCTCGCGGCCCAGGCCACCGGCTTCCTCGCCGAGGCCGCCCCGACGACGCCGCCCGCCGAGGACGACAACTGAGCCTCGCGGCACCTCGGTGAGTGGGGAGCGGGCCTCGCTGATCACGTCGGTGCCGGGCGGCGTGGGGCCTATGCCGATCGCCACGCTCCTGGAGCAGACCGTGGAAGCCGCCGCCCGGCAACTGGAGGCGTGATCAGCGGGTCGCTACGTCAGCGACCACTGCTGGTTGGTCTGGCCGTTGCAGGACCACAGGTCCAGCGGGCTGCCGTTGGCCGTGGCGTTGTTGTACACGTCCAGGCAGAGGCCGGCGTTGACATTGGTGATCGTGCCGTCGCCGTTCACGTTCCACTGCTGGTTCTTCTGGCCGTTGCAGTCCCAGACGACGACCTTGGTGCCGTTGGTGGTGCCCTGGTTGTAGGCGTCCAGGCACTTGTCGCCGTACACCACGAGTTCCTTGCGGGAGGTGTACGTCCAGGACTGGTTCTGGCCGCCGTTGCAGTCCCACACCTCGGCCCGGGTGCCGTTGGTGACGGTGTTGTCGTAGATGTCGAGGCAGCGGCCGGACTGTTTGCCGACGACCAGGGTGCCGTTCGCGCCGGGCAGTGGTCTGACCGTGATGGATTCGAGGGCCGGGGCGTTCGAGAAGGTGAGCTTGTTGGCCGAGCCCTTGGACAGGGCGACCGCGACGGAGACCGTGCCCGCGCTCGATCCCGTGGGCGGGAAGGAAACCGTCGTGCCGCCCTGGCCGTTGACCTGGAGCGTGGCCGTGCGGGCGGTGGCGGCGGTGTTGGTGTAGGAGACGTCGACGGTCTTCACGCCGGTGCTGCCCGCGGCCACGCCGGTGAAGCTCGACGTACCCGAGTACGTGCCGCTCGCGGCCTCGGTGCCACCGGTGACCGTGAGCAGCACCGAGCCGCCCGCCGGGACGCTGGTGGTGTAGCTCGTGCCGTAGCTGCCCACGTTGGACCGGGCCCACAGGTCGCGGACGGTCGCGGAGGCACCGGTCAGGCCGAGGTCGGACCAGCGCACGGTGATGTCCCTGGCCGCGGAGGTCCGGTTGAGGAGCACGACCGCGCGGTTGCCGCTGCCGGACAGCACCTTGCCGTACACCTGCAGCCCGGTGGCGTCCTCGGCGACCTTGACGCCCTGCAGTCCGCGCGGGTCCTGGTCGACGGCGACGACCTCGGGGTTCTTCAGGATCGAGGCGGTCTCCGACGTCATCTTCGTCAGGTCGTTGCCGGCCAGCAGCGGGGCGCCCGAGATCGCCCACAGGTTCATGTGGGTGCGGTTCTGCGCGGCGGTGAAGCCGTCCATGCCGACCATCAGCATGTCCGGGTCGTTGTAGTAGCCGGTGTGCTGGGCGGTGGGGTGCAGGGCCTGGTCGAAGTTGGACAGCAGGTTCGTCATCGACGGCTTGTCGCCGTAGTAGATGATGTCGGTGCTGGTCCGCCACATCGGGGCCTGGCCCGGCGCCCAGTTCCAGGGGTTCTGTTTGCCCCAGTTGCAGATCGAGAGGGTCAGCGGACGGCCGGTCGTCGCCGTTGCCTTGGCGACCGCGTCACTGATGGACTGGTACGTCGTCCTCGCGTCGAGCCCCTCGGCGTCGCCACCGCACCAGTCGACCTTGACGAAGTCGAAGCCCCACTTCGAGAACTGCAGCATGTCCTGGGCGTAGTGGCCCTCGCTGCCCGTGTTCGCGGCGGCTGGCCGGCCGGTCGGGTAGTAGTAGCCGCAGCCGTTCTTGCCCGCGTCGGTGTAGATGCCGGCCTTGAGTCCCTTGCTGTGGATGTAGTCGGCGATGGCGCTCATCCCGCCCGGCCACTCCGAGGTGTCCACGGTGATGTTGCCGTCACTGTCGCGGGTGCCCTGCCACCAGCCCTCGTCGATGTTGACGTACTTGTATCCGGCGGCCGGCAGCCCCGCGGCGACGAAGGCGTCGGTCTGCTGCTTGATGACGTTGTAGTCGATCTTCGCGGCGAAGCTGTTCCAGGAGGCCCAGCCCATCGGCGCGGTGGGGACCGGAATCTGACGGCTCGTCGCGGCCTGGGCCGTGACCGGCTGGGCGAAGAGGAGCGCGGCGGCCGCGGTCAGCGCCAGGACCAGGGCGCGTACGGCGGCGGCTCTGCGGCGCCGGGCGAAGGCGCTGCGCCGGGACGGGGGTGGGGGGTGCATGCGGCTCCTCCGGGGGGATTCTTCAAGGCTCGCACGGTATTTCGAACATGGATCGGCAGTCCGAACGCGTCGCGCGCCGACCGTAGAGCCGCCGGAGGGGGAAGTCAACGGATGTGACAGGAACGACCGAACGGCCCCCGCGGACGCGAACTAGGGGCGCGACAGCTCGGCGTTGACCGACCGTCAGGCATCGAAGCGCCGCCGGGCGGACTCTATGTGCCGGAAGTACCGGTAGGTCCACTCGCACATCCCGTCGACCGTCGCCCGCAGTGCGTGGCCCGCTTCGGTGAGGGTGTACTCGACACGGGGCGGAACGGTGGGGTGGACGGTCCGGTCGACCAGGCCGTTGCGCTCCAGCATGCGCAGGTTCTGGGTGAGCATCTTGTGGCTGATGCCCTCGACCCGGCTGCGCAGCTCACTGAAGCGCAGGGTGCCCTCCCCCAGGGCTTCGATGATCAACAACGCCCACTTGTTGGCGACGTCGGAGAAGATCTCGCGCCCCAGGGAGTCGGCCCGACGCAGGTCGGCCTCCTCGGCCGAGCCGCTGAACTGCTTGGTCACCATCAGGTTCCCCAGTCACCGAAAAGTGCATTCTTCCATGTCAACCGCCACTCTCCTACCGTTCCTGAGTAACCACAAGAGACCACGAGGGTCTGGTGTGACGGACCCCGGCTCACAGGAGCCCGGACGAGGAGACGGACAGCATGGCCATCACCCTGAAGAACCCCGACGGACTGCCGAAGATCGATGTCTACCGGCAGGTGGCGATCGCCTCCGGTTCGAAGCTGGTCTTCATCGCCGGGCAGGTCGCCTGGGACGCGGAAGGGGTCACGGTCGGCGAGGGCGACCTCGCCGCACAGGCCGAGCAGTGTTACCTCAACATCGCCACCGCGCTGGGCGAGGCCGGCGGTTCCTTCGACGACGTGGCCAAGCTGACCTTCTACGTCGTCGACTGGACTGCCGACAAGATGCCCCCGCTCCTGGAGGGAGTCTCCCGGGCGGCCGCGAAGCTGGGCGTCGCATCGGCCCCGCCGACCACACTGATCGGCGTCGCGGCGCTGGACGTCCCCGAGCATCTGATCGAGATCGAAGCCACCGCGGTCCTCGACTGAACAGCGGGGTTCACGCCGAGGCCCTCCGCGCGGCTCAGCGCTCCCGTGCCCAGTCCCGCGGGCGCAGGATTCCCAGCAGTTGCCGGGCCAGTTCGTCGACCACCTCGTCCAGGGTCGCGTCCACCCACCCGGCGCTCCAGTCGTGGAGCAGGCCGTTGACGCTGCCGATGAACGCGGTGGCGGCGAGGCGGTAGTCGCGGTCCTCGGCCTCTCCGCGTGCGGCGGCGGCGCTCGCCTCGGCGCAGATGAGGTCCACCCAGCCGGCGCGCCGGGCGAGCCGCTGTTCCTCCAGGCGCGGACTGACGCCGATGATCTCGACGAAGGTGATGCGGATGCGGCGCGGGTCGGAGGTGACGTCGCGGGCGTAGGCGCGGAAGAGCACGGTGACGCGCTCGGCCAGCGGCAGCGCCTCCGCCTCCGCGAGGGCCGCCAGCACCGCCTGCTCGGCCCAGTCGTTGACCTGCAGGTGCAGTGCCGCCAGCACGTCCTCCAGGGTGCGGAACTCCTCGTAGAACTGACGCGTGGACAGCCCCGCCGCCTGGCTCAGCGCGGCGACGGTCGTCGCGCGGAAACCCGGGCTGTCACCGAACAGTTGGAGCGCCGCGTCCAGGAAACGGTGGCGCCGCTCGGCCTGCCGCTCCTGCGCGGACCTGCCGCCGTAGCGACCGGTCGGCGGCCTGAGTCTGCCCGCCATGCTCCCCCTCCGTCATCCCGTCCGTCATCCCGCCGATGACCAATCTTGTCGTGCACGCATCTTGTCGAGTAGGCCACCCCGTCCTTACTTTTCAGTAAGTTGAGTTTGAAAGCACCCGTGTTCAGATTTCTCAGAGGAGGGAGCAGTCATGCCTGCCCCCAGATCCAGGCACCTTTGCTCCATAGCCGCCGCCCTCGTCCTGGCCGTCGCCGGCCCTGCCACGGCCGCGTACGCCACCCCCGCCGCATCGGACGCCTCCGCCCTGCGCGAGGTGCTGTTCGTGGGCAACAACTGGGACGGCACCGCGGACGTCATCAAGTCCTCCGGGGACTTCGCGAAGGTCGGCCGGATCAACGTCATCCCGGACAAGGACCAGCGGATGGCTGAGATCAACGCCGACCCGATCAAGTGGATCTACTTCCAGGCGATCCGCAACAGCGTCGGCGAGGGCCACGACCAGTTCGCGGACGACATGTACTCCACACCCGACGGCAGGTCGGTGGTGGTCTCCCGCCCGAGCTTCGCCGACGTCGTCTCCATCGACCTGGCCACCGGGAAGATCAACTGGCGTTTCCCCGTCGCCGGTTACCGCGCCGACCACATGGCCGTCTCCCCCGACGGCACCCGGGTCGCGGTGTCCGCCTCGACCGCGAACAAGGTGCACGTGCTGGACATCAACACCGGTAAGCAGCTCGGCTCGTTCGCCACCGGTGACAAGCCGCACGAGAACATCTTCAGCAAGGACGGCAAGTACATCTGGAACATGGCCATCGGGGACGTCAACACCTCTCTCGACGACCCCGGCTGGGACTGGACCAAGGGTGATCGCCACATCACCGTGGTGGACGCGACGACGTACAAGCAGGTCAAGGTCATCGACATGCGGGACCGGCTGAACGCCTTCGGCCTGAAGGACTTCTCCGACGCGGTCCGCCCGGCGGTCTTCTCCCCGGACGAGTCGAAGCTGTACTTCCAGGTGTCCTTCTTCAACGGCTTCCTGGAGTACGACGTCGCCTCCGACAAGATCACCCGGATGAAGACCCTGCCGAAGAACCCGGCGACCAGCGAGGACCGCACCACCTGGGTCAACGATTCGCGCCACCACGGCATCTCGATGAACCCCGCGGGCACCAAGCTGTGTGTGGCGGGCACCATGGACGACTACGCGACCGTCGTCGACCGCGCCACCCTCCAGGAGGGTCCGCTGGTCACCGCCTCCAAGCCCTACTGGGCCACGGTCAGCGGCGACGGCAAGGACTGCATCATCTCCGAGTCCGGCGCCGACCAGGTCACGGCCATCGACTTCGCCACCGGCCAGAAGGTGGCGTCAGTGCCGGTGGGCGACCACCCGCAGCGCGTCCGGCTGGGGCATGTGCAGGCCGACTGGACGGGGCCGTCCGGCAGTTGACGTCCCTGAGCGGCCTCCGGGGTGCGGCGGCGCCCCGGAGGCCTGCGCGGCTCAGAAGTGCGCCGCCGCCCACGCCGCCAGCTCGGACTTCGCCGCGCTCAGCAGGTCCGAGGAGGGTGCGCTCGTCGCGCCGTTGGTCACCAGCGCGTAGTGCAGGGTCCCGGAGTCGGCGTCGGTGAGCAGCAGGCGGCGGCTGCCGGTACCGCCCGGTTCGGGGGCCACGCCGACGGGGGTCGCGGCGGTGTACGACGGGGGCGCGTACACGGTGCCGAGGTCGGAGACCACCGTCGTCGCCGAGGTGGGGAAGGACGCCGGGAGGTGCAGCTCGGTGGGCGCCGTACCACTGCCGGAGCGCCAGACCAGCAGCCCGTACTGGCCGGAGCCGACCAGCCTTGAGACGCCTGGCAGCGAGCTGGGTACCGGGTTCCAGGTCAGCGTCGTCGAGCCGTCCCGGGAGCGGTCCTCGTAGGTGAAGGCGAGCGCCGTGCCCGCCGTCGCAGCCGGGTAGAGCCGGTCGAGGAGACGTCCGTCCTGACGTGGTGTCACTGTCCCGGAGTCGTCCAGGCGCACGGCGGACAGGTCCTCGTCGTTCCAGGCGTCGCCGGACGTGAGCACCTTGTCGGGATTGCCGTTCATCAGCTCGTGGTGACGGCCGTTGTAGATGTCCCACTGCCACTGGGTGCCGGACAGGACCGGGCCGGAGGACGTCGGCTTGGTCCACCAACTCGCCCCGGGAAGACGGGAGTCCAGGGCCTGGTACATCGCTTTCAGCACGGTCGGCGCCTTGTCCGACACCGTCCCTGACAAGGGGTGCCCGAACTCGCTGACCAGTGCGGCGGTCTGGGTGGCCGACGCGCGGTCGCGTACCGTGCCGAAGTCGGTCGCGTACTGTCCGTCGCCCGCCTCGCCCCACATCAGAATGCCGGAGATGGCCTTCTGGTCGTAGAAGTGGGTGTTGAAGACATAACGCGGGCCGAGGGTGCCGGCGTCCAGCAGACCGCCCTCCTGCTTCTGGGAGTCGATGTTGGAGTTCCAGAAGAGGTTCGGCTCGACCAGGGCGGGCTTCGCCTGCCAGCCGGCCGCGTCCATGCGGGCGCGGAACTTCACGTAGAACGGCCACAGCAGATCCCGTTCCCAGGTGCGGCTGGTCTGACCGGAGTCGTAGGTGCCCGCGTACGGCTCGTTGTACGGGTCGAAGCCGACGACGCCCGCGAACTCGCTGTCGCTCAGGTGCTGCGCCAGGTACGACATGGTCGTCTGTGCCGTGGTGAGGAAGGCGTCCTGGAGGCCGTACCTGTTGTGCCAGAAGTCGTACTGCGCTCTCGTCACGGCCTGGTTCTGGGTGATGTTCTGCCCCCAGAAGAAGCAGATGCCACACGACTCGGCCGGGTAACTCCCGGCTTCGACCGCCCATTTGGGTGCGCCGTCACCCGTGTACCAGCTTCCGGTGTTGAAGAGGTACCGGGAGTAGAGGTCCTGGTGGAAGTCGGGGTAGGCGCGGATGCCGGCGTCGAGGAAGGCGCGCATCTGGTCGGTGACGGCGGCCAGGTAGGCCGAGTCGACCTGGCCACGCACGGGCTCGGCGTGGGCCCAGGAGAGGAGGAAGCGGACCGAGTTTCCGCCGCCGAGGGCGCGCAGCGCGGTCGCGGACTTCTTCGCGTCGGCGACCGAGGCGAAGGGAAGGCCGCCGTTCTCCTCCAGCTTGGTCTCGCCGGAGACGTTGTAGCCGCGCAGGACGACCTCGCGTCCCTGACCGTCGGTGAAGCGGCCGTTCTGCACGGTCAGGGCGGTGCCGTCGAACCAGAGGGAGTCGGACGGGGCGGCGGTGGCGGGTTGGGTGCCCGCCACCGACAGGAATCCACAGAGGACAACCAGGACAACGATCAGACGTGCCCGGATATTCGGCATGTCCACTACATTCCGATGATGTCAATACACAGTCAACACCACTGACTCCGGAGTAAGTCCGGGCTCGACCTCCCCTCTGCCCTCAACCGCTCAGCCCTCGATGCTCAGCCCGTCTCCCGGCGATGGTCGGCGAGGACCGCCTCGAGGTGGCGCAGGGCCGTGGTCACGCGGGTCGGGTCCTGCTGGAAGTACGGGTCGTCGGGGACCGGGAGGGAACTGGCCAGCGCCCAGCCCCGGGCGCGGGCCCAGGTCGCGTCGTCGGCGCCGACGGACTCGCGGAACGCCTCGCGGGCCGGGGCGGGCAGGAACTTCCAGGTGGGGATGAGGTCCACCGCGGGGTCGGCGACCGCCAGGGTGCCGAAGTCGATGACGGCGGTGAGCCTGCCCTTGGTGGCCAGGAGGTTCCCGGGGTCGAGGTCGCCGTGGATCCACACCGGGTCCCCCACCCAGGGCGGTGCCGCGAGCGCCGCCTCCCAGACCTCGGTCACCAGGCCGACGTCGACCATGCCCGCCTTCTTCAGTGCCTCGATCTTGGGCCGGACCCGGGCCTCGGCGGCGATGGAGTCGTGGGCGCCGCCCAGCGGGGCGCCGCGGAAGGCGTTGCTCTGCTCGGGACCGGGCCCGCCCGTGGCGTCGACGGCCTGCAGGGCGGTGATGAACCCGGCGAGATCGCGGGCGGCGCCGACGGGGTCGGCGAGGGACTCCGTGGCGGCCTGTTCGCCGGGCAGCCAGCGGTACACGGACCACGGGTAGGGGTAGTCCTCACCGGGCTCACCCCGCGCCACCGGCTGGGAGACGGTGAGCGGGAGGTGCGGGGCGAGCACCGGCAGCCAGCGGTGTTCGCGCTCGACCTGGCCGGCCCAGTGCGGGTAGCGGGGCAGCCGGACGGAGAGGTCTTCCCCGAGCCGGAAGGTGGCGTTGTCCATGCCGGAGCGCGGAACCGGGGTGACGGGCAGGTCGGCTCACCGGGGGAACTGGGCGGCGAGCAGACGGCGTACGAGCGGGACGTCGATCAGCACCGGCTCATCCCACCGAGCCGCCCTCTTCCGTGTCCACGGAGTTTTTCGTCCACGGATTCTTTTCCAGCCATTGACCGGATCCATGTGTTAGGTACGCGGAGAACGGGTAGGCGGCGCAACAGCAATGGATGAGGCATGCATGTCCTCTGCGGTACTTCCCGGAAGGAGGTCCGTGACAGCGCATCATCCACAGTGCCCGGGCCGCTCCCCTTCATGGGGCGGCCCGGATCTCGTATCACCCGCCTGACGTGCGAAGTCATGCCCTCACCGGCGTGGCAGCCGGTGCAGTGTCACCTCCGTGAGCTCTCCGTACGCGACGGTCGCCGTCAGGTAGGTGCAGTGGGGCTGGCGGCGGCGGTCGGTCGGGGAACCGGGGTTGAGCAGGCGCAGGCCACCGGGGGCGGTGGAGTCCCACGGGATGTGGCTGTGGCCGAAGACCAGCACGTCGAGGCCGGGGAAGCGGGCGGCGCAGCGGGCCTCGCGGCCCTGGGCGGCACCGGTCTCGTGGACGACGCCGAAGCTCAGGCCGCCCAGGTCGGCGTACGCCACCTCGGGGAGGCGGGCGCGCAGCTCCGGCCCGTCGTTGTTGCCGTACACGGCGACGAGCCGGCGGCTGCGGCCCTCCAGCAGGTCGAGGGTGGCGGTGTCGACCCAGTCCCCGGCGTGGATCACGACATCGGCCCGCGGCAGTTCGGCCAGGAGCTGGTCCGGCAGCCGCTTGGCTCGCTTGGGCAGATGCGTGTCGGACATGACGAGCAGGCGCACACGGTCAGGCTATAGGTGCGCCTTCCCGAAGTGTTGTCACCTGGCCTTTCACCCAGCCTTTCACCCGGACTTGGCGAGGCGCCGGATGCCGCGGACCGCGGTCACCGCGGCCAGGCCGGTACCGAGGGCCGTGGCGGCGGGATGGTGGGCGAGGGTGGTCTGCCAGGAGCGGCTGTGGGAGCTGTCGTCGAAGATGCCGTGGGCGCCGTGGTCGTCGCCGGGAAGCCGGTCGACGGGCTCGAAGAGGTTGCTGCGGCCGGTCGGGGCCTCCTTGTCGGTCTGCTGGGAGCCGAAGCCGGTGCGGGCCAGGTAGCGGTCGAGCAGGGCCGGGACGAGGCGGTTGGCCCAGATCGTGGCCACGGTGGTGGCACCGACGTAGTACTGCTTGCGGCGCGGGTGGTCGGCGGCGTACACCACACCGCGGGCGGCGACCTCGGGCTGGTAGATCGGGGGGACGGGGCTGGGGTGCCCCCGCAGGCGGGAGCGCACCCAGTCGAACTGGGGCGTGTTGACGGCGGGCATCTGGGCGACGGTGACGTGCACGTTGCTCCCGCGGTGCAGCAGCTCGACGCGGAGGGAGGAGGTGAAGCCGTTGATGGCGTGCTTGGCGCCGCAGTACGCGGACTGCAGCGGGATCGACCGCTCCCCCAGTGCCGAGCCGACCTGCACGATCGTGCCCCGGTCGCGGGGCAGCATCCGCTCCAGCGCCGACCGGGTGCCGTTGACGAAACCGAGGTAGGTCACCTCGGTCACCCGCCGGTACTCCTCGGCGGTGATCTCGTCGAACGGCGCGAAGACGGAGCTGAAGGCGCAGTTGATCCAGACGTCGATGGGGCCGAACTCCTTCTCGGCGGCGTCGGCCACCGCCTCGACCTGGTCGGCGTCCGCGGTGTCGGCGACCTGCACCAGCGGCCGGCCGCCGAGCGCGGCGACCTCGTCGGCGGCGGCCTCCAGCCCGCCACGGCCGCGGGCGACCAGGACGACGTCGGCGCCGCGCTTGGCGTAGAGGCGGGCGGTGGCGCGGCCGATACCGGCGCTGGCACCGGTGATGACGACGGTGGCGGGCATGGTCAGCTCCTTCCGGGGTGAAAGTGGTCGCGGCCCAGCCGGGCCGCCGTCTCCAGCAGTACGGCGTGCACGAAGGCCTGCGGGAGGTTGCCGCGCAGCTGCCGCTGGGCGACGTCGTACTCCTCGGCGTACAGTCCCGAGGCGCCGCAGGCGCCCCGGTTGCGTTCGAACCAGCGGTGCGCGGAGACGGTCCGCCCCTGCTGGTGTTCGGCCATCGCCATGACGAATCCGCAGAGCAGGAAGGCGCCCTCGGCGTCCGCGAGGGGCCGGTCGTCGTGGCGGAAGCGGTACAGGAAGTGGTCCTCTGCCAGTGCACGGCGGCAGGCGTCGAGCGTGGCGCGGGTGCGCGGGTCGTCGGGGGGCAGGGCGCCGCGTACCGGGGGCAGCAGCAGGGCGGCGTCCACGGCGGGGTCGTCGGGGCTGCGCTGCCAGTACCCGTCGGCGTGCACGGAGGTGGCCGTGATGGCGGCGAGCAGGGTGTCGGCGAGCCGGGTGCAGGTGTCCGCGCGGGGGTGGCGCGGATCGGCGGCGGCCATGGCGCGCAGTCCGGCGACGCAGACCAGGCGGCTGTGGGTCCACTGCCGGGGGGACAGCTCCCAGATCCCGGCGTCGGGCTCCCGCCACCGGTCGGCGATGGCGCGTACGGCGATGCCGACGGCCTCGGCCGCGGTGGCGTCGAGCCGGTCGTGCCGGGCCGCCGCGGCGAACAGCAGCAGCGCCTCGCCGAAGCAGTCGAGCTGGAACTGGTGCTCCACCCGGTTGCCGACCCGGTCGAAGCCGCCCGGGTAGCCGGGCAGGTCGAGGTCGCGCTGGCCGGGGACGGGCTCGCCGCGCACGGTGTAGGCCGGGGTGAGGCGGGGCCCGTCGGAGCACAGTCGCTGGGCGACGAAGCGTACGGCGTCGTCGAGGAGATCGGGCACCCCGGCGGCGGCCGCGGCCTGGCCCGCGTAGCTCTGGTCGCGGATCCACACGTACCGGTAGTCGTAGTTGCGGCCCTCCTCGGCGCGTTCCGGGAGGCTGGTGGTGGCCGCCGCGACCATGCCGCCACCGGAGGTGGTCAGACCGCGCAGCACGGCGCACGCGAGCCGGGCGTCGCCCGGGGCGATGGTGTCCTCGAGCCGGGGTACCGCCCGCCGCCAGGCCTGCTCGGTCGCCGCCCAGACCTGCTCGGCGTGCGGCGGGGTGTGCGGGAGCGGGGAGGTGGAGCACTCGAGGACCAGGTCGTGGCTCTCCCCGGGCTTGAGGACCAGCTCGGCGGTCAGCCCGTGCTCACCGAGGGTCGCGGAGGGGGCGCCCTGCCAGCGCAGCCGGTGGGCACCGGTGGCCAGGTGCCACACGCCGGCGTCGTCGCGGTGGGCCGAGTCGAGCGGAGCGCGGCCGTAGTCGGCGTGCGGGTCGAGGACGACATCGAGGTGCGCGGGGCCGTCGACGGCCTGTACCCGGCGCAGCAGGACCACGCGGTTCGCCTCGCCGGGGAAGGCGAGCGCCTCGCGGCACTCGACGACGCCCTCGGTGGTGACCCAGCGGCTGCGCCGGATCAGGCTGCCGTTCTCGTAGTAGCCGCCCGGGACGTGGGGGGCGCGCGGGGTGACGGCGTAGCCGCCCCGGCCGCCGATGAGGGAGGCGAGCACGGCATCGTCGTGCCAGCCCGGCGCGCACAGCCAGACGACGCCGCCGTCGGGGCCGATCAGCGCGCCGCGTTCGCCGTCGGCGAGCAGGGCGTAGTCGTGCAGGGCGTGCGGTGCGAAGTGGTTGTTCATGGGGTCTCCTCGCTCAGCGCACGCGGTAGGGCCGGGCGCGTTCGGCGGCGAGGGTCAGTCCCAGTCCGGGCGTTCCGTCGGCGCCGGGGACGACGCTGCCGCCCGTCGGGTCGAGGACCCCGTCGAAGAGGATCCGTTCGATGCGCACATGGTCGTGGAACCACTCCAGATGGCGCAGGTTGGGCACCGCGGCGGCGACCTGGGCGTGGGCGTGCGGAGCGCAGTGCCCGGAGATGTCCAGGCCGCGGGCATGGGCGAGGGCCGCGGCCCGCAGCCAGACGGTGATCCCGCCGCAGCGGGTGACGTCGGCCTGGAGGCAGTCCACCGCGCCGGCGGCGAGCATGTGCTCGAAGTACGGGAGCGTGTAGCCGTACTCCCCCGCGGCCACGTCCATGCGGGCGTGGGCGCGGATCGACGCGAGGCTGGTGAGGTGGTCGGAGGAGACCGGTTCCTCGAACCAGGTCACGCCCTGGTCGGCGAGGGCCTCGGCGATCCGCAGGGCCTGCTTCGCGCTGTAGCCGCCGTTGGCGTCCACGTACAGGGCCGTGGCGTCGCCGACGCTCTCGCGGGCCCGGCGGACCCGGTCCAGGTCGCGGTCCTCGCGGGTGCCCCAGGACTCCCCGATCTTGATCTTGACGCGGGGGATGCCCTGCTCCTCGGCCCAGCCGCGCAGCTGCCGGTCCTGCCGCTGGTCGTCGTAGGTGGTGAAGCCGCCGCTGCCGTACACGGGCACGTCGTCGCGGGCGGCGCCCAACAGGTCGACGAGGGGCAGGCCGAGCAGGTGGGCCTTGAGGTCCCACAGCGCGATGTCGACGGCGGCGATCGCCTGTGCGGCCACGCCGGGCCCGCCCGCGTTGCGCACCGCGCGGTGCATCTCCTCGTTCAGGCGGGGCACGTCGAACGCCGGGGAGCCGGTGACGACACCGGCGAGCAGGTCGTCCACGAGGTCCGCGGTGGCGGCGGGAGCGTAGGTGTAGCCGAGGCCGCTCGCGTCAGCGGCGCGGACGGTGACCAGGACGAGCGTGGTGCTGTCCCAGGCGAGGGTGCCGTCGGCCTCGGGCGCGTCGGTGGGCACGGTGTAGACGGAGGTGTCCACCAGCTCGACGACCGGCTGATCCGTCATGTCTCCTCCCAGGCGTGGGCCCGCGTACGGGCGCGTTCGGTGGTGCGGTGGTGCTGCCGGGGTCGTCAGGTGCGGCGCCGCAGCCGCAGGGCGGTGCCGGCGGCGGCCGCGCCCGTCAGGGCGGCGACCGAGGCGGTGGTCGCCCAGCGTGCGGTGCGCGAGGGCTCCGGCGGGCGCTGGGCGAGGCGTTCGGGCCGGTCGCTCGGCAGGTTGCCGTCCATCGCCAGGGCCAGCACCTCGGCGAGGTGCAGGGCCCGGCGGCCGGTGTCGCCCTGCTCGATCTGGGTGCGGCAGCTGAAGCCGTCGGCGAGCAGCAGGCTGTCGGGCGCCGCCTCGCGGACGGCGGGCAGGACGCCCTGTTCGGCGACGGCCATGGAGACCTCGTGGTGGCCTCGTTCGAAGCCGAAGTTGCCTGCCAGGCCGCAGCAGCCCTCGTCGAGCACGTCGGCGTCGAGGTGGGCGCGCCGCATCAGCTCCCGGTCGGCGTCGAACTTCATGATGGCGTGCTGGTGGCAGTGGGTCTGCACGGTCGCCTGCCGGGCGAGCCGGGGCGGCCGCCAGTCGTCGGGCGCGTGGTGGACGAGCTGCTCGGCGAAGGTGCGCACCTGTCCGGCGAGCCGGCACACGTCGTGGTCAGCGGGCATCAGCTCGGGCGCGTCGGAGCGGAACACGGCGGTGCAGGACGGTTCCAGGCCGATGACCGGGGTGCCCGCCTCCAGGTAGGGGCGCAGGGCGTCGAGGGTGCGGCGCAGCACCTTCTTGGCGACGGTGAGCTGCCCGGTGGAGATCCAGGTCAGGCCGCAGCACACCGGCTTGTCGGGTACGGCGACGTGGAAGCCTGCGTCCTCGAGGACCCGTACGGCCGAGATCGCGATGGAGGGGTGGAAGTAGGTGCTGAAGGTGTCGGGCCACAGCACCACGGTGCGCGGGTCGGCCGGGTCGGGCTGCTCGGTGCCGCGTTCCCGCCACCACTGGACGAAGGACTGTCCGGCGAAGACCGGCGCGGGCCGGGCCGCGTCCACGCCCGCCAGCCGCTTGCCCAGCCGGGCGAGGCCCGGCGCGTGCAGCGCGCTGTTGACGAGCGAGGGGGCGATCCGGGAGAGGCGGGCCCACAGTGGGAGCCAGCCCATGGCGTAGTGGGCGGCGGGGCGTACCCGGCCCTCGTAGTGGTGGGCGAGGAACTCCGCCTTGAGTGTCGCCATGTCGACCCCGGTGGGGCAGTCCGACTTGCAGCCCTTGCAGGCCAAGCACAGGTCGAGGGCGTCGTGGACCTCGGTGGAGCGCCAGCCGTCCTTGACAGTGGAGTCGGCGTGTCCGTTCAGCATCTCGAACAGCAGCCGGGCCCGGCCGCGGGTGGAGTGCTCCTCCTCCCGGGTGGCCCGGTACGAGGGGCACATCACTCCTCCGGAGTGGCCGCGGCAGTTGCCGATGCCGACACAGCGCATGACCGCGCGGGTGAAGGAGTGGTCGTCCTCCGGGTAGCCGAAATGCGTCTCGGGGGTGGCCGGGCGCCAGGAGGGTCCCAGGCGCAACTGCCCGTCGACGGGGTTGGGGCGGACGATCTTGCCGGGGTTCATCCGGTCGCGGGGGTCGAACAGGGCTTTCAGCTCGCCGAACGCGGTCACCAGCCGCTCGCCGAACATCCGGGTGAGCAGTTCGCCCCGGGACTGGCCGTCGCCGTGCTCGCCGGACAGGGAGCCGCCGTAGGAGGCCACGAGGTCGGCGGCGCGCTCCAGGAACCGGCGGAAGTCCCGTACGCCCTCGGCGGTCTTCAGGCCGAAGGGGATGCGGGTGTGCACACAGCCCTGTCCGAAGTGCCCGTACAGGGAGGGGTGGTCGTAGTCGAACTCCTCGAACAGTTTCTTCAGGTCGCGCAGGTAGTCGCCGAGCCGTTCGGGCGGTACGGCCGAGTCCTCCCAGCCCTCCCAGGTCTCGCGGTCGTCCGGGGGCCGCGCGGTGACGCCGAGCCCGGCCTCGCGGGCCTTCAGCATCTTCTCCTCGCGGTCGGGGTTGTCGGAGAAGGCGACGTTGTTGTCCTTCTCGTCGCGGCCGATGGCCCGCAGGAGTGCGTGTGCCTGTTCGTCGACGTCGTCCTGGCTGTCGCCGCTGTACTGCACCATCAGCCAGCTGTCGCCCTCGGGAAGGATGGCGAGGGAGTCGAGGTAGGCGCCCTCCTCGCGCATGAGCTGCGCCATCCGCCCGTCCAGCGCCTCCAGCTGGCTGGGCGAGCAGTGCTCCAGCAGGCGCGCCACGTCGTCGCCGGCGGCGCAGATGTCGTCGTAGCCGAGCACCAGCAGCGACTTGTACGGCGGGACCGGCACCAGGTCCAGTTCGGCGCGCAGCACGGTCACCAGGGTGCCCTCGCTGCCCACCAGGGCCCGGGCGACGTCGAAGCCGTTCTCGGGCAGCAGGGAGTCGAGGTTGTAGCCGGAGACCCGGCGGGGGATCTTGGGGTAGCCGCGGCGGATGTCGGCCAGGTATTCGCCGGCGATGCGGTCCAGTCCGGCGTAGATCTCGGCGAGCCGTCCGCCCTCGGCGGCGATCCGCTCGCGTTCGGCGGCGGACGTCGGTCCCACCCAGGCGCGGACGCCGTCGTAGGTGAGGATCTCCAGGCGGCGCACGTTGTCGACGGTCTTGCCGTACGCCTGGGCGGAGGCGCCGCAGGAGTTGTTGCCGATCATCCCGCCGAGCGCGCAGTGGCTGTGCGTGGACGGCTTCGGCCCGAACTGAAGCTTGTGGTCGGCCAGTTGCCGGTTGAGTTCGTCCAGGACGATGCCGGGTTCGACCACGCAGGTACGTGCCTCGGGGTCCACCGAGACCAGCGCGTTGCAGTACTTGCTCCAGTCGATCACCACGGCTGTGTTGGTGGACTGCCCGGCCAGACTGGTGCCACCGCCGCGGGAGAGCACCGGGGCGTCGAACCTGGCACAGAGCTCCACCGCCCGCGCCCCCGCCTCGACCGTGCGGGGGACGACCACTCCGATGGGGACCTGCCGGTAGTTCGAGCCGTCCGTGACGTAGGCACCGCGGCTGCCGGCGTCGAAGCGGACCTCGCCGTCCACCTCGGCGCGCAGTGCCGCCTCCAATCCGGTCACGTCCGGAGGGGTCATCTGCTCACATCCTCGAGTCTCGCCCGATGGCCTTCGCCCGGTCACGGACGTGCGAGTACCCAGGGATCGCCGGGTGCAACTGACCTCCCTCGGCGGCGGTCACGAGGACGGCCGGCCCCTGCCCGGGCCGAGCCGGCTCCTTACCCATATCGAGCCGATCCCTTACCGAGACCGAACAGACTTCCGCACGAGTGGCCGGGTTAGCATTCGGCCACGCGCACGTGCCGCCCAGGCGACGGGTGGCGATCGAAGGGGGCTCGAAAGCCGGATGCCGGTCAAGGTCAGCGTCATCGTCCCCGTGTACAACCCCGGGCCCTACATCGAGGACTGCGTCGCCTCGATGCTGCGGCAGTCACTGCCTCCCGACGAGTTCGAGGTGATCTTCGTCGACGACGGCTCCACCGACGGGACACCCGCTCACCTGGACACACTCGCCGCCGAGCACCCGCACATCCAGGTGATCCACCAGGCGAACTCCGGCTGGTCGGGCAAGCCCCGCAACGTCGGCATCGAGGCCTCCAGGGGCGAGTTCGTGATGTTCGTCGACAACGACGACTACCTCGGCGACGAAGCTCTCGAGCGGATGTACGAGTACGGGGTGGCGAACAAGGCCGACGTGATCGTCGGAAAGATGGCCGGAAAGGGCCGACCGGTCCCGGTGGAGCTGTTCCGCCGCAACCACCCGCACGCCACCGTGGAGAACGCCCCGCTGATCGACAGCCTCACCCCGCACAAGATGGTCCGCCGCGCGTTCCTGGACCGCACCGGCCTGCGCTTCCCGGAGGGCCGGCGGCGCCTGGAGGACCACGTCTTCGTCACGGAGGCGTATCTGCGGGCGGACAACGTCTCGGTCCTCAGCGACTACGTCTGCTACTACCACGTCAAGCGGGAGGACGCGTCCAACGCCGGCTTCCAGCGGTTCGAGCCGGTCGGCTACTTCAAGAACCTCCGCGAGGCCCTGGACGTCGTGGAGCGCTACACCGAGCCCGGCCCGCTGCGCGACCGGCTGCTGCGCCGCTGGCTGCGCGTGGAGATCGTCGAGCGGATGAGCGGCCGCCGCCTGCTGAACAAGCCGGACGACTACCGGCGGGAACTGTTCCGGGAGATGCGCGAGGTCGTCCTGGAGCGCTTCGGCCCCGGTGTCGCGAGCGGGCTGCGCCCGGGGCAGCGGATCGTCGCGGCGCTCATCCGCGAGGACCGCTACGACGACCTGGTCGCCTACGCCGAATGGGAGAGCGGCGTCACGCCGAAGGCGGTGCCCACCGGGGTGGAATGGCGGGACGGGAGACTGCGGGTCGTCTTCACCGCCGAGTACCACCGGGACGGCCGGGCACTGACCTTCGCCGCCGACCAGGCCGCCGCCCCCGCCGACGCCGCGCCCCGGGACCTCGACGAGGCGGCCGCCTGGCTCGGCGGGGCCGCCGTGGACGGCTTCGGCAGGGCTACCGCCCATCTGATCCTGCGTGACCGCGCCAGCGCCGCCTCCTTCTTCCAGAAGGTGGACCTCACCCGCGAGCGCGTTCCGGCCGAGGACGGCCGTGTCCGGCTGGTGCTGCACGGCACGGCCACCGTCGACCCCGCCGACGCGGCGGGCGGCGCCCCGCTGCACACCGGCCTGTGGGACGCGTACGTGCGGGTCGGCCTCGGCGGCTGGACCAAGGACTGCCGACTGGGCCCGGCCCCGCGGCGTGACCGCCCGGCTGCGCCCGCGGGGCTCGTCGCCGGGCGTGTGGTGCTGCCGTACTGGACCAAGCAGTACGAGAACTTCTCCCTGGACGTCGACCGGGCGACCAGGGCACTCGGGCTCGGCGGACTTACCCCCGAGGACGCCGCGGTCTCCGGCGACGGGCTGCTCACCCTCGCGCTGCCGCTGTACGTCGCCGACCGCACCGACGTGGTGCTGCGCTGGGTGGGCACCGCCTCCGGCGGCCCCCTCGGGGAGACCGGGACGCTGACCCCCGCCGAGGGCGACGGCGCCCTGCTGCGGACCGTGCTGCCCCTGTCCGCGATGCGGGGAGCGGTGTGGCGGCCGGAGCTGTGTCCGGCGCCGGAGGCGGCGACGCCGCGGTTCCTCGCCCTGCCGCTGGCCCTGCACGTCAGCCGTACCGGCGGCGTCCGGCCGGCGAGCCCGCCCGTGCCCGGCCCGGTACGGCGGCTGGCGCGCACGGTGCGGCGGATGGCGGGCGCGGCCCGGCGCAGGATCGGTTCCACCAGCGACACACGAAAGGCGTGACGGCGTGCGCGCATTGGAGACAGCAGGCGCCTGGGTCCTGGAACCCAAGGTGTTCCCCGACTCCCGGGGCAGCTTCCACGAGTGGTACCGCGGAGCGGAGTTCCGCGAGGCCACCGGATACGACCTCAGCGTCGCCCAGGCCAACTGCTCGGTGTCGCGGCGGGGCGTACTGCGCGGGATCCACTTCGCCGACGTGCCGCCCGGCCAGGCCAAGTACCTCACCTGCGTACGGGGCGCCGTCCTGGACGTGATCGTGGACATCCGCGTCGGCTCGCCCACCTTCGGCAAGTGGGAGGCCGTACGCCTGGACGACGACACCCGCAACGCCGTGTTCCTCGCGGAGGGGCTGGGGCACGCGTTCATGGCGCTCACCGACGACGCCACGGTGGTCTACCTGTGCTCGACCGGGTACGCACCCGAGCGTGAGCACGGGGTGCACCCGCTCGACCCCGCGCTGGGCATCGCCTGGCCCGAGGGCATCGAGCCGCTGCTGTCCGAGAAGGACGCGGCGTCCCCCTCACTGGCCGAGGCGGAGCGGTCCGGACTGCTTCCCACCTATGCGGACTGCTCCGCCCACGACGAGTGGCTTCGGGCCGGGGGACGGCTCAGGGGCTGACGCCGAGCTGCTGCACCGCACGGCGCAGGGGCTCCCAGCCGCGGGACCGCTTGGTGCCGCGGTCGCGGGCCGCCACGAGCGGCTTCCAGAAGCCGGCGTCGATCAGCGTCCGGGGCTTCACGGCCGTCGTCCGCTCCAGGATCTGCTCGGGCACCTTCTGCGGATCCGGGACCTCGAACTCCGCGATGATCTCGTCGTACTTGTCCTTGAGTACCGTGTTGTCCGGGTCGGCGCCGAAGACGACCAGCTGCCCGGTGGGCGCGGTGTCCACCAGGACCGTCACCAGGTCGGGGCGGTGTCGGTTCAGGATCTCGACGAGCTTGTAGACGTCACCGGTCCAGGCGTCGGTGTGCCGGTCGCGGGCCGCCTCGTCGACGTTGCGCGGCAGCATGTCGTCGAAGACGATCACACTGGCCCAGTCCGAGTGCTTCTCGATGTTGATGAAGTCGCGCAGCGCGTATTCGAACAGGTGCATGCCGTCGATGAACGACAGGTCCAGGGTGGTGCGCCGCCAGTAGCCGAACGGGCTGCGGTTGCGGGCCAGGTTCCGCAGCGGGTGGCGGCCGCCCCTGAGGTGCGCGAGGGGGTTGTCACGGGCGAAGAAGTCGTCGCTGGTCGCCTTCGCCAGGTGGACGTCACAGCGGATCTCCGTGACCACCTTGAACGCCGGGTCGATCGCGATGCTCGGCACCCGGGACAGCGTCAGGCTGCGGCCGTCGTTGACGCCGATCTCCAGGTAGTTGCGGTTCGCGGTGACCTTGTGGAGTTCCCGCAGGAACTCGTGCCGTTTCACTGAGCGATCTCCTTGCGGATGTGGGGCAGTGCTTCGTGCAGGGCGGACCGCCAGTGCCGCAGCGGTTCCAGGCCCGCCTCCCGCCACCGGTCGTGCCCCAGGGCGCTGTAGGCGGGGCGGGGGGCGGGGCGGGTGAAGGCCCGGCTGTCGGTGGGCCGCACCCGGTCCGGGTCGGCGCCGGCGAGCCGGAACACCTCCCGGGCGAGTTCGTACCAGCTGGCCTCACCCGAACCGGTGGCGTGGAAGATACCGTGTGCGGCCGCGTCCCGGGAGGGCCGCGCACCCAGGTCCGCGATCCGGGCGGCGACGTCCGCGCTCCAGGTCGGCTGCCCGCGCTGGTCGTCGACGACGTCGAGGGTGTCCCGGCGGCCTTCCAGTTCCAGCATCGTGCGCACGAAGCTGCGGCCGTGGACGCCGTACAGCCAGGCGGTGCGCACCACGACGGCGGCGTCCGGGAGCTCCTCGAGCACCGCCCGCTCCCCCGCCAGCTTGGTCCGGCCGTAGGCGATGCGCGGTGCCGGGGGGTGGTCCTCCGCGTAGGGGGTGACGCGGGCCTCGCCGGAGAAGACGTAGTCGGTGGAGACCTGGATGAGGCGGGCGCCGTGTCCGGCGCAGGCGCGGGCGAGCAGCCTCGGTCCGTCGCCGTTGACGGCGAGCGCCCGGGCCTCGTCGGTCTCGGCGTCGTCGACGGCCGTGTAGGCGGCACAGTTGACGACGATGCCGGGCCGGTGCTCCTCGAAGGCCCGGCGGACGGCGTCGGCGTCGGTGATGTCGAGGGCCGCGCGGTCCAGGCCCGCCACGTCCTCACCGCGCCGCAGGAGTTCCTCGACGGTGTCGCGGCCGAGCATCCCGCCCGCGCCGGTGACCAGCCACCTCATCAGACCCCCTGACGGGTGCGCTGCTTGAGCGGTTCCCACCAGGCCCGGTTGTCCCGGTACCAGGCGACGGTGTCGGCGAGGCCGGTCGCGAAGTCGCGGCGCGGCCGGTAGCCCAGCTCGTCGCGGGCCTTGCTCCAGTCCACGGAGTAGCGCAGGTCGTGCCCCTTGCGGTCGGCGACGTACGCCACCCGGTCCCAGTCCGCCCCGCAGGCCTGAAGGAGCAGCCCGGTGAGTTCCTTGTTGCTCAGCTCCGTGCCGCCGCCGATGTTGTACACCTCGCCGGGGCGGCCCTTGGTGCGTACGAGTTCCACGCCGTGGCAGTGGTCGTCGACGTGCAGCCAGTCGCGGACGTTGCGCCCGTCGCCGTAGAGCGGGACCTGCCGGCCGTCGAGGAGGTTGGTGACGAACAGCGGGATGACCTTCTCGGGGAACTGGTGCGGGCCGTAGTTGTTGGAGCACCGGGTGACCCGCACGTCCAGGCCGTGGGTGCGGTGGTGGGCCAGGGCCATCAGGTCGGAGGAGGCCTTGGAGGCGGAGTACGGGGAGTTCGGGGCGAGCGGGTGGGTCTCGGGCCAGGAGCCGGTGTCGATGGAGCCGTAGACCTCGTCGGTGGAGATGTGCACGAACGGGCCGACACCGTGGCGCAGCGCCGCGTCCAGCAGTGTCTGGGTGCCGACCACGTTGGTGAGCACGAACTCGCCCGCCCCCGTGATCGAGCGGTCCACGTGGGACTCGGCGGCGAAGTGCACGACCTGGTCCGCTTCGGCCATGAGCTTGTCGACCAGGCCGGCGTCGCATATGTCGCCGTGGACGAACTCGAGGCGGGGATGGCCGGCGGGCAGGTTGGCGAGCGTGCCCGCGTAGGTGAGCTTGTCCAGCACGGTGATGCGCGGCGCGTCGGGCACGTCGTCGGCGAGGAGGGTGCGGACGTAACGGGAGCCGATGAACCCGGCGCCGCCGGTGACGAGGAGATTCATGAACGGATCTGCACCTTGCTGTGGTCTCCGAGGACGAGGCGGTGGGCACTGGGCACGTCGGGCGCCGGGGTCACCTCGACGTGCCGGCCGATCAGCGAGGACTCGATCCTGCCCACCCCGTCGATGGAGGAGTCCCGCAGCACTATGGAGAACTCGAGCTCGCTGTCCGTGATCCGGCAGTTCTCCGCTATCGAGGTGAACGGTCCCACGTAGGAGTCGCCGACGAGGGTTCCGGCGCCGATGACGGCGGGGCCCACGATCCGTGAGTTGACGATCCGCGCGCCCTCCTCGACGACGACCCGTCCGACGGTCTCGGACGCCTCGTCCACCTCGCCGTCGATGCGCCGGTCCACGCCCTCCAGGACCATGCGGTTGACCTCGAGCATGTCGCCGACGTTGCCGGTGTCCTTCCAGTAGCCCCTGATGACCGTGGAGCGGACGTCGGCGCGGGCGTCGATGAGGTGCTGGATGGCGTGGGTGATCTCCAGTTCGCCCCGCCAGGACGGCTTGACGGCCCGCACCGCCTCGTGGATCACCGGGGTGAACAGGTAGACCCCGACCAGCGCCAGGTCGCTCTTGGGATGCTCGGGCTTCTCCTCCAGGGCGATCACCTGGCCCGAGGGGTCCAGCTCGGCGACGCCGAAGGAGCGGGGGTCGGGGACGCGGGTGAGCAGGATCTGCGCGTCGGGGCGGCTGGCGCGGAAACCCTCGACCAGGTCGCGGATGCCGCCGACGATGAAGTTGTCCCCGAGGTACATCACGAAGTCGTCGTCGCCGAGGAAGTCCCGTGCGATCAGCACCGCGTGGGCCAGGCCCAGGGGACGCTCCTGGGGTATGTAGGTGACTTTCAGGCCGAACCTGGAGCCGTCGCCGACCGCTTCCTCGATCTCGGCGGCCGTGTCCCCGACGATCATGCCCACCTCGGTGATCCCGGCGGCGGCGATCGATTCCAGCCCGTAGAAGAGCACCGGTTTGTTGGCCACGGGGACCAGCTGTTTGGCGGAGGTGTGGGTGATCGGCCGCAGCCGGGTACCGGCACCGCCGGAGAGCACCAGAGCCTTCATCTGCCACACCTTAACGGCCATGGTCGAGATCCGGCCTTTGTTGGTTCCGCCGGTTTGTTAAGACCATGCGGCTCTGGTGTGCGGCTTCGGTGAGACCGGAGTGGACCGGTCTACTGATTTCGGCCGGGGTCGGTCCTCCCGTTCTCCGCCGGGGTCAGTCCTCCCCGCGGACGATGTTGCCGTCCTGGCCCTGGGGCGCCTCCCGTGGGCCGCCGCGCTCGACGATGGCCGGCAGGCAGGTACGCAGCCCTTTTCCCCACCGTCGGCGGGCCTTCGCCCAGCCCGTCTCGGCTATGCCGGCGACGGGCTTCTCACTGCTGTGCACGGTCACGACTTCTCACTTCTTCCTTGCTGTCTCTTACCGGACCGCCTCTTACCGGCTTCTTGCCGCCTTTTCACGTGCGGCCGCCGCCACCACCGCCGAACGACCCGCTCGAACCGGGCTCCCAGCGCGGGCGCCGCTGATCGTCGGCCCGCTTGGTCCCGGTGGGGTTGAGCTGGTGCGGGGTGAGCCGCTCGCTCTCGTCGGCCGCCTGGGGCACGTCGTCCCACGAGCGTGCCTGGCGCTCCTCCTGGACCGGCCCGGACACCGGGCGCGTGGGCTGTTCTTCCGGCCGGGGCGGGGCCGGCTCGCGCCGGCGCACCTTGAAGCCCAGGCGGAAGGCCCAGATCAGCCCGGCGACGAGGGCGACGCCCACGACCAGGATGGCGATGTACCCGAAGGCGGAGCCGGCTCCTGCGGCCTCGCTGATGGCAGTGTCCATGAACGCCGGGTACCCGTGCACGCGCGGCGAATGCCTGGCCTCGATGGTTACGGCGTGGCGCGGGCGGGCCGCTCCCCCGCCCGGGTAGCTTCGTGGACGATGTCGGAACTATCGGAGATTCCGGACGGCGGCGACGTCCTCGAGCGGTACACCCGCACAGCACCCCGCCCCGGCCGGGCACTGGTGCGCTGGGCCACCACCACCGACCACAAGGTCATCGGCCGGCTGTACATGGTCACGGCGTTCTGCTTCTTCCTCCTGGCCGGACTGCTGGCGCTCGCGATGCGCGCCGAGCTCGCCCGTCCGGGCCTGCAGTTCCTGAGCAAGCAGGGCTACGACCAGTTCGTCACGATCCACGGCACGATCATGATGCTGCTGTTCGCGACGCCGATGTTCGCGGGGTTCGCCAACGCCGTCATGCCGCTGCAGATCGGCGCCCCGGACCTGGCCTTCCCGCGCCTGAACGCGCTGTCGTACTGGATGTACCTGTTCGGCGGCCTGATCGTGGTGGCGGGCTTCCTGGTGCCCGGCGGCCCGGCCGCCTTCGGCTGGTTCGCCTACGCGCCACTGAACAGCGCGTACTTCTCCCCCGGGGCGGGCGGCGACCTGTGGGCGATGGGGCTGGTGGTGTCGGGTGTGTCGACGACCCTGACCGCGGTGAACTTCATCGCCACGATCACCTGTCTGCGCGCCCCCGGTATGACGATGTTCCGGATGCCGATCTTCACCTGGAACGTGCTGTTCACCTCGATCCTGGTGCTGCCCGCCTTCCCGGTGCTGACCGCGACGCTGCTGGCCCTGGAGGCCGACCGCAAGTTCGGGGCGCATGTGTTCGACGCGGCGAACGGTGGCGCGCTGCTGTGGCAGCACCTGTTCTGGTTCTTCGGGCATCCGGAGGTCTACATCGTCGCGTTGCCGTTCTTCGGGATCGTCACGGAGATCCTGCCGGTCTTCTCCCGCAAACCGCTCTTCGGCTACCTGCCGCTGATCGGCGCGACCATCGGGATCACCATGCTGTCCGCGGTGGTGTGGGCGCACCACATGTTCGCCACCGGCGCGGTGCTGCTGCCGTTCTTCTCGATCATGTCCTTCCTGATCGCGGTGCCCACGGGGATCAAGTTCTTCGCCTGGATCGGGACCATCCGGTACGGCTCGCTGTCGTTCGAGACACCGATGCTGTGGTCGATGGGCTTCATGGTGTCGTTCCTGCTCGGCGGGCTCAGCGGGGTGCTGATCGCCTCGCCGCCGCTGGACTTCCACCTCACCGACTCGTACTTCATCGTGGCGCACCTGCACTACGTACTGTTCGGCACGGTGGTGTTCGCGATGTTCGCGGGCTTCTACTTCTGGTGGCCCAAGATCACGGGCAAGATGCTCGACGAACGGCTCGGGAAGATCCACTTCTGGCTGCTCTTCCCGGGGTTCCAGCTGACGTTTCTCGTCCAGCACTGGCTGGGCGAGTCCGGCATGCCGCGCCGCTACGCGGACTACCTGCCCAGCGACGGGTTCACGCTGCTCAACAGCATCTCGACGGCCGGGGCCTTCCTGCTCGGCGTGTCCACGCTGCCGTTCCTCTACAACGTCTGGCGCACCGCCACCCGGGCTCCGGCCGTCACGGAGGACGACCCCTGGGGGTACGGGCGGGGTCTGGAGTGGGCGACGTCCTGCCCGCCGCCGCGGCACAACTTCGTGGCCCTGCCCCGTATCCGCTCGGAGGCTCCCGCCTTCGACCTGCACCATCCCGCGATCGTCAGGCGTGCGGAGGAGGAGGGGCTGCGATGAAGGCCGAGGCGTTCCTGTTCGGCGGTGTCGCGCTGTTCTTCGCGGGGACCGCCGCGCTCTACGGGGCGTGGTCGGGCGAACCGGCCGGTACCGCGGCCCTGGTCATCGCCTTCGGGATGGGGGGCGTGGTCGCGTTCTTCTGTGCGGTGCAGTACCGGCGCCGCGGGGTGCGGGCCCAGGACCGCAGGGACGCCGAGGTCGCCGACGGCGCCGGGCCGGTGGCGTTCTTCCCGGACGAGAGCCCCTGGCCGGTGGTCACGGCACTGGGCTTCGCCCTGGCGGCCACCGGCGTGGTGTTCGGGCTGTGGCTGTTCCTCATCGGTTGCGGCGTGCTGGCGCGCGGGGTGTTCGGGATGGTCTTCCAGTACGCGGATCGGTGAGGGGCCGCCGGGGGGCGCCCGGCGGGAAGGTGTCGACGGGGTGGTGGGCGCTGTCGTAGCCGCCGGTGACGTCCTGGTGCACCTCGCCGGTGGGCTCGCCCTCGTCCAGGCGGTGCCGCTCGGCCTCCACCAGGGCCAGGCACACCCATCGGGTCAGGAGGAACGCGGCCACCGGGGCCACCACCAGCGCGACGCGCAGCACCCAGGTCAGGGTGTTCAGCGAGATCCGGAAGGTCTGGGCGACGATGTCGTTGCCGCCCGCCAGCAGCAGCACGCCGTAGAAGACGGTCCCGGCGACGCCCAGGCCGGTGCGTACGGGGCGCTCACGTGGCCGGTCGCACAGGTGCCGCTCCTGGTGCCACTCCCCCGTCACGCGCTGCTCCACGAAGGGGTAGGCGTACAGCACGAGGAACAGCAGGGCGGGCAGCACGACCGCGGGCAGCAGCACGTTCCACATGAAGGTGTGCCCGGCGATGTTCGTCTCCCACGGCGGTGTCAGCCGCAGGGAGCCCTCCAGGAAGCCGACGTACCAGTCGGGCTGGGAGCCGGTGGAGACCAGGTCCGGCCGGTAGGGGCCGTAGTTCCACACGGGGTTGACCTGGGCGAGGCCGGCCAGCAGCACCAGGACGCCGGAGACGACGAGGGACAGGCCTGCGGAGGAGGCGGTGAACTGCGGTACGAGGGGTTTGCCGAGGACGTTGGCGTTGCTCCGGCCCGGTCCGCGCCACTGGGTGTGCTTGAGGTGGAAGACCAGGACCAGATGGACGGTGACCAGGGCGATCAGCGCGCCGGGCAGCAGCAGGATGTGCACCGGGTACAGCCGGGTGATGATGTCGTGGCCGGGATACTCGCCGCCGAAGACGAAGAAGCTGACGTAGGTGCCCACCACCGGCAGGGAGGCCATGATGCTCTGCGCGATGCGCAGCCCGGTGCCGGAGAGCAGGTCGTCGGGGAGCGAGTAGCCGGCGAAGCCCTCGGCGAGGGAGAGCACGAACAGGGTGAGCCCGATGACCCAGTTCAGCTCGCGGGGTCTGCGGAAGGCGCCGGTGAAGAAGATGCGCAGCATGTGCAGGCCGATCGCGGCGACGAACACCAGCGCGGCCCAGTGGTGGGTCTGCCGGATCAGCAGGCCGCCGCGCACGTCGAAGCTGATGCGCAGGGTGGAGTCGAAGGCCTCCGACATCAGCACCCCTCGCAGGGGCGGGTACGAGCCGGTGTAGACGACCTCGCGCATCTCCGGCCTGAAGAACAGGGTCAGCCAGATCCCGGTCAGCACCAGTACGAGGAGGCTGTAGAGCGCCAGCTCGCCGAGGAGGAAGGACCAGTGCTCGGGGAACGCCTTGCGCAGCAGCGACCCGGCCTCGAGGACCGGCAGGCGGGCGTCCGCGGCGTCGGCGAGCCGTTCACCACGGGACCTGCGGTCGGGCTCGGACGGCACGGGTGCCGTCACGTCTCTTCCGGTTCCTCGGCCGCCCGCTGCACCTCCGCCTCGATCTCGGCCCGCGCCCTTCCCGTCTCCTTCGCGTACTCGCCGAGCGCCGTCTGGACCTCGCGGGCCAGGTCGCGCCAGGCCCGCAGCGCCGTCTCGTAGGTCGACGACTGGGCGCCGGTCCACTGCCCCTGGGCCGGGGGGCCGTACGCGTCACGCAGTGCCATCGCCCTCGCGTGCGCCGCCGCGGCCGCGCGCTGCTTCTCCACGAGCTCATCGAAGGTGTGTGCCACGTCGGAAAACCTAGGCAAGGCGGCCGTGCGGACCCGGGCGACCTGCCGTACGCGGCTCGCACCCGCACCCGTGTGGCGGGTCGGCCGGGGTGCCGTGACCGGTCAGCCGTCGAGCGGGAGATCGGCCCAGACCTGCTTGCCGCCGCTGACCGGCAGCGTCCCCCATGCCGCCGACACGGCGTCCACGAGCAGGATGCCGCGGCCTCCGGTGGCCTCCCAGCCGATGCTGGTGGGCTTGACCGGTGTGCGCGGCGAGGCGTCCGTGACGGCGACGCGCAGCCGCCGACTGACGAAGGTGAGGTCCAGGCGTACCTGGCCGCCGGTGTGCACCAGGGCGTTGGTGACGAGCTCGGAGACGACCAGCAGCACGGCGTCGATGTCGTCGGCGGGCAGGTCCCAGCCGCGCAGGGTGCGCCGGGTGAAGCGGCGGGCGTGCCGGACGGCCTCCGGGACCCGCCACACCGTCCACCCCTCCCTGAGCGGGAGCACCGCCAGGCCGTCGTAACGCAGCAGTAGCAGTGCGACGTCGTCGCCGCGGTGGGCGCCCGCGAGCAGTGTGTCGGCGACGAGCCCGAGGTGGGCGGGGTCGGACGCGGACAGGTCGTGGGCGAGCCGGTCCAGCCCGGCGTCGAGATCCTCCTCGGAGGACTCCACCAGGCCGTCGGTGGTGAGCGCCAGCACGGTGCCGCGCTGCAGCCGGAGCGGGGTCATGGGGAACTCCGCCTGGGCGGCCACCCCGAGCGGCGGGCCCCCCTCCGTCTCCACGACGGTGGTCGTGCCGTCCGGATGGCGCAGCACCGGCGGCAGGTGCCCGGCCCGCACGCACCAGGCGGTGCCCTCCTCCATGTCCACGTCGACGTAGACGCAGGTGGCGAAGAGATCGGTCTCCATCTCCAGCAGCAGGCGGTTGGCGTGGGAGACGACCACGTCCGGCGGGTGCCCCTCGGCCGCGTAGGCGCGCAGGGCGGTGCGCATCTGGCCCATCAGGGCCGCGGCGCCCGCGTTGTGGCCCTGCACGTCGCCGATGACCAGGGCCACGTGGTTGTCGGGCAGCGGGATCACGTCGTACCAGTCGCCGCCGAGCTCGAGACCGGCTGTGGTGGGCAGGTAGCGGGCGACGGCGACCCCGCCGGTCAGCCTGGGCAGGCGGCGCGGCAGCAGGGCGCGCTGCAGCATGCCGACGAGTTCGTGTTCGGCGTCGAAGGCGTGGGCGCGCATCAGCGCCTGGCCGGCCAGGGTCGCCGCGGCGGTGAGCAGGGCACGCTCGTCGGGGCCGAAGTCGTGCGGGTGGTCCCAGCCGATCAGGCAGGCCCCCGCCATACGGCCTGAGGCGGGCAGCGGCAGCACGGCGAGGCCGCCGGGGCCGACCTCGGCGAGGGCGGGCTCCAGCTCGGCCCCGGCGGACCAGATCCGGGTGCGGCCATCGCGCAGGGCGGCGGCCAGGGTGGGCATCGCCCGTACCGGCGCGTCCGGCCACTCGGTGCGCCATTCCGAACGCCACAGCTCGGGCCAGACCTCCGGTTCGGGCGGGTCGAGCACGGTGACCACCAGACGGTCGTTCTCCAGCTCGGCCAGCGCGATCCGGTCGGCCTGCAGCGGTCTGCGCAGGGCGGCGACCACGGCCTGGCTGACGTCCTTTACGGTGCCTGCGGTGGCGAGCGCGGCGGCCAGGCGCTGGACCCGGGCCACGTCGGTGACGGCGGACCGCAGCGTGGAGGCGTCGGCGACGGTGCCGACCAGGCGTGCGGGCAGGCCCTCGCCGCCCGGGAGCAGCCGCCCGCGCAGCCTCAGCCACTTCGGCGGGCCGGACGGCTGCAGGATGCGGAACTCCAGCTCGCGGTCGCCGATGGACATGTGGCCGGCCTCGACGACCGACATCAGTGCGGGCAGGTCCTCCGGCACCGTCCGGCCGAGCAGGGTCTCCACCTTGCCGTCGAACTGTTCCCTGGTGATTCCGAACAGCTCCAGGATCCCCTCGCCGACCTCGATGCGGCCGGTGTCCATGGCCAGGCTGAAGGCGTCGGCGGGCAGTTCACCGGTGTCGGCGGCGCCCACCGGGGCGGGCCATGCGGCGGCGCGCGCGATGAGTTCGAGGCAGGCGCGGTCCTCGGTGCCGAACCCCCCGGGGCTCTCGGTGACGGCGAGCAGACAGCCGCCGCCGTCCATGGGCACCGGCAGGCAGGCAAGGGAGAAGTCCGTGGAGGGGCTGCGCCGGCCCTCCGGGGCGCCGGCGATCGCCTCGGGGCCCAGCCACACGGGCCGCCCGCCGCGGTGGGCCTCGGCCGCCGGGGACCGGCCGGCGGTGGGATAGCTGTCGCGCAGCCCGTACAGCGTGCGCGGCAGGCCCGCCGACTCGACGAGGAACAACGAGACGCCGTTCGCGGCCGGCGCGTACACCCCGGCGAACGCGGCGCCGGCGAAGACGAGGGCGTGTTCGAGGACGCGGCGCAGCCGGTCGGGCGAGCCGAGGTCGGCGGTGACCGCTTCGAGGGCAAGTTCGACACGCTCCGTTCTCGTTCTGTTCACCGCAGCGCCCTCACTGACCACGTTCGCCATTACAGCGCTTATGGGGTTCCCGCGCAGCCCCTGTGCCGGTCCGGGAAGCCCACGGCAGGGCTCGCTCGAAACGGGCCGAACATGTCTTTACCCGTGCGTTCCGCACGGCGATGTCGTGACAGCCGTGACTGTCCGCGTCCCCCTCGGGCCTGGGAAGGTCGTTGCGGGCCAAGGAGGGGAAGGCAGGGCAGGGCATGGACAAGCGGTACGAGGTGTACGCGCTCGCCGACCGGCACTTCTACGACACGCCCGACCGGCTGTCCGCGGCCGGTCCGGACACGGCGCCGCTGTACGACACGGCGCGGCGCGAGGTGCCGGAGGGCTGGCACGCGGGGCGGACGGGTGACTGGCTGATGCTGACGCCGCTCGACGCGGACGGCACGCCGGTGCCGTCGCCCGCGCAGGGCTGGAAGATCCACGCCTCGGCGACCCGGGACGACGCGGAGCGGATCGCGGCGACCGTGTGGGACTACTGCGTGCCGCGCCGCATCCCGTTCAAGTTCGTGCCGGCCCCGCACCTGCTGCACCTGCGCAACGCCAAGTACGCGGGCCGTGACACCAGCGGCAAGTTCGTCACCGTGTACCCGGACGGCGAGGAGCAGTTGCACCGGGTACTGCGCGAGCTGGGGGAACTGCTCGAGGGCTGCGAGGGACCGTACATCCTGACCGACCTGCGCTGGCACGACGGTCCGCTGTACGTCCGCTACGGTGCTTTCGCGCGGGCCTTCGTCGTCGACGAGCGGGGCTCGCTGGTCCCGGCGGTGCGCGACGGCGAGGGCAGGCTGGTGCCGGACAGCCGGGCACCGTCCTTCCAGGTGCCCGGGTGGGTGACGCTGCCGTCCTTCCTCGAGCCGCATCTGGCGGCCCGCAACACCACGACGGTCGGCGAACTGCCGTACCGGATCGAGAAGGCGCTGCACTTCTCCAACGGCGGCGGGGTGTACGCGGGCACCGACACCCGTGACGGGCGCCGAGTGGTGCTCAAGGAGGGGAGGCCGCGCGCGGGTCTCGCCGCCGACGGCGCGGACGCGGTGGCACGGTTGGAGCGGGAGAAGGCCGCCCTGGAACGGGTCGCGGGGACCGGTGTCACACCCGAGGTGCGGGACTGGTTCACCCTGGGCGACCACCGTTTCCTGGTGATGGACTTCCTCGAGGGCCGTCCACTCAACTCCTTCTTCGCCGAACGGCACCCGCTGCTGACCCCCGACCCCGATCCACGGGCGATCGCCGACTACACGGCGTGGGCGTTGCGCATCCACCGGGCGGTCGAGGAGGCCGTCGAGGCGGTGCACGACCGCGGGCTGGTCTTCAACGACCTGCACGTCTTCAACATCATGGTGGCGCCCGACGAGGAGTCGGTGTTCCTGATCGACTTCGAGGCCGCGGCCCCGGTCGAGGAGATGGGCCGCCAGATCGTCGCCCACCCCGGCTTCTTCGCGCCGCCCGACCGCCGGGGCAAGGACGTCGACCGCTACGCGCTGGCCTGCTTACGGCTGGCCCTGTTCCTGCCGGTGACCACGCTGTTCGTGGTCGACCGCGGCAAGGCCGCGCATCTGGCCCGGGTCGTCGCCGAGCAGTTCCCTCACGTGCCGCGGGCCTTCCTGGACGAGGCGGTGGCGGAGATCAGCCGTGATCCGGCCGGGCCGGCCCGCGCGGTGGAACCGATCCGGCCGGTGGTGCCGGGCGACTGGCCCTACAGCCGGGACTCGATGGTCAAGGCGATCCTCGCCTCGGCCACCCCGGAGCGCGAGGACCGGCTGTTCCCCGGTGACATCGCACAGTTCAACGACGGCGGCGGGCTCGGCCTCGCGCACGGCGCGGCCGGCGTGCTGTACGCGCTGGCCGAGGCCGACGCGGGCCGCTACGAGGAGGGCGAGCGCTGGCTGCTGGCCCGCACCGCACCACCGCCGGCCGGCACACCGCTCGGCCTGTACGACGGCCTCGCGGGCGTCGCCCACGTCCTCGACCGGCTGGGACACCGGCAGCGCGCCCTGGACCTGGTCGACGGGATCCTCCGGGAGAGATGGCAGCATCTCTCCTCCGACCTGCACGGCGGGCTGGCCGGCCTCGGCCTGGTCCTGGACGGCCTGGCGCGCACGACCGGCGAGCGGGAACTCGCCGAGCGCGCCGCCGAGGCCGCGGACCTCCTCGTCGACCGCCTCGCCGAACCGGTCCCGGACGGCGCCAAGCGACGGGCCGGGCTGCTGCGGGGTGCCACCGGTCCGGCGCTGTTCCTGCTGCGCCGGTACGAGGCGACCGGCGAGCCCCGGCTGCTGGCGGCCGCCGCCGAGGCGCTACGCCGTGACCTGGCGCGCTGCGTGCTGCAGGTCAAGACCGGCGGGCTGGAGGTGGACGAGGGCTGGCGGACTCTGCCCTACCTCGGTGACGGCAGCGCGGGCATCGGGCTGGTCCTCGACGACTTCCTGGCGCACGCCACCGGCGACACCGGGGAGTTCGAGGAGGCCCGGGCCGGCATCCTCGCCGCCGCCACCTCCCGCTTCTACGCGCAGCCCGGACTGTTCCAGGGCCGCGCCGGAATGATCCTGCACCTGGGCCGCACCACCGCGCCCGGCGCGACGCCGTCGCGGCTGGCCGACCAGATCACCGGGCTCGGCTGGTTCGCCATGGCCTACCAGGGCCAACTGGCCTTCCCCGGACACCAGATGATGCGGCTGTCCATGGACCTCGCCACCGGAACGGCCGGGTGCCTGCTCGCGCTCGCGGCGGCGCTCGACGGCGAGCACACCGCCCACCTGCCGTTCCTGCCGCCGCCACCGGCGGCCCCCACCACGCGGCTCCGCGACTGACGGAGTCGTGACACAACCCCCGTCCCCATCAAGGGGTTCAAGGGAACCGACGCACAACTGACCGAAAGGACATCACGATGGCACTCCTCGACCTGCAGACCATGGAGTCCGACGAGCACACGGGCGGCGGCGGCGCGAGCACGGCGAGCCTGCTCTCCTGCGTCTCGGCGACGAGCGTCCTGCTCTGTCTCTGACGAGCACCGGGCCCGCGGCTCCGGGCGGCTCTCTCCTGCGGGAGGGGCCGCCCGGGGCCTCACCCATGACGCTTCCCCCTCGACTTTCTCCTCGATTTCCTCCTCGCTGTGAGGCCGCAGACCTATGACGACCCGCGTGGACGACGACCCGGCGACCGCCGAGGCCCGTGCGCTGCTGCGCGGGGCGGGCCGGCACGACGTGGTGCGCGGCGCCGCGTTGTGCGCGGTGAGCAGCGCGGCCACCGCCGTCGGGCTGCTGCTGCCCGCCGTACTGGGCCGGACCCTCGACCTGCTGCTGGCGCACGGCCCGGCGGCCCGCTGGGTGTGGTGCTGCGTGGGCCTGGTCGTGCTGCTCGCCGTCCTCGACGGGTGCGAGAGCGTGCTGTCCGGCACGGTCGACGCGCGGGCCACGGCGTGGCTGCGGCGGCGGCTGGCCGGGCACGTGCTGGCGCTCGGCCCGCGTGCCACGGACCGCTTCGCCTCCGGCGACCTCGTCGCCCGGCTGGTCGGCGGGGCCGCTCAGGCCGGGACGGCGCCCGGCGCCTTCGCCGCACTGCTGGCCGCGCTCGCCGGGCCCGTGGGGGGCGTGGTGGCGCTCGGCCTCATCGACTGGCGGACGGCGGCCGTCCTGCTCGCCGGTGCGCCGCTCCTCGCGCTGCTGCTGCGTGCCTTCGCCCGCGACACCTCCGAGTGCCTGGCGGACTACCAGCGGGTGCAGGGCTCGATCGCGGCGGCCCTGGCGGAGGCGGTCGGCGGCTCCCGGACGATCCGCGCGGCGGGCACCGAGGACCGGGAGACGGCGCGCGTCCTGCGGCCGCTGCCGGAACTGTCCCGCGCGGGACACCACATGTGGCGGGTGCAGGGACGGGCCGCGGCGCAGGCGGTGGCCGTGGCACCGCTGCTGCAGCTCGGCGTCGTCGCCGTGGCCGGTTTCCTGCTCACCCGCCACCGGCTGTCCGTGGGCGAGGTGCTCGCCGCCTCCCGGTACGCCGTCCTCGCCGGCGGGGTGGGCGTGCTGGTCGGCCGGGTCGCCGCGCTGTCGCGGGCCCGGGCCGCGGCGCGCCGGCTGGGCGAGGTGCTCGCCGAACCCGCGCCCGTGCCCGGCACGCGCCGGCTGCCACCGGGCCCGGGGCGTCTTCAGCTGCGCGGCGTCACCGTCCGGCGCGGCGGACGCACCGTGCTCGACGGCGTCGACCTGGACGTCCCCGGTGGTACGACCCTCGCGGTGGTCGGCCGGTCCGGCGCGGGCAAGTCCCTGCTCGCGGCCCTCGCCGGGCGCCTGGCCGACCCGGACGCCGGTGAGGTGCTGCTCGACGGCATGCGGCTTACCGATCTGGCCCCCGAGGACCTGCGGGCCGCGGTCGCCTACGCCTTCGAACGCCCCGCCCTGCTCGGCACGACCATCGAGGACACCATCGCCCTGGGGCTGGTGTCCCCCGGCTCCGACCGGGTCCGCGCCGCCGCCCGCCGGGCCCGCGCCGACGCGTTCGTACGCCGGCTTCCGCAGGGCTACGCCACCCCCTGCGCGGCCGCCCCCCGCTCGGGCGGCGAGTCCCAGCGCCTCGGGCTCGCCCGCGCCTTCGCCCGCGGCGGGCGGCTGCTGATCCTCGACGACGCCCTCTCCAGCCTCGACACGGTCACCGAGCACCAGGTCACCGAGGCACTGCTGGGCGACGGCGGCCGCCGCACCCGTCTGCTCGTCGCCCACCGCGCGGCGACGGCGGCCCGCGCGGACGCGGTGGCATGGCTGGACGGGGGGCGGCTGCGGGCGGTCGGGCCGCACGCCCGGCTGTGGCGGGACCCGGCGTACCGGGCTGTGTTCGGTGTCGGGGAGGAGGTGCCGCGGTGATGTCACGGGCGCTGGGGCCGCCGCCGTGGCGGGTGCTGGCACGGCTGGGCGGCTGGTCGCTGCTGGAGGCGGGGCAGACGTTTCTCGTCGGGTACGCGCTCGCGCGGGCCCTGGACCAGGGGTTCCTGGCCGGCCGGGCCGGAGCCGGACTGCTGTGGCTCGGGGTGGCGGGGCTGGGCGCCGTCGCCGGGGCGTACGGGACCGGCCGGGTGTACGGCGCCGTCGCCGCGCTGGTCGAACCGGTGCGGGACCGGCTCGTGCGGCGGGTGGTGGCACGCGGGGTGCGGGAGGCGGACGGCGGGGCGCTGTCCGGGCTGACCCAGCAGGTGGAGATCGCGCGGGACGCCCTCGCGGGCCTGGTGATGGTCGCACGTTCGTTCCTCTTCACCGCGGCCGGTGCTCTCGTGGGCCTGTTCTCGCTCTCGCCGCGGCTGCTGCTGGTCGTCGCACCGCCGCTGCTCGCCGGGGTCGGTCTGTTCGCCGCGACGCTGCGGCCGCTGGCCCGGCGGCAGGAGGCCTTCCTGGTCGCCGACGAGGCCCTCGCCGGGCAGTGGGGCGCGGTGTGCCCGGGACTGCGCGACGTGACGGCGGCAGGGGCCGAGGCGCAGGTCGGCGCCGACCTGCGCCGCCGTACCGATGCCGAGCTGCTGGCCGCCCGTTCTCTGGCCCGCTTCGGTGTCGTGCGGGTGGTCTGCCTCGCCCTCGGCGGACAGCTGCCGGTCGTCCTCCTGCTCGCCACCGCCCCCTGGCTCCTCGCCCACGGCGTCACCCCGGGTGCCCTGGTCGGTGCCCTGGCCTACGTCACCCAGTCCCTGCTCCCCGCCCTCCAGAACCTCGTGCACGGCCTCGGCACCAGCGGCTCCCGTCTGACGGTGGTCCTGCGGCGCCTGGCCCCTCCGGGGGATGCGCGGAAACGACCGGCGGGACGACCGTTCACGCCCGGGAGTCCCTCGGCCGGGGGCGCGGGGGCCGGCCCGGTGGACGACGCCCTCACCCTCACCTCCGTCACGTTCGCCTACGGTCCCGCGAGCGAACCCGTCCTCGACGGGCTGGACCTCCGCGTGCCGGACGGCGGTCGTCTCGCCGTGGTGGGACCGAGCGGGATCGGGAAGTCGACACTGACCGCGCTGGCCGCGGGCCTGCTGGAGCCCGGCAGCGGGACGATCCGGGTGTACGGGCACCCCGTACCGGGAGAGGAGGCGGCCGCGCGACGGGTGCTGATCCCGCAGGAGGCGTACGTCCACACCGGCACCCTCGCCGAGAACCTGGGCGGCCTGCGCGCGGACCCGGTGCCGGAGCGGGAGCTGCTGGCCGCCGCCGAGGCCGTCGGGCTCACCTCCGTCCTCGAAGCGCTGGGCGGGCCGGACGCGCAGGTCAAGCCGGCGGCGCTGTCCGCGGGCGAGCGGCAGCTGATCGCACTGACCCGGGCCTATCTGTCCCGGGCGCCGCTGGCGCTGCTGGACGAGGCGACCTGCCACCTGGATCCGGAGGCGGAGGCACGCGCCGAGCGGGCCTTCGCCGAGCGTCCGGGCGGCACCCTGGTGGTGGTCGCCCACCGCATCAGCTCGGCACGCCGCGCGGACCGGATCCTGGTGCTGGACGGCAGCCGCACCGCGTACGGCACCCACGACGAACTGCTCGGCACCTCCCCGCTGTACCGCGACCTCGTCGGCGGCTGGACCCCCGCCCCGGCCGGCGGACCGTCACAGCCAGCCCTCCCCCTGTGAGATGCGGATCGCGTCGACGCGGTTGCGGGCCCCGGTCTTGCGGGTGATCGCCGCCATGTAGTTGCGCACCGTTCCGTGCGAGAGGTGCAGGCTTCCGGCGATCTCGGCGATGGACGCTCCGCCGGCCGCCAGGGACAGCACACTCAGCTCGCGGCGCGTCAGCGGCATCTGCGCGGCCTTGAGGAAACCGAAGCCGAGCGAGTCGTCGACGAAACGTTTCCCCTCGGCGACGTGCCGGATCGCGCGTATGAGGTTCTCGGGGGATCCCTCCTTGTCCACGTAGCCGAGCGCTCCGGCCTCGACCGCCTGTCTCAGCAGCCCGGGACGGTTCGCCCCGGCGAGCACGAGGAGCCGCGGGGGCTTGGCGGCGGCACCCGGCGGGCACAGCTCGCCCAGCGGCGGAATGCCGTAGCCGCCCGCTGTTTCCAGGTCCGCCGCGCACACGTCCGGCCGCAGTGACCGCACCAGCGCGGATGCGCCCCGCCACGGCGTGCCGTCCACCCGCATGTCGGGTTCGCGGCTCAACCACTCCGCCAGCACGGACCGCACCAGACACACGTCGTGGACCAGAAGTACTCGGATCACTACCGCCCCTTCGGCTCGCCGGACATCCAGGTGTTGAGCGCGTGCCCCATTCTTTGCGGCGGTGACGGTTCGTGGGCGCGAAGAACCGGCCATCGGGGTGCGCGGGGGCGCACTCACGGCGCCTGTACCCGGCCCCGCGCATCGGCTGTGGGGGCATGGGAGGGAGCAAAGGGGGTATGGGGGGCCACTCGCCGTGCGCCGGGCGCCGCGAGGAGGGAGTCTTGACCCGGGGATGCGACGCGCGGCCGTGCGAGGAGGTGGTCGGCGTGTCCGACGGGCAGACGTCCGGGCCGACGCCCGCCTCCGCCAGGCAGCAGGCCGGACCTCCCGTGCTGTCGGTGGCGCTGGCCTCGATGATGGACGAGGTGCACGCGCACTCGGGGGCGGTGTACCTGCTGGCCCCGGACCAGTCGGTGCTGCAGATGGCGGTGATGGCGGGACTGCCCCGGGCGTTCGCGGCGCCCTGGGAGCGGGTGGGCCTGAGCGCGCCGATCCCGGTCGCCCAGGCGGTGCGTGAGCGGCGGCTGGTGTGGGTGGGCGGCGAGGAGGACATGGCGCGCCGCTATCCGCGCATCGCGGTGGTGCTGCCCTACCCCTTCGCCCTGGCCGCACTGCCCGTGGCCACCGACAACGCCGCGTACGGCGCGGTCTTCGTGACCTGGCCCGGTTCCCACCCGCCGCTGCTCTCCGACTGGGAGCGGGAGCACCTGACGGCGGCCTGTGACCGGCTGGCGAAGCGCCTGGAGCGGACCGCGCAGTACAACCGCCCGCCGCCGCACCACGAGCCCGATCTGCTGGCGGCGCCGCCGCTGCCGGGAGCGGCCGGCATGCTGGGCACGGCGGAGGCCGCACGCATGGTGGAGCGGCTGCCGTACGGGCTGGTCTCGCTCGACCTGCACGGCAGGATCGTCTTCGCCAACGAGGCGGCCGGCGAGCTGCTCGGCAGGGCGGTCGCCGACCTGCTCGGCATCCAGCCGTGGGCCTCGGTGCCCTGGCTGAACGACCCGGTGTACGAGGACCGCTACCGGGCCGCGCTGATCAGCCAGCACATCACCTCGTTCGTTGCGCTGCGCCCGCCCGGCACCTGGCTGTCCTTCCGGCTGTACCCGAGCACGAACGGGCTGAGCGTGCGCATCGGCCGGGCCCGGTCGGTGGCGGAGCTGGCACGGGACACGCCGCGGCCCGGCGACGCGGGCCCGTCCCGGCTGGTGACCATCTCCACGGTGCTGAGCCTGGCCGGCGCGCTGACCGAGGCGGCGGGAGTGCAGGACGTCGTCCAGCTGGTCGCGGACGAGATCGCCCCTGCCGTGGGCAGCACGGCCCTGGTGCTCCTCGGCTCGCAGGGCGGCCGGCTGTACGTGCTGGGACACCGCGGCTACCCGGACCCGCGGGTCGTCGGGCGGTTCGACGGACTGCCGCTGAGCGAGCGCACCCCGGTCACACAGGCCCTGAGCAGCGGCGTGCCCGGGTTCTTCGACTCGCCGGAGCAGCTGCTGCGGGTGTACCCGAACCTGCGTCAGGCCCCGGACACCTTCGCGGCCTGGGCGTATCTGCCGCTGATCGCGTCGGGGCGGCCGGTGGGCACCTGTGTGCTGGCCTATACCGAACCCCATGTCTTCCCCGCGGAGGAGCGGGCCGTCCTGACGAGCCTGGGCGGCCTGATCGCGCAGGCACTGGAGCGGGCACAGCTGTACGACACCAAACACCGGCTGGCGCACGGCCTGCAGGAGGCTCTTCTGCCGCACTCGCTGGCCACGCTGCCGGGCCTGGAAGCCGCCGCCTGCTACGTGCCCGCCACCCACGGCATGGAGATCGGCGGCGACTTCTACGACCTCGTGCCCGCGCGTCCGCTGCCGGCGGCGGTGATCGGGGACGTCCAGGGGCACAACGTGACCGCGGCCGGGCTGATGGGGCAGATCCGGACCGGGGTGCGCGCCTACACGACGGTGGGACAGCCGCCGCAGGAGGTCATGCGCAGCACCAACCGGCTGCTCATCGACCTCGGCGCCGACCTGTTCGCGAGCTGTCTGTACCTCCGCCTCGATCCGGCGCACGGACGGGCCGTCATGTCCCGCGCGGGGCATCCGCCTCCGCTGCTGAGGCGCCCGGACGGGCGGGTGCGCGTGCTGGATCTGGCCGGCGGTCCGCTGCTGGGCATCGACGCGTCGGCGACGTATCCGACGACGCAGGTCTCCCTGGCCCCCGGCTCGGTCCTCGTCCTCTACACCGACGGCCTGGTGGAGTCGCCGGGGGTGGACATCGAGGACTCCCTCGCGGACCTGGGCGAGTTGCTGGCCGGGGCCGGGGAACCGCCCCTGAACCGGCTGGCGGACCAACTGGTCCGGCACGCCGCGGCGGCCCGGGAGCCGGTCGACGACGTGGCGGTACTGCTGCTGCGGGCGTGCCGGGAGGACTGACGCGACTGCGGCCGCGGCCGCAGGACGAGTCGGCCATGGCCGAAACGACGACGCGGCCCGGCCCTCCCGCCGGAGGGCCGGGCCGTCCACCGTCGGCCGGAACCGCTTGGTGAGGCCGAGCAGTGGGTCTCGGTGAGGGACGAGCCGTCGCCGTTACTCGCCGCTGTTGCCGGCCTGGTCGCCGTTGCCGGCCTGGCCGTTGTTGCCGGCCTGCTCACCGGTGCCGGAGGCGTCGCCCGCGCCGGACTGGCCGGCGCCGCTCTGGTCACCGGCCGTCGCGGACGGGTCGGCGGTGGCACCGGACTGGTCACCGGCGCCCGACTGGTCACCCGCACCGGCCTGGTCACCCGCCGACGCGGACGGGTCGGCGCTGCCGCCCACCTGGTCGCCGCCGGCCTGCTCGCCGCCGCCCGCCTGGTCACCGGCACCGGCACCGGCACCCGCGCCGGCACCGGAGTCGCCGAGGGTGGCGCCGGTGGCCTGGAGGGCGGCGGTGACCGGCTGGAAGAAGGTCTCGCCGCCGGCGGTGCAGTCACCGCTGCCGCCGGAGGTGAGGCCGACCGCGCCGCCGTCCTGGGTGAACAGCGAGCCGCCGCTGTCACCGGCCTCGGCGCAGACGTTCGTCTGAATCAGCCCGTTGACGGTGTCGACACCGTTCGGGTCGGTCTCGCTCTGGAAGTTGACGGTGGCGTCGAGGCCGGTCACCTGGCCGTTGTGCAGACCGGTGGTGGAGCCCATCCGGAACACGGTCTCGCCGACCGTGGCGTCCACGGCCTGGGTGATCGGAACGGTCTGGCCGTTGCCCGCGTTGACCTCGCTCGGCGCCTGGGTGTTGGCGTCGTTGTACTTCACGAGTGAGAAGTCGCCGTCGCCGGGGAACGTCGCCTGGTCGACTGTGGCGATGGGCTGGCCGGTCTCGGAGTCGGACCAGTCCTTGGCCGCGACACCGCAGTGACCGGCCGTCAGGAAGGCGGGGCTGCCGTCCTTGGCGGTGACGTTGAAGCCGAGGGAGCAGCGGACGGTGCCGTTCTGCACCTGGGAGAAGATGGCGTCGCCGCCGGAGACGAACGTCTTGAACTTGCCGGAGGACTTCTTGAGCGTCGCCATGTCGGAGCCGAGGCTCTTGACGGTGGACTCCACCCGGTCCCACTTCGCACCTGTGACCGTGCTGTCGGCGGTGACCACGACCTTGTTCGTCTTGGGGTCGACCGCCCAGGCGGTGCCGGGAACGGTCGCCTTGGCCTTCAGGGTCTTCGCGGCGGCCTGCAGGTCGGCCGTGCTGTTCTTGACCTGGCGGACGACCGCGCCCGCCTTCTTCGCCTGGACGATCACGTTGTTGTCGCCGCTGACCACGTTGACGACGAGCTGCTTGGCGTTGCTGTCGTAGTAGGAGCCGGCGAGGGCGTCACCGAGAATCTTCTGCAACTGCGAAGCGAGATCCGAGGCGTCGGACGCCTTCAGAACCTTGGGGGCGGCGGCGGAGGTGTCACCCGAGGCGCCGTCCTGGGACGCGTTGGCGTTCGGCAGCAGGAAGGCCGCCGCTCCGAGTGCCGCAACGCCACCCACCGCTATCGCGGCCTTGCGCTTCGGCATTCGCTTGTGACTCAAACTACTCGACCTCCTGGGAACGGGGGGGCTGCCGCTCTGGGGCAGTGGATCCTGGGCGCCTGGTTGGCTGTTGATACGCAGGGGGTGGGCGGTGCGTTCAATTGCGTTTGCCAAAAACCTTTGCTCGACGGTGAATCGGCCCGGTCGGGTTGAGTTCCGCGGGTCGCCGCACGGCCGGTGAGCCACCCCCCCCCATATGGCGATGACCACCGCCGAAGCCGACAAGATCCTCTCCACCGGCTTCGCACCCTTGGTCCTGGAATTCAGACTGACGGTTCAGCGGGGCGCCGAGGACCGCGCCAACCGTGTCCGCCCTGATCAGAGCGGCCGACGGGGAGGGTGACGCCCTGTCGGGGCAGGCGCTGACTGCGGCGGCCGACAGGGTGACGGCGTTCGCGGCGCCGACGGCGCGCGACACCTTCGCACCGATGACGGCGGGCCCACGGTCGACGTTCTTCCGACGGGCGACGAACACACACGATCAGCGACCGCTCATTCACGTTCTGTCGCGAACATCGAGCGGAATCCTGGCTTCAGGGAATCTGCACACCGACTACCCAACCGGGTCACGGCGTACGGGGATTCTGCACAGGCGCACGCCCCTGGTCATGCCATTGGCGCGGAGTGCCCGATTTCGTCGAAGCGGTGCGGGCACCTCCTCGCACCGATGCCGTGACGGATGTGAAGGAGTCGCCGACAAGCCGTGCGCAAGCCTGCACGGATGAACCGGTCCGGAGGGCAAGTGCGCAGGTGAGAGCGGTTGTTGATTGGAAGCGCGAGCCGCGCGCGTGCTTTGATCCATCGCACCGCGGGGGCCGCTCAGGGCTTGCCGGAACGGACGCCCGCGGTCGCGGCCGTCATCTGTCCCCAGAGGGGGCCGCTCCCCCCTTGTGAAATACCCATATGTGAAGGGAAGTTCCTATGAACTCCACCCCCCAGGTCGAGACCGTCGAGATCTCGGACGCCGAGCTGGACAACGTCTCCGGCGGCCTCTCCGTGAACGCCCTGAACAGCGCCACCGGCGCCCTGAACGGCATCGCCCCGGTCTCCGGCCTGACGGACACCGCCATCGGCACGGTCGAGGGTGTCACCGGCCTGAACACCCAGCCGGTCACCAACCTGGTCGCCGGTCTCTGATCGCACCTCGTTGCCGCTGAGTCCCGGAGCCGTTCCCCGGTTCCGGGACTCTTCGGATGCCGTGACAGTCCCACTCCACAGGTGAGGGATCACTCCCGTGCAGTTCCGCCAGCAGGCCCTCGCCAAGCTGCAGTCGCCGGAAGAGCTGGACCTTCCGGTGCGCCTGGCCCGCCCCCAGGGCTGGCTCGCGCTGTCCGTCTCGGTCCTCGCCATGGCGGCCGCCTCCGTATGGGCGGTGACCGGCTCGGTCGCCTCCACCGTCGGCGCACCCGCCATCCTCACGCACGCCGAGGGCAGTTACGTCCTGCAGAGCCCGGTCGCCGGGCAGGTCACCGCGGTGCTGGCGAAGCAGGGTGAGCGGCTGCCCGCCGGTTCTCCCGTGCTGAAGGTGCGTACGAGCCAGGGCGAGTCGGTCGTCCGTACGGTCGCCGCCGGCCGGATCACCGCACTGGCCGCCACCATCGGGCAGATCGTCGGCACCGGCGCGAACGTCGCCGCCGTCGAGAAGGTCGCCCACGCCTCGGACCCGCTGTACGCGACCGTGTACGTGCCCGCCGAGAACGCCGCCTCGATCCCCGCGCACGCCCCCGTCGACCTGACCGTGTCGTCGGTGTCCACGCAGGAGTACGGGGTGCTGCGCGGCCATGTGAAGTCGGTGGACCGCACCGCCCAGTCCGCCCAGTCGATCACCGCGTTCCTCGGGGACAGCCAGTTGGGCGAGCAGTTCACCAGGAAAGGGCGGCCGGTGGCCGTGCTCGTCGAACTCGACAAGCCCGACGAGTCCGCCAAGTCGGCCGGGGCGAAGGGCCGGTACGAGTGGAGTCGCTCCGCACCACCGTACGGGCTGGACACCATGACCCCGGCCACCGCTTCGATCCGGCTGGCCGACCAGCGTCCCGTCGATTGGCTGCTTCCGTGACCACCGCCCAGGAAACCCGAGGCAGACGCCGTGCCGCGCCGCCCCGGCGTACGGTCCCCAAGAGCCGGGGCCGGGCCGTGCGCACCCCCACCGTGCTCCAGATGGAGGCGGTCGAGTGCGGCGCCGCCTCCCTCGCCATGGTGCTCGGCCACTACGGCCGGCACGTACCGCTGGAGGAGCTGCGCATCGCCTGCGGTGTCTCCCGCGACGGATCGCGCGCCAGCAACCTGCTCAAGGCGGCCCGCGGTTACGGCCTGACCGCCAAGGGCATGCAGATGGACCTGGCCGCCCTCGCGGAGGTGGGCGCACCGGCCATCCTGTTCTGGGAGTTCAACCACTACGTCGTCTACGACGGCATGGGCCGCCGCTTCGGCCGCCGCGGGGTGTACGTCAACGACCCAGCCAAGGGCCGCCGTTTCGTGCCCATGGAGGAGTTCGACGTCAGCTTCACCGGGGTCGTCCTGGTGATGGAGCCCGGCGAGGACTTCGTGAAGGGCGGGCGCCGCCCTGGCGTGCTCGGTGCCATGCCCGCCCGGCTGCGCGGCACCGCGGGCACGCTGCCCGCGGCCGTGCTGGCGAGCCTGCTGCTGGTGGCGGTCGGCGCGGCGGTGCCCGCGCTGAGCCGGACCTACATCGACATGTTCCTGATCGGCGGTCAGACCTCGCTGCTGGGCGTGCTGTTCGCGTCCATGGGCGCCTGCGTGCTGCTCACGGTGGTGCTGACCTGGTTGCAGCAGGCCAATCTGCTGCACGGCCGGATCGTCTCCTCCACCCTCTCCAGCGCCCGCTTCCTGCGCCATCTGCTGCGGCTGCCGGTGACCTTCTTCGCCCAGCGCAGCCCGGCCGACCTGGTGCAGCGTCTGCAGTCCAACGACCAGGTCGCCGAGACACTGGCCCGCGACCTCGCGGCGGCCGGCGTGGACGCGGTCGTGGTCGTGCTGTACGCGCTGCTGCTGTACACCTACGACCCGCAGCTGACGTTCGTCGGCATCGGCGTGGCGCTGCTCAACGTGGTGGCGATGCGGTTCGTCGTACGGCTGCGCGCCACCCGTACGGCGAAGCTGCGCGCGGACACCGCGCGGCTGACCAACACCTCCTACACCGGTCTGCAGCTGATCGAGACGATGAAGGCGACCGGCGGCGAGGACGGCTACTTCCGCAAGTGGGCCGGACAGCACGCCACCACTCTGGAGGAGCAGCAGCGGCTCGGCGTGCCCAGCGCCTGGCTCGGCGTGGTCGCGCCGACGCTCGCCACCCTCAACAGCGCGCTCATCCTCTGGATCGGCGGGATGCGGGCGGTCGAGGGCCATATCTCGGTCGGTCTGCTGGTCGCCTTCCAGGCACTGGTCAGCCGCTTCACCGCCCCGCTGACCCGGCTGAACGGGGTCGCCGGCCGCATCCAGGACTTCGCGGCCGACGTGGCACGGCTGAAGGACGTGGAGAACTTCCAGGCCGACCCGCTCTACGCCCGCCCCGGCGGCGACTCCGCGCGGCGCCTGCACGGGCACGTGGAGCTGCAGAACATCAGCTTCGGTTACAGCCCCCTGGACAAGCCCCTGCTCACCGGCTTCGACCTGGTCGTGGGCCCAGGTCGGCAGGTCGCGCTGGTCGGTGGCTCGGGCAGCGGCAAGTCGACGGTGTCCCGGCTGATCTCGGGCCTGTACACGCCCTGGGAGGGCGTGATCCGTATCGACGGGCAGCGCCTGGAGGACATCCCGCGCGGCGCGCTCGCGGCGTCCGTCTCCTTCGTCGACCAGGACGTCTTCCTCTTCGAGGGGTCGGTCCGCGACAACGTGGCCCTGTGGGACCCGTCGATCCCGGACGACGCCGTGGTGGAGGCCCTCAAGGACGCGGCCCTGTACGACGTGGTCATGCGCCGCCCCGGCGGCATCCACAGCAAGGTCGAGCAGGACGGCCGGAACTTCTCCGGCGGGCAGCGCCAGCGCCTGGAGATCGCCCGGGCGTTGGTGCGGCGGCCGAGCATCCTCGTCCTCGACGAGGTGACCAGCGCACTGGACGCGGAGACCGAGCAGATCGTGATGGACAACCTGCGCCGAAGGGGCTGCGCCTGTGTGGTGATCGCCCACCGGCTGAGCACCGTGCGCGACAGCGACGAGATCGTCGTGCTCCAGCACGGCACGGTCGTCGAACGCGGGCGGCACGCCGAACTGGTGGCGCGGGGCGGCGCGTACGCCGCGCTGGTCAGGGAGCGGTGAGATGACGTCCGTACCCGAAGGCGACCTCGTACTCGGCGCGCTCGGCACCCTGGGCACCCCGATCGACTGCACGGGCCTGAACCGGCTGGACCTGGAGGGTCCGCAGGTGCTGTGGCTGGTGGCGGCGGGCGCCGTGGACCTGTTCGCGGTGGACGCCGGGCAGCAGGGCCACTGGCACCATCTCGGCCGTCTGGAGGCCGGCACGCTGCTGCTCGGGCCGGTCGCCGGTCCCCAGCACACCCTGGTGGCCCGGCCGTTGCGCGACTGCGTCGTGCACCGCATCGGGCTGCGCGAGCTGTACCAGCCCGCGGACACCCAGACCTGGTCGTACGACGAGTACGGCAACCCCCAGTACGTGCCGCCGACTTCGAGCCCGCTGGAGTACGCCCTCGCGCTCGGCGTGGGGCGCAGTCTGTCGGTCCTCTTCCAGGCGCCGATGGCCGGTGAGGCGGCCGCGGGGGACGGGGGCGCCCCCGCGCGAGCTGATTCGAGCGTCGGGGACGACGAGGACGTGTTCTGGATGCAGGTGCCGCCGGGCAGCGTCCAGTACGGGTCGCTGTACGGCGCGGAGGCGGCCGCCGACCTGCTGATGAACCCTGCCGTGTGGCAGAGCATGGTCGACCAGCAGTACCGGCTGCTGACCACCCTCGACCGGTGGATCGAGCAGCTGGAACGCACCCACGAGGACCGTACGGCGGCCGGGATCAAGGCCGGTGAGGCGGTCCGCGCCCAGGCCGACCGGACGTTGCTGGCGTCCATCGGGAAGGGCCCGGCGAAACGCACGACGGCCGCCGACGCCGACGCCACCTACGCCGCGTGCCGGCTGGTGGCCCAGGCGGCCGGGATCACCCTTGCCGAACCGGCGCAGAACGGCACCGGCGGTGACCGCCTCGACCCGGTCGAGCGGGTGGCGCTCGCCTCGCGGGTGCGCACCAGGGCCGTGCGGCTGAACGGTCGCTGGTGGCGGGAGAACGCCGGACCGCTGGTGGGCCACCGGGCGCTGTCGGGGGCGCCGGTGGCGCTGCTGTGGCGGCGCGGCGGCTATGTCGCGGTGCATCCGGCGACCGGCCGGGAGACGCCGGTCGAGAAGGCCAACGCCGAGGAGTTCGAGCCGCGCGCGGTGATGTTCTACCGGCCGCTGCCGGAGCGGCGCCTCGGCCCGCTGGGCCTGCTCCGGTTCAGCATGCGCGGTACCCGCGGCGACCTGCTGAACCTGCTGCTGGCCGGGCTGGTGACGGTGGCCATCGGCTCGCTGGTGCCCATCGCCACCGGCAAGGTGCTCGGCGAGTACGTGCCGAAGGGCCGGCAGGAGCTGATCGTCCAGGTCTGTCTGGCGGTGATGATCAGCAGCGTGGTGGCGGCCGCCTTCATGCTCCTGGAGAACCTCACCATCCTCCGGCTCGAGGGCCGTATCGAGGCCACGCTCCAACCGGCCGTATGGGACCGGCTGCTGCGGCTGCCGACCAAGTTCTTCACCCGGCGCTCGACCGGTGAACTGGCCAGCGCCGCCATGGGCATCAGCGCCATCCGGCGGCTGCTGGCGGGCGTCGGCCCGGTGGTCGCCCAGTCGGTGACCGTCGGTGCGATGAACCTGGGCCTGCTCTTCTGGTACAGCGTGCCGATGGCGATGGCGGCGATCGGCATGCTGGTGGTCATCGCGGCGGTGTTCCTGGGGCTCGGTCTGTGGCAGGTGCGCTGGCAGCGGCGCCTGGTGGTGCTCGGCAACAAGCTGAACAACCAGGCGTTCCAGACCCTGCGCGGCCTGCCCAAGCTGCGGGTGGCCGCGGCGGAGAACTACGCGTACGCGGCCTGGGCGGGCGAGTTCGCGCGCAGCCGTGAGCTGCAGCAGAAGGTGGGGCGCATCAAGAACCTCACCACGGTGCTGGGCGCGGTGTACCTGCCGGTGTGCACCCTGCTGATGTTCATGCTGCTGGCGGGTCCGGCCAGGGGGTCGATGTCGGCGGCCGCCTTCCTCACCTTCAACACCTCGGTGACCATGCTGCTCACCTCGGTCACCCAGCTGACGGGTTCCTTCGTCTCGGCGGTGGCCGCGCTGCCGCTGTTCGAGGAGATCAGGCCGGTGCTGGAGGCGGCCCCGGAGGTGCGCGACGCGAGCACCCGGCCCGGCCCGCTGTCCGGCGCGATGGAGGCCCGGCGGCTGTCCTTCCGGTACGCCGACGACGGGCCGCTGGTGCTGGACGACGTGTCCTTCCAGGTCCGGCCGGGCGAGTTCGTGGCGATCGTCGGTCCCAGCGGCTGCGGCAAGTCCACGCTGCTGAGGCTGCTCATCGGTTTCGACAAGCCGGTGTCCGGGAGCGTGCTGTACGACGGCCAGGACCTCGCGGCCCTCGACCAGTCGGCGGTGCGGCGGCAGTGCGGAGTGGTGCTCCAGCACGCCCAGCCGTTCACCGGGTCGATCCTGGACGTCATCTGCGGCACCGAGCCGTACACACCGGAGGAGGCGATGGCGGCGGCCGAGATGGCGGGGCTCGCCGAGGACATCCAGCGGATGCCGATGGGCCTGCACACCATCGTCTCGGGCAGTGGCGCCGTCTCCGGCGGTCAGCGGCAGCGTCTGATGATCGCGCAGGCGCTGATCCGCCGCCCGCGCATCCTGTTCTTCGACGAGGCGACCAGCGCGCTGGACAACGACACCCAGCGCACGGTCATCGACAGCACCCGCAAACTGAACGCCACCCGCATCGTCATCGCCCACCGTCTGTCCACGGTGCTGGACGCGGACCGGGTCATCGTGATGGAGGACGGCAAGGTCGCCCAGCAGGGGCCGCCGGCCGAGCTCCTCGCCGACACCGGCGGGCGGCTGCACGAGCTGGTGCGGCGGCAGCTGGCGTAGGGGCCCTCGCCGCGCGTCGCCGGTTGCGGTGGTCGTGGCACCTCACTCCCGCAGGTCACTCCCGTAGACACATCGAAACTTTGCCGTTTCGCAGAAAGTGGTCTAACCTCGGCCTGCAGGTGTACGAAACGGTTTCGTTTACGTTCTTTTTGCCCGCTGCCCAGACCGACTTCCCCGGAGTGGTTCCCCGATGTCACACAAGACCCTGGAGGACGAGGCCCGTCCGGGCACCGTCCAGGCGCCGCCCGACGCTTCGAACAAGCGGTGGTGGATCCTCGCCGTCGTCGCCCTCGCGCAGCTGATGGTGGTCCTGGACGCCACCATCGTGAACATCGCGCTGCCCTCGGCCCAGGCCGACCTCGGCTTCTCCGACGGCAACCGGCAGTGGATCGTCACCGCGTACGCGCTGGCGTTCGCCTCGCTGCTGCTGCTCGGCGGCCGCATAGCGGACCTGTTCGGCCGCAAGACGGCCTTCCTGATCGGCGTCGTCGGCTTCGCGGCCGTCTCCGCGCTCGGTGGTGCCGCGAACGGCTTCCCGATGCTGGTCACCGCGCGCGCCCTGCAGGGAGCCTTCGGCGCACTTCTCGCACCGGCCGCGCTGTCACTGCTCAACACCACGTTCACCGACGCGCGGGAGCGGGCGCGGGCGTTCAGCGTGTACGGCGCCATCGCCGGCGCGGGCGGCGCGGTCGGGCTGCTGCTCGGCGGCGTGCTCACCGACGCCCTCGACTGGCGCTGGACGCTGTACGTCAACGTGGCCATCGCGGTCCTCGCCTTCGCCGGCGGCTGGATCCTGCTGGCCAACCACCGGGACGCGGCGAACTCCAAGCTCGACGTGCCGGGCACGCTCCTGGTCGCCGCGGGCCTGTTCTCCCTGGTCTACGGCTTCTCCAACGCCGAGACCCACGACTGGGGCTCGCCGCTGACCTGGGGCTTCCTGATCGCGGGCGGTGTGCTCCTGGCCGCCTTCGCCTGGTGGCAGACACGGGCCGAGCACCCTCTGCTGCCCCTGCGCATCCTGACCGACCGCAACCGCGCCGCCTCGTTCGTCGCCGTGCTGATCTCCGGTGCGGGCATGTTCGGCGTGTTCCTGTTCCTGACCTACTACCTCCAGCTGAACCTGGGCTTCAGCCCCACCAAGACCGGTGTGGCCTTCCTGCCGATGGTCGGCGCGCTCATGGTGGCGGCGCAGCTCGGCACGACCGTCCTGGTGCCGCGGATGGGACCCAAGGCGGTCGTTCCGCTGGGCTTCGCGGTCGCCGCGGTCGGCATGGCCTGGCTGACCGGCATCGGCGTCGCCTCCCACTACGTGAGCGCGGTGCTGCCGCAGCTGATCGTGACGGGCATCGGCCTCGGCCTGGTCATGCCGCCCGCCATGCAGCTGGCCACCGGCGGGGTGGCGGCGGAGGACGCGGGAGTGGCCTCCGCGACGGTCAACGCGATGCAGCAGGTCGGCGGCTCGATCGGTACGGCGCTGCTGAACACCCTCGCGGCGAGCGCGGCGACCGACTACCTGTCCGGCCGGGACGCCAGGAGCAAGCTGGTCCAGGCGCAGGCGACCATCGAGAGCTACACCACGGCCTTCTGGTGGTCCGCCGGACTGTTCGCCGCGGGCGCGCTGATCGCCTTCGCCGTCTTCCGCCGCGGGGTGCCGGAGCAGGACGCGGACGCCGCACCGGTCGTCCACATGTGAGCACCACCGCTTCGCTCCGGGAGGCCCGAGCCGCCCCGGCACAGTGGGGCCGTCGTCCGCAGGCGGACGGCGGCCCCGCTGTGCCGCCGGGGCGCCCGGCGGTGCCCCGTGGCCTGGGCGATGGGCATGACACGGCGCAGGCGGGTACTTGCCAGCCATGCGGATAAGCGTGGTGGACGTGGGCTCGAACACGGTGCGGCTCGTGGTGGCGGACGCGGAGGGCGGGGTGCCGCTGCCGGTGCACACCGCCAAATGGCGGCTGCGCCTGTCCGAGCAGGTCGAGCCCGGGGGGCGTATCCCCGACGAGGCCGTGGAGCGACTGGTGGAGGCGGTGGCCGGGGCGAGCAGGACCGCCGCCAAGTGGGGTGCGGCGGGACCGCTGGCCTTCGCCACCGCCGTGGTACGCGCGGCACCGAACCGGGCGGACGTCCTGCGGGCCGTCCGCACGGGCACGGGCGTCGACCTGTGCACCCTGCCCGGCGAGGTCGAGGCCGAGCTCACCTTCCTCGCCGCCCGGCGCTGGCTGGGCTGGCAGGCCGGGCCGCTGGCGGTGCTGGACATCGGCGGCGGCTCGCTGGAGGTCGCCTTCGGACGCGGCCGGCTGCCGGACTTCGTGGCCTCGCTGCCGCTCGGGGCGGGGCGGCTGACCCGCGAGTTCCTCGCCGACGAGGACCCGCCCTCGCCCGAGAAGCTGCGCGCTCTCAGACGCAAGGTCCGCCATCAGCTGCGGGACGTGGCCGCTCGCATCCGCTGGGAGGGCCCGCGCTCGGCGGTGGCGACCTCGCGCACCTTCCAGCAGCTGGGCCGGCTGTGCGGTGCCCCGCCGGGACGGCACGGGCCCTTCGTGGAGCGGGTGCTGCACCGTGACGACCTGCGCGACGCGATGGGCCGGCTGGCGGCCCTGCCCGCCGCCGAGCGCGCCCAACTGCCCGGCATCTCGGCACCGCGTGCCGCCCAGAGCCTGGCCGGGGCGGTGGTCGGCCACACCGTGATGAAGCTGACCGGCCTCGGCGCGGTCACCCTCTGTCCGTGGGCGATCCGCGAGGGCGTCCTGCTGCGGCGCATCGAGGACGGCCCGGCCTGGTGGGCGGAGACCACCCGCCGCTCGGAGGAGCCCCCGCCCCCCGAGCCCGTGCCACTGCACGTCGCGGGCGCCGCGAACTGAGCCGCCGTACCGCGCCTGCGCACGGAACCGGCATACAGCACATACCGAAGGAGAAGGAGACAGCCATGTCCAAGGCTGAGAACCGGGACGAGCATCCGAAGACGGCCCTCGAAGAGGTCCTCCACGAGGCCGCCCGGGCCGAGAAGCGCACCACCGAACCCGCCCGCGCCGAGGAACGACGGGGCGAGGCGGGAGAGGCCATCACCCCCAACACCCGGGCCGAGGAGGAGTCGCAGGGCGACTGACCGGGCGGGATGGCCGGCTGCGGTCCGGGTACCCGGGCGGCATGGAACAGCACTCCCAGGGCCCCGCGCTGCCCCCCGCCCGTGGCCCGGTCTCCGCGGCCGTCCAGGAGTACCTGCTCGGCACGGGCCCGGCGCCGTCCGACGAGGCGGTCACCGGGGCGGACGCGTGGGGGGACGACCTCCAGCTCGCCCTCTACCTCTGCTACGAGCTGCACTACCGCGGCTTCGTGGGCGTCGCCCCGGACCTCGAGTGGGACCCCGACCTGCTGCGCGTCCGGGCGGCGATGGAACAGCGCTTCCTTTCCGCGCTGCGCGCCGGCACACCGGTCCACGACAGCCTCGACGACGCGCTCGGGGAAATCCTCGTGGAGCCCGTCGACGGCTCCGGCGTCAGCCATTACCTGCGCGACGAGGGCGAACTGTGGCACTTGCGCGAATACGCGGCCCAGCGCTCGCTGTACCACCTGAAGGAGGCCGACCCGCACGCCTGGGTGCTGCCGCGCCTGTGGGGCCGGGCCAAGGCGGCGATGGCCGCCGTGGAGTTCGACGAGTACGGCGGCGGCCGTCCCGACCGGGTGCACGCACGGCTGTTCGCCGACCTGATGACGGACCTCGGACTGGACACGACGTACGGCCACTACCTGGACGCGGCGTCGGCAGAGGTACTGGCCACGGTGAACCTCATGTCCCTCTTCGGCCTGCACCGGGAGCTGCGCGGCGCGCTGGTGGGCCACTTCGCCGCGGTGGAGATCACCTCCTCCCCCGGCTCCCGGCGACTGGCCGAGGCGATGCGCCGCACGGGCGCCGGGCCGGCCGCGGAGTTCTTCTACGACGAGCACGTGGAGGCCGACGCGGTGCACGAGCAGGTGGTGCGCCACGAGGTGATCGGCGGACTGCTCGAGCAGGAACCGCGGCTCGCCCCCGACATCGCCTTCGGTATCGACGCGACCGGTTACCTGGAGGAACGCCTCGCCCGCCGACTGCTGGACTCCTGGCGTGCGGGACACTCCTCGCTACGCACCCCGCTTCCGAGGGAAATGAACCATATTCCCTGAATGCCGGGGTACTCGCGTTCCGTGAATTCACTGGTACTCCCGGGTGTGTACGCCCCGCAGGACGACACCGAGCTGCTGGCCGAAGCGCTGTCCGGGGAGCCGCTGGATCCCGGCGCACGCGTGCTCGACGTGGGCACCGGCAGTGGTGCCCTGGCCCTGGTCGCCGCCCGGCGGGGCGCGCGGGTGACAGCGGTCGACGTGTCCCGGCGGGCCGTGTGGACGGCCCGGCTCAACGCGTGGCTGGCCCGGCTGCCGGTGCGCATCCGGCGCGGGAACCTCTTCGGCCCCGTGCGCGGACGGTCGTTCGACATGATCCTGGCCAACCCGCCGTACGTGCCGGCGCCCGACGCCCGGCCGGAGCCACGCGGTCGGTCGCGGGCCTGGGACGCGGGCCGGGACGGCCGTCTGGTCCTGGACCGGATCTGCCGGGACGCCCCCGCGCTGCTGCGCCCCGGCGGGATCCTGCTGATCGTCCACTCCGCGCTGAGCGGCCCCGACCGCACCCTGGAGCTGCTGCGCGCCGCCGGTCTCAAGGCCGCGGTGACCCGCCGCCGCTGGATCGCCTTCGGGCCCGTACTGCGGGCGCGGCAGGCCTGGCTGCGCGAGCGCGGGCTGCTGTCGGCCGCCGACGAGAAGGAAGAACTGGTGGTCATCCGTGCCGAACGAGCCCTCTGACACACAGCGCCCCACCCCGCCCCGGCACGTAAGCATGCAGCGGCAGGGCCCCATCCTCGTCGACGGTCCGGTGGAGGTGGAACTGGAGGACGGCACCACGGTGTCCTCGGACCGGTTCCGCGTCGCCCTGTGCACCTGTCGGCGCAGCCGCCGCTATCCCTGGTGCGACACCAGTCACCGGCGCAGGGCCTGAGAGCCACCCGCGCCGGCGGCGGATCCTGAAGTCTTTTCCGCCGCTTCCCGGGGTGCCCCGGGACGGGCAGCCCGGGAAGCGGTCGTGATGCCGGGGGACGGCGGGCGGCCCCACTCCGCCCGTCCGACCCCCGGTGCGAGATCGCGAGGTCTCCAGGACCAGGGTCCGCACTCCCCAGCTGCGGGCCTGTTCCGGTGGTCGCGGAGACCGGGCGATCCCGGTCTCAGAACGCGTAGACGGAGCCGTAGGCGTCCTTCACGCACGCGTTGCCGAAGGTGTGCTCGTAGGAGACACGCTTGCCCTGCCAGACGCCCTCGACCGTGACGACGACGGGGTCGTACAGCTTGGTGCAGAACACGTCGTCCTTGCTCTTGAGGGCGTCGAGGTCGCCACCCGCGCCGCGCAGCTCGGCACAGGCCTCGGCGGCGGCCGGGTGCGTGCCGGAGGCCGTGGGAGCGCAGGACAGGGTGACGGCGCGCTCGGGTGTCGCGGTCGCCGCGCTCTGGCCGTGGCCGGTGGTGAGCACCAGGGCCGAGGGCGTGTAGAGCGACGACGGGGCGCTGACCGGTGCGGCGACGGCGGCCCCGGTCAGGGGTACGCAGACGGCGGTGGCCGTGAGGCCGATGGTCGCTGCCCAGCGCGCGGTGGTTCGCATTGTGTGCATCCTTCCGCTCGATTCGACGGGTCGCCGTCCCGGCCCGGTGGGTGCCGGAAACGGCGTGCGCCACTCTGCCGAGTCCGCCGCCGAAACTCACATCGGACCCACAGGTTTCGGTAACCTTGCGTGTTGAATCAGTGGCGTGAAGTCACAGAATTCGAACGTTACAACGCCGGAACTGAGCGGTTCTTGATCGCCGCTAGAGGCCGCTTGGCTGGATTTCATCAGTTCGTTAATAGGCCTGAAACATTCCGGTTCTGCCCTCGGCGCACTTCCCGCCGTCCCCTTGCGTTCACACGAAGGCGGAGTAATCGTCATTACATGATTACTTCAGAGCAAGAGAAGCTGCGCGGCTGGTTCACCGGCCGGTTGCCCGACGACCTCTTCCAGGACCTGGTCGAGGTGACCGTCGACCGCGAGGAGATCACCGTGATCGGCCGTATCCCCGGGCCCCGGGTCGTCGAGGGCGCCTCGGACGCCGAGCGGGAGGCTGCCGTGCAGGGCCGCGTCCAGGAGTTCCGTGAGCGCACCCGGGAAGCCCGGGTCTCCGTGGCCCGCGAGGCCGAGCACCGCTTCCGCAGGAAGGTTTCCTGGGGCGTGGAGTGCGACGGCGAGCGCGCCCTGTTCACGCACGTGGCCGCACCCGTGATGACCCGGCTGCGCCAGCCCGAGCGCCAGGTCCTCGACACGCTGATCGCCGGCGGGGTCGCACGCAGCCGCAGCGACGCCCTCGCCTGGTGTGTGCGGCTGGTACAGCGGCACACCGACGACTGGCTCACCGAACTGCGCGAGTCCCTGGAACACGTCCAGCGGGTGCGGGCACAGGGACCCGACGCCGAGGAGACGGCCGGTTCGCCGACCGAGAACAGCGAGAACACCGAGGACACCGGCGAGGAGTGAGACGTCCCGGCGGCCGGCCGGGGTGTTGTCGGACCCCTCGGCTACCTTGTCGGCATGACCAACTACATACTGGTGGCGGGGGCTTGGCTCGGAGCGTGGGCGTGGGAGGAGGTGGCGGCCGAACTGCGCGCGGCCGGACACGACGTCCGTGCGGTGACCCTGTCCGGCCTCGCCGAGAAGCAGGCGGTACCCGCAGGACAGCAGACGCACGTGCAGGACGTCCTGGACGAGGTGGACAAGATCGAGCACCTCGGTCCGCGGGACGTCGTCCTGGTCGGGCACAGCTACGCGGGGGTGCCCGTCGGGCAGGCGGCCGAGCGGATCGGCGGGCGGCTGCGGCGGGTGGTGTTCGTGGACTCCAACGTGCCGGTCGACGGGGAGTCGTTCCTCGACGGCTTTTCCAGCGACCACATACGGCAGTCCCTCGACGCGCACGACGGCGTCTGGCCGCCCCTGCCCCCGGCCGCCTACGAGGGCCAGGACCTGGACCAGGAGCAGATCCACCGCATCGTCTCCGAGGGCACCCCGCACCCGGGCGCCACTCTGACCGAACCAGCCGTCCTCGAGCGCCCGTTGGGCGGCCTGTCGGCGACCTACGTCAAGTGCTCGCTGGACGGGCGCACGCCGCTGCCCGCGGTGGCCGAACTGCTGAAGAGCGAAAGCTGGGAACTGACCGAGCTGGACACCGGCCACTGGCCGATGTTCTCCCGCCCCCGCGAACTGGCCCGGATCCTGCACGAGTCGGCCACCGTCGCCTGACCCCGGACCGCGACCCCGCATGCGATCCTCCGGAGGCCGGCGGGCCGGGCGCCGGCCCGGCCGCCGTCAGCTCCGCTCCGGCAGTCCGGCCGGCTGGGCGGGCGGTGCCTCGGTGCCGGTGATCGACAGGGAGCCGGGGCTCGCCGACGACGGGTCGGTGAGCCAGCGCTGGCCGGCCGATCTGTCACGGACCTTCACGACGATGTCGGCGCCGGTGTCCTTCCCCGCGGTGGCCAGGGCGAGGGTCTCGTCCCAGCGGGGCAGCAGCTCGCCCTGCACGGTGAGGTCGTAGCGCACGTCGCCGGCCCGGCCCGTCTTCTCGTCCGCGCAGGTGCCGAGGATGACCACCCCGGCGTCCGCGTGCGAGTCGAGGCAGAGGCCGGGATCGGCGGCGCTGCGCAGCAGCCCGTCGGTCTCGTACGTCCACTGCTGGGTGGAGGCCGACGAACACGCCGCCAGCTGGACGCCCGCCCCGGCCTTGGGGGCACCGTCGATGTCCAAGCAGAGCCCGCCGGCCGCGTTGCGCAACCGGGTCCCCCGGGTCGCGGCGGGCAATTGCGCCGCGCCGGGCTGGGAGGCGGAGGTGTCGGGCGTGCTCCGGGCACCGGAGGCGCCCGTCGAGGCGACCGGGTCGGTGGTGTCCCCGCCGTCCGGCCACAGGCCGGCCACCAGGGCGGTGGCGAGCAGTCCGGCCGAGGCCAGGCCGACTCCGGTGAGCAGTGTCCTCGGCGACGGCGCCGTCCGGGGGACGCGGAGTGCCGACAGGGGGATCCGCCCCAGCATGCGGTGGCGCGCTCCCCCGCCGGGCCGTCCGCCGGTGCGCCCGGAGGCGCCGCGGGTGCGCGGTGCGGCCGAACCGGCCCGTCCCGGGCGGGAGTCGAGATAGCGGCGGGCACCCCAGCCGAGCACGGCTTCGGCGAGCAGGATACCGGTACCGGCCTCGATCTGGCCGAGTTGCTCGGCGGCGTGCCGGCAGTAGCGGCAGGCGGCCAAGTGCTGCTGCACATCGGGCAGCAGGTCGCCGCCGCGCCGGATCGGCACGTCGAGGAGGCGGTTGTAGAAGCGGCAGTCCTTGCTGGGCGCGAGTTCCCGGTGGGCGCGGACGCAGCCCCGTCGGAAGGCTTCCCGGGCCTGCTCCAGCCCGGCCGCCGCGGTGTCGGCGTCCATACCGAGCAGACCCGCCGGGACGGTGAGAGGCTCCGCCTCGACCTCGGTGTGCCACAGCAGGCACTGGGCGAGCGGCATCAGCCCCCGGTAGGAGCGCTCGGCGAGGGCGCGGTTGTCGGGGGTCATGGACTGCACGGTGCGCATGCCCCGCCCCCCGGCCGGCTTCGCCAGGTCCGGCAGCACCTCGGGCAGGCGGTCGTCGGCCGACCACTGTGCGACCGTGTCGCGCACGGTCACCAGCAGCCGGGGCCGCAGCGGATCTGCCGGTTCGCCCAGCGCCAGCCGGTCGAGGACCCGGTGGAAGGCGGTGGCTGTGACCATGCGGACCACGGCGCCCTGGGCGGCGAGGCAGACGGCCGCGTAGTCCTCGGCCGGCTGCCAGTGCCGGGCCATGAGCAGTGCGACGGCGGAGGTGGCCTCTTCGTCCTCACGGCCGCGCAGTCGTTCGGCCAGTGATTCGTCGGACCCTCCGGGAGCACCGCCGGACGGCGGGTACGGGGGACGAGGGGGGTGGGGGGTGGGCACGGGGTGAATCCTTTGGTGCGTGTGCGCTCGAGTGGCTCACCCTTGCACAAGTCCCCAAAGCCCAACAAGGCGTTGGACCGCATCCATACCTCTGACAGAACTTCAGGCCATCGGTCTGCTCTCGCCTGTCCGAGCGCCCCGTGTGAAGCGCGCGCACACGCCGGACCTCCGCGCACGCTCCCGACGCCCGCCGCCGGGGAGTGCACTGGGAGCCGGCCTGCTCACAGGCCCCGCGCAGGACGGCGGCTCTGCTGCGCGATGTCGGCCGCCGGCCGCGTTCCTCCCGCCCTCGGCCGGCGGCCCCGGCCGGCCCGGGGCTTCTTCCCCTGCCGGCGGGGGCGGGTGCCGGACCGGCCGTCGGGTCCGGTGATCAGATCTGCCAGGAACGGAGCCGGTCGGCCGCGCCGTAGACGTCGGTCTTGCCGGACATCAGGTCCCGGGCGAGGTCGACGAGGGCCCCGTAGGGCGGGTCGATGCCGGCCCCGCTGACGAACATGTACGACACCGCCGTCGCACAGGCGAACCGCGCGTTGGCCGACGGCAGCGGCCTGAGCAGGGCGAGGGTGTGCAGCAGGGCCGCGGCCCGCCAGGCCGGGTCCGAGTCCACGCCGAGGCGGGGCGGATCGACCCGGTGCCGGGCGACGGCTGCGACCAGGGCCGAGAAGTCGTTGATCGTCGGCTGCTCGGGCAGCACTTCCTCGTGGCGCTGGAGCAGCCACGGCACGTCGATATGGAGGACTGGTGACATGGGTCAGGCGGCCTCGCCCTTGCCGGGGGGCTCGTCGTCCGGGAACGCGGCCGCGAACTCGTCGGCGTGCGTGGCGAAGAAGCGGCGGAACTCCTGGGCGCCTTCCTGCAGGGCGCGGTGCCGGGCGATGTCGGCCGCGGCCGCCTCGCGCACCAGGGCCTTCATCGACGTCCCACGCTCCTTGGCGATCTGCCGCAGGTCCTCTAGCTCGCGCTCGCTGAACTCCACGTTGAGAGCTGGCATGCCCCAAAAATAGCGCGCGGGTACTCAAGCGTAAATACCCCCAGGTCAGACGACATTTCCATCGGTACCCGCGCGTCCGTGCTCTACCTCTGGTCCGCCACGAACGACGCCATCCAGGCCAGGGCCGCGTTCCAGTTGATCGCGGTCTCGTTGGTCGACCAGGACTGGATGTCGTCGATGTAGCAGAACTGGCCGACGCAGCCGAGCAGTCTGCTCTGTGCGTACGGGTCCTGGATGCTCGAGTTGGGGCCTCCGGCGAGGGTTCCCTTCGGCGGGTTCGGGAGGGCCGGGTCGAGTTCGTGGGCGTACCAGCGGCTGTGCTCGTTGTGGGCGGCGACCTCGCCGTATCCGGTGACGTAGGAGATGTTGAGCGCGTTGCGGCCGAGGACGTAGTCCATGCTCTGGACCGCGGCGTCGCGGTACTTCGCGGCGCCGGTGAGGTCGTAGGCGGTCGCGATGACATGGGCGTTGTTGAGGACCTGGGCGTTGGAGCCCCAGTCGTAGCGGTTGCCGTCCGGGGCGTACGGCATGCCGTACGGCTGTGACCTCGCGGTCGCCAGGTAGGTGTCGGCCGCCCTGGTCACCGACCGGCGCACCTTGTCGCGGCCGGGGAGTCTGCTGGGCACGGTCGCCAGGTCCAGACGCCCTGCCGCGGCGGTGCGGCCCCAGTCGAAGCCCAGGCCGCCGAAGATGTCGGCGGTGTGCAGCGGGGAGCCGAGGACGTGGTCCGCGAACTGCTTCTCACCCGTGGTCAGGTACAGCTCGGCCGAGGCCCAGTAGAACTCGTCGGTGGCGTCGTCGTCGGGGTAGGCGCCGCCGCCGGTGCCGTCGTTCGGGTCCGGGTACGTCGTGGGGTGGGCGAGGGCGGCCGCCCAGGCCTTGCGCGCGGCCGTCAGGGCGCGGGCGGCGAAGGCGCGGTCGTAGGGGCGGTACAGGCGTGCCGCCTGGGCGGCGGTCGCCGCCAGGTTGAGGGTGGCCTGGGTGGTCGGGGCGTGCAGCTCCCGTTTCTGCGGGTCCTCACTGGGCAGCAGCGGCAGACCGGTCCACTGGGCATCGTGGACCTTGCTGTGCGCCATGCCCGCGAGGGGCTGTCCGTCCGGTACCTGCATCTTCAGCAGGAACTCCAGTTCCCAGCGGGCCTCGTCCAGCACGTCGGGCACCTTGTTGCCGCTCTCGGGGAGGGCGAGGGAGCCGTCACCCAGTCTTCCGGGTTCGCCGGTGCGGGCGTGCAGGGAGCGTTCGTAGGTGCTCAGCAGTTCCCAGGTGGCGATGCCGCCGTTGACGACGTACTTGCCGTGGTCGCCGGCGTCGTACCAGCCGCCGGTGACGTCGAGGGTGTAGTCGCACAGGCCCGGTTGGCAGGGGACGTGCGCGTCGCCCTGGTTGGGGGCGGTGTCCAGGTGCCCGGCGGGCCTGCCGTAGCCGGGACGGAGCGCGTCGCTGATCGCGATGCCGCTGCGCTGCGTGTAGTAGTACTTCAGCGAGTCGCGGCGCAGTTCCTCGTAGACCTGGGTGCCGATGTCGAAGGGACGGCTGGTCTCCCCGTCGGCGACCAGTGTGAAGTCCTTGCCGCGCGTCCGGTAGGCGCCGAAGTCGATCGACTGGACGTTCTGCGCGGAGGACACGTCGGTGCCGCGCGGCACGGTCCAGCCGTGGGCGACCGTCCTGCCGCCGGCGTTCCTCAGCTGCCAGGGCAGCCTCGTGGTGGAGTCGGTGACCAGGGTGGCGTTCTTCGGGCCGCCCGGCAGGTAGCCGGCCTGGTTGACGCGGACGCGCGGCCCAGTGTCGGGCTCGTACACCTCCGGCGGGACGCCGCCCAGCAGCGACACGTCGTCCAGGCAGATCCGCCAGGCGTCCGCGGCGCCGCCCACCTGGAAGGCGACCTGTGCCTGGCTGGTGTCGACGGGCGAGGTGAAGGTGTAGGAGTAGCCGTCGCCGGAGGGGGTCAGCTGCGGGCTCGTCTCGTACCAGGTGTCGTACGGGGACACCTGGAGCCCGACGATCGCCCGCACCACGTGCCCCTCGGGGGAACCGGACGCCTTGAAGGAGAACCGGTACGACTCCCCCTTGACCAGGGTGATGTCGTTCTGTCCGATGGCCGAGTCCCAGCGGTTGGCCGTGCCGCCGGGCACGTCGGCGCAGAGCCGCCCGTCGGACAGGCCCGCGGTGACGTTGCTGGTCCACCACGGGTCGGCGGTGGTGTCGAAGGTGCCGTTCCTCACCTGTTCGACCTCGTCGGCGCCGGCCTGCGCGGCCGGCAGGGCCGTGAACGCCGCGGCGAGGAGGGCGGTCACGGCGAGCAGGGCGGTTCTGCGTCGTTTCACGGCGGGCTCCTCGGGTGAGGTGGGAGCGCTCCCAAATGCGGACGCAGGCCATGCTGTGCGAGACATGACACGCCGTCAACGGTCCGGACGGGACGGATTTCCGCCCGGACCCACTTGACGTCCCGGACGTCCTACGCGTCGAGCCGGGTGATCCGTACCGCCCCCTTGGTCTCACCCGGGTGGGCGCTGGTCAGGGTGAGCCGGATGCGCGAACCCCGGGCCGCGTCGAAGGTGATCACCGTCGCGGCGTCCGAGGTGGTCGCCCAGTCCACGCTCGCGCCCGTCACCGGCGCGTACTTCGTCCCGTCCCACACGGCGACTTCGACCGACGCGGGCAGCGTGTGCGTGGCGTCGACGGTGAAGGTGGCTTCCACCCGGTCGAAGGTCCGGGTGCGGCCGAAGTCGACGGACACCCAATCCTCGGCCCGGGCTCCGTTGAACGCGGGCAACAGGGCCGTCGCCGACTTCGAGAAGGCGTTGGACCAGCCGGTCGCCGGGTCGCCGTCGAGCATGGCGGCGGGCAGGGTGTCCGGGCGCCCGGAGTAACTGGCGTCCGCGTAGGGGAGATCGCGCGGCGCCGGGTGGTCGTCCTGGAAGCCGGGGGCCGGCGTGCGGACCACCGAGCGGGCGGGCGTGGTGCGGACGGTCACCGTGTCCCCCCGCAGCCCCTCCACCCGTGCCGCTACCTTCAGGGCACCCGGCTTCGTGCCGGAGCGCACGATGGCCAGGGCCTTGCCGTGGAAGGCGGTGCGGGTGGCGGCCTGGTAGCGCTCGGCGCTCTCCTCGCGCCCGTTGTCGAGGCCGGCGAGGGAGCCGCCTCGCACGTCGAAGGCGATGAGGTGCTCGGCGCCCGGCACCACCACCCCGTGCGCGTCGACGATCTCGGCGGTCACGAAGACCAGGGAACGGCCGTCGGCCGCCAGGGACCTGCGGTCGGCGGTGAGGCGCACCGCGTGCGGGGCCCCGGCCGTGCGCAGCACATCACTCGCGACCGCCTTGCCGTCCCGCCGGGCCACCGCCTTGAGCTCGCCGGGCGCGTACGGCACCTTCCAGGTCAGGTGCAGCTTGCCCGCGCTGCCGTTCGGGCTGGTGTAACTGCCCGGGTAGGGGCCGCCGGTGAAGGTCTTGTCGTCGCCGGTGGCCTCGGTGGTCTCCAGGTAGGTGCGGCCGTCGGTGGTCTTCTTGGTGTCGAACTCCCGCACCCCCAGGGACTTTCCGTTGAGGAACAGCTCGACGGTGGGGACGTTGGCGTACGCCCAGACCTCCACCGTGTCCCCCGGCTCGTGGTTCCAGGTCATCGGCACGAGGTGCACCATCGGCTCGCTCACCCACTGGCTGCGGAACAGGTGGTACATGTCCTTGGGGAAACCGGCGGTGTCGACCGCGCCGAAGAAGGACGCCTTGACCGGGAAGACGTCGTACGGGGTGGGCTCGCCGATGTAGTCGATGCCGGACCACAGGAACTGACCGGCGAACCACTTGCGGTCCCGGTCCTTCTTGTGGCCGTACTCGCCGCTCATCGTCCAGGAGGCGAGGTTGTTGTCGTAGGAGGAGACCTCCCGCCTGCCGGGTGTGTGGTTCTCGCCGGTGTTGAGGTGCTCGGGCTCCTGGTAGCTGCCGCGGGTCGAGGTCTCGGAGGAGGACTCCGACTCGAAGAGGAACAGCTTCGGGTACTTCGCGTGCAGGGCGTCGACCGACTTGGCGGTGTTGTAGTTGAGGCCCAGGCCGTCCAGCTTGGCGAGCATGAGGTCCGCCGGGGAGCCCGTGGCGGGCACGCCGTGGTACTTGTTCGAGCCGATGACGACCGGCCGGGTGTCGTCCGCCGCCTTGATCGCGCCGATGATCCGGTCCGCCATTGCGAGCCCGGCGGTGGTGGTGGAGTCGGGGATCTCGTTGCCGATCGACCACAGGACGACGGCGGGCGAGTTGCGGGCGGCGAGGACCATCTCGGTGGCGTCCTTCTCGCACCACTCGTCGAAGAACCGCCCGTAGTCGTACTTGGTCTTGCCGGTCTTCCAGCAGTCGAAGGCCTCGACCATCATCACGATGCCCAGTTCCTCGCAGACCTCGATCATCTGGGGTGAGGGCGGGTTGTGCGAGGTGCGGAAGGCGTTGACGCCCATCGACTTCATGATGGTCATCTGCCGGCGCACCGCGTCGATGCTGATCGCAGCGCCGAGGGCGCCCTGATCGTGGTGGAGGTCGACGCCCTTGATCTTGGCGTGGGTGCCGTTGAGGGAGAAGCCCTCGTCCGGATCGAAGCGGTAGGAGCGGATGCCGAAGGTGGTGCGGTAGGTGTCGGTGGTCCGGCCGCCGGCCCGGAGTTCGGTCACCGCGGTGTAGCGGTGCGGGGCGGCGAAGTCCCACAGGCGGGGACGGGCGACGGTGAGTTCGTGGGTCTCGCTCGCCGTGCCGGAGACGGCCACCGTGGAGGACGTACGGGCGACCGTGCGGCCCCCGGGATCGAGGATCCGGGTCAGGACCCGCACGTCCGTGCCGCTGCCGGTCTCGTTCACCACGTCGGTGCGCACCCGGACGACGGCCCGCTCGGCGGTGATGTCCGGCGTGGTGACGTACGTGCCCCAGCGGGCCACGTGCACGGGGTCGGTCACCACCAGGCGGGCCTCGCGGTAGATGCCGCTGCCGGAGTACCAGCGGCTGCTGGGCAGCTGGTTCTGGACCTTGACCGCGAGGACGTTCTCCGTGGTGCCGTCGGTGTGCACCAGGTCGGTCAGGTCGAAGGCGAAACCGGTGTAGCCGTAGGGGTGCCGGCCCACCTGGGTGCCGTTGCAGTGGACGTACGAGTCCATGTAGACGCCGTCGAACTCCACCGAGATCCGCTTGCCCGCGCAGGCGGGCGGCAGGGTGAAGGCGAGGCGGTACCAGCCGAGGCCACCGGGGAAGAAGCCGGTGCCGCTGGTCGTGCCGTGCTCGGTGGTCGGGGTCTGCTCGATGCTCCAGTCATGGGGTACCGCGACCTCGCGCCAGGCGGAGTCGTCGTACCCGGGGTCGGCGGCGTTCGCGTACGCGCCGGTCGGGTCGGTGATGCCGCCCGGGTTGACCAGCGCGAAGCGCCAGCCGTCGCGCAGGGGGACGGTGCGGCGTCCCCCCGCGTCACCGGACGCCTCGGCGGTGCCGAGCGCCTCGGCGGCCCCGGCGGCCGGTGCGCCGAGGAGCGCTCCGGCCGTGGGGGCCGCCGTGGCGGCGACCAAAACCGATCTGCGAGTGACCGTCATGGCGGCTCTCCCTCATCAGGGCCCAGAAGTACTCACAACTGATCGTGAACGCACAGATTCTGACGTGGTGGCACACGGGTCAGTCAAGGGTGCGGGGCCGTACACCTGCCTCAGGAGCAACATCGGCCTGATTCGGCCCTTGACGCTGCCCCGTCCCCGCGGGGTTGCCTGCAGCGGGACGCACTAGGCTGGACCCCGAGTAACGCCCGTGTTCACAGTGAGTGTGCGCGATGGAGTCCGACCATGAGCCCGGTGTATCCGTTCGACGACGCCGCGACGGCGCGGGCTGTCATCGACGACCGGGGCACCCTGCTCGAGTGGAACGCCGGCGCCCGGCGGTTGCTGGGCTGGAACGCCACCGACATCCTGGGCCGCTCCGCCGTGACCATGCTGGCCGGCGGGGACAAGGCCCTGCCCTTCGCTCGCGGTGCTGACCGCTGGTACGGTATGATCACGCTGTGTCACCGTGACGGCTCGGCGGTGTCCGTGTGGGTGCTCGCCCACCACACCCCGCCGAACGGCGACCGCCCGGGCCGCTGGCTCGTGGTCACCCCCTTGGACGGCGACGCGCCGCCCTCGCCCGACGACCCGCTGGAGCGGGCCGAGCTCCTGCAGTCACCCTGTGCGATCGCCATCTACGACGAACGGCTGCGACTGCGCCGGATGAACGACGCCATGGCCGAGGAACTCGGTCTGCCGCAGGAGCGTCTGCGCGGGCTGCGCATGCCCGAGATCAACGGCCGACCGCAGAGCGTGGACATCGAGCAGCACCTGCACCGCGTGCTCACCACCGGCCGCGGGTACGACGTGCACTCCTACGTGCCGATCGGCGCCGACGGCCGCGGATACGCCTGGCTGGCCCGCATGGCCCCGATCACCGACGACTCCGGCCGGGTACGGGGGGTGTGCCTCGCCTCCCACGACTTCACCGAGCAGCACCTGGCCCGGGAGCGGCTCCAGATAGTCAACGAGGCGAGCGTGCGCATCGGCACCACCCTCGACGTCGTCACCACCGCCCAGGAGCTGGCCGACATGTGCGTGCCGGCACTCGGCGACTTCGTCACCGTCGACCTGCTCGATCCCCAGGAATACGGCGGCGAGCCCCCGGCCGATGTCACCGCCCCGGTCCGGCTGCTCCGGGTCGCGCACCGGTCCCTGCTGCCGGGCACCCCGGAGGCCGTGGCCGAGCCCGGTCAGGCCGACCTCTATCCGGCCTCGTCCCCGCAGGGGGCCTCGCTCACGGCGGGCCGCACGATCATCGCCTCGACGGCCTCCCGCGACCTGGAACAGTGGCTGGCCTGGAGCCCGACGCGTGCCGAACGGGTACGGGAGCTCGGCATCCACGCCACGATGTCCGTGCCGATCCGGGCCCGCGGCCTGACCCTGGGGGTCGCGGTGCTCACCCGGTACCGGCGGTCCGGCCCCTTCACCGCGGACGACGTGCTGCTCGCCGAGGAGATCACGGCCCGCGCCGGCGTCTGCATCGACAACGCCCGCCGCTACTCCCGCGAGCGGGAAACCGCCCTCGCCCTCCAGCGCAGCCTGCTCCCCCGCACCCTGCCGCGCACGGCCGCCCTGCTCGCCGCGTCCCGCTACCTGCCCGCGGCGCGCGCCGGGGTGGGCGGCGACTGGTTCGACGTGATCCCGCTGTCCGGGATGCGGGTCGCGATGGTCGTCGGGGACGTCGTCGGCCACGGCATCCAGGCCTCGGCCACCATGGGCCGGCTGCGCACCGCGGTCCGCACCCTCGCCGACATCGACCTCGCCCCGGACGAGCTGCTCACCCACCTCGACGACCTGGTGCTGCGGCTGGCCGAGGAGTCGGGCGGCGACGCAAGCACCGGCGAGGTCGGCGCGACCTGCCTGTACGCCGTCTACGACCCGGTGTCGCGCCGCTGCACACTGGCCCGTGCCGGGCACCCCGCGCCCGTGCTGCTGCTGCCCGGCAGGGCGCCCCGGCAGATCGACCTGCCGGCCGGGCCCCCGCTGGGCCTGGGCGGACTGCCCTTCGAGTCCGCCGAGCTGGACCTGCCCCAGGGCAGCGTCCTCTCCCTGTACACCAACGGCCTGCTCGAGTCCCGTGACCGGGACGCGGAGACCGGTCACCGGCTGCTGAACGAGGCCCTGGCGGGATACGCGGGCTCGCTGGAGGAGACCTGCGACCGGATCCTGCGCGCCCTGCTCCCCCAGGGCGGCTCGGCCGACGACGTGGCGCTGCTGCTCGCCCGCACCCAGGGGCTCCCCGCCTCCCAGGTGGCGACGTGGGACATCCCGGCCGATCCGGCGCTGGTCGCCCCGATCCGCAAGCAGGTCGGCCGGCAACTGGAGCAGTGGTCGCTGAGCGAGCTGGCCTTCACGGCGGAGCTGGTGGTCAGCGAGCTGGTCACCAACGCCATCCGGTACGGAGCACGCCCGATCCGGCTACGGCTGATCCAGAACGCGGCGACACTGATCTGCGAGGTGTCCGACACCAGCCACACCGCCCCGCACCTGCGCCGCGCCAAGACCTTCGACGAGGGGGGCCGCGGACTACTGCTGGTCGCCCAGCTCACCCAGCGCTGGGGCAGCCGGCACACCGCCGAGGGCAAGACGATCTGGGCGGAGCTGGAGCTGTACCAGGAAGATCAGTAGCGCCGGTGGCCGTGGGAGGTCAGGACGCGGTCAGCCAGGGCCGCACCTGCTTGCGGGCCTCGTGCAGCCGGGACTTCAGGGTGCCCAGCGGTATCCCGACACGCTCGGCGACCTCGGCGTACTCCAGCTGGCAGATGTCCCGGTAGACCAGCGGTGCGACCAGGTGCGGGTGCTCCCGCTCCAGGCGGTCCAGCGCCTCCAGCAGGTCGACACGGGAGCCCGCGATGACACTGGTGGTGCGCGGGTCGACGTACGCGGCGGGCTCGATCGCGGCCGGCTGCTCGGCGGCACGCCGCTTCAGCTCGCGGTACTTCTGCCGGGCGCAGTTGGCGACGACGGTGTAGAGCCAGGTGCCGAAACGGCTGCGGCCCTCGAAGGTGGAGATCCGCCGGGCGATCTGCAGCAGCACGTCCTGTGCGGCCTCCTCCGCGTCCTCCCGGCAGGGCAGGAAGCGTCCGCAGCGCCGGACGACCTCGGGCCGGACCTGAGCCAGCAACCGCTCCAGGGCCGCCGGATCGCCCGCGGCGGCACGCCGGGCGAGGTCTTCGGTCAGCGCCGCGTCGTACACCGCAGGTCCCCCTTGGATCCGATCTCCGAGCAGGCATGATAGTCGTATGCACTCCCTCGAGCGGATCGGCCGCTACCGCCTGGAACGACGCCTGGGCTCGGGCGCGTTCGGCACGGTGTGGCTCGCCCACGACGACCAGCTCGAGGCCCCGGTGGCGGTGAAGGTCCTCGCTGAGAACTGGTCGCACCGCCTCGACGTCCGCGACCGGTTCCTGTCCGAGGCACGCCTGCTGCGCAAGGCCGACTCCGGCCGGGTGGTGCAGGTCTACGACATCGGTGAACTCGCCGACGGCAGGCCGTACTTCGTCATGGAGTACGCCGACGCCGGCACCCTCGCCGACCGGCTGGCCGACGGCCCGCTGCCGGTGCCCGAGGCGCTGCGGCTGACCGCGCTGGCGGCCCGCGGCGCGGCGGCCCTGCACGAGGCGGGCATCGTGCACCGGGACGTCAAGCCGAGCAATGTACTGCTGCGCACCGCGCCGGACGGCAGCCTGCGGGTGCTGCTGGCAGACCTGGGCCTCGCCAAGAGCCTGGCCCAGGCGTCGGGCCTGACCCTGGCCGCCGGTTCGGCCGGGTACCAGCCGCCGGAGCAGGCCGAGCCCGGCGCCGGCATAGACGCCCGGGCCGACGTCTACGCTCTGGGCGCGGTCGGCTACGAGCTGGTCACCGGCACGGTCCCGGGTCCGCCGGGCAGGGTCGTACCGCCGCGGCGACTGCGCCCGGACCTCGCCGACGAGGTCCAGCGCGCCCTGCTGCGGGCGCTGGAGCCGGACCGCGAGCGACGCTGGCCGGACGCGACCGCGTTCGCGGACGAACTGGACCGGCTGGCCGTGCGGACGCCCGCCGCCCCGCGGCGACACCGGCTCGACGGAGTGCGCCGGAGGATCGGCGCCCTCACCCTCTCGGTCGCCGCGGTCCTGACCGCCGTGGCCGCGGCCGTCACGGTGACGCTGGTCCACGGGGGCTCCTCGGCCGGTTCGCCGCCCGACGAGGTGCGGGTCGAGGACTCCACCGGCCGGATCGTGGCCGAGGTGCCCTCCGGCTGGGGCCGCCAACTGCGCGACGCCGGCTGGGACCCGAAGGCGCTGGGCCTGGCCCCCGGGCACGAGCCGGGGCTCGCGGTCGCCGACGACCTCGCGAAGTGGCCGGACCTCGGTGCCGGGGTGGACGGGGTGTTCGTCGGCCTGAGCGAGCACGGCGACGTCACCGCGAAGGTGAACGCGCTCGCCCATGGCGGCTGCCACTACGACGGCAGCCGCGCCTACACCGCCGCGGCATGGCAGGGCCGGATCCGCACCTGGAACGGCTGCCCGGGCGGCGGCTCGATCAGCGAGACAGCGCTGCGCCCGGCGAGCGGCAAGGCACAGCCTCAGGCGTATGTGCAGATACGCCAGACCGGGGAGGCCGACGCGACGGAGCGCATACTCCGCTCGCTCCGGGTCACCTGACGGGTGACCCGCACCGCCCCGGAAGGGAAGACCCCAGGGAGACATCCCATGGAGTCGCCGCGCGGAAAGCACCCGTGCGGGAGGAACCCGTACGGAAGAACGGGCGAAAAAGCCGCGCGGACCGCGAACTTCGCGGCCGCTCGGCGCATCGGACTCTCATGACGGCGCACGAGGCGCCGCGGACACCCGCCGACACGGCGCGTGCCACGACCTTGCAGGAGTGTTGAGAGACATGGCGTACACCTCCCAGTCCTTGCGTGGAGCGGCCGTGCTCGGGAGTGCGGTCGCCGTACTGGGCCTCATGAGCGCATGCGGCAACGACACGGGTGGCGGTGCCCCGCAGAAGGTGCCGGGCAACGCATCCCCCGCGTCGGACGGGCCGACGGGTGCGACGCACACCTCGGGCGGCAGCGCCCCCGCGTCGCCGAGCGCCGCGTCCCCGGCCGGCACCCCGTCGTCCCGGCAACCGACCGCCACGACGGGCACGGGCGACAGCGCGGTGGACGCGGGCAGGAGCACCCGCTGCCACACCTCCGAGCTGAGTGCCACCGTGGGCCGCAACAACCCGGGCGCGGGTCAGGAGAACTTCCCCGTCGTGCTCACCAACAAGTCCGCCCGCACCTGCACCCTGCACGGCTATCCCGGCGCCGCCTTCGTGAACGCCTCCGGCACCCAGCTCGGCCCGGACCCGAAGCGCTCCTCCGGCAAAGCCGCCACGGTCACGCTGAAGCCGGGACAGAGCGCGTGGGCCGGCCTGAGCTTCTCCAACCCGGAGATCAGCGAGGCGAAGACGGCGACGCCCGCCGCGCTGCTCGTCACCCCGCCGGACGAGCGGGACCAGCTCAAGGTGAAGTGGACGGCCGGTGCGGTGCCGGTGTCCGGCAACTCCTCGTCCGTCTTCCTGACCGTCATCGCTCCCGGCACCGGCGCCTGATCCACCCGCCGGCCCGCCTGCACGAGCCCTGACCCGGACCCCGCTGCCACTCCCCCGGGCAGCGGGGTTCGTCATCGCCGCGTCCCGACTGTCACAGGACGGGAACAGGCACCGTCCGCCCCGATCTTTTGGCCGCAGCCGCCCATCGAACCCGTCGACCGCAACAGCGATGAGGCCCCCGACGGGGCCGCGACGAGGAAATCGGGGACGGAACATGAGCGGCATCTCACGCAGGCGTCTGCTGACCGCGGGAGCCACGGCGGGCGCCCTGGGCGCCCTCTCGGCCTGCTCGGCCGGGGGAATCTCCCTGGGCGGCGACGGCTCCAGAAGCGGCCGGAGCACGGCGCAGGCCCGGCCGCTGAAGAAGATCGGCGACGGTTCCACCGCCGACACCGGGGCCCAGCCGCACCAGCCGAAGGCCACGCGGATGAAGCCGGGTACCCGGCCGCCGCAGTTCGTGGTGTTCTCCTGGGACGGCGCGGGCGAGCTCAGCAACAGGTTGTTCTCCCGGTTCCGCAAGGTGGCCGCCGACCACGGGGCGAAGATGACCTTCTTCCTCAGCGGCATCTACACGCTGCCCGAGTCCAAGAAGCACCTCTATCACCCGCCGCAGCACCCGGTCGGCGCGTCCGCGATCGGCTATCTCGCCGACCGGCACATCCACGCCACGCTCCAGCAGGTGCGCTCGGCCTGGCTGGAGGGCCACGAGATCGGCACGCACTTCAACGGGCACTTCTGCGGCGCGGACGGGGTGCGCAACTGGTCGAGCGCCGAGTGGCGCAGCGAGATAGACCAGGCGGTCCGCTTCGTCACCGAGTGGCGGACGAACACCGGCTTCACCGATCTCGACCCGCTGCCCTTCGACTACCGCAAGGAGCTGATCGGCGGCCGCACCCCCTGCCTGGAGGGCCAGGCCGCGCTGCTGCCGACGGCGGCCGCGCTCGGCTGGAAGTACGACGCCAGTTCGCCCGGCGGGCTGCAGATCTGGCCGGGCAAGGTGCAGGGCAACCGGATCTGGGACTTCCCGCTGCAGTCCATACCCTTCTCCGGCCACTCCTTCCAGGTCCTCTCCATGGACTACAACATGATGTACAACCAATCCGCCGGAAACCCGCTGGGCGACCGCTCCCGGTACGACGCGTGGCGCACGCAGGCCCGCGACACGTACCTGGCGGGCTTCCACCGCGCCTACACCACCAACCGCGCGCCCTTCTTCGTCGGCAACCACTTCGAGCGCTGGAACGGCGGCATCTACATGGACGCCGTCGAGGAGGCCATCGGCCGGATGGCCGAGTACGACGACGTGCGCTTCGTCTCCTTCAAGCAGTTGGTGGCGTGGCTGGAGGCGCAGGACCCCGCCGTCCTGCGCACGATGCGCACGCTGAGCCCGGGGCAGTCCCCGGCAGGCGGCTGGGCGGAGTTCCTGGGCGCGGCGGGCACGGGGGCGTCGTAGGCCTCTTACCGACGTCTGCTTTCATGGGCGGGCACTCGTCGATCACCGAAGCGAAGGACCGAGCCCTGAACACCCCGCTCGCCGAGGCCCTGTCGGTCGTTCTGCTCGTCGCCGTGCTCGCCTGGGCCGTGGTGCGGCCCTTCGGCTGGCCGGAGGCGGTACTCGCCGTTCCCGCGGCCGGGATCGCCGTCGTCACCGGCGCGATCTCCGTGGACCACGCCCGGGCCGAGGCCGAACGGCTGGGCCCGGTGGTCGGGTTCCTGGCGGCGGTGCTGGTGCTGGCGCACTTCTGCGACGTCGAGGGCCTGTTCGAGTGGTGCGGGGCGTGGATGGGCCGCCGGGCGGCCGGGCGGCCGGTTCGGCTGCTGACGGCGGTGTTCACGCTGGCCTCGGTGATCACGGCGGTGCTCAGTCTGGACGCCACGGTGGTGCTGCTGACGCCGGTGGTGTTCGCCACGGCCGCCCGCACCGGTGTACGGCCCAAGCCGCACGTCTACGCCTGCACCCATCTGTCGAACACGGCGTCGCTGCTGCTGCCGGTGTCCAACCTGACCAACCTGCTGGCGTTCGCGGCGAGCGGGCTGGGCTTCACCCGGTTCGCCGCGCTGATGGCACTGCCGTGGCTGGTGGCGATCGGCGCGGAGTACGCGGTGTTCCGGCGGTTCTTCGCCCGTGACCTGTCGGCGGCGGCCCCGGGCACGGACGGGGCCGGGAAGCCGCCCGGACTGCCGCTGTTCGCGCTGGTGACCGTGGCGTGCACGCTGGCCGGGTTCGTGGTGGCGTCCGCGGTCGGCGTCGATCCGGCATGGGCCGCGGCGGCGGGGGTGCTGGTGCTCGCCGGCCGGGCGCTGTTGCGGAGGCGGGCGACGCCCATGACGGTGGTGCGGGCGGCGGCCCCGGGCTTCCTGGCATTCGTGCTGGCGCTGGGGATCGTGGTGCGCGCCGTGGTGGACAACGGGCTCGCCGACGCGCTCGGGCACGTGCTGCCCGGCGGTACGGGGCTGCCTGCACTGCTCGGCACGGCCGCGCTGGCCGCGGTCCTGGCCAACCTGATCAACAACCTGCCCGCCGTACTGGTCCTGCTGCCGCTGGCCGCGCCGGCCGGGCCCGGCGCCGTGCTGGCGGTGCTGCTCGGGGTGAACATCGGCCCGAACCTGACGTACGCGGGTTCGCTGGCGACGCTGCTGTGGCGGCGGATCGTGCACCAGCACGAACATGATGTGGACCTCGGGGAGTTCACCCGGCTCGGACTGCTGGCCGTGCCGTCGGCGCTCGTCCTGGCCGTGGTGGCACTGTGGGGGTCGCTGCAGGTGGTGTGAGACAGCGGGTGGCGTGAGGCAGCGGGTGCTGTGAGAGAGCTGGTGTGCGACCGAGGGAGGCCGACCGCAATGCGTGTGATCGTGTGGCTCGTCGAGGGCACCTGGCCCGCCTGCGTGGACGCCGTGGGCACCCACGCCCCGAACGCGTCCGACGTGGTGCTGCTGCATGTCAGCGGGCCGGACGTGCCGGGCGTCGCGCACGGCGCCTTCGCCGGGCTGCTGGGCCGCGGCCGTCCGGACCGGGATCCGGGCACCCGGCTGGAGGGCCTCGGCGGCCGCTCGGCCGCGGAGCTCCTGGAGACGGCGGCCGAGCGGCTGGGGCGGCCCTGCACCCGGCTGGAGCGGGCCGGGCGGGTCGAGCGGGAGGTGGTGGCCGCCGCCGAGGGCGCCGATCTGCTGGTGCTGGCCCGCGACGGGGACCGGGCACGCCTCGGGCCGCACAGCCTGGGCCCGGCCGTGCGCTTCGCCGTGGACCACGCTCCGTGCCCGGTACTGCTGGTGTGGCCGGAGGCGGCCCCGGCCCTGACCACGATGCCGCCCGCCCCGCCGCCGCACCACTGACGGCGGGGTCCGCCTGCCCCTGGAGGATCAGCTGGAGGTTCAGCGGCCCCTGTGGCCGAAGCCCGAGCCGTCTCCGTAGCCGGTGCCGCCGCCCCATCCGCCGCCGTACTGGCCACCGCTCTGGCCGCCGTACTGGCCACCGCTCTGGCCGCCGTACTGACCGCCCCAGCCGCAGTAGTACGGGTTGTAGGCGCACATGTCGGTGGAGGCGGTGCTCGACGGTGTCGGCTTCGCACTGTGCGAGGAGGCAGGCCGGGTGCTCGACGGGGTGGGCGCCGGCGAACGGGTCTTCGCGGACTTGGGCGTGACCGGGGCGGAGGTCGTCGCCAGAGGCGCGCTGTCGGCGTCCCAGTTGACGTTCTGCATCTGCAGGTCCGACTTGGAGGTGTCGATCACCCAGCGCTGGACGTCGCTGTCCACGCGGGTCTTGACGACGAGGGCACCCGCGCCGTCGGTGGCGGCGGGGGCCAGCGCCAGGTCCTGCTCCCCGCGCGGCACCAGGGCTCCCTGGAGGGTGAAGTCGTAGCGCACATTGACGCCGGAGGCGGCCGTGCACGGGGCGAGCTGGACCGAGTAGCCGAGGTGGGAGTCGAGGCACAGGCCGGGGTCGGCGGCGCTGCGCAGCTGCCCGTCGGTCTCGTACGTCCACTGCTGGCTCGCCGTCGAGGAACAGGTGGCCAGCTCGGTCTCGGCGCCCTCGACGGCCTTCTTGCCGACGACGCCGACGCACAGCCCGGAGGCGAGGTTGTGCAGCCGGCCGCGCAGGGTGCCCTTGGCGGTCTGGCCCGACCCGACCCAGGACGGGTTCGTCGTCGAGGAGCCGGAACCGGGCTTCTTGCCGTCCTTGCCGCTCGCGGCGGGGGTGGCACCGTCGCCGGAGCCGAGCACCGTCCACAGCACCAGCGGCAGCACGACCAGCCCGCTCACGGTGGCCACGGCCACGGAGAGGTTGCGCCGCCGGACGCGGCGGGCCGCCCGCTGTGCGGAACGGCGGGAGGCGGGGCTCGAGGCGTCGGCGGCCGCTTCGCCGTCCGGGGTGGAGGCGCGAGAGGTGCTCCGGCGCCTGCTCCGGGGTGCGGTTCCGCCGGAGCCGGGGCGCTCGGCGCGGCGCGCGCCACGGGGCCGGCGGGGCTCGCCACCGGACGCGGGTGCGGCGGTGGCGACCCCGTCGCTCGCCATGGGGGCGGGTTCCGGGGCGGCCGGGGACGCGCCGCCCGGCGGGCCCGCTGCCGGGTTGGCGAAGGGAGCGCCTGCGAAGGCTCCCGGAACCGGATCGGTGAAGGACTCGCCGCCCGCCAGGTCGGGTGCCGCGCCGGTGAAGGGGCTGCCGCCGGTGAGACCCGCCGCGATGGCGGCCGCGTGCTCGCCCCCGGCCGACGGGGCGCCGCCTTCCTGCCCGGCGGGCGCCTCGGCGCGGGCCGCCCGGGACTCCACGTAGGCCGCGGCGCCCCAGCCGAGCACCGCCTCGGCCAGGGAGAGCCCGAGCCCGGTGTTGAACCCGTCCAGCTGGTCGGCGGTGTCCCGGCAGTGCCGGCAGCCGTTCAGATGCCGCTGGAGGTCGGGGTCGACGTCGACGCCGGCCCGCCGATAGGTCACGTCCAGCATCCGTATGTAGCGCAGGCACTCGCCGTCCTCGGCGAGTTCACGGTGGGCCTGCAGGCACTCGTCGCGCAGCCGCTCACGGGCACGCCCCAGCTCCACGCGGACGCCCTCCTCGTCCAGACCCAGCAGCGCGGCGGGGATCGCGAGGGGTTCGGCCTCGACCTCGGTGTGCCACAGCACGGCGCGCGCGGACTGGGGCAGCCGCTGGAACGCGCGGGAGATCAGTCGCCGGTACGCGGGGGGCAGCATCCGGACCGCGGCGCGTTCGCCGTCGCCGGTGCCGGAGCGCAGCTCGGGGTGGAGGAGTTCCTGCCGGCCGTCGTTGTCCCACTCCGCCGCGATACGGCGCACGGTGACCAGGAGTTCGGGTCTCCAGGCCGAGGTCGGACCCGCCTGTCTGATGGTGGCGCCGAAGAGCCGGGTGAAGGCCGCGGTGGTGAGCATGCCGGCCGCACGCGGTCCGTCGGTGCACAGCCGGGCATAGGCGAAGGCCGCTTCCCAGTGCCGGTCGAGGAGCTCACCGACGGGATGCAGCGCGGGCGTCGCTCCTGTCCACTTCTTCAGCTCCGCGCTGAGCTGCTCGTCCGGGACGTCGAACGGCCGAGGCGGAGTGGGGGAATTCGACAGGCCTGCGTCATTCACCGGTGCATTCCTCCAAGACGCCGCACGGGATTTAGTCCATACCAAGAGGTATGGTATCCGGCCCTGCGACACGATCGGGACACCCGTACGGGCTTCGGCATCTCGAACGCGCACCTTCGGCGGCTCTTTTGGAGCGCCGGCGGGGCGTACGGGAGCGGCCCCGAGCATGCGGAGTGCGACACGGAATTGTCCGCCCGTGGACAGGGCACACCTTTGCACAGGCCAGCGGGCCGGAACAAGGGATCCCCCGGTTTTGCGTTCCGCTTGTCCGCACGGGCATTTTGACGAATTGTCAACAGCCCGGTTTTAGTGGTTCTCCCCCGTCCCGGCACGGTAATCGCCCGTTACGCGCCCGGCGGGGGCTGCGTAGCGTTGAGGTCATGACAGCCACGGAGAGCAGCGCCGCCATCGCGTCCGAGTCCCTGCGGCAGCGGGTCGGGGAGTTCGAGCAGGCCGGGTTCACGGTGGTACGCGGACTGTTCGGACACGACGAGACCGACCGGCTGTGCGCGGAGTTCGCGGCACTGCGCGCGGCGGGTCCGGTGCCCGGGCACTTCGAGCCCCGCACCCCCGCACCGGGCGACGGCGCGGCCGACCCGCTGGACGCGTACCCGAGGGTCATGCATCCGCACGAGATCAGCGGCCCGGCCCGGGAGTTCCTGCTCGACGCCCGGCTGCGCACGGTCCTCGAGGCGTTGCTCGGGGAGGAGGTGCTGGCCGCGCAGAGCATGTTCTACTTCAAGCCCCCGGGCGGCCGGGGGCAGGCCCTGCACCAGGACAACTTCTACCTCCGGGTGGAGCCGGGGACCTGTGTGGCCGCATGGGTGGCCTGCGATGTGATCGACCGGGACAACGGCGGGCTGGAGGTCGTCCCCGGCACGCACCGGATGGACCTGTTCTGCCCCGAGGAGGCGGACGCCCGGCTGTCGTTCGCGCGGGAGTACGTGCCGCCGCCGCCCGGTCTGAGCGCGGTGGCCGTCGACATGGCGCCCGGTGACGTGCTGTTCTTCAACGGCAGTCTGGTGCACGGTTCCTCGCCCAACCGCAGCGCGGACCGGTTCCGCCGCTCCTTCATCGGGCACTACGTCGGCCGCTCGGCCGAGCGGATCGGCGGCTACTACCGGACGCTGTCCATGGCGGGCGACCGGGTCCCGCTGCCCCTCAGCGAGGGAGCCGGTCCGTGCGGTACCGAGTTCGCACCGCACGGACCCCACTGACCGTCAGTGCCCGCTAATGGCGTGCGGGGTGTAGGGCGCCTCGAGCTCCTCGATCTCCTTGTCGCTCAGGGAGAGTTCGACGGCGGCCACCGCGTCCTCGATGTGCCGCGGCCTGGCGGCGCCGACGACCGGTGCGGCCACCGTGTCCTGGTGCAGCAGCCAGGCCAGGGCCACCTGGGCGCGCGGCACGCCCCTCTCGCCCGCGATGCGGGTGACGGCCTCGACGATCGTACGGTCGCTCTCCGGATACAGCCTGCTGCCGAAGTCGTCATTGGCGCTGCGCTCGGTCACGGCGCCCCAGTCGCGGGTGAGACGGCCGCGGGCGAGCGGACTCCAGGGCAGTACGCCCACGCCCTGGTCGGCGCAGAGCGGCAGCATCTCCCGCTCCTCCTCCCGGTAGAGGAGGTTGTAGTGGTTCTGCATGGACACGAACTTCGTCCACCCGTGCCGCTCGGCCGTGTACTGCGCCTTGGAGAACTCCCACGCGTACATCGAACTGGCCCCGATGTACCGGACCTTGCCCGCCCTGACCAGGTCGTGCAGCGCCTCCATCGTCTCCTCGACGGGGGTGTGACGGTCGTAGCGGTGGATCTGGTAGAGGTCGACGTAGTCCGTGCCGAGGCGGCGCAGGCTGTGGTCGATCTCCGTCATGATCGCCTTGCGGGACAGCCCGGCGCCGTTGGGTCCGGGCCGCGTCCGGCCGTGCACCTTGGTGGCGAGGACGATCTCGTCCCGGTCGGCGAACTCGCGCAGCACCCGGCCGACGATCTCCTCGCTGGTGCCGTCGGAGTAGACGTTGGCCGTGTCGAAGAAATTGATGCCCGCCTCCAGCGCCTGCCGGATCAGCGGGCGCGCCGCCTCCTCGTCGAGGGTCCACTCGTGGACGCCGCGGTCGGGCAGGCCGTAGGTCATGCAGCCCAGACAGATCCGCGAGACGTCCAGGCCCGTCGAACCGAGCTTCACGTACTGCATCGTTGCCGCTCCTGCCTTCGGGTGGGTTGCCGGAAGTCGAGCGTACGTCGTCCCAGGTCACCTGCCGGGCCCGACTTGACGGCCGCCGCAGGCGGGGGATTTGATCACACACGTGCCGTCACCAGCCACCCAGGATGTCTCCCGCGTCGGACGTCTCGGAACGGCCGCCGGCGCCGTCGTACTCGCCGTCGGCGCGGCCCTCGGGGTCGCGGGATGCGGTTCTTCCGGTGGCAAGCCGGGGCCGCCCGCGGCCGGCACGGCGAAAGGGGCGGTCCGCCTCCCGCCGCGCGCCGCCGGCTTCGACTATCAGATCGGCGGCCCCTACCGCCCGCCCGCGGGTGTCCGGATCGTCAGCCGCGACCGTTCGGCCTCCCCGGCACCCGGTCTGTACAACGTCTGCTACGTCAACGCCTTCCAGGCCCAGCCCGGCGAGCGCGCCTCCTGGCCGGCCGACCTACTGCTGCGCGACGCGCACGGCAAGGTGGTCGTCGACAGGGACTGGAACGAGCCGCTGCTGGACATCCGGACGCCCGCCAAACGCCGGCGCGTGGCCGAGCGGGTCGACCACTGGATCGACCGTTGCGCGGCCAAGGGCTTCGACGCCGTCGAGCCGGACAACTACGACAGCTACACCCGCTCCCGGCACCTGCTGACCGCGGACGACGCGACCGCCTTCATCACCCTGCTGGCCCGGCACGCCCACGCCCGGCACCTGGCCATCGGCCAGAAGAACACCGTGGAGCTGGCCGGGGAGCGGAAACGGACCGGGCTGGACTTCGCGGTGGCGGAGGAGTGCGCCGAGTTCGACGAGTGCGGGACGTACGCGAAGGCCTTCGACGACCGGGTCCTCGTCGTCGAGTACTCCGACGCCGGCCTGCGCAAGGCGGTGGCGGGCTTCGGCGGACGGCTGAGCATCGTGCGCCGGGACGTGCTGGTCTCCACGCCGGGCAGTGACGGGTACGTGCGCAGGACGCGGTGAGACCGCGGCCGCAGGAGCCACGGGGACGGACCGGCGCGCGGTTGCTGCCCGCAGGTGACCGGTCGGCGTGGGAACGGCCGGGCGGTCGCCGGGGTGCCGCATCCTCGGCGGAGGCGACCGGCGTACGGCCGGTCACGGCCGTACGGAGGAACCGCCGTGCCGACACGTCCGAGCACGCCCAGGATTCTGGCCGGGGCGGCGCTGCTGCCCCTCGTCCTCGTCTCGCCCGCCTGGGGGCGACCGGCTCCGCCACGGGCGGTCGTGCCCGAGCCGCCGGCCACGCTGTGCGCGACCGCCGGGGTCCTGCGCGGCGAGCACGGCCAGCGGGCCACCGTCAGCCTGTGCGCGGACGACGGCACCCCCACGATGTCCGTCTCCGCCCCGGCCACGTGCGGGCGGGCGGGAACACGGGTGCGCTACGCCTGCCAGACCTCGGGCCGGTGGACGGCCCGGCACGGCGAGCGGACGGCCCTGTCCGGGACGCTGCCCGGGGCGGCCCAGTACCCCGGCCCGGGGACGTACGACATCTCGGCCACCGTACGCGTACGGTCGGCGCCCGCCGCGGTCGATCTGCGGGGCACCGTGCAGGCCAGGCTCACCCTCACCGCGCCGCCGCCCGAGCGGACGCACCGCATCCAGGTGGACCGGGAGGCGGTGCGGGCAGGTGCCGTGACGACGCTGACGTACACGGTCCACCGTGACAGTGCGCGTGGTGACGGCAGTGCGCGGTTGGGGCTGATCGGCGAGGAGGGCAGCGGAGTGCGGTTGTCCACCGCCGACGGGCGCTGCGTCAACCCGCTGGTCGGCCGCTATCCGTCGAAGACCCGGCTGGCCCACTCCCTGGACTGCGCGCTCACCGACCTCCAGCCGGGCCGTCCCGCCAAGGTGGTCGTCCGGGTGACGGTCGGCGGCACCTGCTCCACGGTGGTGTCCAAACTGGGCTACTGGATGCCGCAGGGCCAGGCCCTGTACACCGGCGGCACGCTGGCCGGGCCGACGGTCGGCTGCCGCTGACCAGGGCCTGCCCGGCTGATCAGGCCCTAAGGTCCCTCCAGCAGGTCCAGCGCGCGCTCCCAGGCGAAGTCCGGACGTCCGCCGTCCCGCGGCGGCTCACCGGAGTACGGGTCGCCGAACCGGACGCCCATCCCGCGCAGGCGTATCAGGCTCTCCTGGTAGGCGGGATGGGCGGCCAGTGCGTCGGCCACGCAGGGCAGCACGGCGATCGGGACGCCGAGACCGGCGGCCTCGCACAGGGTGCCGAGCGCGAGGGTGTCGGCGATGCCGGCCGCCCACTTGTTGACGGTGTTGAACGTGGCGGGGGCGACCACGACCGCGTCGGGCGGCGGGAAGGGGCGCGGGTCGCCGGGGCTGCGCCAGGCCGACCGGATGGGACGGCCGGTCTGCGCCTCGACGGCGGCGGTGTCGAAGAAACCGCCCGTCGCGACCGGCGTCGCGAGGACGCCGACCTCCCAGTCCCGCTCCTGGGCGGCGGTGATCAGTTTGCTGACGTCCGCCGCGATCCCGGCCGCGCAGACGACGACGTAGAGGAAGGGTTTCCCGGCCTGTTCGGTCATCCGGGCACCCTACTGGTGAAGGCGCCAGCCCAGGTCAGCCGGCCGGTTCGGTCACCTTGATCGCGCCGACCGGGCAGGCCCGGGCCGCTTCCCGCACCATCGGGTCGCCGCCCCCGTCCTCCCGGCCGGGGATCAGGGCGCTGTAGCCGTCGTCGTCCTGGGTGAAGACGCCCGGGGCGGCCAGGGCGCACTGGCCGGCGCCGATGCAGGCGTCCTTGTCGATGTCGATGTGCATGGCAGGAGCCTCCTACCAGGTCACGGGGAGTTCCAGCATCCCCTGGATCGTGTCGCCCGGTTTGAACGGGATCTCCTCCGGTCGGGCGGCGAGTCGCAGTCCGGGCAGCCGGGCGAAGAGGGTTCCCAGGGCGATCTCCAGCTCCGCGCGGGCCAGGTTCTGGCCCAGGCACTGGTGGATACCGAAGCCGAAGCCGACGTGGTGACGGGCCGGACGGTGCCAGTCCAGGGTGTCGGGCTCGGCGTAGACGGACTCGTCGCGGTTGATGACGGAGGTCGCGAAGACCACGCCGTCACCGGCCCGGATGACGGTCCCCTCCACCTCGATGTCCTCCAGGGCGGTCCGCAGCAGCCCGTCGGCGATCGACAGCAGCCGCAGCAGTTCCTCGACGGCGGCGGGCAGCAGCGCGGGATCGGCACGGAGTTCGGCCAGCCGCTGAGGGTGCCTGAGGAGCGTGTAGGTGCCGAGCGAGATCATGTTCGCGGTGGTCTCATGGCCGGCGATCAGCAGGATGACGGCCAGGGACACGACGTCCGCGCGGTCCAGCGTGCCGTCGCGCATCTGGTGGTGGACGAGGTCGTCGAGGATGCCCTCACCGGGTCCCGGCTGTTTCGCCTTGTCGTCGGTCAACTCGCCCAGATACGCCTCCAGCCGGTTCCGGGCGTCCACGGTGTCGGAGGGCGCCGGACCGCGCAGCAGACGGCGGGACTGTTCCTCGAAGAACTCGTGGTCGGCGTACGGGACGCCCAACAGGGAGCAGATCACCATGGACGGCACCGGCAGCGCGAACGCGCCGACCAGTTCGGCGGGCGGTCCCTGGCCGATCATGGCGTCCAGCCGCTCGTCGACGATCCGCTGGATGGCGGGCCGCAGTTCGGCGGCGCGCCGGAGGGTGAAGTCCGGGACCACCATCCGCCGCTGGGCGCGGTGTTCGGGGTCGTCGATGCCCAGCAGGGCGACCCTGCGGTCGCGGACGGCCGCGATGCGGGGGGTGGTCGCCGGGAAGCCGGGGCGGTTGCGGTCGGAGGACAGTCGCGGGTCGGACAGCAGCGCGCGAGCGGTGGCGTGGCCGGTGACCAGCCAGGCCGGGCGGCCGTCGAAGAGGGTGACGCGGGCCAGGGGGCGGTGCGTGCGCAGCGGGTCGTAGGCGGTCGGTGGCTGGTAGGGGCAGGTGCGGTCCTGGGGGAAGGCGACGGGCTCGGGGTGAGCCATCGGTGCGGTCGTTTCCGTCATGGCGGACCTCGCAGACGAAGGGTGCGTGCCGATCTTCATTAGATGCCCGGGGCATCTATGAGGCGACGGCAAGTTCGGCCAGATCGGTGATCCGCGCCTTCTGGCCGAACACCATGCCCGCGGCCGTCGTGATCGGGCCGTTATTCGGTTGCGGTGCCGACTCGCGGGCCGCAGGATCGCCCGCATGTTCACCACTGACACCATCCTGCCGCCGATGCCCGCCGCCGTCCTTCCGGTGCGCGTCCAGCAGCAGCCCGGCGGCCCCCGGAGGCCCGATCCCGCGCGCCCGTGACGGCCGCGCTGGTCGCGGGCCTGATCGCGGGGTACGGCGTCGCCGTACCCGTCGGCGCGGTCGCGACCTACCTGGTGTCCCTCACCGCTCGTACGTCCCTGCGGACCGGCGCCTCGGCCGCTCTCGGCGTGGCGAGCGCGGACGGTCTCTACGCGCTCCTCGCCACGGTGGGCGGCTCCGCCCTCGCGGCGACGCTGCGGCCGCTGCTCGGGCCGCTGCGCTGGGCCTCGGCCGTGGTCCTGGCGGCACTGGCGGTGCTGGGCGCCGTGGCCGCCGTACGGCAGTACCACGCGCGCCGGCTCACCACCCGGTCCCAGCAGCCGCCGCCCGGTCCCGGCCGCGCCTATCTGGGTCTGCTCGGCGTCACCCTCCTCAACCCCACCACGGTGCTCTACTTCGCCGCCCTGGTGCTCGGCACCCGCGCCGGGGACGCCGCCCGCCCGCTGGAACAGGGCGTCTTCGTCCTCGCCGTCTTCGCCGCCTCCGCCAGCTGGCAGCTGCTGATCGCCGGCGGCGGCGCCCTCCTCGGCCGCGCCCTCACGGGGCACCGGGGGCGGCTGGTGACGGCGCTGCTGTCGAGCGGTGTGACCATGGCGCTGGCGGTACGGGCCGCGGTGGCACCCGGGTGACACCCGCCTGGCTCGATCGGGCGCCGGGCGGGGACGGCAGTGTTCCGGATCCGGCCGGGCGCGCCGTGGTACGGATGATTCGAGCACCGGCCGACGTTGGCACACGGTGCAAGTGATCGGCAGGACCGTCGAAGGGACGAACGTCATGCCTCTCGAGGGCGAGTACGAGCCCAGCCCGACCCAGTGGGTGCGCGAGCAGGTCGAGTTGTACGAGAGCTCCGGCGGCACCAAGGGGACGACACTGATGGACACGGGGCTGCCCGTGATCCTGTTGACGACCCGGGGCGCCAGGAGCGGCAAGATCCGCAAGACCCCGCTGATGCGGGTGGAGCACGAAGGGCGGTACGCGGTGGTCGCCTCGCTGGGCGGCGCGCCGAAGCATCCGGTGTGGTACTTCAACATCAAGGCCGACCCGCACGTGGAGCTGCAGGACGGCCCGGTGAAGCAGGACATGACGGCCCGTGAGGTCACCGGCGAGGAGAAGGCCGCGTGGTGGGAGCGTGCCGTGGCCGCGTACCCGCCGTACGCCGACTACCAGGAGAAGACCTCCCGGGAGATCCCGGTCTTCGTCCTGGAGCCGGCCGGCGGCGCGTGATCCGCGCCGTGCTTTAGAAAAATCTGTTTCCGGGAGGCATGGACCGTCTCCCCCCGGGCACCAGAGGGTCAGGCCCCGCCGCGTTCCCCCGTCGCGGCGGGGCTTTCCCGTGCCTCGCCCGCCGGCCGGTCGGTCACGTCGAGGAAGATCTGGTCGGCTTCGGGGACGGCCTCGGTGAGCGACCGTTTGATGCGCATGGCGACCTCCTCGACCCGCTCGCTGTCGAGGCCGGGCACCAGGTCGATCCGGGCGGCCACGAGCGTGGAGTCGAGGCCCATCTTCATGGTGAACAGCGCCTCGACGCTGTCGATCTCCGGCTGTTCCTCCAGCAGTGTCCGGATCCGGCCGCTCAGCTCCGGGTCGGCGGCCTCCCCGATGAGCTGGTCGCGGGCGTCGCGGCCCAGCCGGTAGGCGACGTAGACGAGCAGTACGCCGATCGCCAGCGAGGCGGACGCCTCCCAGACGACCTGACCGGTGGCCATGTGCAGCGCCATGCCGACGATGGCGAGGGTCACGCCGAGCACCGCCGTGCCGTCCTCGGCGACCACGGTGCGCAGGGCGGGGTCCCGCAGGCTGCCGCCCTGTCGGCGCACCTGGTGCAGCGCCCGGAACAGGGACGCGCCCTCGGCGAGCAGCGCGACACCCAGCACGATCAGGCCCGCCACGTAGCCGCTGAACTTCTCCTCGGCGCCGCTGTGGAGTGCCTCGGCGCCCTGGAAGAAGGAGAAGCAGCCGCCCATGACGAAGATGCCGACGGCGGCCAGCAGGGACCAGAAGAACCGCTCCTTGCCGTAGCCGAACGGGTGCCGTGCGTCGGCGGGGCGACGGCTGCGGCGCAGCGCCGCCAGCAGGAAGACCTCGTTCAGGCTGTCGGCGACCGAGTGCGCCGCCTCGGACATCAGGGCGGGCGAACCCGCCAGCAGACCTCCGGCGGCCTTGGCGGCCGCGATCACCAGGTTGGCGGCGAGCGCCACCCAGACGGTGATCCGTGTCTTCCGGTCGGCCTGGTGGTCGCCGGCCCCGGTCCTGGGCACCTCCGGCCCGGTGTTCCGCCCGGGGGACCTGCCGCCGTCCCGGGCCATGGTCGTCTGTTTCCGCTGTCGCGTCGTCTCTTGCGAAGATGTCCCGCTCACCACCGCCGGTTGCCCCCGGCCTGGACGGCTCACACCGTGCCGACGGCGGAAATCGGGGAACGCGTTCCCCAGGACGCCCCCTGCGGCAAGGAGGAAACATGGGTGGCGACGGCAACCGCTCGTACGGCCACAAGACGTTCACCCGGTCCAAGAGCCACTTCGCGGACCGGATCACGGCGGACGGCCGGGACGGCTGGCCGGTGGAGGCGGGCCGCTACCGTCTGGTCGTCAGCCGCGCCTGTCCGTGGGCGAGCCGGGCGGTGATCTCCCGCCGGCTGCTGGGGCTGGAGGACGCGCTGTCCATGGCGATCGCGGATCCGGTGCAGGACGACCGCAGCTGGCGCTTCACCCTGGATCCCGACGGGCGCGATCCCGTGCTCGGCATCGGCTTCCTGGCCGAGGCGTACGACCGGCGGGAGACCGGGTACCCGGGCGGGGTGAGTGTCCCGGCGGTCGTGGACGTGCCGAGCGGGCGCCTGGTCACCAACGACTACCAGCAGCTCACCCTGGACCTGGCCACCGAGTGGACGGCGCTGCACCGCCCGGGTGCGCCGGATCTGTATCCGGCCGCCCGGCGCGACGAGATCGACGAGGTGATGACGGGCGTCTACGAGGACGTCAACAACGGTGTGTACCGCGCGGGATTCGCCACCCACCAGCAGGAGTACGAGGCGGCGTGCGCCGCGGTCTTCCGGCGGCTGGAGCGGCTGACGGAGCGCTTGGCCCGGCAGCGCTACCTGGTCGGCGACACCCTCACGGAGGCGGACATCCGGCTGTTCACCACACTGGTCCGTTTCGATGCCGTCTATCACGGTCACTTCAAGTGCAACCGGTGGAAGCTTGCGGAGAACCCGGTGCTGTGGGCGTACGCCCGTGACCTGTTCCAGACGCCCGGCTTCGGTGACACGGTCGACTTCGACCACATCAAGCGGCACTACTACCAGGTGCACAGCGGCATCAACCCGACCGGGATCGTGCCGCTCGGGCCGGATCTCGCCGGCTGGCTCGCCCCGCACCACCGGGAGGAGCTCGGCGGCCGGCCGTTCGGCGACGGGACGCCGCCGGGGCCGGTCCGTCCGGGCGAGGAGGTACCGGCCGCGGGGCGGCCCTGAAAAACGTACAGATCGCGACGAAGGAGTTTCACACGTGGCCAAGAAGAAGAAGAAGCTGCCCCTCGCCTACCAGCCCGTCGGCTTCGTACTGAGCTGGGCGAGCGGGGCGCTGGCCGGTATGGCGTTCCGCAAGGCGTGGAAGGCGATCCGGCACGAGGACGACGCGCCCGACGCGCTGGACCCCGACCGCGGCTGGGGCGAGATCCTGCTGGCCGCGGCGGTCCAGGGCGCCATCTTCGCGGTGGTGCGCAGCGCCGTGGACCGCACCGGGGCCAAGGCCATCGAGCGCTCTACGGGGGTGTGGCCGGCGTCCGAGAAGGGAGGCCGGGACTGACCGTTCGACGGCTGAGCCGGTGCCTCCCCTCAGCCCTGCTTGGGTGCGGTGGGAGGCACCAGGCGCACCGTGAAGGAGTGCCCGGCCGGGTCGGCGTAGCCGCGTTCCTCGTACGGTCCGGCCGGGGCCTTGGTGTCGAGGGGCCGGCCGCCGAGCCCGATCACCTTGCGCTCGGCCTCGTCCAGGTCCTCCACCAGGAAGTCCAGATGTACCTGGAGGGAGTTCTCGGGGCGCGGCCAGCTCGGCGGGGTCGCGTTCATGTCCCGGCGGAACGCCAGCCGGAATCCGTCGGCCGCCCGGATCTCGACGAGGTTCGCGGACGCGGCCGTCTCCTCCCCCTGCAGCAACTCCTTGTAGAACTCGGCGAGTTTCTCGGGCTCGGCGCAGTCGAGCACCACAACGCCCGCTTTCACAAGTGCCATTGCTTCCTCCGTTGGGGATGAGAGAGACCCTTCCCTGCGGATATCCCGGCCCCGCGGATTCAGTCGGCCACCAGCCACTTCCCGTCACGCATCAGGTCACGCCCGTCCAGTTCGTTCGCTTCGCGCCAGGCCTGCACCCGCTGCGGGCGGATCCGGAAGTACCGATAGCGGGTCTTGAGGCCGCGCGGGTCGAAACCGGTTCTGGCGGGGAACAGTTCGGCTTCCTCCTCGGGCAGGTCGGCGAGTTCCACGGGGGTGACGGTGCCGTCGACCATGACGACGTCCCGGGTCGGCCCGATGCCCAGGCGCGCTGTACCGGTCGTCGCCAGGTTGCGGCCGGTGGGACTCGCGGCCGGGGTGGCGACGAGGAGGGTCTCCCCGTCCCACACGAAGGACAGCGGCACGAGGTACGGCGCTCCCCCGTCGGCGTCGGCGGAGGCGACCCAGAGGTCGACGTCGCGCTCGAGCCTTCGCAGGGTGTCCTGCTTGCGCTGCTCGGCGTTGCGGGCGGGCTGCTCGGTCATGGAGCGAAGTCCTCCTCGTAGTCGTGTCACACGTCTGACGATCAGGCGGGGTCCGGCGTGACGAACCTGCTCGATTTCCTGGACAACCGTCCCGCTATCCTGGACACCTGTCCAAGAAAGAGGGAGTCCTGGTCGTGGAAATCGTGGCGAACACACTGGTCGGCCTGGTGGCGGCCCTGCACGCGTACATCCTGGTGCTGGAGATGTTCCTGTGGCAGAAGAAGCCGGGGCGGGGTCTGCACGGCTTCGACCGGGAGATGGCACGCGCGACCGCGCCGATGGCCGCGAACCAGGGGCTGTACAACGGCTTCCTCGCGGCGGGCCTGGTGTGGGGGCTGGTGGCCGCCGATCCGACGGGGTGGCGTGCGCAGGTGTTCTTCCTGTGCTGCGTCGTGGTCGCGGGCGTGTTCGGGGCGGCCACGGCCAACCGCCGCATCCTGTTCGCGCAGGCGCTGCCCGGTGCGCTCGCCCTGGCGGCCGTGCTGGCCGCCCGGTGACCCGGCCCGCGCCCGAGGACCCACGGGCCGCCCGTACCCGGGCGCGGCTGCGCGCCGCCCTGCTCCAGGAGTGCGCGGAGCGCGCGTTGACCGAGGTCGGCGTGGCGGCGCTGGTGCGCCGGGCCGGGGTGGGCCGGGCCACGTTCTACGTGCACTACGACGGGCTGGAGGCACTGGCCGTCGACGCCTGCGCGGACGTGGTACGGGAGGCGGTGGAGGCGCTGCACGCCTGGCGCGGCCGGCCCGACCCGGTGCACGCCCCGCCCGCGCTGCTCGAGTTCTTCGCGGGCCTCGCCCCGCACGCCTCCCTCTACCGTGCCCTGCTCACCCCGGGCGGTGGCGGGCCGCTCGGGCAGGTCCTGCACCGCGACCTCAGGGCCCGCAGCCTGGCCGAGCGTGAACGGGCGGGCGCCGCCGACGCCCCGCTGGTCGCCTCGGCCGTGGCCGCGACCTTCGCCGGCGTCCTGGCCGACTGGCTGCACGGACTCCTCGACGCGAGCTCCGAGGAAGTCGCCCACCAGGTCTGGCAGTTGCTGGTGGCCCTGCACCGCAGCCGGTGACGTCTCACTTGCAGGCCAGGCCCTGTTTCGCCCGCGGCCAGGCCTCGACACCGTCGGGTGTGCGGACGTACGCCTTCGACTTGTCGTCCGTCAGCCACAACTGCCAGTCGCGGTAGCGGTATCCGGTGTCGTGGGCGTCGGCGGGCATCGGCACGTCCCTGTCGTACGCAGCGGACAGCTGGGTGCCGGCCTCGAACAGTCCGTCGGGGTCCCGTATGTACACCGGGTCACCGTTCCCCCGGCCGAGTTCCAGGAAGTGCGCGCTCTGCCAGTCGCAGTGTTCCGCGCCGGCGGAGCTGTTGACCTCGGTGACCGGTACCCGCCTGCCGGTCCGGTCCGTCCAGATCTCGAACCCCCAGGATTCGGATACATCGGCCGGGAGTTCGGCGGGGTCGCAGGAGGCGCTGGTCTCCGGTCCCCAACCCGGCCGGTTCTTCCGGTCCTTGGCGACCACGACGGCCACCTTCGTCCTGCCGCCGACGTCGTAGGAGTACAGGACGCGGTCGCCCTCCGCACGCTCGACGCGGTAGCCGGAGCGCGGGACTTCGGGCACGTAGATGTCGAAATACGCCTTCAAGCCCTCCTCGGGTGTGTCACCGCCGTCACCCTTGCTCCATCCGTCGCCCCTGTCGGCGTCGAAGACCTTCCCGTCGCACTCCAGCGCGCTGCGGGCGTTCATCGGGCCGCGGTACGGCGACGCCGGAGATGTGCCCTTGAGCACGAGGTCCTCCCCGCCCCCGTCACCGCATCCCGTCGCCGTCACGGCCGCCATGGTCGTCAGCAACGCCATCGCCACGAGATCTCTGCGCATTCCCCATCCCCGTTCCCCGGCCCAACCGCTTCCGCTCCTGCGACGCCAGGGGGAGCGGAAACGTTCAGCGTGCCGCCTGGAAGGTCCGCCGGTAGGCCTGCGGGGACACTCCGATCGCCGCGTGCAGGTGCTGGCGCAGGGACGCGCCGGTGGCGAAGCCGACCTCGCCGGCGATCTGGTCCACGGACAGGTCGCTGGACTCCAGCAGGTGCCGGGCACGGGCGACACGCTGCTGGATCAGCCAGCGGCCGGGGCTCAGGCCCACCTCGTCACCGAAGCGGCGGGCGAAGGTGCGCAGGCTCATCCGGGCGTGGCCGGCCAGGTCGGTCAGGGTGAGGGGTTCACCGAGGCGCTCCAGGGCCCAGGCGCGGGTGGCGGCGGTGCTCGCGGCGGGGTACTCGGGCACCGGCTGCATGATGTACTGCGCCTGGCCACCGTCCCGGAACGGCGGGACCACGCAGCAGCGGGCCACGAAGTTCGCCAGGGCGCTGCCGTGGTCCTCGCGCACGAGGTGCAGGCAGATGTCGACGCCGGAGGCCGCGCCGGCCGAGGTGAGAAACCGGCCGTCCTCGACGAAGAGCACGTCCGGGTCGAGGGTGACGCGTGGAAAGGCACGCCTGAAGCGATCGGCGACGGCCCAGTGCGTGGTGGCGCGGCGCCCGTCGAGCACTCCGGCCGAGGCGAGGACGAACGCACCCGTGCAGATGGAGACCACCCGGGCGTGCTCCGGGATCCGCGCGAGCGCCGCGGCGACCTCGTCCGGCAGTTCGTCGGGGATGCGGTCGGTCGGGAAGGACGTGATCACCACGGTGTCCGCGGACTCCAGCACGTCGGGGCCGTGCTCGACGGTGATCGAGAAGTCCGCGCTGGTGCGCACCGGATTCCCGTCGACCGTGCAGGTCAGCACCTCGTACCGGCCGTCGGCCGCGCCGAGGATCCGGCTGGGGATGCCGAGTTCGAAGGGGTAGACGCCGTCGAGGGCCAGGACCACGACCCGTTCCACACGCTGCATGGCACGATCGTATCGAAGGTTGGCAATCATGCCATTTTCCTGAAGGGCGGCCCACGGCAGGCTGGTCCACCATGAGCGATGCGAACACCATGCGTGCGATCAGTCAGGACGTCCTCGGCGGGCCCGAGGTCCTCAGGGAAGTGGAGCTGGAGCGGCCCGCGCCCAGGCCGAACGAGGTGCTGGTGCGGGTGCGCGCCGCCGGGGTGAACCCGACCGACTGGAAGCACCGCGCCCTCGGTGTTTTCCTGGGCGAGCCGCCCTTCGTGCTGGGCTGGGACGTCTCCGGGGTGGTGGAGGCGGTCGGCATCGGTGTCGCCGCCTTCGCGCCCGGCGACGAGGTCTTCGGCATGCTGCCCTACCCCTTCGGCCACGGATCGCACGCCGAGTACGTCACCGGTCCGGCCCGCGCCTTCGCGCACAAGCCGGCCTCCGTTGACCATACCCAGGCGGGCGCGCTGCCGCTGGTCTCCCTCACCGCCTGGCAGGCGCTGGTCGAGACGGCGGACGTGCGGCCCGGTCAGCGGGTGCTGATCCACGCGGCGGCCGGCGGTGTCGGCCATGTGGCCGTGCAGATCGCCAAGGCGCGCGGCGCGTACGTGATCGGTACCGCCAGCGCGGGCAAGCACGACTTCCTGCGCGGGATCGGTGTGGACGAGGCGGTCGACTACCGGGAGACGGACTTCACCGAGGCCGTGAAGGACGTCGACGTGGTGCTGGACACGATAGGCGGGGACTACTCCCTGCGTTCGCTGCGCGTGCTGCGTCCGGGCGGGCTCGTGGTGTCGATCCTTCCGGTCGGCTCCGGTGACTTCTACGAGGAGGCCGAGCGGCTCGGTGTGCGGGCGGTGCGGATGCTGGTCGACGCCTCGCGCAGCGGCATGAAGGAGATCGCCCGGCTGGTGGAGGAGGGCAGCCTGCGCGCCACCGTCGCCGGGACCTTCCCGCTGGCCGATGCCGCTGAGGCGCATGCGCTCGGCGACACCGGCCGGACCACCGGGAAGCTCGTCCTGCTGGTGGACTGAGTCAGAACGTCAGTACGGGCTTGATGGCCTTGCCCGCCTTCATGTCCTGCACCGCCTGCTCGATGTCCGCGAACGGGTAGGTGCTGATCAGGCGGTGCAGCGGGAGCCGGCCGTCCCGTACCAGCTGGACCAGGGCGGGGATGAAGGTCTGGGTCTCGCTGTCGCCGAGGGTCAGGCCGACGACCTGCTTGCCGCCGAGCATCCCGTTGACGTCCAGGGCGACCTCGGTGCCGAACGGCGGGGCGCCGACGATGACCAGGGTGCCGCGGGCGCCGAGCGCGTCGACGCCCTGGCGCAGCACTCCGGCGTTTCCGGTGGTCTCCACGATCCCGTCGGCGCCCTGGCCGCCGGTGATGTCGGCGAGCGCCGCGACCAGGTCCTCCTCCCCCGCGTCCACGGTGTGGGTGGCGCCGAGTTCGAGGGCCAGCTGGAGCCGTTCGCCGACCCGGTCGACGGCGATGATCGTGGTGGCCGGGGTGAGGGCTGCGGCCATCACGGCGGACAGGCCGACGGCGCCGGCGCCGAGCACCACGACGGTGCCGCCCGTCCGCGGCTTCAGCACGTTCCACACGGCGCCCACTCCGGTCTGCACCCCGCAGCCCAGCGGGGCGAGGGACGCCAGCGGCAGGTCCTGGTCGACCTTCACCAGGCTGCGCCGGTCCACCAGGGCCCGCTCGGCGAACGACGACTGGCCGAAGAAGTGGCCGCCGAGCGGCTCACCGTCCCGGCTGACGGTGCTGCTGCCGTCGGCCCGGCGGCCTCCGATGAGGTTCAGCGGCAGCCAGGTCGCGCAGTACGCGGGGTGCCCGCCGTGGCAGTTGCGGCACTCGCCGCAGGAGGTGAAGGACAGGATGACGTGGTCACCGGGCGCGACACCGGTGACGGCGGAGCCGACGGCCTCGACGACGCCCGCTCCCTCGTGGCCCAGCACTCCGGGCAGGGGGAAGGGCAGTCCGCCGCTCGCCACGCCCAGGTCCGTGTGGCACAGGCCGGCCGCCACCATGCGGACCACCGCCTCATGCGGTCCCGGCTCGTCGAGTACGACGTCGGAGAGGGTGAAGGGCGCTCCCCCGGACTCGACCACGGCGGCGCGTGTGGTGATGGACATCGCGTGCACTCCTTTCGGTTCGGTGGTGGGGGGCGTTCAGTCCAGCGAGACGACGACGGACTTGACCTTGGTGTAGGCGGCGAGGGCCTCGGGGCCGTACTCACGGCCGAAGCCGGAGTCCTTGACGCCGCCGAAGGGCACCGCGGGGTCGAGCATCGCCCAGTCGTTGATCCAGACGATGCCCGCCTGGAGGCGGTCGGCGATGCGGTGGGCGCGGGCCAGGTGGGAGGTCTGCACGCCCGCCGCCAGCCCGTACGGGGTGGAGTTGGCGAGGGCGACGGCCTCGTCCTCGGAGTCGAAGGGCTGCACGGTCAGGACCGGGCCGAAGATCTCCTCCTGGACGACGCGGGAGTCGTTGGGCAGGTCCGCGATGACCGTCGGCTTGTAGTAGTAGCCGCCGTTCAGGTCGAGCCGCTCGCCGCCGCACACGATGCGGCCGCCCTCCTTGCGGGCCAGGGCGACGTACTCCTCGACCTTGTTCAGGTGCTTCTCCCCCGCCATGGGGCCGACGACGGTGGCCGGGTCGCGCGGGTCACCGACCGGCACGCCGGGCACGGCCTCGGCGAGGATGCCGAGCAGGGTGCCGTACACCTCGCGTGCGACCAGCAGCCGGGGCCCGCCCATGCAGAACTGCCCCGTGTTGAAGACGAAGCCCTTGATGACCGCGCCGACCGCCTTCTCCAGATCGGCGTCCTCGAAGACGACGTGGGCGGCGTTGCCGCCGAGTTCCATGGTGACCGGCTTGAGGGCCTCACCGGCGGCGCCTGCCACATGCCGGCCGACCGCGCTGGAGCCGGTGAAGGCGACCTTGTCGACGCCCGGGTTGCGCAGCAGGGCCTCTCCGGCCACCGGTCCGGTGCCGGTGACGACGTTGACCACGCCGTCGGGCACCCCGGCCTTCCGCAGCAGGCCGGCCATGTACAGGGCGCTGAGCGGGGTCTCGTCGGCGGGCTTGTGGACGACCGTGTTGCCGGCCGCGAGGGCGGGGCCGATCTTCGAGCCGGCGAGGATCAGCGGGAAGTTGAACGGGGTGATGGCGGCGACCACACCGAGGGGTTCGCGCCGGGTGTAGGCGAGGGCGTTGAGGGGGGTGTCGCGGGTGGCGCCGTCCAGGGAGTAGGCGAGGGCGGCGAAGTACTCGTAGTCGTTCGCGGCGTTCGCGATGTCGACCGCGCCGCACAGCGTGATCGGTTTGCCGACGTCGAGACTCTCCAGGGCAGCGAGTTCGTCGGCGTTCTCGCGGATGAGTTCTGCGACCCGGTGCAGGATCCGGCCGCGTTCCCGGCCGCTCAGTCCGGACCACTCGCCACCGTCGAAGGCGGCTCGGGCGGCGCGGACGGCTGCGTCGACGTCGGTGGCGCCCGCCTCCGCGACGGTGGTGACCACCTGCCCGGTGGACGGGTCGATCACGTCCGTACGGGCACCGTCGGCGGCCTCCCGCCACTGACCGCCGATGAACAGCTGCCCGGGACCGGTGTCGATGGTGGTCGTCATGCCTACTCCCCAGCGTAGATCGCTAAGACTTCAACCAACAGGATTCCTGTTGGTGCGCAGTCTCATTACAGACAGGTTTCCTGTCAATGGTCTAGGGTTCGCGCATGGTCGGTACACGCATACGCCCATCATTGCTCTACATGGTCAAGCAGGTGGAGCTGGTGGTACGCGCACGTCTGGACGAGCTGGTCAAGCCCGCGGGGATCACCGCCCTGCAGTACACGGCCCTCACCGTGCTCGAACGGCACGACGGACTGTCGGCGGCGCAGCTGGCACGGGACTCGTTCGTCACCGCCCAGTCGATGGCCGACCTCGTCCGATCGCTGGAGGGCCGCGGGCTCGTGCGGCGGGAGCGCAATCCGCGCAACCGGCGCGAACTGCTGATCCTGCTCACCGACGCCGGGCGCGAACTGCTCGCCGGCTTCGCGGACCCGGTGCGGGAGCTGGAGGAGCGGATGGTCTCCGGTCTCACCGCGGGCCAGGAGGAAGAGTTCCGCCAGGCGCTCGCCAAGGCCTGGCAGGCATTGTCGTAAACCCTGACACGTCGTCACCTGTCACGCACACCACAGGAAGACACGCGCCAAAGTCGAAGACATATGTCAATCGAACATGCTCAAATTCCTTCTATCGAGGGTAACTTGCAGGGCGAGGAGCGGATGGCCCGGCACGGGTGGGAGGTGACGCCGGCATGCACCAGGAACCCGCACCACTCACCCGGCACCTGCGCATCCACCAGGACCGCGGGCACACGGTCCTGGAGTTCCGCGGTGAGATCGACATCATGGCGGCCACGGAGATCACTCCGTACCTGGACCGGGTGACGGACCGGACCGGCGCGCGGATCGTGATCGACCTCGGGCAGATCGACTTCTTCGACTGCTCGGGTCTGCGTCTGCTGTACCGGGCCCGCAGCCGGGTGCTGGAGCGCGGCGGGCGGCTGCACCTCGTGTGCGCCCACCCGCTGACCCTGCGCGTGCTGCGGGTGACGGGGCTGGCGCGGCTGCTGCCGCCGCGGCCGACCCTGGAGGAGGCGCTTCGGCAGTCCGAGGCGACGTCCGGCACGTTGTGACGGCCTTCGCCGGCCGAACGGCGGTCACTCGCCGCGCGACTCATCGAACAGGGCACTGACGGACTCGCCATTGTGGATGCGCCGAACCGCCTCCGCCAGCGCCGGGGCGATGGACAGCACGCGCAGCTTCTCGGTGCGCTCGTCCACCGGGACGGGCACGGTGTTGGTGCACACGATCTCCAGCACGTCCGGCTGCTCGCTCAGCCGTTTCAGCGCACCCGCCGCGAAGAGTCCGTGCGTGCACGCCACCCGGATCGAACGCGGCCGCAACTCCCGCAGCCGGTCCAGGAGTTCCAGCACAGTGCTGCCCTTGGCGATCTCGTCGTCCAGCACGATCACGTCCCGCCCGGCCACCTCACCGATGACCGAGCTGATGCTCACCCGGTCGTCGGCGAACCGCTGTTTGGCACCGGCGGCCACCTGCGCGCCGATCAGCCGGGCGAACGCGGCGGCCTCCTTGGCGTTGCCGAGGTCGGGTGAGACGACGGTGGTCCGCGTGAGGTCGTACCGCCGGAAGTGCGCGGCGAGTTCGCGCAGGGCGTGCAGGTGGTCCACCGGGACCGAGAAGAAGCCGTGGACCTGGGGTGCGTGCAGCGTCATGGCGAGGACCCGGCTCGCGCCCGCCGCCACCATCAGGTCCGCGACCAGCCGGCCGCCGAGCGAGATACGCGGGGCGTCCTTCTTGTCGGAGCGGGCGTAGGAGTAGTGCGGCATGACGACGGTTATCCGTCCCGCGGACGCGCCCCGGGCCGCGTCGCTCATCAGCAGCAGTTCGACCAGGTGCTCCTGCACCGGTCTGACCAGCGGCTGGATGAGGAAGACGTCGCGTTCCCGGCAGTTGGCCTGGAGCTGCACCTCCAGACAGTCGTTGGCGAACCGGCTGACACGGGTCGGGCTGAGCGGCACGCCGAGGTGGGCGCAGACCTCCTTCGCCAGTTCCGGGTGGGCACTGCCACTGAAGACGGCGATGTCTCGCACGATCCGCTCCTCGCGTGATCATTACGGGTCGCGGCTCATGCTACTGCCCCTCTCACCACGGCGCGGATGCCTGGAGACGTCTCTTTTCGGGGGCGGCGGCTCCGAAGCGGTAGGCAACCTCGGCACAGGCGTGGTCGTCCTCCAGGGGTGGCGGTTGTTGCCTCAGGGCCGCGAGGCACGAGGCCATGGCCGTCGCACCGGCTGAAGCGGCCGGCCGTCCGGCAACGCACCCACCAGCCACCCGTCCACTGGGACACCCGTTCTTGGAGGTTCGATGAAGTCCGTCGTCCGTAAGGTCTCACGCTTCGCGGGGGTGAGCGTGGCGGTTGCGGCCATGTCCCTTACCGGCGCAGCCGCAGCCCACGCAGAACCCCCCACCCAAGGCTGCCCGTACCCGTACGTCTGCTTCTACGTCGACGGCAACGCCTTGAACGCGGGCACTCCGATGTCGAAGTACCGGGACGTCACCAGCGGCTATCAAGCGGTGACGCCTCGGCCGCACTACGGGGTCCTCAACACGCGGAATGACGACGTGGTCTATCTGCGGCTCCAGAGCGGCGGCTCGATCTGCCTCGAGCCCAACAGCCAAACGGTGTTCGCCGATTCCTACAAGGTCAACGGGATTAAGATCTCCAGTAGCTCCACGTGCTGAATCCGCCGGGACGGCGGCAGCCGGCCCGTCTGGATCGTGACCACTGACCCGACAGGCGGCAGTTGTTTCATCGGCGGCGCGTCACTCACCTGTCGACGACGCTCCGCCGGTCTGCCGGAACCGGCCCTCACCTGAGCACCAGCAGCATCGTCAGGCTCCGGCAGAGACCTGCCCATGCCGGCACGGAGACCGCTGCGCGCCGGCATGGCTCTTCACGAAACGGGGGCGCCGCAGAATCGCGGCCGACGGCTGTCTAGGGTCGCGTGCATGCCGAGGACCACACCGCAGCGCCCGCTTGATGTCGAGGCGCTCTTCCCGGAATTGGCGACCTACCGGGGCACCACCACCCGGCTCCACCCACGCCCCGGCGTACCGGAGGCGGCGGACAGTTCCGTGGGCGGTCCGCTGCTGTGGCCGACGAACGAACCCTGGCCGGTGTGCACCGAGTCCCACAGCCACGCGCGTGGCCGGCGCCCGGCGGACATCCACCGGCATCGGCAGATCCTGGCTTCCGCGTGGCTCCGTGAACCGAATCCCGGCCCCACGGACGAAGAACGGCGGCTGCTGGAGCAACTACGCCGGACACACCGCGTGTCAGAGGCCGCTGCAGCCGACCCACTGCCATTGATCGGCCTGGCGCAGCTCTACAGGAGGGACATCCCCGACCTGGCGAACGGGCCGGACGACTGCGATCTCCTCCAGGTGTTCTGGTGCCCCTTCGACGCCCACGGCCCGACCGGCCACGGCATGCTGCTCGACCTGCGCTGGCGCCGGTCGTGGGAAGTCACCGAGGTGCAGACCTCACCGCCACGGCCGCAGGTCGTCGGCTTCGAGGGGTACGTGCCCGAACAGTGCGTGCTGGACCCGGAACAGGTGGTCACCTACCCGTTCGCCGGCCTCCTCCCGGAGGAACTGTGCGCTCGGATCGACGACTGGGAAGAAGCACTGGAGGAGGCGGCCGAGCAGTCGGAGGGCGACTGCGCCGCCGCGCCGGTGGGCTACCAGTACGACCTGTCCATCCCACCGGGCTGGCGCGTCGGCGGCTTCGCCTCCTGGCACGCCACCGACCCGTGCCCCATGAACTGCCGGACCTGTGCGACACCGATGCACCTGCTGCTGACCATCGACAGCACGGAATGGGACGGCGGCAGCGGCAGCTGGAAGCCGCTGCAAGAACAGGACCTGCCTACCCACCGGTCCACCAGGCCGACCGAGGTCACCGTCGGCCGCTGGGGCGAACTCAACATTTTCGCCTGCCCCGAGGAACCCAGCCACCCGCACCGCTGGAGCATCCAATAGCTCACTCGGTCATGACCAGTGCGGGCCGTCGTCTCTCGGGTTCCGGAGACAGTCCCTGGTCCCGGACGAAGAGACCGCCGTGGCCGCACTCGCGACCGGCGCCGCCCCAACGCGCCGGTCTGTTACGGCCCTTGGTGGGCATGCGGACTGTAGGAAGGAGGACCGTCACCATGACGACTTCCCTCACGCGCCTGCCCAGGCGCATGCCCGGCTGGGCCAAGGTGGTGACCGCGTTCGTGCTGGTGCTCGTGGTGCTGTTCGCCGGGATCCGGCTGGCCGTGCTGCCGGGCATCAAGGACCTGTTCGGCACCGAGACGCACGACCGTTCCGGCCCGGCGCTGCTGAAGTCCATCCAGGACATGAGCCGTTACGACGCCGCTTCCGGCAACTTCCAGGTCGTCGTGGACCTGGAGAAGGACGCCAAGTACCTGCCCGACGCGATCCGCGGCACCCGCACCCTGTACGTCGGCGCGGGCACCGTGGACGCCTACGTCGACCTCGGCCAGGTCGGCAAGGACGACGTGACGGTCAACGGCGACCGCACGTCGGCCACGCTCCGGCTGCCGCACGCGCGGCTCGGCAAGCCGGCACTCGACGCCGACCACTCGTACGCCGTGTCCAAGCAGCGCGGTCTGCTGGACCGGCTCGGCGACCTCTTCTCGGACAACCCCAACAGCGAACACGCCGTGCAGGAGCTCGCGGTGAAGCACATCGGCGCGGCGGCCAAGGACAGCGGGCTGACCACGCGCGCCGAGACCAACACCACGGACATGCTGCAGGGCCTGCTCGGCTCCCTCGGCTTCAAGGAGGTGCACGTGACGTACGGGACCTGATGCGGCCCACCGGGCCTGCCCGCGCCTCAGCCGCCCAGCACGCCCGGCAGGGCGAGCGCCCCGAGCAGGGTGGTGCCCAGCAGCAACCAGGCCACGTAGTCGCCGACGTGGCCCGACTGCAGCCGGCGCAGCGGCCGGACCCAGCCCGGGGCGGCGGCCGGGCCCGGGCGGGCGACGGCCCGCGCGGCGAGTCCCACGGCCAGCAGCGTGGACAGCAGGCCCAGCAGGATGCCGGCAGGGGTCCACTCCACGGCGGCCGCGGCACCGCCCGACCCGGCCTCGTTGGCGGCCCGGGCGACGGCGTCGGCGAAACCGGGGACCAGGCCGACGGCGACGGCCGCGGCGAGCAGCACCGCCGGAACCGCGGTCATCGTGTCCGGGACCCGGCGGAGCCTGCCGCGGGTCTCGGGCCGTTCCTCGGCGCCGGTGGTCTCGTCCTCGGCGGCGTCCTCGGGACGGGGTCCGAGGCCCAGGAAGACCCGGGCGGCGACCCGCAGTACGGCGCCGGCGGTCACCGCGGAGGCGGCGACGTACAGCACGGTGAGCGGGCCTCCCACGGCCTCCTCGGTGACCGACTTGCCGAGCGCCGTGCCGAACGGCGGCAGCCCGGCCAGGCCCAGCGCGCCGAGGGTGAACAGCACGCCGACCGTGCGCAGCCGCCGGGCCCGACCGTGCAGGGCGTGTTCGTCGACGCTGCCGTACCGGTCCAGGAGGATGCCCGCGCAGGCGAACAGCGCGGCTTTCACCCCCGCGTGCCCGAGGACGTACAGCGCGACCCCGTCGTCGGCCTCGGGGGTGAGCGTGCCGACGCCGACGAGGAAGAGCCCGGTGTGGGCGATGGTGGAGTAGGCCAGCATCCGCTTGATGTGCCGCTGGTACCAGCACATCGCGGCGCCGACGGCCGCCGTCACCGCGCCGAGCACCACCAGCGCCCGTTCCACGTCGGCGGACGGGATCCCGCCCGGCCCGGAGAACACCGTGCCGTAGACCCGCCACGCGCCGAAGACGCCGAGTTCGACCATGACACCGGACAGCAGCATGCACACGGGGGTAGGCGCCACGGCGTGCGCGTCCGGGAGCCAGAAGTGGAAGGGCGCGGTGGCGGCCTTGACCAGCAGCCCGGTCATGACCAGCACGAAGGCGGCGAGGACGAGCGCGTCGGGCCGTCCGTGCGTGGCCGCGGTGTCGAGGCCGCGCCCGATCTTCGTCATGCCCAGCTCGCCGGTGCGGGCGTACAGCAGGCCGATGCCCATCAGCATGGCGTACGCGCCGAGGGAGTTGATGACGCCGAAGGTGACCGCACCCTGCACGGCCTTCGGGTCGTCGATCCGGTAGCCGGTCAGCGCGTAGGCGACGACACTCATCAGCTCGAAGAACACGAACGCGTTGAACAGGTCGCCCGCGATCGCGAAACCGCACATGCCGCCCTGGAAGAGCAGCATCAGGGCGGGGAAGGAACCGGCGTGCCGGCGCGGGGGTTCGTCGAAGTAGTGCCAGGAGTACACCAGCGCCGCCAGCGTCAGCAGGGAGACGAGCACTGCCATGCCCAGCCCCGGCCCGTCCCCGGTGAGCACGATACCGACGCTCTCGCCGCCCACGGGCACCCAGCCTCCCGCCCATTCGACCAGCGGCGGGGAGGAGTTCAGCAGCAGGACGACCGCGAGCACGGCGGTGCCGCCGGAGACCGCGCAGCCGGCGGCCTCGGCCACGACGCGGGGCAGGCGGCGGCCGGTCGCGATGAGCAGCGCGGCACCGAGCAGCGGTACGGCGACAAGCAGCGGCAGCAGGTGGTGCATCAGCCGCGCAGCTCCCTGAGTTCGTCGGGGTCGACGGTGCCGTGCCGCTTGGCGATCTGGATGACGAGCGCGAGCAGCAGCGCGGTGACGGTGGCGCCGACGACGACGTCGGTGAGGGCGAGGGCCTGCACCACGGGGTCGACTACGGGCCGCGACCCGGGCTCGATGTCGGAGAACACCGGGGCCGTGCCGCCGCTGCGGTAGCCGACGGCCAGCAGCAGGACGTAGGTGGCGGCCTGGCACACCGACAGACAGCCCACGGCGTGGATCAGGTTGCGGCTGGTGGCCAGGCCGTAGCAGCCGGTCAGGAAGACCCATGCGGCGACCAGGTACGGAAGGACGTGCAGCACGGTGGTCACAGTGGTCTCAACTCCCGCTCTCCCCTTCGATCTCGACGGCCTGGTCCAGGAAATTGGCGAGCAGCACGACCACCGCGCAGGCGACCTCCATGCCGATGGCCGCGTTCAGCAGGGGGATGATGCCGCCGGACGAGAGTGTGTTGAACGTGCCGTACGGCAGCAGCGTGTTGGCCAGGAACGCGGTCCCGGCGAGCAGGCCGGCGATGCCGAGCACCAGGTAGGCGGAGGCCGCGAGGGAATCACCGACCTCGAACAGGGCGACCGGGCGGACGCGTTCCAGGGCGCGGTAGTCGGCGCCGAGGTACAGCAGGTGCAGGGCGGTCGCGGCGACCACGCCGCCCTGGAAGCCACCGCCGGGGCTGAGCTGGCCGTGGGCGATCACGTAGAGGCCGGTGAGCAGGGCGACGGGGAGCACGACCAAGGCGTAGCGGCGTACCGGCAGCGCCACCTCGGCGGGTTCCGGCCGGGCCCGGTGCTCGTCGCGGGTCTGCCGGAGCAGGATCACACAGCCGAGCACCGCGGCGAACAGGATGGTCATCTCACCGAGGGTGTCGTAGGCGCGCTGGTCGAAGTTGACGGAGGCGATCGTGTTGGCGGTGTGCCGGGCGAGGGCGGCGTGCACGGCCCGCTCCCCGTAGGGGTGCCGCCGGCCGCCGAAGGACGGCAGGTCGAGGCAAGCGGCGACGAGGAGGGCGGCGAGGCCCGCGCCGCCCACGGCGAGCAGCCACAGCCGGGCTCGCGGGGTCACCGGTCACCGCCCTTGGCCCGTGGCCGGCGCTTGACCTTGCGCACCGACAGCATCACCAGCAGCGGGGTCAGCGCGGAGCCGACGGCCAGCTGGGACAGGCCTACGTCGGGGGCCTGGAGCACGGTGAACAGCACGGCGAGCAGCACGCCGAGAGCGGACAGCACCAGGGCCTGGCGGGCCGGGTCACGGGTGACCACGGCCGCGGGCGCGGCCGCGGCCACCAGCAGCAGGGCGACGACGATCACCACATCAGCCATGGCGCACTCCCCGTACTCCACCGGACAGCGCCCGGGAGGCCACCAGGTTGCCGCCGACCAGCAGGGCGCCGACGACGAGGAGCTTGACCATCGCGCGGCTCGGTCCGGTGGCCGCGCACAGGACGAGCACGACGACCGCGCCGAGACCCGCGGCGGCCCAGGTCGGTCCCCAGGCCCGCGGCCGGTCGTCCTCCAGTTCGTCACTGAGCAGCCGGGCGAAGACGAGGGTGCCGACGGGGCCGAGCAGCGCCAGCAGCAGGGCCAGGTCGACGTACGAGGGGCGTCCGTAGCCCTGGGAGAGGAGCAGCAGGGCGGGGCAGACCGCCGAGGTGATCAGGTTCTGGGCCATGACACGGCGCCGCAGCGGGCCGGTGGCCACGCCCCACAGGGCCGCGCCCGCTCCCCCGGCGAGCAGGACCGCCGCCGCCAGGATCCAGCCGTTCACCGCCAGTTCACCGCCCGTCGCGCGGCCCGGGCGGCGAGCGCCGTGACGGCCGCCGCGGTCGCGCCGACCACCCACTCCAGGGTGTCCACGGTGCTGATCAGCACCAGCCACAGCAGGGTGAGCGCGGCCCACCACACAAGCCACTCGCCGACGGCGAGGAGGGCCGTACGCCGGTTCACACACACCTCCTCGGGCCTGAGGGAAGCCGGTTTCACGGCGTTGCATCCGTTTGGCCGGTTTCGCCCGCTTCGGGCATCCAAGCACCGCCCGAGCCGGAGCGAGCGGCGGCGCGCGGGCCTGTGCCCCCAGTGCCCCGGGAGGGCGTCCGGAAACCGAGGGGGGAACCGGCCCGGATCGCGTCGGGCGGCATTCCGCGTCGCTTCGCGGGTAACCGCGCTACCACGCGCGGAGGTTGAAGACTGGAGGATCGGATGAGCATCACTGCCGCACGCCTGCGCAGCCTCAGGGGCGGCCGCGCCGCAAGAACCGGCCGTACCACCAAGGCCGGCCGCGCCGACCGGAAGGCGCCGCCGGACAGGGCCGGGCACCATGTTCTGCCGCTCCCCGTGCGACTGCTGGCCATGCTGGTGGCCTTCGCCTTCATGGTGGCGTTCGCGGTCGTGCTGGCACGGCTCACGCTTCAGCCGTCCCCGGCATCGGTGTCCCTCACGCACACCAACCTGCACCCGGGCCGCTCCCTGAGGGCCTATCTGGACCAGCCACAACTGCACGACGCCGTCAAGCAGATCGGCGGGAACCTGGTGCTGGGCATCCCGTTCGGGGTGCTGCTGCCGATCCTGGTGCCCCGGGTGCGCGGCATCCTCAGGGTCCTGCTGGTCACCGCGATCGTGATGCTGCTGGTGGAGACCGCTCAGGGCCTGCTGGTGACCGGACGTGCCTTCGACGTGGACGACGTCATCCTCAACACCGCCGGGGCCCTGGTGGGTTACCTGCTGCTGGGGCGCCGGCTCGGCCGTGTGCACGCGCGCGTGCGGAAGCAGTGACCGCCGGGGTGGGCGGCGCCGGCCGGCTGTGTCCGGGCCGGGCCCCCGGGGCCATGCCCTAGTGGGGCGCCCAGGTGAACTTGTCGCCGCCCACCCAGCGCACCTGGTCCGGGTCATCCAGGTCGTGGACCGTGATGCCGTACGCGGCGGCGGCTTCCAGGACGTCGGTGACGGCCCTCGCCTCACCCACCACTTGACCGTCGATCTCCACGATGCGGAAGGGCGGCCTGCCCGGCTTCCCCGGCATCACCGCGTGCACCAGGATCCGCGGGTGGGACATGTAGGGAGCTGCTTGTTCGGTCATGTGATCCAGCCTAGGACGGGAGCCGCCCCGGCGGCCGTCCGCGACCGCCGTCGAGCGGTTGCAGGACGGCCGCCTCGGCCGCTCCCTGGGTGGCGGGGCACCCGAACGTCCCGTGTTCCCCCAGCCGGGTGAGCTCGGGGGCGATCGTCACCCCCCTCCTCGAACAGTTCGAAGACCCGGGGGTCGATGTAGGAGGCCCTGGCACACGGCGGGAGTGTTGCGCAGGTAGCGGCTGATCTCCCGCACGGCACGGGCGGTCTGCCGGCGGCCCTGCCGTCCCAGTGGACGAGCAGCCGTTCCCCGCCGCGCACCGCCCTTGGCCGGACAGCTGAAGGTGACCACGGGCAGATCCACACGTCCCGCCAGGCCGGCGGGATGCTCAGGGCCCGGATCCGGGCGCGCTGCGGGGGATCGGTGAGGGGCCGGCCCTTCTCGTCCCGGTAGCCGAAGCCCCGGCCGCGGCGGACCCGGCTGAGACCGGGCCGGACGCAGGAGCCGGTGCGCAGCCGCAGGGGCTCAGGGACGCCGCCAGTCGTCGCTCGTGAGGTGGGATCCGGCCATCGGGCCCATCCGGAGCATGCCGCCGTCGACGGCCCAGGAGGCGCCGGTGACGTAGGAGGAGTCCTCACTGGCCAGGAAAGCGATGACGTTCGCGACCTCCCGGGCGTCGCCCGGCCGCCCTAGCGGCACACCGGGGCGGCTCTCGGTGTGCGGGTCCGTGTCCTCCTGCCCGGTCATGGGCGTGGCGATCTCGCCGGGCGCGACGGCGTTGACGGTGATGCCGTACTCGGCGAGTTCCAGCGCCATGACCTGGGTGAGCAGGCCGAGTCCGCCCTTGGCCGCGCAGTACGGGGCCGCGCCCACGCGGGGCTGGTGTTCGTGGACGGAGGTCACGTTGACGATCCGGCCGCCGTCGCCCTGCCGGATCATGTGCCGGGCCGCGTGCTGCCCGCACAGGAAGGGGCCGAGCAGGTCGACGTCGATGACCTCGCGCACCTTGTCCGGTTCCAGGTCGACGAAGGGCGTCGAGGTGCCCGTACCGGCGTTGTTGACCAGGATGTCGAGTCGGCCGAGCCGGTCGCACAGCTCGTCGACCGCGCCCGCGGCGGCGGGCAGCCGGGTGAGGTCCATCTGCGTCACGACGGCCCGCCGCCCCATGGCGCGCACCTCCTCGGCGGTCTCCTCGGCGCCCTTGAGGTCGCTGTGCCAGGTGATCCCGATGTCCACGCCCTGCCGGGCCAGGCGGACGGCGGCGGCGCGGCCGATACCGGAGTCGGCGCCGGTGATCACGGCCACCGGGGAGCGCGGTGCGGCGGGAGCGGACATGACAGGCCTCCTCCTCCATGGGCGGACGGAGCATCGCAGTACCCGGGAGCGCAGCCGGCAAACGGGCAGGACGTCGTGCGGCCACCGCGCCGCCGGGGAACCCTGAAGGGGCACCCCGGTGCTGTGACCGGGGCGATCGGAGGTGGAATGGACCCCGTCGAGGCACTGGAGCGGATCGCCTTCCTGCTGGAACGGTCGATGGCGCCGACCTACCGGGTACGTGCCTTCCGTACGGCCGCCCGGGTGCTCGCCGGGTTGCCCGCCGAGGAGGTCGCGCAGCGTGCGTCCGCGGGCACCCTGGAGTCCCTCAAGGGCGTCGGCCCCAAGACCGCGCAAGTCGTGCGCGAGGCGCTGACCGGGCAGGTGCCGGGCTATCTGCAGCGGCTTCAGAGCGAGACGGGCGGCCCGCTCGCGCACGGCGGCGAGCGGCTTCGGGCGCGCCTGCGCGGCGACTGCCATCTGCACTCCGACTGGTCCGACGGCGGCAGCCCGATCGACGAGATGGGCCGTACGGCGGCCGGGCTCGGCCACGAGTGGGCGGTCCTCACGGACCACTCGCCCCGGCTGACGGTCGCACGCGGCCTGTCGCCCGAGCGGCTGCGCCGGCAGCTGGGGGTGGTGGCGGAGCTGAACGAGACGTGGGCCCCGTTCCGGCTGCTGACCGGCATCGAGTGCGACATCCTCGAGGACGGCTCACTCGACCAGGAGCCGGAGCTGCTCGACCGGCTGGACGTGGTGGTGGTGTCGGTGCACTCCAAGCTGCGCATGGACGCCCGGTCGATGACCCGCCGCATGGTGGCCGCCGTCCGCGACCCCCGCTCCGACATCCTCGGTCACTGCACCGGCCGGCTGGTGAGCGGGCGGGGACGGCCGGAGTCGGAGTTCGACGCGGAGGAGGTGTTCGCCGCCTGCGCCGAGACCGGCACCGCCCTGGAGATCAACTCCCGTCCGGAGCGGCTGGACCCGCCGCGGCGGCTGCTGCGACAGGCTGTCGAGGCGGGCGTGCTGTTCTCCGTCGACACCGACGCGCACGCGCCCGGCCAGCTGGACTGGCAGATCCACGGTTGCGCGCGGGCGGAGGAGTGCGGGGTGCCGCCCGAGCGGGTGGTGACCACCTGGTCCATGGACGAGCTGCTGGCCTGGACGAGGGAACGGCGCACGCCGTCCGGCGTGACGGGCGTCTGACGTGGTACCCGTGCCACGTCAGAGCGAGCAGAGAGAAAGGCCCCCGGATGGACCGAGCCCGTGCCGCCGTGTTCGACGTCGACGGAACGCTCGTCGACACCAACCACCTGCACGCCGTCACCTGGTGGGAGGCCTTCCGGCAAGCGGGCCACCGGGTGCCCATGCATGCCGTCCACCGGGCCGTCGGACTCAGCTCCGCCGACCTGATCGCCCGTCTGCTCGGCGACGACCGCGACAAGGACCGGGACGGTGAGCTCAGCGCCGCTCACAAGGCGCTGTACGGACAGTACTTCGACCGCCTGCCCGCGCTCCGGGACGCCGGGGACCTGCTCAGGCGTCTGCACCGGGACGGCTGGGCGGTGGTCCTGGCCACCTCGGCCAGCGGCGCCGAGCTGGGCGCGCTGCGCCGGGCGATCGACGCGGACGACGCCATCACCGCCACCGCGAGCGCCGACGACGTGGAGCAGGGCAAGCCCGCCCCGGAACCGGTCGAGCACGCCCTGGAGCTGGCCGGGATTCCCGCCGAGCGGGCGGTGTTCGTCGGCGACACCGTGTGGGACATGCGGGCCGGCAGCCGGGCCGGGGTGCGCTGCGTGGGCGTCCTGTGCGGCGGTATTCCCCGCGGCGATCTGGTGGAGGCCGGCGCGGAGGCGGTCTACGACGACCCCGCGCACCTGCTGGCGTCCCTCGGCGACAGCCCGCTGGCTCCATGACCTGGGATTCGTGCACTTCAGCCACTTGACGAAACGCGATCTTGGGATACCCGCACAACATGACGAGCGTGACATGGATACCACGACAGGCACTGTCCCGGGGTGCGTCGGGCGTCGGCAGGTCCATCCGGGCCGCCTGGCGGGGGCCGGGCCGGGAGCGGGACCTGGTGGTGCAGTCGCTCAAGGCCGCCGGGGCCGCGCTGCTGGCCTGGTACGTGGCGAGCGACTGGCTGAGCGACCCGATGGCCATGATGGCACCCTGGGTCGCGCTGCTCATGGTGCAGGCCACGGTGTACAGCTCGCTGCGGCAGGCGGCGCAGCAGCTCGCGGCGATCTGCATCGGCACACTGCTCGGCACGGCGGCGCAGGCGGTCGCCGGGAACACGCTGGGCGCGCTCGCCATTTCCCTGCCGGTGCTCATGCTGCTGGCGAACTGGTCGCGCTTCGGCAACCAGGGCATCTACGGGGCGACCACGGCGGTGTTCACCCTGGCCTCCGGCAGCGTCACGGCGGCCTCGGCCGGGCACCGGGTGGGCGAGTCCGCGCTGGGCGCGGTGATCGGGGTGGCGGTCAACGCGTTCGTGGTGCCGCCGATCCATCTGCGGGACGTGCGGGAGAACCTCGCGACGCTGGCCCGGCAGGTGGGTGATGTGCTGTGCACCGTCGCCGAAGGTCTCAGGCGCGGGGACTGGGACGCCGACACCGCGGCCGAGTGGTCGCACGCCTCGTCCCGGCTCGAACACTGTCTGGATGCGCTGCGCTCGGCCCGCGGTTGGAGCCGGGAGAGCCTGCGGCTGACCAACCGTGTGCTGCGCGCCTTTCGCCGGGCCCCCTCGGACGTGCCGCCGGAGGACGAGGACGAGCGCTGGAGCCGGGTCACCGGTCACGTCCGCGCCCTGACCCGGACGCTCGCGGTCTCCGCCGACGACGGCCGTACGGCCACGCCTCCGGACCCGGCGCTGCTGAAGCCGTACGCGGAACTGCTGGAGCTGATCGCCCGGTCGTGCCACAAGGAGAGCGACCGTCTGCTGGGCGGGCGGCCCGGCGGGGACGGCGGCGCCCGCTGCGGCGGGGACCCCGGCGACGGACAGGACGACGACGACCGCGCCGAGGAGGCGCGACTGGAGCTGCGCCGGCAACTGCAGGAGGGTCTGCGTGAGCACGAGGGATGGGAGGCGCCGCGGGCGGCGGTCCTGGGCACGATGCTGCTGCAGGCCGAGAACCTGTGGGCGGAGACCGCTCCCCGCTCCACCGACGACTCCGGACAGTGACGCACATCACCGCACAGGACGGTACACATCGGAACAACCACCGGTGGTTGTCCGTTGAACCCGACGTGGGTGCGGATGGGACAGTGTCCCCGGGCCTCACCTTTTGCCCACAGGGACGATCGTTCGGCTGAAGCCCTGTGGAGCCTTTCGCCGAGAGGCGACCGCCATCCGCGCCCACCACCTTGCTGCCCCGACCGGTCTTCCCCCGTCCGGTCGGGGCTTTCCCATGTCCGCTTCGCGCGTGCGCACCGGGCGAGCCGGGTACTCGGGCCGTCCGGCCGTCAGCCGCCGAGAGGAGCCGAGGGTGAGCAGCGCAACGGGTAGCAGGGTCGTGGTGACGGGCGCCACCGGCAACGTGGGTACGAGCGTGGTGCGCCTGCTGGCGCAGGATCCGGAGGTCGAGTGGGTGCGGGGTCTGGCCCGCCGGACGCCCGAGTGGATGCCCCCGAAGACCGAGTGGTCCCGCGTCGACGTGGGATCGGAACAGGCCGATCTCGCCGAGCGGTTCGCGGGGGCCGACGCCGTCGTCCACCTGGCGTGGGCGTTCCAGCCGACACACGACCCGGCGAAGACCTGGCGGACCAACGTGCTCGGCAGCATCAGGGTGTTCGAGGCGGTGGCCGCGGCGCGGGTGCCGGTGCTGGTGCACGCCTCGTCGGTCGGCGCCTACTCACCTGGCCCCAAGGATCAGACGGTGGACGAGTCGTGGCCGACCCACGGCTGGCCGGACGCCGCGTACTGCCGCGAGAAGGCGTACCTGGAGCGGACGCTGGACATCTTCGAGCGCGACCATCCCGACGTGCGGGTGGTGCGCATGCGGCCGGCCTTCCTCTTCAAGCGTCAGTCGGCGAGCGAGCAGCGCCGGATCTTCGGTGGCCGCTTCCTGCCGGGCCCGCTGGCCCGTCCCGAACTGCTGCCGTTCCTCCCGGACGTGCCCGGGCTGCGGGTGCAGGCGCTGCACACCGACGACGCGGCGAGGGCGTATCAGCTGGCGCTGCGCTCGCCGGACGCGCGCGGCGCCTTCAACCTGGCGGCCGATCCGCCGGTCGACGCGGATCTGCTGGGCGGGATGCTCGGCACCCGTCCGGTGCGGCTGCCCCGTACGGCGGCCCGGTCCGCGGTCGCCGCCGCCTGGGGGCTGCACCTGCTGCCCGCCTCACCGCATCTGTTCGACGCGGTGCTGCGGCTGCCCCTGATGGACTGCACGCGCGCGCACTCCGAACTCGGCTGGCGGCCGGAGCACACCGCGACGGACGTGCTGCAGGAGTTCCTGGGCGGGCTGCAGCAGGGCGCGGGGGCGGACACCGAACCGCTGCGGGGCCGCAAGATCGGCTGAGGTTTCGCAGGTCATAGGGCTGGTACTCACCTACGTCCGACAACAACCCGAGGGGAGAAGGCAGTGGCCGACAACCGCCGGCACGGCCCCGGGGAGGGCACCGCGCCCGTCCCGCGGGACCTTCCGGACCAGCAGGCACAACCCGGTGAGGACCCGTGGGAAGCGGCCGCGGGTCAGGGACGCGACGACAGCGCCGGGAAGGACCTTCCCGACACCGACGAAGCCGGGACGGGACGGCAGGACGCGCCGCGCCCGGCACCGGAGCAGACGGACAACCCCGTGCCGGACGAGCCCTCGGCCTGAGCCGGAGGGGTCAGCGGGCCCGGGAGGGCGGTGCCGCCTCCTCGATCTCGTCGAGGGCGGCGACGAGCTGCGGGGCCACCGTCTCCTGGACCCAGCGCTCCTTGTCCGCCCCCACCGCCCGCGGGATGGTCTCGGTGAGCATGATCAGGTAGAGGTAGGCGCGGTAGAGGGCGAGCCGGAGCCGGGACGGGCCGTCCAGCCCGGCCACTCCCCCGGCGGCGCGGTAGCCCGCGAGGAACGCCTCGTCCCGGCTGATGTCGCCGAGCAGGGCGAGGGAGACGAAGTCGGCCACGGGGTCGCCCCAGAACATCCGCTCACCGTCGATGAGGCCGCCGATGCGCACGCCGCCGGCCGAACGGTCCAGCAGGATGTTGCCCGGCCACAGGTCGAAGTGGACGGGGCGCGGGACGACGACCTCCTCCAGCGCGGGGTACGCGGCGCGCGCGGTGCGGGCCACCGCGTCGACCGGGCGGGGCAGCCGGGCCGCGTAGTCACGGGCGTCGTCGAGGATCGCCTCGAACATCGCGGTGAACGCGGTCCGCCAGTCCCGGGCGAGCGGTCCGAGGGCACCGGACGGATAGCCGAAGCCCGGCCCGTGCAGCCGGTGCAGCCGGGCGACCTGGCGGCCCAGCTCCGTGCGCAGCTCGACGCGTTCGGCCTCGGTCACCGACGTGTCCCAGGGTTCGCCCGGGCAGAGGGTCATCAGCAGATGGGGTTCGCCCGTGTCGCCCGCGAGGGCCACCACGCGCGGCGCCGGAACCCCGGCCTCGGCGGCGACCCGGCAGAACTCCGCCTCGGCGACCAGCAGCCGCGCCTCGTGGCGCAGACCTGGGGCGGTGGGCGGGACCTTCAGCACGTACCGGCTGCCGTCGGTGAGCCGGAGCTCCTCCACGGTGTTGTAGGTGCCGCCGCTCAGCGGGCGCACGTCGGCCAGCAGGCCGGGCGGTATCCGGCAGTCCTCCAGAACGCGCCGGGCCCTTTCCCAGGAGTCCGCCATCGTGCGCCCACCCCTCCCCTTCGGGTCAGCCGGCCGTGTACACGTCCTCGATGTAACGGCCGTGCTCCATCAGCCTGTCGAGCCACTGCTCGGCCGCCGCCGCGTCGGCGCCGGGCGTGCGGTCCCGGTACAGGGTACGGAACGCCTCACGCACTCCTGGTGCCATGCGTGCGCCGTCGCCGCAGACGTACACCCGGGCGCCGGCGTCCAGCAGCCGCCACACCTCGTCGGCCTCCGCGGCGATGCGGTGCTGGACGAACATCACCCCGTCCTCGGGCGCCGCGCTGAAGGCCGGGCGCAGCGAGACGGCCCCGGCGGTCTCGGCGGCGCGCAGCTCGTCCGCGTGGAGGAAGTCGGCGTCGGGGGCGTCGCAGCCGAAGTAGCAGACGGCGGGCGGGAGTTCGGCACCGGCGGCGAGTGCGGCGGTGCGGTCGGCGATGGCGCCCCGGAACGGGGCGAGACCGGTGCCCGCCGCGATCATGACGATCGGCGCGCTGTCGTCGATCCGGAACGCCTCCCGGCAGGGCTGGACCCGGGCGAGCACCGTGTCGCCGGGCCGGAGCGCGGCGAGGTGGCCGGAGCCGGTGCCCCGGTAGACGCCCTTGCCGGAGCGTGCGGGCGCCTGGAGGAGGGAGACCATCAGCTCCGCGTGGCCGGGGTCGACGGCGGGCGAGGAGGAGATGGAGTAGTGCCGGGGGCGCAACGGCGTGAGCACGTCGAGGAGCCGGCCCCAGTCCAGGACGCCGCTCAGGGCCGGGTGGTCCTCGATCACCTCGACGAGGGTGCGCGGGTCGTCGCTCAGGGCGGCGAGGGCGGCCCGCTCGGGCGGGCAGGGGTTGGCCGCGGCGAGCGCGGACAGCTGCGCCGGGGTCGGGCGCTCCTGTAGCTCCACGTGGTGCGTGAGCAGTTGGCGCACGGTCAGCGGCCGGTCCACCGGGAGGCCGTCGCGGCGCGGTCGGGCGGCCCGGACGTCCAGGACGGTGTCGAGGTCGGCGCCCAGTGCCGCGGCGGCGCGCGCCACGAGGCCGGGGTCGTTGGCGGGCAGGACGGTGAGGTGGTCGGCCGTGCGGTAGGTGACGCCCTCGGGCAGGGCGACGCGCAGGAAGCGCTTGGTGCGGGGGTACCCCGGGGCGGTGAGGTCGCGGGTCTCGGTGACCGTCATGGGGACGAGCCCGTGCCGCTCGGCGAGCGCGTCCAGCGGGCCGCCGGTCAGGGTGCGGACCTCGTACGCCGTGGTGGGCTCGGCCTGGGCGGAGGCGGTGGCGTCGGGGTCGCCGTACCGCTCCAGGAGGGCGGTGCGCAGCCGGGCGGTGAATTCACGGACCGCGCCGGTCAGGTCACCGGACGCGTCGGCGGCGGCGCGGTCGGTGAGCCGGGCGGCGCCGAGTTCGGCGAGGCGGGCGTCGACGCGGGTCGGGACCTGCTGGTAGGTGGCGGCCCAGTTGCGGTCGCCGACGCCGAGGACGGCGTACGTCACTCCGGTCAGGTCCGGGGTCTCGTCGAGCCAGGCGGTGAAGGCGGTGGCGTCATCGGTGGGGCGGCCGTTGTAGGAGGCGGCGGTGATGACGACCGGGCGGTCGGTGGGCAGGCCGCCGGCGTAGGCGTCCAGCGGCGCGGTGTCGGTCTCGCAGCCGAGGGCGGCGGCCTCGTCGGCGAGTCGGCCGGCGAAGTCGCGGCAGGTGCCGTAGTTGCTGCCGTGCAGGAACAGGGCGCCGGTGCCGGGACGGACCCGGGCCGGGAGGGCGGCCGTGTCGGTGGCCTCGGGGGTCCGGGCGGGGGTGGCGCCCGGCAGCGGGGCGTGCTCGCGGTCGGCGGGGGTGCGCGGGGTCAGGGTGAGGGTGAAGCCCTCGGGCTTGAGGGTGAGGGTCTCCTTCACGGTGAGCGCATAGTCGGCGTGGTCGTGCAGCCGATAGCGGTGGACGAGCATCGCCAGCAGCATCGTCGCCTCGTGCAGCGCGAACTGCCGCCCGATGCAGGCGCGTTCACCGGTGCCGAACGGCTTGTAGGCGTGCACGGGCCGGGCCGCCTCCGCTTCGGCGGTGAACCGGTCGGGGTCGAACAGCTCGGGGTTGTCACCCCAGACGGGCTGCCGGTGCAGCATCGGGGCGAGCACGGTGACGGCCTGTCCGGCACGCAGCGGGACCCGGCCGCCGAGCAGCGTGTCCTGAAGGGCGTGCCGGCTGAAGGCGGCAGCCGTCGGCCACAGCCGCAGCGCCTCGCCCAGGACCTGGCGGGTGTAGGTGAGCCTGCCGACCTCCTCGTACGTCGGCTCGGGGTCGGCGTCGTCGCCCCACAGGGCGTCGGCCTCGCGCTGGACGAGTCGGAGCGCGGTGGGGTGCTTGGCCAGGTGGTACAGAGCGAAGGACATCGCGCCGGAGGTCGTCTCATGTCCGGCGATCAGGAAGGTGATGACCTGGTTGCGGATGTTGGCGGTGTCCAGCCTGCCGCCGTCGGCGGGGTGTTCGGCGGTGAGCATCAGCCCGAGGAGGTCGTCGGCGGCGCTCTGGTCGGTGCCGGCCCGGGAGGCGATGACGTCGTCGACGACCCGGGCGAGATAGTCGGCGTCGGTCCGGAAGGCCGCGTCGGCCGCCGAGTAGTCGCCGCCCGGGGTGCGGGCGAGGCGGGTCATGCTCCACTCCAGGCAGCGGACCATCGACTCGACGAAGGGGTGCGGTTCGCGGCGCTCGAAAGAGCCGAAGTCGTAGCCGAATCCGGCGAGGCCGATGGTGTCGAGGGTCATGCGGGTCATGTCGTCGGGGACGTCGACCGCCTGCCCGTCCCGGGCCGCCCGGTCCCAGGCGGCGATGAGCCGCCGGGCCACCTTCAGCATGACCGGATGGTAGGTGCGCATCGACCCGAGCGCGAAGGCGGGCATCAGGATGTCGTGCGCCCGGGCCCAGTTGGGCTCGTCGTTGTACGCGGTGAACAGTCCGTCGGCGGTGAACTCCCGCACGTTCTCCAGGGCCGGGCCGACGTGCTTGGCGAACCGCTCCTCGTCGGCGAGGTCGGCCACCAGGGCGGCGTCGGCGACGAACAGCGTGTCCCGGCCGTGCAGCCGCCGCACCAGTGCCGGTCCGTGCTCCCGCATGAGCCGCATGACCTGCTGGATCGGTGTGCGGCCGGGACCGGTGGCGGTGATGTCGACGACGGGGAGGACGTCTGCGGGGGTGGGGTGCGGCGCGGTGGGGGGCATGACGCGACAAGTGCCTTTCGCGGTACGGCTGGTACTGCGCACCAGCGTGCTCGAACCGCGCCCCCCGGCCGTACCACGGCACTACACGATCGTGCAGGGGAAAGTCCCCGCAAGGGCTTGCGCGGGCCGTCAGCCGGGGAGTAGGCGTACCTGGCCGTCGGGGAGCCTTCGCCACCAGTGTTCGTAGCGGCTGTAGGCCCTGGGCTCACGGCGGGCCAGCAGGGCGGTCAGCGAACGGGCCTCCTCGGCGAGTCCGTCCCAGGCGCCGGGCGCCAGTTCGCGGAAGGCCGTCGCCTCGACACCGCCCTCGACCGGACGCCACACACCGGCGACCCGGCCGTCCACCAGCAGTGTGGGCAGTACGTCGCCGTTGACCCGGATCACCACCCGGCGCAGGTCCTCGGGGATCACCCGGGTGCGGTCGGCGTGGGCGAGGAGGACGCTGTCCCACATCCCGAGCAGCCGGGGCGGCGCCGGTGTGTCCGCGGGCGGCCGCGGAGCACCGGGGACGTCGAACAGGACGGTGCCGTCCGCCCCTTTCAGCTCCTCCACGGCGTCGCCGAGCGCGCGCAGCGCCTGCCGGACCGGGGCCCGGGGCACCATGCCGAACTGCGCGATGTCCGCGACGGAAGCCGGCCCGAACGCGGCCAGGTAGCGCAGGACGAGCGCCTGCAACGCCTGCGGCACCGCCTCGCGGTCGGTGGGCGGCGGGCCGGTCGGCGCGGCGACGAACGACGCCCGGGCGCCGAACGACCAGGGCCCGCCGGTCGCGACGTGCAGCAGCGTCGCGTACGCCTTCAGCCCCCACCATGCCCCTGGCGTCTTCTCGGCCCCCAGCCGCGCCGCCAGCCAGGCCCGCAACTCGTCGGCGCTGCGCGGCTGTTCCGCGAAGGCGAGCAAGTCCGGCAGGAGTGCGTGCGCGTCCCCGGGAGTCAGTCCCGCGGCGGCGAAGCGGTGACCGAGCCGGGACGCGTACAGCGTCTGCTGCATCGCCTCACGGAACACCCGGTGGTCGTCGGCGTGGACGGCGTGCAGGGTGATCCGCATCAGGGTCGCCTTGACCAGAGTGCGGTCGGCGAAGGCGGCGTCCAGGTCGTCCGGGTCGAAGCCGTCGACGCGGTTCCACAGCGCCACGTACGGCGAGGCGGGATACTGCGCCTGCAGCGCGACCACGCGGCGCACGGCCGCACCGATGTCCGACGGCTCACGCTTCAGGAGGAGTTGGCGGGCGAGGGTGGCCCGGTTCAGTTCGCGGGCGGTGATCTCCACGATCGGCGATTGTGCCGTGCACCCCCCCCGGTCGGGCCACCGGTTTGCCCCTGACCTGAGTACCCGTCTTGGATGGACGGACAGGGACAGGAGCGCGAGGCGGCGGGAGGTGCGGGTGGAGGCGGGCCGGATCGAGGCCGTGGTGTGGCGCAACCGTGCGCTGACGCTGTTCGACCGGATCGCGGTGCCGGTCGCCGTGTGCGACGTGTACGGGGTGGTGGTGCTCGCCAACCCGGCGATGGCCGCCGAGTGCGGTACGACGCCGGGGCGGCTGCACGGACGGGACGTGCTGGAGTTGTTCCGGCCCCAGGAGACGACGCAGGTGGAGCGGATCGCCGAGGCGCTGCGGCTGCGGCACCGGTCGCGGTACCAGGTGTCGGTGCGCTGGCGGGCGCCCGGTGGTGCCGAGCGGTACGGGGAGCTGACGGCGGATCCGGTGAGCGACTCCGTCGAGGAGACGCCCGCGCTGCTGGTGATGCTGCGGGTGCTCGGTGAGCGTGAGCGGCACGCGGAGGAGCCCGCGCGGGTCACGCCGGTGGAGGGGCGGGTGCTCGCGCTGCTCGCCGGGGGCGCCACCACGACGCGGGCCGCGCGCGAGCTGGGGCTCACCACGGACGGGGTGACCTATCACCTGCGCCGGCTGTCGGCCCGCTGGGGCGCCGCCAACCGTACGGAACTGGTCGCCCGGGCCTATGCGTCCGGAGTGCTCGCGGCCGGTGTCTGGCCGCCGGTGCCGACGGCCGCGGAGGCGGAGTAGGCCGTGCCCGCGCCTTCGGGGGCGCCGAACCGGGCGAGGGTGTGCCACACCATCTTCAGGTCCTGCAGGAGGTGCTGGCCGGTGCGGGCCGCGTCGCCGATGACCCTCGGGGTGAGCAGGCCGTCCTCGGCGATGGCGGCGCCCAGTGCGGCGTACTGCGGACCGCGGTAGTCGGCGCGGCGGCGCAGTTCGGGCACGGTCAGCCGGTAGCCGGGGTGCCATTCCAGCGGGCAGGGCAGCAGCCTGGCCGCGGCCTCGACGGGCGTGCCGCGGTAGCTCGCGTCCAGGACGAGCGCCTCCACGTCCCGGTCCAGCAGCACTCCTCCGTGCACGTGTGCCTCGATGTAGTCGTTGAGCGCGTCCTGCTCGTCCGCCTCGGCCAGGGCGATCAGTGACATCCCGGCCGCCACGCCGAAGTCGGCCGGCTCGGCCGCGCTGTCGGGGTAGCAGAAGGTCGCGCGGGCCAGGACCGGGGACGTCAGGCGGAAGCAGGAGGAGCCGAACCGCGGTGCGGCGCCGACCACTTGCCGGCGGAAGTCGAGTGCGCCGTAGACGGGTCGCTCCCGTGCGGGCGCGTCGTCATAGGCGCCGCCGAAGATACGGCTCTCCCAGCGCCAGCGGTCGCCACCGGCGTGTGCGGTGAGTCCGCCGTTGCTGGTGCCGGTGACGAACTGCGAGTGGTACGCGCCGTCCCTGGCCAGCGCCCGCAGCAGGGGCAGGCCGCCGGAGACCCGGTCGGGGTGGAAGTTCAGGGTGATGCGCAGGTCCGGGTCGACGGCGGGACCGGAGGAGAGTGCCGCGACATGGCGCAGCGCCGCCCGGGCCCGCGCCGGCCCGGTGGTGCGGAAATCCATTGGCTCCCCCTCGTGATGCCGTCTACGCTAGGCAAAAACCTAGTCCCCCTAGGTTTCATTCTCTCAGAGAGACCTACCCATGAAATCCCTCACCGAGCAGGACATCCGCAGCTCCTTCATCAACTGCTCGAAGGGCGACGCCAAGCGGCTGACGCTCCCCCGCGACCTCGACCAACGCCCCTGGGCCGACCTGGATTTCCTCGGCTGGCGGGATCCCGGCGCGCCGGACCGCAGCTACCTCGTCACCGAGCGGTACGGCCGGCCGGTCGGCGTGGCGCTGCGCTTCCCGTCCTCGCAGCGCGGGTTCCTGCACCGCAGCATGTGCTCGCTGTGCCTGACGACCCATCGCGGAGGCGGCGTGTCCCTGATGGCGGCGCGCAAGGCGGGCCCGGCGGGCCGCGAGGGCAACTCGGTCGGCCTGTACATGTGCACCGACCTGGCCTGCTCCCTGTACGTACGCGGGAAGAAGCTCCCCGACTCCGGGGCGCGCTTCGAGGAGAGCCTCACCCTGGAGGAGCAGATAGCCCGCACGACGGGCCACCTGTCCGCCTTCCTGGACAAGCTGTACGCCTGAGGCCAGGCCTTCCCCGGCCCGGCTCCCCCGACCCCGACCGGTGAGGTTCGTGGTGGCTGCTTGCCACCCGGCCCATCGAATGTGTTCGATGAGTCACCTGAACGGGAACGGGTGCAAGCGATGCAAGTAGTACGAGAGTGGACGGCGCCCCTGTCGCGTTTCCTGGGACTCAGGCGCGACCCGGTGGTCGTCCAAGCCCTGCGGTCGGCCGTCGCGGCCTCGATCGCCTATGTCATCGCGCTGCGGCTGAGCCCGGAACCGGCACCGCTGACCGCGCCCCTGACCGCCCTGCTGGTCGTCCAGGTGACCTTCTACGCCACGCTGCAGAACGGCATCCGCCGGGTGAACGCCGTGGTCGCGGGTGTCCTGGTCGCCATCGCGTTCAGCCTGCTGGTGGGCCTGACCTGGTGGAGCCTGGCGCTGCTGATCGTGGCCGCGCTGGGCGTGGGGCACGTGGTGCGGGTCAACGAGTACGTGGCCGAGGTGGCGATCAGCGCCATGCTGGTGCTCGGCGTCACCACCATCGGGTACACCGCCTGGGCCCGCATCGTGGAGACGCTGATCGGTGCCGGCGTCGGCATGGCCTGCAACCTCCTGCTGGCTCCCCCGGTGTGGGTGGACAAGGCCGGGGAGTCCATCGAGGGGCTGGCGCGGCGGGTGCGGCGGCTGATGCTGCGGATGGGTGAGGAGGCCGCCGAGGAGACCCCGGTGGAGGAGGCCACCGCGCGGCTGTACGAGGCACGGCGGCTCGACCACGACATCATCGAGGTGGACGCGGAGCTGCGGCAGGCCGAGGACAGCCTGCGGCTCAATCCCCGGGTGCGCGAGGGCCTGCTGCACCGGGTGGTGCTGCGCACGGGACTGGACACGCTGGAGATCTGCACGGTCGTGCTGCGCGTACTGGCCCGCTCCTTCACCGACCTGGCCAAGGCTCGTGATCCCGAGCCGATGTTCTCGCCGGAGACGGGCGCCGCGGTGCAGCAGCTGCTGTCCGAGATCGCCGACGCCGTGGTGAGCTTCGCCGTGCTGGTGACCACCGACCTCAGCCGCAACGCCGAGTCGGCGGAGGCCCGGCTCACCGCCGAGCTGCACACGGCCGCCGCCACCCGCGACAAGGTGGCCGTGACGCTCAGGGCGGAGGCCGAGCGGGACACCCGGTCCTGGCAGCTGCTCGGCGCCGTGCTGACCGAGGTCAACCGGATCATCGACGAGCTCGACACCGAGCACCGCTCGCGGCGCCTGCTGGAGGAGCTGGACCGCGTCTCCCGCGAGCAGCGCGCCCGGATGCCGTGGCTGACCCGGCTGCGGGAGCGCATCGGGGTGTACGAGCAGATGCACCGGAACCGCCTGGGGGCCGGCAGGCGTTTCCCGTGAGGAGAGAAATCGGCTGACGCGGAAGGGGGCGTGCGGATGAGCGGCACGGCCGTACGGATCGACGGGAACACACTTCGCCTGCCGGGCGGACTGGCGGTGCGGTTCGTACGCACCCTGCGCCTCCCGGAGTCGGGCACGCATCCGCTGCCGCCCGGGCTGGGCGAGTTCCCCGTCCGGCGGATCGCCGACCACGCCGACGCGGTGCCCGAGGAGTGGCGGGCGCGCGGCGGCGTGCTGCTGCCGGTGTACCTGCGCGAGGCGATGTGGCTGAGCTTCGCGGGCACCACGGAGCCGGCCGCTCTGCAGGTCGGCGTGGGCAAGGTATGTGCCGTGTCGGGCAAGCCGTTCAGCGACCGGCTCTCCAGGGACCCGCAGAACTATCTCGTGCTGCCCCGCCAGCCCTGGCTGGACGGCATCAACTCGGGCAAGGGCACGGTCCGCCAGTTCGTCGCGGTGCCGCTGGGGCTGGGCGCGACGGTGGAGGGCCAGGTCACGGGCGAGGAGGTGTGGGGCGGCGTGCAGCTGCGGTCGTTCCCGCTGCGGGAGGACCTCCTCACCGAGTGGCGCGAGGAGCAGCGGGCCCTTGAGCGGGCCCGGCGGGCCGGGGAGCGGACACGGGGATACGGCGGCCCCCCGGGCGCCCCCGCCATGGCCGCCATGGCCGCCCCGGGCGCCTCCCCCGCGCCGGGGTCGCGAAGCAGCGCGGCCATGGGGCTCGGCGTCGGCGGCTCGATGCGCCAGGAGGTCTACCGGGACGACCGGCCGCTCGCCCACTGGTCCGAGGAGCCGTCGGGGCGGGTGTTCGTGCACCTGGTCACGCCGCCCCAGTGGCGGCGTATCACGGGCGAGGCGCCGCCGCCGTCGCCGGTGGACCGGGCGGCGTACACCAGGGCGGGGCTGCCCTGGTACGACTACTACGACCAGGACGCCGAGGACCTCGCCCCCGCGGACGCCCTGGAGTCCGTCAAGCCGGTCGGCGACTGGCTCGGCGACGACCTCGAGCCCTGGCAGGCTCCGTCGCCCGGTCAGGTGACACAGCTGAAGGACGCATCGGGCCTGCCAGTCGAGGACGGCGAGTGGTAGACACCGCAGCCCGTTGCAGCTTGCGCAACAGGTATTGCCGTACTTGCCCTTCGGTCGCGGTCCACGCGAAGGTGGCCGTCAGGACCGGGGCAGCGACGACCTGAGGTGCGGGCATGGACAGTGGGGCGCGGACGCGCGGCGGCTGGAGCAGGCGCCGGTTCGTCGGGGCAGCGGCGGGAACCGCCGCCGTGGTGGCGGTTCCCGCCACCGCCGCACCCCGGGCGGACTCGCCCACGCCCCGGGAGCGCACGGCCACCGCACGGGTGGAGCGCGGGGCCGCCGACGGGTCCCCCCGCCCGCTGTACCTGGGTACGTACACCTCCGTCGACGGCGGCGGCACCGGCATCGGCCTGGCCTCGTACGACCCGGTGACGGGCGGGGTCACCGGCGCGGGGACCCTCACCGGCGTGGCCGATCCGTCGTACCTCGCGGTGCATCCGGACGGCCGCACCCTGTACGCGGTCGACGAGCGGACGCACGGCGGGGTGAGCGCCGTGCGGCTGGCCGACCGGCACGTCCTGGGCACCCGGAGCACCGGCGGAGCGGCTCCCTGCCACCTCTCCGTACACCCCACCGGGCGCTGGCTGCTCAGCGCCAACTACGGATCCGGCAGCGTGGCCGTGCACCCGATCGAGAAGACGGGCGCGCTCGGGGAACGCACCGACCTGGTCACCCACTCGAGCCCTGCTCCCGGCCCGGGCCAGCAGGGTCCGCACGCCCATCAGATCGTCACCAGCCCCGACGGCGGCCATGTGCTCGCCGTCGACCTGGGCACCGACACCGTCTACAGCTACCGCCTCGACCCGGCGATGGGCACGCTCACCGAGGTCGCCCGGGCCCACGCACGAGCCGGCGCCGGCCCGCGCCACCTCACCTTCCATCCGGACGGCCGGTACGCCTACGTGGCCGACGAGGTCGACAACACGGTCACCGTGTGCGCCTACGAGCCCGCCACCGGCCGTCTGGCCATCGGCGCCCCGCAGCCCACGGGCACCGGTGGGGGCACCAGCTACCCGGCCCAGATCCTGGTGACCGCGAACGGCGCGTACGCCTACCTGGCCAACCGCGGCGACAACAGCATCACCCGGTACGCCGTCGAGGCGGACGGCGCCCGGCTGCGCCTCGTCGACACCGTGCCGGTCGGCGGGGACTTCCCCCGGCAGATCGCCTTCTCGCCGGACGGCGGGCTGCTGTTCGCCGCGAACCAGCGCTCGGGCACGGTGAGCGTCTTCCACGTGGACACCGGCAGCGGGGAGCTGCGGCTCGCGGGTGAGCCGTTCGCCTCACCGGTCGCCGTCTGCGCGCTGCCGCTGTAGCGCCCGCGGCGGTACCCGGCCGTCCCGTTCCTCACGCGATCACGCCGAGCAGTGCCCGGGCGCACAGGTCCCGCACCTCGGCCCGGGACAGCTCCGATCCGCGCAGCCACTCCAGGCAGACCGCCGTGGTGAAGGCCAGCCAGCCACGCACCGCCAGGCGGAGCCCTGGGCGCTCCGCGAAGGCCGGGCCGAACTCCGGGTCGGCGGCGAGGGCGGCCAGGATCTGGCTCTCCTGCGCGGCCAGCGCCCGCCGGTAGACCCGGCGCACGTCCTGGTCGCCCGCCGCGTCGGCGCGGTGGAAGGCGCGGAAGCCGTGGGCGTGGGTCTCGACGTACTCCAGGTAGGTGTCGAGGGCGGCGGTGAGCTGCTCGCGCACCGGCACCCCCGGCACGGCCTCCGTCATCCGCAGCATGCGCTCGCTCTCGCGCGCCACGACCGCCGCGAAGAAGTCCCGTTTGGCCGGGAAGTAGTGGTACAGCAGCCCGCGCGAGACTCCGGCGATCTCGGCGACCCGCTCGATCAGCACGTCGTCGTAGGGGGACTCCGAGAACAGCCGCGCGCCCACCGACAGCAGCTGCTCGCGGCGCTCGGTGGTGCTGAGTCTGCGACGGGTGCCCCGGTTGGCGGCCATGCCCGCACTTTACTTGACGCGGGTTCAACAACCGGCCCAGACTGAAGCCCGCTATTGAACTCACGTACAACACGCTCGACCGGTGACTTGGATCAAGGGAGATCGCGTCATGGCTGGGACGGACGCCGGTGCGCCGGGCGGGACCGGGCTGCCGAAGGGCTTCCGCGGGGCCGAGCAGGGCTGGCCGGAGCTGGAGCGCATCCCTCGTCCGCCGTACCGGGTGCCGCTGATCGGTGACGTGCTCGGCGTCGACCGGAGCACACCGCTGCAGGACTCGATGCGGTTCGCCCGCCGGCTGGGCCCGATCTTCCGCCGCAAGGCGTTCGGCAACGAGTTCGTGTTCGTGGCCGGTGCCGGGTACGCGGCCGACCTCGCGGACGAGTCACGCTTCGCCAAACACGTGGGCCTCGGGGTCGCCAATCTGCGGCCGGTCGTCGGGGACGGGCTGTTCACCGCGTACAACCACGAACCCAACTGGCAGCTGGCCCACGACGTCCTCGCCCCCGCCTTCAGCCGTGAGGCCATGGCGGGCTACCACCCGATGATGCTGGACGTGGCCGGGCGGCTGACCGACCACTGGGACCGGGAGCTGGCGGCCGGACGTGCCGTGGACGTGCCCGGTGACATGACCAAGCTGACCCTGGAGACCATCGCCCGCACCGGGTTCGGGCACGACTTCGGCTCCTTCGAGCGCGGCCGCCCCCACCCCTTCGTGGCCGCGATGATCGGCACGCTCACCTACGCCCAGCGGACGAACACAGTGCCCGCACCGCTGGCCCCGCTGCTGCTGCGCGGCGCGACACGGCGCAACGCGGCCGACACGGCCCTGCTGGGCCGCACGGTCGACGACCTCGTACGGGCCCGGCGCGAGGCGGGCACGGGCGGGGCCGGGGACCTGCTCGACCGGATGCTGGCGACGGCGCACCCGCAGACCGGGGAGCGGCTGTCCGCCCGGAACGTCCGGTACCAGGTGATCACCTTCCTGGTCGCCGGCCACGAGACCACCTCGGGCGCGCTGTCCTTCGCCCTGCACTACCTCTCCCGGCACCCGGAGGTGGCGGCCCGGGCCCGCGCCGAGGTGGACCGGGTCTGGGGCGCCACGGCGGCGCCCGGCTACGAGCAGGTGGCGAAACTGCGCTACGTGCGCCGGGTCCTCGACGAGTCGCTGCGGCTGTGGCCCACGGCCCCCGCCTTCAGCCGGGAGGCCCGGCAGGACACCGTGCTGGCCGGGGAGGCCGGTGAACACCCGATGCGCCGGGGCGCGTGGGCGCTGGTGCTGCTGCCGATGCTGCACCGCGATCCCGAGGTGTGGGGCCCGGACGCCGAGCGGTTCGACCCGGACCGGTTCGACGCGAAGGCCGCCCGGGGCCGCGCCCCGCACGTCTTCAAGCCGTTCGGCACGGGGGCGCGGGCCTGCATCGGGCGCCAGTTCGCGCTGCACGAGGCGACACTCGTCCTCGGCCTGCTGCTGCGCCGTTACGAGCTGCGGGCCGACCCCGGCTACCGGCTGCGGGTCTCCGAGCGGCTGACGCTGATGCCGGAGGGCCTGCGCCTGCGGCTGGAACGGCGCACCGCACCCGTGCCCGTGACGGCCGGGGACAAGGACGGCCCGGCCTCAGCGGCGCGCTGCCCAGTGCCCGGGGTGGGTGACTGACTCCGGCAGCCGGGTGCCGGCGCTGCCCCGCGCCGCCTCGAGCTGGGGCTGGGTGAGGAAGAAGGCGCCGGTCAGGTCGGCGTCCGAGAGGTCCGCGTCGCGCAGGTCGGCACCGATCAGGTCCGCTCCGCGCAGGTCCGCGCCGGTCAGGTCGGCGGCGATGAGGCAGGCGCCGCGCAGACTGGCCCCGCGCAGGTCGGCCCCTTTCAGCCGCGCGCCCATGAGATCCGCGTGCCGACGGTCCTTCTTCCTGCCGCTCTTTCCCCCGAAGCCCGCGCGCACCAGGTCGCTGGTGCGCAGCAGGAGGACGTTGACCTCCTGCCGGTGGGCGGCCACGTCGAGCCCGGCCACTTCCTCCGGTGTCCGCCGGGTGAGCCGCTCGGTCTCCTCCAGCGCCCGGCGCAGGTCGGCGTGCACGGGGCGGGCGGCAGGCAGGCTCAGCGCCTCGGTGAGGTACCGGAGCAGTTCGTGGAGCTGCCGGACGACCGGGAACACCTCGAACATACGGCGGGCGTGGTCGCGGGAACCGGTGCGCCAGTCCTGGCCGCCGAAGACGACCTGGGAGACCTTCTGGCCGGCGCCGAAGCAGTCGTAGACGGTGCAGCCGGTGAAGCCCTTCTCCCGAAGCCGGGAGTGGATGCCGCAGCGGTGGTCGCTCCCGAGGTTCGGGCAGGGCTTGCCCGCGGGCTTGTCGAGGGCGAAGTCCGCCGAGGCGGCGAAGGGCAGGGCGACGCAGCACAGTCCGAAGCACGAGGCGCAGTCGCCCCGTAGTTCCGACCGGTCGGCTATCTCATCTGGCATGCGGTACAGCCTACTGACCTGCGGATCAGCTGTGGCCGTCACTCCGTGAGCACGGGCAGGTCCAGCCGGGCCAGGCGTTCGGGGTCGGCCAGGATGTACATGCCGGTGATCCGCCCGTCGGCGACGGTGAGGGCGGTGACGGACACGGCACGGCCCTCCGGCGCGGTGACGAGGCCCAGCGAGCCGTTGACCAGCACCGGCCGCGCGAAGGCCGCGAACTGGCGGAACAGGAAGGCCTGTTCGGCAACCACCCGCGCCCCGTGCACCACCTTGGAGGCGCCCGCGCCGCGCACCAGGGCGCCCGCGTCGGCGCGCAGCACCACGTCCGGGTGGAGCAGGGCGACGAGGGCCTCGAAGTCGCCGCCGCGGGAGGCCGCCAGGAAGGCGTCGACCACCTGGCGCTGCGTCGCGAGGTCGGGGTCGGAGGACGGGGTGGCGCCCTGTACCCGGCGGCGGGCCCGGCTGGCCAGTTGCCGGGTCGAGGCCGGGGTGCGCTCGACGACGGGCGCGATGTCGTCGAAGGGCACGGCGAACATGTCGTGGAGGACGAACGCCAGCCGCTCGGCGGGCTCCAGCGTCTGCAGCACCACGACCAGGGCCAGGCCCACCGAGTCGGCCTGCAGCACCTCCTGCTCGGGGTCGACGGCGGACAGCGGCCGGATCACGGGATCCGGCACGAAGGCCTCGTCGATCGGCTCCTCGCGACGCGCGGTACGCGAACGCAGCATGTCGAGGCAGACCCGGCCGACCACCGTGGTCAGCCAGCCGCCGAGGTTCCTGATCTCGTCCGGGTCGGTCCGGCCGAGCCGTAACCAGGCCTCCTGGACCGCGTCCTCGGCCTCGGCGAGCGAGCCGAGCATCCGGTAGGCCACGGCCTTGAGTTGACCGCGCTGTTCCTGGAACCGGTCGGCCAGGAGTTCGGTGTCGTTCATGTCGTCCCCGTTCGGTCGGTGGATGGGTGCTACCTGGCGAGCAGTTCGAAGGCGACCGCGGGCTTGCCGCCGAAGCGTTCACCGGCGGCGTCGGCGCCCGCGGTGAGGAACCCGCGCGCGTACGTCTCGGGGTCCTCGTCGGTCAACGCCTCTATGTAGGTGCGGTGTTCGAGCAGCGACCGGATCGCCCGCTCCAGGCCCGCCGTCGCGTCGACGGCATGCGTGGGCGAGGCCGAACCGGCGACGGCCACCCAGCGGACCCCGTTCCAGGGCTCCAGGCCCTGTGCGGCGAGTTCGGGGAAGATCCACCGGTTTGCGGCGTCGGCCGCCGCGTCCAGCGTGGCCCTGCCCACGGCCACGTGGTCCGGGGTGTTCCAGGCGACGCCTCCCCAGGTGTCGCGGTGGTTGAGGGTGATCACCAGCTCGGGCCGGTGGCGGCGGATCGCGGCGGCGATGTCACGGCGCAGGGCGGTGCCGTACTCCACGACGCCGTCCCGGTGACCGAGGAACTCCACCACCGGGACGCCGACCACGGCCGCGCTCGCCCGCTGTTCCCGCTCCCGCAAGGGGCCGCACTCGGCGGGGTCCAGGGTGTCGATGCCCGCCTCGCCGCGGGTCGCGAGGACGTAGGCGACCTCACGGCCGGCGTCGGTCCAGGCGGCGACGGCCGCGGCGCACCCGTACTCGAGGTCGTCCGGGTGCGCCACCACGGCGAGGGCACGCTGCCAGTCGGTCGGCATGGGCTGCAGCTGGGTGATCTCCGGCTCGGTCATGGGCGCAGACTATGCCGCCCGACCACTCGCGCAACCGCTTTTCCGGCGGCCCGCGGCAGCCGGGGTGTCACACCTCGTCACGGGCCATGGCCAGCAGCCGGTCCAGTACGCGGGGCGCGCCGGTGCGCAGGCCGTCGTGCTCGAACTCGTCGGTGACCCAGGTGCGCAGGCCCCGGATCGCGCGGGCGGTGCGCAGTGCGTGGGTGGTGTCCACGTACATGTCGTCGTGGTAGACGGCGGCCACGGCCGGGACCTCGTTCGCGGCCAGGCGTGCGGGGTCGTACAGGGGCGGCCAGTCGGTGCGGGCGGCGAGCAGGTCGGCGGTCTCGCGCAGGGGGCGCAGGGCCGGGTCGCAGTCGAAGGTCCAGGGGTGGACGCTCTCCCCGGTGAAGAGCAGCGGCGCGTCGCCCGCGAGGGCCTTGGCCGCGTCGAACTGCGGGAACTCGGCGCGCACCCGCTCCGCGGCCCAGTCGGTGGGGCGGTCGTCCTGGCCGTAGATCGTCTCGTGGACCAGGGCGTACAGCGGGTGGCTCGCGTACGACAGCAGGCCCTGGACCTCCTCCTGGAAGGCGTCCGACAGCTCCCAGCCGTGCGGGGTGCGGACGAAGGCGTCCTCGAGCAGGTAGTGCAGGCGGTGGCTGCCGTCGCTCGTGCCGAGCAGGATGCCGAGGGACTGGAAGGCCTCGACGCTGAGGCGGTGGCCGCTGGGCAGGACCACGTCGTGGGTCAGCAGGTGGTCGGCGATGCGGCGGGCGCGTTCGACGTCCTGCGGGTAACGGGCGTAGTGCGCGACGACCTTGCGTTCGATACGGGGGTAGGCGGCCCGGTAGACGTCGTCGGCGTGGGCGTCGAGGGAGGGCAGGCCGCCGGTGATGACGGCGGTGCTCAGGCCCTCCGGTGCAAGGGACAGGTACGTCACCGCGCAGAAGCCGCCGTAGCTCTGGCCGAGGACGGTCCAGGGGGCGCCGCCGGTGAGCCGGGGGCGGATCAGCTCGCAGTCGCGGACGATGGAGTCGGCCCGGAAGTGCGTGAGGTAGCGGGCCTGTTCGGCGGGGGTGCCGCGCATCGGGAGCGTCTGCCGGTTGGCGGGCGTGGAGCGGCCGGTGCCGCGCTGGTCGAGGAGGAGGACACGGTGGTCCTCCAGGGCGCGGCCGAGCCAGGCCTGCTTGCCGATGAAACGGTTCGCCCCGAAGCCGGGGCCGCCCGTGAGATAGACCAGCCACGGCAGGTCCCGGTCCGCCTTGTCGCTCGCGACGGCTTCCCGGGCGTACAGCTCGATGGTCTCGCCCGCCGGGTCGGCGTGGTCCAGGGGGACGGTGAAGTGGTGGTCGGTGAGGACGACGCCGGGCTGGCGATAGCTGACGGTCAACTGGTCTCCCGGGACGGACGGATGGTCGCGTCCCAGTTCAGCACATGTCCGTGCGCCGTCCGACCCCCGGGATCATGGAAAGTTACTGAATCGTGGGTCAACGGGCGGCGAGACTGGAGCGGCGCACCACCAGCTCCGGCTGGAGCACCACCCGGCGGTGCTCGTGCCCCTTGGCGGTGTCCTGCGACGCCTCCGTCTCCTCCAGCAGCAGTTCGGCGGCAAGGGCGCCCATGGTGACGGCGGGCTGCCGTACGGAGGTCAGCGGGACGGCGGCGGCCGCCGCGAACTCGATGTCGTCGTAGCCGACGATGGCGAGGTCGTCGGGGACGACGACACCGGCCGCGTACATGGCCTGCAGCACGCCGAGGGCGAGGAGGTCGTTGGCGCAGAACACCGCGGTCGGCCGGTCGGCGAGGCCGAGCAGGCGGGCACCCGCGTCCCGCCCGGCGGCCACGTCGAGGCGCTCCGTGGGCAGCTCGCGCAGGGCCTCGGGGCCGAGCCCCGCCTCGGCGAGGGCGTTCAGGGCGCCGGTGCGGCGGTCCCTGACCTGGTTGAAACCGGGCGGGCCGCTGACGTAGGCGATGGAGCGGTGGCCGGCGTCCACCAGGTGCCGGACGGCCAGGGCACCGCCCGCGACGTCGTCGACGGAGACCGAGCACTCGGTGGTGCCCTCGGCGACCCGGTCGACCAGCACGAAGGGGATGCCGTGCCGCCGGAACGCGTCGATGTTGCGCCCGGTGGCGTCGGCCGGGGTGAGCAGCACGCCGCGCACCCGCTGCTCGGCGAAGAGAGACAGGTACTCGGCCTCCTCGCCGGCGCTCTGGGCGCTGTTGCAGACCATCACGCCGAGCCCGGCCTCACGCGCCGCCCGTTCGGCGCCGCGCGCCACGTCCACGAAGAAGGGGTTGCCCATGTCGAGGACGAGCAGGCCCATGATCCGGCTGCGGCCGGCACGGAGCTGGCGCGCGGACTCGCTGCGGACGTAGCCCAGCCGGTCTATGGCGGACTGCACGCGGGCGCGCGTCTGCGAGGCCACCGTGTCCGGACGGTTGATGACGTTCGACACAGTGCCCACCGACACTCCGGCGGCGCGGGCGACATCCTTGATACCCACCGACTGGGCCATCGGGCGGGGACCTCCAGAAAGACGAGGGGGCGGCGGGAAAGCCCTCACATTACCGTTCATCCCGCCGCACACCCGACGGGGTCAGGCGGGCAGGGCGAAATCGACGACGTGCAGCGCCGAGGGGGTCGTACCGCTCGACTTCTCCTGGTACATGAAGGACAGCACGTTGTCGGCCTTGACCCGCAGCTCGTCGATCACGACCTCACCGAAGGCGTTCAGGTCGCTGCCGTCGTACAGCAGCGACCAGTCGGTGTACCCGGAGGCCTTGGAGGAGCCCGCGATCCGGCCGTAGGGGAAGACGGCGTAGGCGTTGTCGTACCGGTCCAGGACCAGCTTGGTGCGCTGGCTGGAGTTCAGCGGGACCGGGATCTCGGTCTTCTGCCAGCCGCCGGAGGAGTTCTTGCGCAGGTGGAAGGCACGGCCGTGCGCGGTGCGGTCGGCGACGTAGTCGGTGGTGCACTGGCCGAAGCGGCCGGGGACGTAGGAGATGATCGCGTGCGGCAGGCCGGTGGAGTCGGTGGTCTGGCTCTCCTGGTTCATCAGGGAGTGGTCCGGGTTCAGCGGGTCGACGACCAGGCCGCCGTCGGTGACCGCCACCATGTCGGAGGTGCCGGTCGTTCCGACGACCGTGCCCGCGTCGTTGCGCCAGGTGCGGCCCCGGTCGGTGGAGTACACATAGCCGGTGTCGTGGTTGGTGATGCCGCCGCTGTCGCACATCACGGCCGCGTTCTGCTCCCGCCAGGTGAAGAAGGAGTGCAGGCGCCCCTTCCCGTCGTAGTCGATGCCGTGCAGGTACATGTTGCGGGCGGTGCTGGAGCCGTGCGAGCTGGTGTAGGTGCCGGTGGAGCTGCTCCACTCCCCCAGCGCCGTCCAGGCCGCGCCGTCGTATTCGGCGAGCGCGTTGCGTCCGTTGCCGGAGATGCCGGCGCGGTAGCTCAGCTGCAGCCTGCCCTCGGGGGTCGACACGAACTGCGGGTACGTGAACTGCGCGGTGAGCGCGAGCCCGTCCAGCGTGGTCTGCACGGAGCCGAAGACGGACGACGTCCAGGCGGTGGACCCCGGGTTGTCCAGGAGTCCGGCCACCGACTTCACGTAGAAGAAGCCGTCGCTGTGCGAGTCCATGTTGAGGTGCAGCCGTCCGTCGGTCCTGGAGACGCCCATGGAGATCACGTTGTGCGAGTCGTCGCTCCCCAGCTGGTGGGAGAGCGTCACGGTGGACCAGGTGGCGCCGCCCAGGACCCTGCGGGCGACGACCGCGTTGCGGGTGGCGGTGTACCAGGCGGCGTACTGATGGCCCTTGTAGGTGAACAGGCCGTTCTTCTGGAACGAGTTGTTGTTGACCAGGCCGTCGTAGGAGACGAAGTAGACGGCCTGGGCGTCGAGTCGGGTGGTGCCCTGCTTGGTGACGGAGGGGCCGGGGGATGCGGCCCGTGCGATGCCCGGTGTTGCCATGGCGGCCAGCATGGCGGACCCGAGCACGGTACGTCTTCTCATGGTGCGGCTCCGGTGAGCGGTCAGGCGAGGTGGAACACTTCGGTGAGCGGTTTCATCGCTTCGTCGGGTCGGGCGCCGTCCAGCGACTCGAAGAACGGCGCCATCTCCGCCTGCCAGCGGGCGTTGACGTCGGTGGCCTCCATGCCGGCCTGGGCGGCGGCGAAGTCCTCGGTCTCCAGGTAGCCGACCAGCAGGCCGTCCTCACGCAGGAAGAGCGAGTAGTTGTGCCAGCCGGTGGCTCTCAGAGCCTCGAGCATCTCCGGCCACACGGCCGCGTGCCGCTCGCGGTACTCGTCGAGGCGGTCCGCCCGGACCTTGAGCAGGAAGCACACGCGCTGCATCAACACCCCTTGTCGCATCAGAAGTTGAACTGGTCGATGTTCTTGGCGTCGAATACGGTCGGCTTGCCCAGGTTGATCACACCGTCCTTGCCGATGGTGTATGTGGTGGAGCCGGCCTTGAAGGTTTCGCCCTCCTTCCCGGTGATCTGCCCGGAGGCCAGGGCGACGGCGGTACGGGCGGCCAGGTCACCGAGCTTGGCCGGGTCCCACAGCTCGAAGGCGTCGACGGTGCCGTTCTTGACGTACTTGCGCATGTCGTTGGGCGTGCCGAGGCCGGTCAGCTTGACTTTGCCCTTGTACTTGGAGCCCGACAGGTACTGGGCGGCCGCCTTGATGCCGACGGTGGTCGGGGAGATGATCCCCTTCAGGTTCGGGTACTGCTGGAGCAGGCCCTGGGTCTGCTGGAAGGACTGCTGGGCGTCGTCGTTGCCGTACGCGATCTTGACCAGCTTGACGTTCTTGTACTTCGGGTCCTTCAGCTCCTCCTTCATGTAGCCGATCCAGGTGTTCTGGTTGGTCGCCGTCTGCGCGGCGGACAGGATCGCGATCTGGCCCTTGTAGCCGATCTGCTGGGCGAGCAGTTGCACCTCGGTGCGGCCGAGGTCCTCGGCGCTGGCCTGGGAGACGAAGGCGTTGCGGCAGCCGGGAGTGGTGTCGGAGTCGTAGGTGACGACCTTGATGCCGTTCTTCATGGCCGTCTTGAGCGCGGTGCACAGGGCGCCGGGGTCCTGCGCGGACACGGCCATCGCGTCGACCTGCTGCTGGGTGAGGGTGTTGACGTAGGACACCTGGCCGGAGGTGTCGGTGGCGCTGGAGGGGCCGACCTCCTTGTACTTGGAGCCCAGTTCGGTGAGCGCCTTCTCGCCGCCCTTGTCTGCGGAGGTGAAGTAGGGGTTGTTGACCTGCTTGGGCAGGAAGCCGACTGTCAGGCCCTTCTTGGTGGCCGCGTTCGGGTCGGCCTTGCCGGCCGTCGCGTTCGAGTTGTCCTCGCTCTTGACGTCGTTCTTGGTGGTGCCGCCGCAGGCGGTGACGGCGAGGGCGAGGGAGGCGGCCGTGGCGAGGGCCGCGCAGGCACGGCGGATCGACGACTTGCGCATGGCGGTTTTCCTTTACGAGGGGTGAGCGAGGGAAGGGGTCATGCGGCAGGCGCGGGGGGAGCCTTGGTGACCGGCGTGGAGGGAGCCCGGCGGCCGGCCCGCGCGACGGAGATCTGACGTGCGACCCGTGGGCCGAGCACGGAGACGACGAGCAGGACGCCGGTGACGACGATCTGCGACTGGGCGGAGACGTTGAGCAGGCTCATCGCGTTCTGCAGAGCGCCCAGCAGGAACACACCGGCGATCGCGCCGCCGAGCGTGCCCTTGCCGCCGTCGAAGTCGATTCCGCCGAGCAACACGGCGGCCACCACGGACAGTTCGAGGCCGGTGGCGTTGTCGTAGCGGGCGCTGGCGTAGTGCAGGGCCCAGAAGACACCGGTGAGAGAGGCCATGAGGCCGGTGGCGACGAACAGCAGGAGCTTGGCCCGCTTGACGCGGAGCCCGGCGAACCGGGCGGCCTCCTCGCTGGCGCCGATCGCGAACAGCGACCGCCCGAACGGGGTGGCGTGCAGCACGACGACGGCGATCGCGAGGAGCACCAGGAAGGGCAGGAAGGCCTGCGGCAGGAAGGAGTTGCCGAGCCGTCCGGCGGCGAAGTCCAGGTACTGGCTGGGGAAGTCGGTCACCGCGTCGGAGCCGAGGACGATCTGCGCGATGCCCCGGTAGGCGGCGAGGGTGCCGATGGTGACGGCGAGGGACGGCAGTCCGAGCCGGGTCACCAGCAGGCCGTTCACAAGGCCGCACACCACGCCGAGCAGCAGGCACAGCGGGATGATCTGCTCGATCGCCAGCCCCTCGTTCCACAGCTTGCCCATCACCGCGCCGGACAGGCCGGCCGTGGAGGCCACCGACAGGTCGATCTCGCCGGCCACCACGAGCAGGGTCATCGGCAGGGCGACCAGCGCGATGGGGAGGGTGTTGCCGATCAGGAACGACAGGTTGAGGGCGTTGCCGAAGCCGTCGACGAAGGAGAAGGACAGCAGGAGCAGCACGATCAGCAGGGCGCCGACCACCGTGTCCCAGCGGACGGCTCGGGACAGGGACTCAGGCATGGCGGGTGTCCCCCTTCTTCGGGGCCGCCTTCACGGAGGCCGACTTCTTCTTCAGGGCGGACGCCACCCGCAGGGCGACGACCCGGTCCACGGCGATGGCGAGCAGCAGCAGGACGCCGTTGATGGCCAGCACCCAGACGGAGCTGACGCCGAGGGCGGGCAGCACGCTGTTGATGGAGGTCAGCAGCAGCGCGCCGAGCGCGGCGCCGTAGACGCTGCCGGAGCCGCCCGTGAAGACGACGCCGCCGACCACCACCGCGCTGACGACGGTGAGTTCGTATCCGTTTCCGGTGCTGGAGTCCACGTTGCCGAACCGGGCCAGGTACATGGCGCCCGCGAGGCCGGCGAGGCCGCCGCAGAAGGTGTACGCGACGAGGATCCGCTTGCGGACGGGGATGCCGGCGAGGCGGGCGGCCTCCGGGTTGGAGCCGAGCGCGTACAGCTCGCGGCCGCTGCCGTAGTGCTTGAGGTAGTAGGCGGTGGTGACCAGGACGGCGAGGGCGATCAGCGCCAGCCACGGCACCGCCCCGAGGCCGCCGGAGCCGAAGTCCACGAAGCCGCCGGGCAGATCGGACGCCGTGATCTGCCGGGAGCCGACCCAGATGGAGTCGATGCCGCGGATGATGTACAGCGTGCCGAGGGTGACGACGAGGGCGGGCACCTGACCGAGGCTGACGAGCAGGCCGTTCAGCAGGCCGAAGCCCACCCCGAGCAGGACCGCCAGCACGATCGCCACGGCCGGGTCGCCCCCGCCGTGCAGGTAGGTGCCGGCGGCGAAGGCACAGATGCCGAGGGTGGAGCCGACCGAGAGGTCGACGTTGCGGGTGATGACCACCAGCGACTGGCCGGTGGCGACCAGCACCAGGATGGTGGCGTTCAGCAGCAGGTCCTTGACGCCCTGCTCGGAGAGGAACTCGCTGTTGCCCAGCTGGGTGACGACGATCATCACCAGGAAGACGACCAGGATGGCGAGTTCGCGCATCTTGAAGACGCGGTCGACGAGCCGTGCGCCGCTGGACCCCGGCACGTCGGCGACGGGGGTCTCGTGCGGAGTGGTCACCGTCATGCGGCTGCCCTCCCGGTGGCTGCGGCCATCACCGTTTCCTCGGTGGCTTCGGAGCGCGGGATCTCGGCGGTGAGGCGGCCCTCGTGCATCACGAGCACGCGGTCGGTCATGCCGAGGATCTCCGGCAGGTCGGAGGAGATCATCAGGACGGCCACCCCGTCGGCGGCCAGTTCGGACAGCAGCCGGTGCACCTCGGCCTTGGTGCCGACGTCGATGCCCCGGGTGGGCTCGTCGACGATCAGCACCCTCGGGCCGGTGGCCAGCCACTTGGCGAGGACTACCTTCTGCTGGTTGCCGCCGGACAGCGTGGAGACGGCGTCGGCGATCCGCGCGTACTTGACGTGGAGCTTGACCGCCCAGTCGAGGCTGCGGCTTCGCTCGGCGCCGCGGTCGACGAGCCCCGCCTTCACGGTGGTGCGCAGCCCGGTCAGACCGATGTTGCGCTCGATGGACATGTCCATCACCAGGCCTTGGGCGCGCCGGTCCTCCGGTACCAGGGCGAGCCCCGCGGCCATCGCGGTGGACGGGGCGCCGTTGGGGAGCTTCCGCCCCTCGACCTCCACCTCGCCCGCGTCCCAGCGGTCGATGCCGAAGACCGCCCGGGCGACCTCGGTGCGTCCGGCGCCGACGAGACCGGCGAGGCCGACGATCTCACCGTGCCGCACCTCGAACGAGACATCCGTGAAAACACCCTCGCGGGTCAGCCGCCGCACTCTCAGGGCGACTTCGCCCGGCTCGACGGCCTGCTTCGGGTACAGCTCGTCCAGGTCGCGGCCGACCATACGGCGGACCAGGTCCTCCTCGGTCATGCCGGCCAGCGGCTCACTGGCGATCCAGGCGCCGTCGCGCAGGGTGGTCACCCGCTGGCAGATCTCGAAGATCTCCTCCAGCCGGTGCGAGATGAACAGCACCGCGGCGCCCTGTTCGCGCAGGGTGCGCACGACGCCGAAGAGACGGGCGACCTCGCTGCCGGTCAGGGCGGCGGTGGGTTCGTCCATGATCAGGACCCGGGCGTCGAAGGAGAGCGCCTTGGCGATCTCGACGATCTGCTGGTCCGCGATGGACAGACCGCGGGCGGGCCGGTCGGGGTCGAGGTCGACGCCGAGCCGGCGCATCAGGGCCAGGGTCGCGGCATGGGTGGCCTTGTGGTCGATACGGCCGAGCGCGCGGCGGGGCCGGCGGCCCATGAAGATGTTCTCGGCGATCGACAGGTCCGGGAAGAGCGTGGGCTCCTGGTAGATGACGGCGATACCGGCGTCGCGGGCGTCGCCGGGCCCGTGGAAGACCACGGGCACGCCGTCGAGCAGCACCTGGCCGGCATCCGGCCGGTGCACTCCGGCGAGGGTCTTGATCAGCGTCGACTTGCCCGCGCCGTTCTCCCCGGCGAGGGCGTGCACCTCGCCGGGGAACAGCTCCAGGGAGACGCCGCGCAGGGCGCGTACGGCGCCGAAGGACTTGGCGATGTCCTTCAGCGCCAGCACCGGTGCCGGGCCCGTGTCGGACGGCTGGGTCATGGGTGGCTCCTCGACGACGCCGGCGGGTCGGGCCTCAGGGCGTCGTGAAAGGTTTCAACTGGATTGCCGGGACGTTAGGCACCCCGGACATGTCACGTCAATGGGTAGCGCTCGAAAAGATTTCGATAGCCGAAGGTCACGCCCGGGTCACGGAAAACAGGCCTGGACAGAGGGCTTGACACACCCTCGGGAGCGCCATAGCTTCCCGTCCTGAATCGTTTCACCCAGAGGCCTCTCCGGCCCGATGTCACAGGAGCCCGAAGTGACCGACCTCGCCGCGGTGAAAGCCGCGCTGAAGACCCAGGCAGTCGAGACGCCGTCGTGGGCGTACGGGAACTCGGGGACCCGTTTCAAGGTGTTCGCCCAGGCGGGCGTGCCCCGCACACCGCAGGAGAAGCTGGACGACGCGGCGCAGGTGCACGCCTTCACGGGGGTCGCCCCGACCGTGGCGCTGCACATCCCCTGGGACAAGGTGGACGATTACGCCGCCCTGGCGAAGCACGCCGAGGAGCGCGGGGTGAGGCTCGGCGCCATCAACTCCAACACCTTCCAGGACGACGACTACAAGCTGGGCAGCATCTGCCACCCCGACGCGGCGGTGCGGCGCAAGGCCGTCGACCACCTGCTGGAGTGCGTCGACATCATGGACGCGACGGGTTCCACGGACCTGAAGCTGTGGTTCGCGGACGGCACGAACTACCCCGGTCAGGACGACGTGCGGGAGCGGCAGGACCGACTGGCCGAGGGCCTCGCCGAGGTGTACGAGCGGCTGGGGGACGGGCAGCGGATGCTGCTCGAGTACAAGTTCTTCGAGCCGGCCTTCTACACGACGGACGTGCCGGACTGGGGCACGGCGTACGCGCACTGCCTGAAGCTCGGGCCGAAGGCGCAGGTCGTGGTGGACACCGGGCATCACGCTCCGGGAACCAACATCGAGTTCATCGTCGCCACGTTGCTGCGGGAGGGGAAGCTCGGCGGGTTCGACTTCAACTCGCGGTTCTACGCCGACGACGACCTGATGGTGGGGGCCGCGGACCCCTTCCAGTTGTTCCGGATCATGTACGAGGTCGTGCGCGGGGGCGGGTTCACCTCCGAGGTGGCGTTCATGCTGGACCAGTGCCACAACATCGAGGCGAAGATCCCGGCGATCATCCGGTCGGTGATGAACGTGCAGGAGGCTACGGCGAAGGCTCTGCAGGTCGACCGTGCCGCACTGGCCGGCGCTCAGCGGGCCGGTGATGTTCTCGGGGCGAACGCCGTGCTGATGGACGCGTACAACACGGATGTGCGGCCGTTGCTTCGTGAGGTGCGGGAGGAGATGGGGTTGGACCCCGATCCGATCGGTGCGTACGCCCGGTCCGGGTGGGGCGAGAGGATCGTTGCCGAGCGGGTGGGCGGTCAGCAGGCCGGGTGGGGTGCGTAGGCGTCTGCCGGGTTCTGTTCGTCGCGGGCTGCGGGCCGGCTGTGGCTGGTCGGGCCCGCGCGGCGGAGCCGCACATCGGCACAGCCCCGCGCCCCTAAATGCTTTCACTCACGTCGGTTCAAGAAGTAAGGGATCTCCATGTCACCCCACCCCGAAGCCGCCGCCCTCCTCTCCCGCTCCCACCGGCTCGGCGCCGATCCCCGTAACACCAACTACGCCGGCGGCAACGCGTCCGCGAAAGGTACCGACACCGACCCCGTGACCGGTGGGGACGTCGAGCTGATGTGGGTGAAGGGGTCCGGTGGGGACCTTGGCACGCTCACCGAGGCGGGACTTGCGGTGCTGCGCCTCGACCGGTTGCGGGCGCTCGTCGACGTCTACCCGGGGGTCGAGCGGGAGGACGAGATGGTCGCCGCGTTCGACTACTGCCTGCACGGCAAGGGCGGGGCGGCCCCCTCCATCGACACCGCGATGCACGGGCTGGTGGACGCGCCGCACGTGGACCACCTGCACCCCGACTCGGGGATCGCGCTGGCCTGTGCGGCGGACGGGGAGAAGCTGACCGCCGAGTGCTTCGGCGACACGGTGGTGTGGGTGCCTTGGCGGCGGCCGGGCTTCCAGCTCGGGCTGGACATCGCCGCGATCAAGCGGGCCAATCCGCAGGCGATCGGGTGCGTCCTCGGCGGGCACGGGATCACCGCGTGGGGCGACACCAGCGAGGAGTGCGAGAGGAACAGCCTCCACATCATCCGCACCGCGGAGACGTTCCTCGCCGAGCGCGGGAAGTCCGAACCCTTCGGGCCCGCCCTGGAGGGATACGAGGCGCTGCCCGAGGGCGAGCGGCGGGAGCGGGCGGCGGCTCTCGCGCCGTACGTACGGGCGATCGCCTCCCAGGACAGGGCGCAGGTCGGGCACTTCACCGACTCCGACGTCGTCCTCGACTTCCTGGCCCGGGCCGAGCACCCGCGGCTGGCGGCCCTCGGCACCTCCTGTCCGGACCACTTCCTGCGCACCAAGGTCCGCCCGCTCGTCCTGGACCTGCCGCCTGCTGCCCCGCTCGAGGAGGCGATCGCCCGGCTGAAGGAGCTGCACACCGAGTACCGCGTGGAGTACGCCGCCTACTACGGGCGGCACGCCGAGCCCGACTCCCCCGCGATGCGCGGCGCCGACCCGGCGATCGTGCTCGTCCCCGGCGTGGGCATGTTCTCCTTCGGCAAGGACAAGCAGACCGCGCGGGTGGCCGGCGAGTTCTACGTCAACGCGATCAACGTGATGCGGGGCGCCGAGGCGGTGTCGACGTACGCGCCGATCGAGGAGTCGGAGAAGTTCCGCATCGAGTACTGGGCGCTGGAGGAGGCCAAGCTCCGGCGGATGCCGAAGCCGAAGCCGCTGGCGACGCGCATCGCCCTGGTCACCGGCGCCGGCAGCGGCATCGGGAAGGCGATCGCCCACCGGCTGGTGGCCGAGGGGGCGTGTGTCGTCGTCGCGGACCTCAACTCCGAGAACGCGCAGGCCGTCGCCGAGGAGCTGGGCGGGCCGGACAAGGCCGTCGCCGTCACCGTGGACGTCACCTCCGAGGAGCAGATCGCCGAGGCCTTCAAGGCGGCGGTGCTGGCCTTCGGCGGCGTGGACCTGGTGGTGAACAACGCCGGCATCTCCGTCTCCAAGCCCCTGCTGGAGACCACCGCGAGGGACTGGGACCTCCAGCACGACATCATGGCCCGTGGTTCGTTCCTGGTGTCGCGGGAGGCGGCCCGGGTGATGATCGCCCAGGCGCTCGGCGGTGACATCGTGTACATCGCCTCCAAGAACGCCGTCTTCGCCGGACCCAACAACATCGCCTACTCCGCCACCAAGGCCGACCAGGCCCACCAGGTGCGGCTGCTGGCCGCCGAGCTGGGCGAGCACGGGATCCGGGTCAACGGGATCAACCCGGACGGGGTGGTACGTGGCTCCGGGATCTTCGCCGGTGGCTGGGGGGCCAAGCGGGCCGCCGTGTACGGGGTGGAGGAGGAGAAGCTGGGCGAGTTCTACGCGCAGCGGACCATCCTCAAGCGGGAGGTGCTGCCGGAGCACGTGGCGAACGCGGTGTTCGCGCTGACCGGCGGTGACCTCACCCACACCACCGGGCTGCACATCCCGGTCGACGCGGGCGTGGCGGCCGCCTTCCTGCGATGAGCGCCGCCCTGAGGTCGTACGCCGCGGTCGACCTCGGCGCGTCCAGTGGGCGCGTCATGACCGGCCGCGTCGGATCCGACTCGCTGGAGCTGAGCGAGGCGCACCGCTTCCCCAACCGGCCCGTGCGGGTTCCGGAAGGGCTGCGCTGGGACGTGCTCGCGCTGTACTCGGGCGTCCTGGACGGGCTGCGGGCGGCCGGGCAGGTGGACTCCGTCGGCATCGACGGCTGGGCCGTCGACCACGGCCTGCTGGACGCCGACGGCGCCCTGCTGGGCAACCCGGTGCATTACCGCGACACCCGCACCGAGGGGGTCGCGGAGAAGGTGTGGGCGACGGTGCCCGCCGCCGAACTGTACGCGGCGACGGGGCTGCAGTACGCCCCGTTCAACACCCTGTACCAGCTCACGGCGGCCCGCTCCACGGCCCAGTTCGCCCAGGCACGGCGCCTGCTGCTGATCCCCGACCTGCTGACGTACTGGCTGACCGGTGAGCAGGGCACCGAGCTCACCAACGCCTCCACCACCCAGCTCATCGATCCGCGCACCCGCGACTGGTCGTACGACGTGGCCGCCCGGCTGGGTGTCGACCTGATGCTGTTCGCGCCGCTGCGGCGGCCGGGCGATCCGGCCGGGCTGCTGCGGCCGGAGGTGCTGGAGGAGACGGGGCTGACCGGGCCCGTGCCGGTGACGACGGTCGGCTCGCACGACACCGCCTCGGCGGTGGCCGCCGTACCCGCGAACGGTGAGCGCTTCGCGTACATCTGCACCGGCACCTGGTCCCTGGCCGGGCTGGAACTGACGAGTCCGGTGCTCAGTGAGGAGAGCCGGGCCGCCAACTTCACCAATGAGCTGGGGCTGGACGGCACGGTCCGCTATCTGCGCAACATCATGGGACTGTGGCTGCTGCAGGAGTGCGTACGCGCATGGGGAGATCCCGACCTCGGGCCGCTGCTGCGCGAGGCGTCCCTGGTGCCGGCGCTGCGCTCGGTCGTGGACGCGGGCGACGCCGCGTTCCTGGCGCCCGGCCGGATGCCGCAGCGGATCGCCGAGGCCTGCCGGGTGTCGGGGCAACCGGTGCCGGCGAACCCGGCCGAGCTCACCCGGTGCATCCTCGACTCGCTCGCGCTCGCCCACCGCCGGGCGGTCGAGGACGCCCAGCGGCTCGCCGGCCACCCCGTCGACGTCGTCCATGTCGTCGGCGGCGGCACCCGCAACGCGCTGCTGTGCCAGCTCACCGCCGACGCCTGCGGGCTGCCCGTGGTGGCCGGCCCGACCGAGGCGGCGGCCCTCGGCAACGTCCTGGTGCAGGCTCGGGCGCACGGGCTCGTCGGGGACCTGGCCGACGCCCGGCGGCTCCTGGTCGCGACCCAGCCGCTGACCCGTTACGAACCGCGCGGCGACACCGTCCGCTGGCGCGACGCGGAGGCCCGGCTCGCCAAGCGGTGAGCCGGGGTCTCCCCCAGGCTCCGTCCGCCCACTACTCTGCACTCGTCCGATGACCGACTTCGAGGAGCTGCGATGCGTGTCGCCCTGTTCCTGACCTGTGTCAACGACACGCTCTATCCGGACACCGGCCGTGCGGTGGTGAAGCTGCTGACCAGGCTGGGTGTCGAGGTCGACTTCCCGATGGCGCAGACCTGCTGCGGGCAGGCGCACTACAACACCGGCTATCGCCATGAGGCCGAACCGCTCGCCCGGCATTTCTCCGATGTCTTCGGGGGATACGAGGCGATCGTGACGCCCTCCGGGTCCTGCGGGGCGATGGTGCGGGAGCTGTATCCACGCATGGGCGAGCGGGCGCGCGCCGAGGGACGCGGGGACGCGCTCGCGTCCGTGCTGGCGCCGGTGGTGCCGAAGACGTACGAGCTGACCGAGTTCCTGGTGGACGTGCTGGGGGTGACGGACGTCGGGGCGTACTACCCGCACAAGGTGACGTACCACCCGACCTGCCACGGACTGCGTGGGCTGGGTCTCGGGGACCGGCCGCGGCGGCTGCTCCGGGCCGTGAAGGGTCTCGAACTGGTGGAGTTGCCGGGGGCCGACGAGTGCTGCGGCTTCGGCGGGACGTTCGCCCTGAAGAACTCCGACGTGTCGGCGGCGATGGGCGCGGACAAGGTGCGGAGCGCCGAGTCCACGGGAGCCGAGGTGCTGTGCGCGGCCGACAACTCCTGCCTGATGCACATCGGCGGGACCATGACCCGGCTGAAGGCGGGCATGCGGCCGGTGCACATCGCGGAGATCCTGGCGAGCACGGAGGAGGAGCCGGCCGTATGAGCGGGACGTATCTGGGAATGCCTGCCTTTCCCGAGGCCGCGCGGGAGGCGGTCGGCAACGGGACCCTGCGCGGCAACCTCCGGCACGCCACCCACACCATCCGCGCCAAGCGGGCCAAGGCCGTGGCGGAGGTGTCCGACTGGGCGGCGCTGCGGGAGGCCGGGAAGCGGATCAAGGACCATACGCTCCGTCATCTGGACCGTTACCTCGTCCAGTTGGAGGAGTCGGTCACGGCGGCGGGCGGCATCGTCCACTGGGCCGCCGACGCCGACGAGGCCAACCGGATCGTCGCCGAACTCGTCAAGGCCACCGGCGAGTCGGAGGTCGTCAAGGTCAAGTCGATGGCCACACAGGAGATCGGGCTCAACGAGGCACTCGAAGCGGAGGGCATCCGCGCCTACGAGACCGATCTGGCCGAGCTGATCGTGCAGTTGGGCAAGGACCGGCCCTCGCACATCCTGGTGCCGGCCATCCACCGCAACCGGGGCGAGATCCGGGACATCTTCCGCTCCGAGATGAGCGAGTGGGGCCGCCCGGCCCCGGAGGGCCTGACCGACACACCGGCCGAACTCGCGGAGGCGGCCCGGCTGCACCTGCGGGAGAAGTTCCTGCGCGCGAAGGTCGGCATCTCCGGTGCCAACTTCATGGTCGCCGAGACCGGCACGCTCGTGGTCGTCGAGTCCGAGGGCAACGGCCGGATGTGCCTGACCCTGCCGGAGACGCTGATCTCGGTGGCGGGCATCGAGAAGATCGTGCCGACCTGGCGCGACCTGGAGGTGTTCCTGCAGACGCTGCCCCGCTCGTCGACGGCCGAGCGCATGAACCCGTACACCAGCACGTGGACGGGGACGACCGACGGCGACGGGCCGCGCGCCTTCCACCTGGTCCTCCTCGACAACGGTCGCACCGACACCCTCGCCGACGAGGTCGGCCGTCAGGCGCTGCGCTGCATCCGCTGCTCCGCCTGCCTCAACGTCTGCCCCGTGTACGAGCGAGCGGGCGGCCACGCCTACGGCTCGGTCTATCCCGGCCCGATCGGCGCGATCCTCAGCCCCCAACTGAGGGGCACGGCAAGCGAGATCGACGCCTCCCTGCCGTACGCGTCCTCGCTGTGCGGCGCCTGCTACGAGGTGTGCCCGGTGGCCATCGACATCCCCGAGGTGCTGGTGCACCTGCGGGAACGGGTCGTGCAGGGCGGCACTGCGACCCGGGCGGGCAACAAGGTCGTGCTCAAGCCCGCCAAGGGGCATGCCGCAGAGCGGGCGGCGATGCGCGCGGCCCGCTGGGCGTTCGCCCACCCCGCGGCTCTGCGGGCCGGGCAGCGGCTCGCCTCCCGCACCCGCCGCCTGCAGCCCCGTACGCTGCCCGGCCCGGGCCGGGCGTGGAGCGGGACGCGGGACCTGCCGGCCGTACCGGCGGAGCCGTTCCGCGACTGGTGGCAGCGTACGCACGGTGGAAAGGACGGGGCGAAGTGAGCAGCAGGGACCGGATCCTGGGGCGGGTGCGTCGCGCACTCGCCGACGTCACGCCGGACGACAGGCCGTACGAGCAGGCCGTCGTGCGAGAGTATCTGCGCGAGCACGGCGGCCGGAGCGTGCCGGAGACCGTGGACCTGCTGGCCGAGAACCTGGCCGACTACCGGGCGGTCGTGCACCGCTGCACGGCCGGTGACCTGACCGCCACGATCGGCCGGCTGCTCACCGAGCGGGGCTCGAGGACCGTGCTGGTCCCGCCGGGAGTCGACGCGCACTGGCTGGAGGGCACCGACGTGGAGCGGGTCGCGGACCGCGCCGAGAGCACACCGAACGAGCTGGACCGGGTCGACAGCGTGGTCACCGGCTGCGCGGTCGCCGTCGCCGAGACCGGCACGATCGTCCTGGACGGCGCCCCCGACCAGGGCCGCCGCCGCATCACCCTGATCCCGGACCACCACATCTGCGTCGTCCGGGTGCCCGAGCAGGTCGTCTCCTCCGTCCCCGAGGCCCTCGAACGCCTCGACCCCGCCCGCCCGTTGACGTGGATCTCCGGCCCGTCGGCGACCAGCGACATCGAACTGGACCGGGTGGAGGGCGTGCACGGGCCACGGACGCTGGAGGTCGTGCTGGTCGGCCAGTGACCCGGGGCCTTGGGTCGATCGCGTCGGAACCACGTGACAGTGGCGCTGAACAAGCGCTTAGATAGCCACCTGGACCCGCGACACCCGACCGCACCCGGAGGCCCCGTTGTTCACATCCGTCGACGACGTCTCCGCCCGTCTCGCCGAGACCGGCTACCTCGCCTCCCCCGCCGTCGCCACGACCGTCTTCCTCGCCGACCGGCTGGGCAAGCCCCTGCTGGTCGAGGGGCCGGCCGGGGTCGGCAAGACCGAGCTGGCGAAGGCCGTCGCGCAGGTGGCGGGCGCGCGGCTGGTGCGGTTGCAGTGCTACGAGGGCGTCGACGAGTCGCGGGCGCTGTACGAGTGGAACCACGCCAAGCAGCTGCTGCGCATCAGCGCGGGCCGCGACGAGACCTGGGACGAGGCACGCACGGACATCTTCAGCGAGGAGTTCCTGCTACCCCGTCCGCTGCTGACGGCCATCCGCGGCGACGAGCCCAAGGTGCTGCTGATCGACGAGACCGACAAGGCCGACGTCGAGGTGGAGGGGCTGCTGCTGGAGGTGCTCAGCGACTTCCAGGTGACCGTGCCGGAGCTGGGCACGGTCACGGCGACCCGGCGTCCCTTCGTCGTGCTCACCTCCAACGCCAGCCGTGAGCTGTCCGAGGCACTGCGCCGCCGCTGCCTGTTCCTGCACATCGGCTTCCCCGAGGAGGAGCTGGAGCGGCGCATCGTACGGCTGAAGGTGCCGGGGCTCGACGAGGCGCTGGCCGAGTCGGTGGTGCGGGTGATCGGCGCGCTGCGTGCGATGGACCTGCGCAAGGTGCCCTCGGTGGCGGAGACCATCGACTGGGCGCGCACGCTGCTGGCCCTGGGTGCCGGGACGCTGGACGAGACCATGGTCCGGGAGAGTCTGGGCGTGGTCCTCAAACACCAGGACGACATCCTGAAGGCCGCCGCCAAGCTCGACCTGGACGCCCTGTGAGCACCCCCGCGGGGGTGGCGGACCGGCTGACCGGCCTGGTGGCGACCCTGCGCACGCACGGGGTACGGATCGGCACCGGGGAGACCGTGGACGCGGCCCGCGCGGTGGAGGCGCTCGGCCTCACGGACCGGGAACTGCTCCGCGAGGGGCTGGCCGCGACGCTGCTGCACGGCACGGGGCAGCGGGCGGTGTTCGACCCGGTCTTCGACCTGTACTTCCCGCGCGGTGTCGGCGGACCCGGCACGGCGGAGCCCGCCGACCGCGACGACCTGCGCGAGAGGCTCGCGGACGCGCTCGCCGCCGACGACCGCGCGGCCATGGCCCGGCTGGCGGCCGAGGCCGTGGACGCGCTGGGCGGGTACGGGAGTTCACCGGAGTCGGACGGCTGGTCGGCGTACCAGACCCTCGACCGGCTGCGCCCGCAGACCCTGCTGGCCCGGGTGCGGGCGGGCGTCCGTGAGCGGGACGGGCGGGCGGGCTTCGCCGACCGGTTGCTGGACGACGAGATCCGCCGCCGTATCGACGCCTTCCGCGCCCTCGTCGCGGCCGAGGCGCGGCGCCGGGTCGCCGAGCGGCGCGGCCGGGAGCTGATCGCCCGGCGGGCGGTGGCGCCGACCGCCGACCGGGTGGACTTCCTCTACGCGGGCCGGGACCAGCTGGCCGAGCTGCGCAGGACCGTCGCGCCGCTCGCCCGCAAGCTGGCCACCCGGCTGGCCGCGCGTCGCCGCAGGGCCGCGCGCGGCACGATCGACCTGCGCCGGACCCTGCGCGGCTCGCTGTCGACGGGTGGCGTGCCGATGCGGCCGGTGCTGCGCCGGCGCCGCCCGGTCCGGCCGGAGCTGGTGCTGCTGTGCGATGTGTCGGGCTCGGTGTCGGGTTTCTCGGACTTCACGATGCTGCTGGTGCAGGCGCTGCACGACCAGTTCAGCAAGGTGCGGGCGTTCGCCTTCGTCAACCGGCTCGACGAGGTGACCGGGCTGCTGGAGCACGGCGCGGCCGACCCGGAGGGCCTCGGGGCCCGCATCCGCGCGGAGGCCGTGCTCACCGGCTGGCACGGCAGCAGTGACTACGGGGTGGCGCTCGGCGAGTTCGCGGAGCGGTACGGCGACGCGGTCGGCCCGCGCACCACCGTGTTCGTTCTCGGTGACGCCCGGACCAACATGAGCGACCCCAACCTGGCCGCCGTCCGCCACATCGCCGGACGGGCCCGCCGTCTGTACTGGCTGAACCCCGAACCACGCCCCCAGTGGGGCACGGGCGACTCTGCCGCGCCCGCCTACGCGGAACTGGCCGAGATGCACGAGTGCCGCACGGCCCGGCAGCTCAGCGCCCTGATCGGGCGGCTGCTACCGGTGTGAGACCACCCGCGTCCCCTGCGTCCGCTCAAGCCTTCGCGTACTCCTGGGCCATCTGCCCGGCGAAGTCGTACACGACGCACGGTTCGTCACCGACCACCCAGGCGTCGTGGCCGGGCGGGCAGACGAAGACGTCGCCGGGACCGACCTCCGACTCCCCGCCTTCGCCTTCCATCCTGAGGTGCATCCGTCCCTGCACCACGTAGCCGTTGTGGTGGACCTGGCAGGTGTCGGTGCCCGCGATCGGGCCCACGGACTCCGACCAGCGCCAGCCCGGTTCGAAGGTGCCCACGGCGAAGTCGAGCCCCGTCAGGTGCACGACTTCGAGGTGGCCCCGGGGGAAGTCGCGGCGCTCGTCGGGCTTCTCGACCGTCTTCACTTCCAACATGGTCATGACGGTGTTCTCCCTTCCGGCGACTCACCGCGGCCGGGCCTGCGCGTCGCCGCCCGGCGGCCACGACGGCACCGGCTCCACCCACGGCGACCTGGCCGTACCACTCCATCGTCGGCCCGGCAACCCGGCACCGCCATTCGGGTGACCCGGGCCATGAGGTCCGTTCCGGTGACCGCGGCCGTGCGGTCAGTTCCCGTCGCCCTCGGACGCGGCGGACCTGGCCTGGGCGAGATAGCTGTACGCGGACGCGCGGGAGATCCCGAGCCGCCCGGCGACCTGTTCGACCGCCCGGCGCACCGCGAACACACCCCGTTCGTCGAGGCCGCGGAACAGCTCCAGGCGCTGCGCCCGGTCGAGCTGCGACCAGCTCGCGTTCTGCCGCAGCTGGTGCGCGTCGACGATGGCGTCGACCACCGCGTCGATGTCGTCGCCGAAGGCGGTGGTCGGCGGCTCCGCGGTGTCCGTGCCGGTCCCGGCGAGGGAACCCAGCAGGGTGTGCGTCTGGCTCAGCGCGGTGACGTCGAGGTTGACGCAGAGCGCGCCGAACACCGCACCGCCGGAGTCCCTGAGCGGCATCGTCGAGGACTTCACGAGCTTCCCGGCCGGTGTCCGGGTCAGGTAGTTCAGCTCGTCGGCCGCCGTGTCGCCGCGGGCGACCATGCGCATGCCGATCTCGCTCATCGCCCCGCCCACCGTGCGCCCGGTCACCTCCCCGGCGAGGGCGACCACCGACTTCTCCGGGCGCCGGTAGTCGTGCAGGACCACCTCGCACACCGGCCCGAAGGTCGCCACCAGCCCGTCGACGACCGGGCCCAGCGCGGCGAGGATCGCGTCCCGCTCCGACTCCGGGGAGAGTTCGTCGGCCATCGGGGACTCCTTCACTCGGCGGTGCTGTCGAGACTACCCGTCCAGACCGTGTACGGGGAGTCCAGCTCCGAGGGTCGTGCCGGTGCCCGCGCGGCCGGCCTCGTCGGCGTGCCGACGTTGCGCGTCGTGTCGACGTACCGCGTACACCGCGTAGGCGTAGGCCACGTCCAGGACGAGGCAGGCCACGTAGAAGTAGTGCATCAGCGCGGTCTCGTGGCGCGGCACCGCGTCGGGGTCGGTGAGCAGGGTCAGAGAGGCGCAGGCGGTGCCGACGAGCTTGGTCAGCGCGATGCCGAGGGACTGACCGCGCAGGCCCCGGCGGGCGGCGAGCATCCCCAGGAACATGGCCGACATCGCCACGTTGCTGCCGAACGCGGTGATGGCTCCCTCACCGCGGTCGAACTGCTCGGAGGCGAAGTTCATGCCCAGGTAGGCGAGCAGCAGCACGGCGACCAGCGCCGGCAGGAACAACCGCTCGGGCAGATAGGGGAATTCGGCCCTGCCGAAGCGGACGACGGTGTAGGCGATGGCGAGGTCGAAGCAGAACCACACGATGTTGACCACCTGCATGACTCCCGCCTGCGGTCGCACGAACGCGAACATGAACTCCCAGCTCATGTTGGTCGCGAACGCCACGACCGGCATCCCGAAGGTCCGCTCCCGCAGCCCCGCGCGGATGATCAGCGCGTAGGCGGCCGCCCAGAAGACACCCGTGCCGAGCAGAAACGCCGTGTGCAGAGCCCCCATGCCGACCCTCCGTCAAGTTACCGATCCGGTGCGTACCGGCGACTACTCTGACACGATGCCCCTTCGCCCGCGGCCCCGTACGGACCGGCTGCACACCCCCGTAGCGCCGCCGGCCCGCAGGCTGCCACTACGGCAGGTACCGCACCTCGGGGAAGGCCCGGGACGGCCCGTCGAGCAGGTGGCCCCGGCGGTGGCGCAGGTGCTGGTCGAAGAAGGCGAGCGGGTAGGCCTGCTGGATCTTCACGGCCCTGGCCGGGTCGAGGTTGCCGATCCAGGCCTTCAGCTGTTCGTCACTCATACCGGCCGGCTTCGCCATCTGTGGCATGAGCACCTGGGTGTCGCCGTAGGAGTGGTGGGTCGCACCCTCGGCCTGGACGTCGAGCCGCCAGCCCTTGAGGTGGGACCAGAACACGGCCACGTTCGGGTCCTGGGGACGGGCGAACTTGGCGGTCATCAGCATGAACGGCCGGTCCAGGTCGGTGGTGATGGTGGGCTGCGGCCCGGGCTGCATCGGTCCGTCCAGGCTCAGCCCGGCCCCCACACGCCTGTCCGTCAGCATGACGCAGGCAGTGGCCGTGCCGCCCTTCGACCAGCCGAACATGCCGATGCGCGACGTGTCGAGGGCCTGGCACAACCCGTCCGGCAGCGGGCGACGCCCGGCGTCGGGGTTGTGCCCGGCGGCGATCTGCTCGACGCAGTCGAGGACGAAACGGATGTCCGTTGCGTAGTCCACCGCGTACATCGTGTGCTGGTCGTCCCTGATCGGGGTGACGACCTGGCCGTCGGGCAACTGGCTGTACGCGTCGTTGATGTGGTCCACCGTCACCACGACGTAGCCGTGGCTGGCGAGCTCCTGCACGATGACGGTGTGGTCGGAGCGGTGGCTGCCCGCGCCGTGCGAGTACACGACCACCGGCAGGCCCCGGCCCGTGCGGTGCGCCGGGGCGCCCTCGTGGCCGGCCGTGAGCGGCGCCAGAGCGATGTCGGGCGGGAAGTCGGTGGAGGCGAGCAACGCCCGCAGCGCGTCGGCGGGCATCCACGGCACGCGGGCGTACCGATCTGCGTCGCCACGGGCGGGGTACCAGACGCTCGCCATCAGCTGGCGGTAGTGGCCGGGGCCGGCATCGAGGTCGGGGCGGGAGGCGTCGACGAGGTGCAGCTCCACCGTGCCCACCGGGTGCGGTCCGGTGGGCTCCGGCAACGTGAGCTGCGCCGGGGCCGAGCCGGTAGGGACCGGCGCGCCGCCCTCGGTGGCCGGGGCCGGGGCGGCCCAGGCGGGGGCCGCGGCGGCGAGCGGCACGGCGGCTCCGGCAGCGAGCACAGCACCCAGCATGCTGCGGCGTGTCATCCGGTCGCGGCTTGTGAACGGCGTGGTGGTCATGGACCCTCCCAGGGGTGTTCCTGATCCTCGGATGCCTCACGGAAGCCTCATCCGGCGGTCCGTGAGCACGGACGGAACGCTGTCACGCACTCCCCTCGGGCATCATCCGCCCACCGGTTGATCATCCGGGTGGGCATCGGCCCACGGGTTGCCATCCGCAGGATGACCCGCTCGGCGGCGTAGCCCTCGCGGGAGTCGCGGCGTGGGACCCGCGCCCACAGCCGCCGGGTTCGCCGTTGGGTCCGGGCCTCGGTCAGCGAGGCGGCGTGACGAGCCCCATCTCGTAGGCGGTGATCACGAGCTGGACACGGTCTCGGGCTCCCAGTTTGGTGAGCAGTCGTGACACGTGCGATTTGGCGGTGGCCACCGTGATGAAGAGATCCTCCGCGATCTCGCTGTTCGTCCGGCCTCGACCAACCAGGGTCAGCACTTCCCGTTCCCGCTCGGTGATGCCCTCGACCTGCCGCGAGGAGCGCTCCGGCGCAGCCTCGGGGCGCCCGGCGAAGTCCGCGATCAGACGACGCGTCACACGCGGAGCGATCAGTGCGTCGCCGGCGGCGACCACACGGATCGCCGCGAGGATGTCGTCCAGCGCCATGTCCTTGACCACGAATCCGCTCGCGCCCGCCCGGAGCGCGCCGTAGACATGGTCGTCCTCGTCGAAGGTGGTCAGGACGAGGACACGCGTCGTCGCCGGACCGGCCGTGATCAGGCGCGTGGCCTCGATCCCGTCCATGCCGGGCATCCTGATGTCCATGACCACGACGTCGGGGGCGACATCCGTGACCAGTTGGACCGCCTCGGCACCGGTGGCGGCCTCACCGACGACCTGCAGGTCAGGGTGATCGGCCATGAGCACGCGCAGACCGGACCGTACCAACGGCTGGTCGTCGGCGAGCACGACTCGCACGGTCATCGGGCCTCCGTAGGTACGGCGACGGGCTGGGGCAGCGGCAGCCGGGCCGCCACCCGGAAGCCTCCTTCGGGACGCGGTCCGACGCGGAGGTGGCCGTGCAGCAGGGCGACCCGCTCCCGCATGCCGATGATGCCGAAGCCGTGGGCCGCGCCGTTCTCGGGGGCGCCGCGCCCGTCGTCGACTATGTCCACGGACAGTTCCTCGTCCCCGTAGTCGATGGCCACCCGGCAATGTCCGGTGCCCGCGTGACGGACCACGTTGGTCAGCGCCTCCTGCACGATCCGGTACGCGGACAGGTCGATGTCGGCCGGCAGGGGCCGCTGATCCCCGCTGAAGCGCACGTCGACGAGTACGCCCGCGCCCGCGGTCGCGGTGATCAGCCCTTCGATGTCCGCCAGCCCAGGAGAGGGCGCGCGAGGTGCCTGCCCGGAGACCGGGGCGTCCCGATCGGTCTGACGGAGCGCCACCAGCGTGCGCCGAAGGCCCGCCAGCGTCTGTCTGCTGGTCGCCTCGATCGCCCGGAGTGCCTCGCGGGCCTCGGCGGGCTGCGTCTGGATGACCCGGCTGCCCACACCGGCCTGGATGGCGATCACACCGATGCTGTGGGCGATCATGTCGTGCAACTCGCGTGCGATCCGCAGCCGTTCGGCGGTCACGGCCTGGGCCACTTCCTGTGACCGCAGCGCCGACGCGTACTCGCGGCGCTCACGGCTGAGCAGACCGGCCATGCACGACGCGGCCATGGCCAGGAGGGCGATCACGCTGCTGACCGTCAGGCTGTCCCCGTGCGCGAATCCGCCGATCAGCAGGAGTTGCACGGTGAGGGATACGGCCACGGCGACGACCGAGACCCGCCGGGTGTGGGTGGCGACGACGATGCTCAGGACGAGGTCCATCGCCAGGTAGGAGAGGAACTGGCCCGGATACGACACCGCCAGGCTCGTACGGGCGGAGCCGGGCGGCCCCACCACCACGGCGGTGGAGCCGAAGAGCGTCATGGCCAGAGCCAGCAGCGGCGTTCGTCTCAGCACACCGGTGAGCAGGCTCGCGGCCAGCAGCGCCCCGACACCGTGGACCGTGCCCGACGCCCGCGGCGCACCCCCCACCAGCAGACCCACCACAAGGAGGTAGGAGGCACCCCCCGCCCAGGCCACGGCCTTCGTCCTCGTCATCGGTGGTGCGCCCTCTTGTAGACACGGCCGCAGTGAGCACAGCACGAAGGCGACCAACTGATCGTCATGGGGTTCACCCCGTGAGACTAACCGGCAGGCGTCCGCGCGGCATCCGCCCGTGGACGTACGCTCACGGGCCAACCCGTCCACGTGATTGCCGCCCACGGCCCCATGCCCGGACGGGTTCCTCCCGGCACTGTGGTGCCGTGATCGAAGTCAGCGAACTCACGAAGCGCTACGGCGGCAGGACGGCCGTCGACCATCTGTCCTTCACCGTGCGGCCGGGCCTGGTCACCGGCTTCCTCGGCCCCAATGGGGCCGGCAAGTCCACGACGCTGCGGATGATCCTCGGCCTGGACGCGCCCACCGCCGGTGCCGCCACCGTCGGCGGCGTCCCTTTCCACCGCCATCCGCGCGGGCTGCGGCACGTCGGCGCCCTCCTCGACGCCGGCCAGGTCCACGGCGGGCGCAGCGCCGCGGCCCACCTGTCCGCCCTGGCCCGGAGCAACGGCATACCGCGGCGCCGGGTGGACGAGGTGCTGCAGGAGGTGGGACTGGCCGAGGTGGCGACCCGCCGCATCGGCGGATTCTCCCTCGGCATGAAGCAGCGGCTGGGAATCGCCGCCACCCTGCTCGGCGATCCGCCCGTGCTCATGTTCGACGAGCCGATCAACGGCATGGATCCCGAAGGCGTGCTCTGGGTACGCCGGCTGTTCCGGCGCCTGGCCGCCGAGGGGCGCACGGTCTTCCTCTCCAGCCACCTGATGTCGGAGATGGAGAACACCGCCGACCAACTGGTCGTCATCGGCCGAGGCCGCCTCATCGCCGCCGAGTCGGTACGGGACTTCGCGGCCCGTAGCACTCGTATCAGCGTTGTGGTGGGGACACCGCGGCACGCGGAGCTCGCAGCCGTGCTGACGGCGGCGGGCGCCTCGGTGGCCCTGGAGGGATCGGCCGGCGCGGAGAGGCTCGCCGTGGCCGGGCTGCCGGCGGACCGGGTCGGGGCGCTCGCCTTCGAGAACGGAATCCAGCTGAACGAACTGACCACCCGCACCGCCTCACTGGAGGCGGCCTTCATGGAACTGACCGCCGACAGCACCGAGTATCTGGCAGGACGACCCCGATGACCACACTCGCCTCCGTCTCCCCCACCACCCGCGTCACCGGGCCGCCCGCACGCTTCCGCGACCTGCTCGCCTCCGAGTGGATCAAGACGCGGTCCCTGCGCTCCACCCCGTGGACGATCGCGCTCACCGTCCTGTTCGTCATCGGATCCTCCGCCGTGGCCACGCTGGCGGACCACGCCGCGGGCTCCGGACCCGCCGACTTTCTGCCCTACGACGCCTACCCGCCGGCCGGCTACTGGACACTGATACTCGTCGCCGGCAGTGCCGGCGCCCTCACCGTCGTGAGCGAGTACAGCAGCGGCCTGATCCGCACCACCACCGTGGCCGTCCCCGCCCGCGGCTCCATCGTGCTGGCCAAGGCGGCCGTCACCGCCGCGCTGTGGACCGCGGTCGGCACGGCCGTCTCCCTCGGTTCGTTCCTGGTCTCCCAGGCCATCCTGTACGGGCGCCACGCCGGTGTTCCGATCACCCACGCCGGGGTGTTCCGGGCGATGGCGGCGTCCGCGTTGCTGGCTCCGGTGTGCGCGCTGGTCGGACTGGGCCTCGGCGTTCTGCTCCGGCACACCGCCGGGACCATGGTCACCAGCGTGTTCACCCTGCTGATGCTGCCCACGATGTTCTCGGAGCGCGATCGCTGGTCGGCGGACATCAACCACGCGCTGGTGTCGGCCGCGTGGAAGCGCCTGGTCCAGAACTGGGAGCCGGACCCCGGATCCCTGGCCTACACCGCCACGGTCTCCGGCTCCTGGATCGTGTACGCGCTCTGGCCGCTGATCGCGGTCGCACTCGCTGTGCTCGTCGTGCGGCGCCGCGACGTGTGAGCCTGCCTCCGGGGCGCGCCCATTGCCGGAAGCAGGCCGCTGCCCCTTGGCGAGGTGACCCTACGCCTCGTCTGCAGGCACGTTGATCCGGTGTAGCGTGTGATCCCGTTCGCCGGGTCGACAGGGGAGACGGGCTTGACGTCATCGGAGCGCGATAGTCCTGCCTTATGGGGCAATCCCGCCTACCGTGTCTTCCTGGTCGTCCAGACCCTGTCGGCCCTTGGTGACTCCTTCTCCTACGTGGCGATCCCGCTGCTGGTGCTGCACAGCACCGGCTCGGTGGTCCAGATGGGCGCCGTCACCGCGCTCACCGGCGTCGCCTCTATCCTCACCGGGCTGTTCGCTGGTGTGGTCGCCGACCGGGTCGACCGCAGGCGGCTGCTGATGGCGGCCGACGCGGCACGCTGTCTGCTGTACCTGTTCCTCCCGCTGGTCTGGGCGTTCGCCACACCTGTGTGGCTGGTCTACCTCGTCGTGCCGGTCGCCGAGGTCTTCTCGATGCTTTTCCAGGTCACCTACGTGACCGTGGTGCCCGCGCTCGTGCCACCGGAGCAGATCACCCGGGCCAACGGCCATCTCTACGCGAGTTTCGCGGTCGCCGGCGCCCTCGGCCCGGCGCTCGCCGGTCTGGTCGCCTCGGCGGCCGGTCCCGCCGCCGCCATCGGCATCGACGCCGCGACGTTCGCGATCTCCGCGCTGGGCCTCGGGTTCGTCCGGTTCGGCGTCGTGGCCGCGCCACCCACCGGGAGCGAACGCGGGCGGGTTCGCGGGGAGTTCATGACGGGCGCCCGCTTCCTGTGGACGCATCCGGTACTGCGCCCGCTGACCGTCCTGCTGACCCTGCTGACCTTCCTCACCTACGGTCTGCCGGATCTCGTGGTCTACCTGGTCAAGCACGAGCTCGGCCGCCCGGACGCGACGGTCGGCTATGTCCTCGCCGTGGGCACCGTCGGCACGTTCGCCGCCGCGTCCGTGGTCGCCCGCGTGCGCAGCCGCCTGGGCTTCGGGGTGAGCTGGATCGGCGCCTTCTCCGTGGCGGGCCTCGCCGTCGCCTGCCTGGGTGTGTCCCGGACCGTCCCGGTGGTGGCGGCGCTGGTGACGGTCCAACTGCTGTGCACCGGCATCGCCGGCATCTGCTCGATGTCGCTGCGCCAGGAGGTCACCCCTGGGCATCTGCTGGGCCGGGTCACCTCGTCGTTCTGGACCGTCCAATCGGCCCTGGGCCCACTGGGCGCGGCCGCCACCACCGCGGCCGCGGCCGGGCTGGGCGTCACCACGGTCTGCCTGTTCACCGGCGTCGCCGTGCTGCTGGTGGCGCTGGCCGGATCGGTTACCGGCATCCTGCGACCGGAGACCGGCGAACCCCGGCTGGAAGAGCCGGTATGACGGCCGCGGCACCCCGGTCGACGTACTGAGGAGAGCGGGGCACGCTCCACGGGGGAACACGCCCCGACCGGCCCGGCCGACGTTGAACCATGCGCAGACGGACGCGAGTTCGGCGGTTGTGGTAGTAGCCGCCGCATGCCCCGCGCCGTCGGCCGGTGTCACTCGCGGGCCGACCGGCGGCCCGCCCGGCCCGCGAGCCGTGCCCCCCGCACATGAGTTCCTGGAGGCGAACTCCCCAGCCGTAGGTCTGCCCGAGGGGGGCACGCCTCCGCGCCGCCGGTGGCACGCCCGCCGCCCCGCGACCGGCACCACCCCCCTCCGCCGCCCGGCCTGACCGGCGAACGTGCCGGCGCGGCCGAACCGCGCGTCGCACCGGACCGGCCCGGCGCCCACCCAGGGTGGGCAACCACGGAGCGAGGGATCCGAGGCGACGCTTCAGCTCGACTCGCGCACCACCAACCGGCACGGCACCGTGTGGACGCCCGGTTCGGCATCGGCGTCGATGGCCTGGAGCAGCCGCAAGGCGGCGATGCGGCCGATCTCGGTCAGGTTCATGTCGATAGTGGTGAGCGGTGGCCGGCAGGCCAGCGCCATGGTGTCCCAGTTGTCGTAGCCGACCACGGCGATGTCGCCGGGCACGTCCCTGCCCCGCTCGCGCAGCGTGTCGGCCACGCCGCGGGCGATCTGGTCGTTGCCGCAGAAGAAGGCGTCTGTGTCGGGGGCGGTGCGCAGCACGGCATCGGCGGCTCGCCGGCCCCAGGCCTCGCTCCACTCGCCGTAGTGCACCCGGCCGGTGGCCGGGCCGAGTTGGGCGGCCTCCAGGTGCTCGACGGCATGCCGGGCGCGGTCGCGGGCGGCCTGGTGGTGCTCGGGGCCGGTGACGTGGGCGATGCGGGTGCGGCCGGTGCCCAGCAGGTGCTCGACGGCCAGGTGGGCGCCGCCCCGGTCGTCGGTGACGACGGAGGTGTCGGCGGGGTCGGTGGACGGGGCGAGCGCGTAGACCACGGGGATCGAGGGGTCGAGCCCCGTCAGCGGTGGACGCGGGTCCGTGCGGCGGCCGGCCACGATGATGCCGTCCACCCTGCGGTCGGTGAGGGTGGCCAGGTGGTGCTGTTCCCGGATGGCGTCGCCCCGGGTGTCGCACAGCAGTACGGAGATCTTCCCGGCGCCCAGCGCGTCCTCGGCACCCAGCAGCACGGGTGTGCTGAACCGGCCTATGCCGTCCGTCGTCATCAGGCCCACCGTCCAGCTGCGCCCGCTGTGCAGGCTCTGCGCGTGCTGGTTGGGCCGGAAGCCGAGCGCCTCCACCGCGTCCAGCACTCGCTGCCGGGTCTCGGGACGCATCCGGCCGCCGCCGTTGAGCGCCTTCGAGGCCGTGCCCACACTGACGCCCGCCAGCGCGGCCACGTCGGCGAGCCGGGCCCGGCCGGTGAGGGGGGAGCCTGGAGCAGAGGTCACGGGCAAACCTTTTCCTTGGGGACGGCGACGCCTGCCATGGTGACAGCCTGCGCGCCGTGCTGCCAAGCGAGTGGGCAAACTGAAAAATCTCTTGCCGTGCCTCTTGACCGGACTTCCGCGCTGCCCTCTACTTTCACGACGAGAAAACGGTTGCCCAAACAATCTCCGTCCCACCGCCGGGGGCGACCACCCCATACGCCGTAAGTGCGCGCCCGAACACCGGACTTCGCCCCGCCACCACCCCGGAGAGCCATGCCCCGCACACCCTCCGCCCCGTCGTCCCCCATCGGCCCTGCCGGCCCGGTCCGTCCAGGCCTCGACGCCCAGGTCGCACTGCGCCCCGCGGCCGCCCGCATCGACGCCGGTTTCTGGTACGCCCGCCGTGAGACCAACGCCCGGGTGTCCCTCCCCCAGGGCCCCGGCCTGCTGGAGTCCGCCGGGAACCTGCACAACCTGCGGCTGGCGGCAGGCACGGCCCGGGGCGAGTTCCAGGGCGCCTACCCGTTCGTGGACACGGACGTCTACAAGTGGCTGGAGGCGGCGTCCTGGCAGCTGGCCGAAGGCGGTCCGGCGGAGCTGGCGGCCGACGTGGAACGGATCGTCTCCCTGGTCGCCGCCGCCCAGCAGCCGGACGGCTACCTCAACACCTGGTTCCAGCTGGTCAAGGGCGGCGAGCGCTACCAGGACCTGCGCTGGGGCCACGAGCTGTACTGCGCGGGCCATCTGATCCAGGCGGCGGTGGCCCACCACCGGACCACGGGCCGCCCCGAACTCCTCGAAGTGGCACGGAAGTTCGCCGACCACATCGACTCCGTCTTCGGCCCGCCCGGCAGCGGGAAGCCCCTCGACGGCATCGACGGCCACCCCGAGGTGGAGACCGCCCTGGTGGAGCTGTACCGGGAGACCGGCGAGCGCCGCTACCTGGACCTGGCCGGCTACTTCGTCGACCGCCACGGCCATGGCCTGCTCGGCGGGGAGGCCTACTGCCAGGACCGCGTCCCGCTGCGCGAGGCGGCGAACGTCGAGGGCCACGCCGTACGGCAGTTGTACCTGCTCGCCGCGGCAGCCGACCTGGCGACCGAGACCGGCGAGCCCGAACTCCGTGCCGCGAACGAGCGGTTGTGGCAGGCCATGACCACCACCAAGACGCACCTCACCGGCGGTCTCGGCGCCCACCACGACCAGGAGGACTTCGGCGACCCCTACGAACTACCCAACGAGCGCGCCTACTGCGAGACCTGCGCCGCGATCGCCTCGGTCCAGTGGAGCTGGCGCATGGCCCTGCTGACCGGCGAGGCCCGCTACAGCGACCTGATCGAGCGGACCCTCTACAACGGCTTCCTGGCCGGTGTCTCCCTTGACGGCGAACGCTGGCTGTACGTCAACCCGCTCCAGGTCCGCGACGGCCACACCGACCCCGGCGGCGACCAGTCGGCCCGCCGCACCCGCTGGTTCCGCTGCGCCTGCTGCCCGCCCAACGTCATGCGGCTGCTGGCCTCCCTGGAGCACTACCTGGCCAGTGGCGACGAGGGCGGCCTGCAGATCCACCAGTACGTCGACGGCGACTACGCCACCGACGGCATCACCGTCCGCTGCGAGACCGACTACCCCTGGCACGGCACGATCGCCCTCGTCGTCGAGGAGACCCCCGCCGACCGCCCCTGGACGCTCTCCCTGCGCATCCCCCAGTGGTGCCGGGAGTACCGGGTGCGCTGCGGGGACGAGACGTACGGCTCCCCCGTCACCGACGGCTGGCTGCGGCTGACCCGCACCTGGTCCCCCGGCGACCAGGTCGTCCTCGAGCTCGGCCTGGAACCCCGTCTCACGGCCGCCGACCCTCGGGTGGACGCCGTACGCGGCTGCGTGGCGATCGAGCGGGGCCCGCTCGTGTACTGCCTGGAGCAGGTCGACCACCCCGGCGGCGGACTGGACGACGTCGTCGTCGACACCACCCGCCCGCTCGCCGTGAAGCACCGCCCGGACCTGCTCGGCGGGGTCACGACGGTTGTCGCGGCGGGTCGGCGGCGACACATCCCCGACCCGGGCTGGTGGCCGTACGCCACCGCCGGCGACGCCCCCTCGGCGCACGGCGAGCCCGTCGAACTGACAGCCATCCCCTACTACGCCTGGGCCAACCGCGAAGACGGCAGCATGCGCGTCTGGCTGCCCACCTCCTGAACAACCCTCCTAGACAACGAGGTCAGCCCCGTGACACCCACCCGCCGCACCCTGATCGCCGCGACAGCCGCCGTCAGCGCCCTCGCCTCCCTCACCGCCTGTGGAGGCGGCTCCGACAACTCGGGCTCCTCCAAGGCGTCCGGGAGCACGTACACCTTCTGGGACCCCTACCCGCAGTTCGACGCCTCCTCACCGTGGGGCAAGCTCGTCAGCCAGTGCGGCACGAAGGCCGGGGTGACCGTCAAGCGCACCGCGTACGACACCACCGATCTCGGCAACAAGGCGCTGCTCGCGGCCCAGCAGGGCAACGCGCCCGACGTGATGCTCGTGGACAACCCGGTCGTCTCCACGCTCGTGGACGCGGGGATCCTCAACAAGACGAGCGACATAGGGCTCGACACGGCCTCGATCCAGAAGAACATCATCGGCGCGGGCACCATCGAAGGCGCCTCCTACGGAGTCCCGATCGGCGCCAACACCCTCGCCCTCTACTACAACAAGAAGGTGTTGTCCGCGGCCAAGGTCGACCCGGCCTCGATCAAGGACTGGAACTCGCTGAACGCGGCCCTGAAGAAGGTGAAGGCGGCCGGGAAGAAGGGCATCACCTTCTCCGCGATCAACACGGAGGAAGGCAGCTTCCAGTTCCTGCCCTGGTTCTGGGGTGCGGGCGCCGACCTCACCAAGCTGAACTCCGCGAAGGGCGTGGCCGCGCTGTCGCTGTGGAAGGACTGGGTGGACAAGGGCTACGCGCCCAAGGACGTCCTGCAGAACACGCAGACCACCAGCTGGCAGGAGTTCGCCACCGGCACCTACGCGTTCGGCGAGAACGGCACCTGGCAGCTCGGCAACGCCCAGAAGGCAGGGTTCGGCTACGGCGTCATCAACATCCCCGCACAGGACGGGGGTTCGGCGCCGGTGCCCACGGGCGGCGAGTTCGTCACCGTGCCCGTACAGAAGGACACCGCGCGCTACGACATCAGCAAGAAGATCGTCACCTGTCTGACCAGCGACGCGAACCTCCTCGCGACCGACACGACGCTCACGTACGTGGCACCCACGTCGACGGTCCAGGCGGAACAGGTGAAGCAGAACCCCGAGCTCAAGCCGTGGGTGTCCGCCGTGGCGGCCGCCCGTGGCCGCACCAGCGGCGGCCTCGGCTCCAAGTACCCCACCATCTCGCAGCCGATGTGGACCGCCGTCCAGTCGGCCCTGTCCGGCAGCAAGAGTCCCAAGTCCGCGCTGGACACGGCCCAGGCGAGCGCCGGGAAGGGCTGAGGCCGACATGACCATCGCCCGAGTCGACCGCCCGCGCCGGGCGCCGGCCGTGGCGAGGACGAGTGGCGGAGACACCCCGCTCCTGCGCCGGCGTCAGCGGCGCAGGAGCAGGCTGACCGCGCTCGCCTTCGTCGCCCCACTGCTCGCCTATCTCGCCGCCTTCTACGTCTACCCCCTCTACCGCAACCTCGATCTGAGCCTGCGCGACTACACCGTCCGCTCGTTCGTCACGGGCGACGCGCCGTTCTCCGGCTGGGACAACTTCCGAAAGGTCCTGGACGACCCGACGTTCGGGCCGGCGATGCGGCACACCATGGTCTTCACCTTCGTGTCGATCGCCTTCCAGTACGTCATCGGGCTGGCGCTCGCGGTGTTCTTCAACCGGCGCTTCCGGCTGTCGGCGGTCCTCAGGGCGCTGTTCCTGATCCCCTGGCTGCTGCCGCTGATCGTGTCGGCGTCGACCTGGTCGTGGATGTTCAACAGCGAGTCGGGGGTGGTGAACTACTTCCTGCACTTCTTCGGCGTGAGCCCGGTCGGCTGGCTCACCTCGCCGGACTGGGCGCTGACCTCGGTGATCGTTGCGAACATCTGGATCGGCATCCCGTTCAACCTGGTCATCCTCTACAGCGGGCTGCAGAACATCCCGGCCGAGCTGTACGAGGCGGCGGCCCTCGACGGGGCGAGCGCCTGGCAGCAGTTCCGCCGGATCACGTTCCCGCTGCTCCGTCCGGTGTCGGCGATCACGCTGCTGCTCGGGCTCGTGTACACCCTCAAGGTGTTCGACCTGATCTGGATCATGACGAAGGGCGGCCCGGGCGACGCCTCGTCGACCCTGGCGACCTGGTCGTACCAGCTCGGCTTCGGCACGCTGCTGCCCAAGTTCGGCCCGGGCGCGGCGGTCGGCAACATCCTCATCCTCATCGCCCTGGTCTTCGGTCTGCTCTACGTCCGCGTCCAAAGGAGGCAGGAAGCGTGAAGTCCCTCGCGAGGGGCCGGCTCCACACCGTCATCGGTCTCCTGCTCACCGCGCTGATGCTGTTCCCGGTGTACTGGATGCTGAACGTGTCCCTCACTCCCCAGCAGGACATGCGCAAGAGCCCGCCCGACCTGCTGCCGCTGCACCCGACCTTCGAGGGCTACAAGGCCGTCCTCGACGACCAGCTGCCCTATCTGGGCACCAGCCTGCTCATCGGTCTGGGCACGGTCGCCCTCACTCTCGTCCTCGCCGCGCCGGCCGGTTACTCGCTGGCGAAACTCCGCCCGCGCGGCGGCGGTGTGCTGGGCCTCGCCCTGCTGATCGCGCAGATGATCCCCGGGATCGTCATGGCGATGGGCTTCTACGGCACCTTCCTGGACCTCGGTCTGCTCAACTCCTGGTGGGGACTGATCGTCGCGGACTCCACCATCGCGGTGCCGTTCGGCGTCATGATCTTCACGGCGTTCATGTCGGGCATCCCCGGTGAACTGACCGCCGCCGCGCTCATCGACGGCGCCGGGACCTTCCGCACCTTCTGGTCGGTCGTCCTGCCGCTGAGCCGCAACGCCCTCGTCACCGTCTCGCTCTTCACGTTCCTGTGGGCCTGGTCCGACTTCGTCTTCGCCAACACCCTCGACGGCGGCGGCGACATGCGGCCGATCACCCTCGGCATCTACAAGTACATCGGCAACAACAACCAGGAGTGGAACGCGATCATGGCCACCGCCGTCGTCGCCTCCGTCCCCGCAGCGGTCCTGCTGGTCCTCGCCCAGCGCTACGTGGCCGCGGGTGTGACCGCGGGCGCGGTGAAGGACTGATCCACCTCTCCCATCCCCCTCTCTCCGTGAGGAGAATCCCTGTCATGAGCCGCACAAGACCATCCGTACGTCTGACGGCCGCGCTGGGTACGGCCGTCCTCGCGGCCGGTGTCGCCACCGCCGCCCCCGCACACGCGTCGCCCACCGCCTCCACCACCCTGATCGTGAGCGCCGACCGGACCCTGCGCCCCGTCACCCATGTCGCCACGGGCAGCCTCTACGGCCTGGCGGACGCCTCGACCCCCGCCGACAGCCTGGTCACCCCGTTGCAGCCGAACACCTTCGTGCAGATGGCCCCGGGTGGCTCCCAGCTGCCGAACGGCGAACCCAAGCCCGCCGGTGACGCGCTCGTCGTGGCGCCCAAGGCGGCAGGCGCGGGCGCCAAGGTTGTCGTCCGTATGCCGGACTGGTACCCGAACTTCCCTTACAAGTGGGTGAGTTGGAGCGACTGGCTGTCGGCGGTCGACAAGCAGGTGGCGTCCGTGCGGTCGTCGGGCGCCACGAACATCGCCGCGTACGAGCTGTGGAACGAGCCTGACTGGACGTGGGACACGGCCAATGCGGGCGCCTTCGACGCGGGTTGGACGCGCACGTACAAAGAGGTCCGCGCCAAGGACGCCACGACTCCCATACAGGGGCCCAGTCACTCCTATTGGAACCAGTCCTGGATGAGCACGTTCCTCACCGACGCCAAGGCGAGCGGCACCGTCCCCGAGATCATCTCCTGGCACGAGCTGCAGGGCAGCAAGGACATCGCGGCGCACGTGTCGGCGTACCGCGCGCTGGAGTCGAGCCTGGGTATCAGCCCCCGGCCGATCGCCATCGAGGAGTACGCCAAGCCCGCGGAGATGGGCGTGCCCGGCGCCCTGATCGGTTATGTCGCCAAGTTCGAGCGGGCCGGGGTGCACGACGCCGAGCTGGCCTTCTGGAACCACTACGGCACCCTCGGCGACACCCTGACCGACACCGGCGGCTCGCCGAACGGTTCGTACTGGATGTACAAGTGGTACGGCGACATGTCGGGGAGCATGGTCCCCACCACGCCACCCGCTCAGACGGGCATCGACGGCATCGCGTCCCGCAACAGCTCCGGCAACCAGATCAGCGTCATCGCGGGCGGCTGCACCGGCTCCTGCGCGGTGACCGTCAACGGACTCTCGTCGCTGCCGGCCTTCGGCAGCACGGTCCACGTCAAGCTGGAGTACACCCCGAACACCGGCCGTACGACCGCCTCCCCCGGCCCGATCACCGTCTCGGACGCCGACTACACCGTCTCGGGCGGCTCGATCACCGTGCCGGTGGCGATGAACGCCTCCGACGGCTACCACCTGGTGATCACCCCGAGCGGCACGAACACCTCGCTCGCCGGCCGCTACCAGATCACCAACAAGAACAGCGGTCTGGCCCTCGACACCCTGAACGGGGGCACCGCCCAGGGCACCTCGGTGGCGCAGGCCACGTCCACCACGGGCACCGACGAGAACTGGACCCTGGTCGCCGCCGGCTCGGGCCTGTACAAGATCGTCAACCAGAAGAGCGGTCTGCTGCTCGGCATCAACCAGATGAGCACGACCGACGGCGGCACAGCCCTGATCTGGGGTGACAACGGGACCGCTGACCATCTGTGGCAGGTCATACCGGCCCGGGACGGCTACTACAAGATCGCCAACTACAACAGCGGCCTGCTGCTGGGCGTGGACCAGATGAGCACCGCCTCCGGCGCCCAGGTCCTGCAGTGGACCGACAACGGCACCGCCGACCACCTGTGGAAGCTGACGGCGCGCTGACGCCGTCCCCGCACCGGGGTTCCCGCGCCTGATGTCGGCAGGCCCGGGAACCCCGCCCCGCGTGAACCCGCGCACACTCGGGGCAGTCGGCCGCATACCGGCGGCTAAGGTGACGCGGGATGACGAAGGGGGCACACCAGACGGAGGACAGGGCGGTGTCGGACGAGGGGCGGCTCCTTGCCGGACGCTACCGGCTCACCGAGCGGATCGGCCGGGGCGGCATGGGAACGGTGTGGCGGGCCGAGGACGAGGTGCTCGCCCGTGAGGTCGCGCTCAAGCAGCTGCACGCCCCGCCGCACCTGTCGGACGACGAGCTCGCCACCCGGTACGAGCGCACCCGCCGCGAGGCCCGCAGCGCCGCCCGTGTGGTCCACCCCAATGTGATCGTCGTCCATGACGTGGTCGACGACGGCGGGCGGCCCTGCATCGTCATGGAGTACGTCCCGGCCCCCACGCTCGGCGATCTTTTGAAGGACGGCGCGGCCCTCCCGTACGAGGAGGTCGCCAGGATCGGCCTGGGCATGACCGCCGCCCTGGCCGCCGCCCACACCGCCGGCGTCCTGCACCGCGACGTCAAGCCCGGCAACGTTCTCCTCGGCACCGGCGACCGGGTGGTACTCACGGACTTCGGGATCGCGCTGACGGACGGATCCTCGACCCTGACCCGGACCGGTGAGATGGTCGGCTCGATCGACTACATGGCACCGGAGCGGATCCGCGGACACCGGTCCGGACCGGCCTCCGACCTGTGGTCGCTGGGTGTGACGCTGTTCCAGGCGGTGGAGGGTCGGCCGCCGTTCCGCCGGGAGACCGCGATGGAGACCGCGTACGCCATCACCGCCGCCCCGCACGAGCCGATGCGGCAGGCCGGCCGGCTGCAGCCGGTCATCGAGGCCCTGCTGACGAAGGACCCCGGCGGGCGCCCCTCGGCGGAGCAGACCCGGGAAGCCCTGACAGCCGCCTTGTCGGACGGCACGAGGGGTGGGCTGCCTCCCGGCCGGCCGGAGGCCGACCCGTCACGGCCGCGAAGCCACGGCCGCCGCAGGCGGCGGGTCGGCCGGGCGCGCCTCGTCCTCGGGGCCACGGCGGCGGTCCTCGCCACCGCGGCCGTCACCGCGCTGTTGTACGCCACCGGGCACCACGGAGCGAGCACCCCGGCCACCGCGACCACGAGTGCCACCCCCTCCCCCGTGCCCACGGGCTACCACCTGGTCCACGACCGGCGGCTCGGCGTCTCCTTCCCCGTCCCCGACAGATGGAAGGCCCGTGCCGGCGCCGGCGACGAGGTCACCTACGCCGACCCCACCGGTCTGGCCGGGATCACCATCGGCATGGTCGAGCCCGCCGGAGAGAGCCCCATGGCCCACTTCGCGGACATCGAGACCAACACCAAGGTCAACTACCCGACGTACCGCAGGCTGCGCATGCAGCGGACCACGTTCCGGGGGCAGCCGGCCGCGATCTGGGAATTCACCTTCCAAGGCCGTGCCCGCCTCTTCCGCGCCGCCGACCTGGGCTACGGCCGGGAGGGCGGCCGGGAGTACGACCTCTACCTCTCGGCCCCCGACGCCCGGTGGGACACCTTCCGTCCCGTACTCGACACCGTCCGCGACGGATTCACCACGACCGGCTGACCACTCGGCACGGGGGTCCGCCGACCGCTAGGTTGGCGGTCATGAGCAACCTTGACCGCGCGCCCGTACCGAGCGTGTGCGGTGGCCGCGGATTCGTCGTCGCCGAGCCCGTCCGCGAGCTGCTGAGCCCCCGCAATGTCAGGCTCGGCGAGTCGACCGAGGTACGCCGGCTGCTGCCGAACCTGGGCCGGCGCATGATCGGAGCCTGGGCGTTCGTCGACCACTACGGCCCGGACGACATCGCCGACGAACCCGGCATGCAGGTGCCGCCACACCCCCACATGGGACTGCAGACGGTCAGCTGGCTGCACGAGGGCGAGGTGCTGCACCGCGACTCGACCGGCAGTCTGCAGACCATCAGGCCGAAGGAGCTGGGGCTGATGACCTCGGGCCGGGCGATCAGCCACTCCGAGGAGAGCCCGAGGTCGCACGCCCGCTTCCTGCACGGCGCCCAGCTCTGGGTCGCACTGCCCGACACCCACCGCCACACCGAGCCCATGTTCGAGCACCATCCGGCACTGCCCACGGTGACCGCACCGGGTCTGACCGCGACCGTCCTCCTCGGCGACCTGGACGGTTCGGCCTCCCCCGGCACCGCGTTCACGCCGATCGTCGGCGCCGACCTGGCCCTCACCCGGGGCGCAGACCTCCGGCTGCCCCTGGAACCCGACTTCGAGTACGGAGTCCTCGCGATGTCCGGCGAGGTGCACGTCGACGGGGTTCCCGTACTGCCCGGCTCGATGCTCTACCTCGGCTGCGGACGCACCGAACTGCCGCTGCGGGCCGAGTCGGACGCCGGGCTCATGCTCCTGGGCGGTGAGCCGTTCGCCGAGGAGATCATCATGTGGTGGAACTTCATCTCCCGGTCTCAAGATGAGATCGTACAGGCCCGAGAGGACTGGATGAAAGGGACACGTTTCGGGGAGGTCAAGGGCTACGACGGGGCTCCGTTGCCGGCGCCGACACTGCCGGCAGTACCCCTGAAACCACGGGGAAGAGTGCGCTGACCTGGGAAAATGCAGGCTTGCAGCCGAGATGTTCGAGCCGTCTTCCCTGCTACCTCTCAACGCCGAGGGTTGGCTCCCGAAGCCCCTTCGGATACCGCGGCACGGACGTTACCGGGTCTGTCCGCGTCTCCGACGTGTGGGCATGTGTGGGCAGCTTTGGCCGGACGAATGCTGACCCAATGCTGACTTTCCTGACAGGGCGTCATGGGCGGCGAACCGATGCTGTCGCCGATGGCGGAGCCTGCCGTCGTGTCGGATCGACTGCAGGGCGTCCGCAGTCCCTGCTGTCTCCCGAGCCAATTCGCTTCGGGGACAGCATCGACTGAGACGGTCAGTCCGGTGATTGTGGGACCCCAACAAGTTCAGATGCAGTAACACGCTGCTGGCAGCCGTACCGGCCCAGACGGGGCCGCTGCTCCCCCACCAGCGCGCTCGACCCCGGAACTGAACACCGCCGTTCTCCGACCCGAGCACTCGACCAAGGTCCCCTCATATCGAGCGCCCGGAACTTAGTCGGCGTGTCCTGCCGACGGCCGGGTCGTTGCGAAGGGCGACACATGCACAATCCGCCCCCCGGCAAGCGCGCTCGAGGGCCCTGCCCGCCCGGCCAGCGCCCTCACCTCCCGACGGCGCTTCGGAGCTGTCGTCACGCGGCGCTCCACTGATGGGGCTGGCCCCCGCGCCACTCCACCGAGCGCGGATCATCCCGGTGCTGCGGGAGATCTCCCAGCACACCAACATCAAACTGTCTGTGATCGCCGAAAAACTCATCCAGCACGGACTCGGCGCCGCCCTGCCCGATCCGATCACGGGCGAACTGCACGCTGCTATCGCCCGCCACGCCTGTCGCTCGGGCCCGGGCTGACGACCAGGACCGTCATACGGCTAAGGCCTGTCCGATGGGTCAGTGACGAGCTGGACTGCCGATCGTTCAACGCTATGTGGAGCGGGGTGATCTGACCGACTCTGAATGGGCCCAGCTAGAGCCGCACTTGCCGAAGAACACCGGTCGAGGCGGCCGGTGGAAGGAACACAGGCAGGTCATCAATGGGATCTTCTTCCGCATACGGACCGGCATCCCTTGGAGGGACTGGCCCGCGGACGGCACTTGGGAGAAAATCTTCCGGGCCGCCCAGGCCGACGCCGACGCTGATGGTCGGATCGACTGGTCCATGGTGAGTGTGGACTCCACTGTGTGCCGTGCTCATCAGCACGCCGCCCGCGCACGCAAACAGACACCGCGGAAACCGGGCAAGCGCACCCCGCCCGCTCAGCACCGCCCCGATGAGGCGCTGGGCCGTTCGCGCGGCGGCCTGACAACGAAGATTCACTTGGCAGGTGAGGGTGGTCTGCGGCCTCTGGCCATGCTGGTAACCCCCGGTCAGTGGGGTGATGTCCCCCAGATGATCCCGGTTCTCGAGCGCATTCGTGTGCCCCGGCCGGACGGCGGCCATCCACGCACCCGGCCCGACCATCTCAGCGGCGACAAAGCGTACTCATCACGCCGCAACCGCCGTTACCTGCGGCGTCGTCACATCAAGCACACCATCCCCGAACGCCGAGACCAGCAGGCCCACCGCCTACGCCGTGGGAGTAACGGCGGCAGGCCCACCGGCTTCAATGCGGCACGCTATGTCCGCAGGAACGAGATCGAGCGGCTGATCAACCGATTGAAGGTCAACCGGGCAGTGGCCATGCGATTCGACAAGAGGGCATACGTCTATTACGGCACCGTGACCGTCGCAGCCCTGTGCCTCTGGCTTCGCGCATGACCCGCCAATGACCTAGCGCGAGCCGAGGAACTCAATCGCCCGCTGGGTCAGGAGCTTGGCAGCGTCCGGGTCGTAGGACGGCAGCGAATTGTCCGCGAACAGGTGCTGGTCTCCGGGATACAGGAACATCTCCGCGTCAGCGCAGTCGGAGACGAGCGCGCGAGCAGCGTCGATGTCCTCGGTGAACAACGGATCAGCTTCCTTGGCATGTACCTGCACCGGCACACGGGCAGGCCATACCGCACTGAACTCCGACACCGGGATGCAGGCGTGGAACAGGAGCGCGCCCCGCGCGCCCGCCTGCGTCTGCGCCAGCTTCTGGGCCGGAAGTACACCCAGTGAGAAGCCAGCGTAAACGGCATCCCGCGGCAGCTGGTCGGCCGCGCGGACACCGCGCTCGGTGATCTCGCCGAATCCGACCTGCTCCACGTAGCCCATGCCCACCTCAAGGGAGTCGAACGTTCGCCCTTCGAAGAGATCGGGCGTGTGGACGGTGTGGCCGGCCGCGCGGAGTTCATCGGCGAAAGCAGCGACTCCGGAGGTCAGCCCCTGCGAGTGATGGAACAGTACGACCTCTGTCATGCCCGACCCCTTTGTGGGTAGCGAATGATCCGGAACTTTAGAATAATCGAGAGGTGTCGAACAATACCCGCCTCCCCGACTACGACCTTGCCGACGTCACAGATGTGACAGCCCCGGACCAGCTGCGCGCACTGGCTAACCCGCTGCGCAACGCCATCCTCGAGCTGCTCCTCGAACGCGCCGCGACCGTGAGCGAACTGGCCGCCGCACTCGGCCGCCCCAAGAGCACGGTTGCGCACCACGTGAGCGCCCTGGCGGATGCCCAGCTGCTGAAGGTCGTGCGGACCCGCCGGGTGCGAGCCATCGAAGAGCGCTACTACGGCCGCACCGCGCGCATCTTCCGCATCGGCACGATCAGTCCGACCGACGGGGACGCCACGCCGTACTGCAACAACGATCTCGCCACGGCCGCCGCCGAGTCGGCCCCCGCACATCAGGCAGATCAACTCTCCTCGATTGTGCGGCACGTACGGATCCCGCGGGAGCAGGCCCGCGAATTTTGGGCGCGGGTCCTGGAACTCGCCAACGACTACACACAACTCCCGCGCGGCGGCGATGTGGTGTACGGCTTCGCGGCCGGGCTCTATCCGACCGACCATCCGGCGCTGCCGGAGGCTGAGCCTGCAGCGAAGGACTGACCTGCAACCCGGGTTAAGGCGTCCGCAGCCGCGACCTACAGCACCCGAATCTTCACGCCCCTGGCGCACCTCGGGCCGCAACCCACCAAGTCGCATGACCCATCGGACAGGCCCTAGTAGTGCTTCGTTACGTTGGGTGATCTCGGCTGGTGGTGGGCATTGTCCTGGTATGAGGTTGGGGGAGGTGGAACGGCTCCGGGGTGAGTTA